>CAJWAR010000011.1 GCA_913020445.1 uncultured Rhodospirillaceae bacterium
GCGAAGGCGGCCGGACCGTCGGTGCCGGTGTCGTCGCCGATATTATCGAATAAGGTTTAATGCCATACGGCGCTTCATGAAGAGGCGCCGTTAGCATTTTACGATAAGAAGATTTGAGAAGATTTGGAAATAGAAAATGGTAGACAGTCAAAATATTCGCATTCGACTTAAAGCGTTCGATCATCGGGTGCTTGATAGCTCGACCGCTGAAATAGTGAACACCGCCAAGCGGACGGGTGCACAAGTTCGGGGGCCGATCCCGCTGCCTACCAAGATCGAAAAGTACACCGTGTTGCGCTCGCCGCACATTGATAAGAAATCGCGTGAACAGTTCGAAATTCGGACCCACAAACGGGTGCTCGATATTCTCGATCCCACGCCAGAAACGGTTGATGCATTGATGAAACTGGACCTCGCGTCCGGCGTTGATGTTGAGATCAAACTCTAGGTGGATGAAACCATGAGAACCGGTCTAATAGCTCAAAAGCTCGGGATGAGTGCCCATTTTGCAGATGATGGTCAGCACATTCCGGTCACGGTCCTGAAGTTGGATAACTGTCAAGTTGTCGCTCAGCGGACCCAGGAAAAGGATGGCTACACAGCTGTTCAACTCGGTGTTGGCGAAGCCAAAGTTAAAAACGTATCAAAACCGATGCGTGGTCACTTTGCCAAGTCAAAAGTTGAACCTAAAAGCCAAGTTGTCGAATTTCGCGTTTCTGACGATGCCATGATTGATGTCGGCACCGAATTAACCGCCGATCACTTTGTTGCCGGCCAATATGTTGATGCGGTTGGAACGTCACAGGGTAAAGGTTTTGCCGGCGCCATGAAACGTCATGGATTTTCGGGATTGCGCGCATCACACGGTGTCTCAATCTCTCACCGCGCACATGGCTCAACAGGCCAGTGCCAGGATCCAGGCAAAGTCTTCAAAGGCAAAAAAATGGCCGGTCACATGGGTGATGCTCAGGTGACGAAACAAAGCCTTGAAATCGTTTCAACTGACGTTGACCGCGGCATTATTTTGGTCAAAGGCGCCGTGCCGGGTTCCAAAGGCGGTTACGTTCTGCTGAGCGATGCGTTGAAAAAACCATTGCCGGAAGATGTGCCAATGCCGGCCGGTATTCGCGGTGGCGCAGCCCCTGCGGAAGAAGAAGCCCCAGCTGAAGAAGTTGTTGAAGAAGTTGCTGAAGAAGTTGTCGAGGAAGCAGTAGAAGCTCAAGAAGAAGCACCAGCGGAAGAAACTCCGGCCGAAGAAGCTCCAGCCGAGGAAGCTCCGGAAGAAGATAATGCAGATGCATCTGACGACGATGCGGAAAGTAAGGACTAAGACCAATGAAGTGTCCGGTTATAGATATATCTAACAAGAAGGTGGGAGACATCGATCTCGATGATTCCGTCTTCGGTGCGCCATCCCGGCCCGATATTTTGTCGCGGATGGTTAATTGGCAGCTCGCCAAACGGCGGTCTGGCAATCACAAGACCAAGCAGCGGGCTGAAGTTACAGGCTCGACCGCCAAACCGTTTAATCAAAAAGGTACCGGTCGTGCTCGTCAGGGCGATAAAAAGGCCCCGCATATGCGTGGCGGTGGCGTTGCCTTTGGCCCGCTTGTCCGCTCACACGCCTTTAAAATGCCGCGGAAAGTTCGCCAACTCGCGCTCCGTACTGCACTCTCCGCCAAACAGGCAGACGGTAAACTGATTATTCTCAGCGAAACCAAAACCAAATCGGCCAAGACCGCTGATCTCGTCAAGCAGGTTAAAAAATTGGGCTGGGACTCAGCGCTGATTATTGATGGCGCGGAAGTTGATCAAAATTTCGGTCTCGCAGCGCGCAATATTAAAGGTATCGATGTGCTGCCACAGCAAGGTGCCAATGTTTATGACATTCTCCGCTGTGACACTTTGGTTCTAACCAAGGATGCGGTCGAGAAATTGGTGGAGCGCCTCAAATGAGCAAGCACAGTCACCTCGGTAAAAACGTGAAATTGAGCCAGGAACGGATGTATGAACTCATCCGCTCGCCGATCATCACGGAAAAAACGACAATCATCTCCGAACATAATCAGGTGAGCTTTAAAGTACCGCTTGATGCCACGAAACCGGAGATTAGAGCAGCTGTTGAAGGTCTGTTCGAAGTCAAAGTAACTGCGGTCAATACGATCGTGCAAAAAGGTAAAGTGAAACGTTTCCGGGGCCACCTCGGCAAACGCTCTGACTTTAAGAAAGCAATTGTGACATTGGTGGACGGCGATTCCATCGATATTACAACGGGAGTATAGAAGATGGCGCTTAGAAATTATAAGCCGACGTCTCCGTCACGCCGTAATCTGGTTCTGATTGACCGTTCCGATCTGTGGAAAGGGAAACCGGAAAAGAGCCTCACCGAAGGTCTCTCCAGCAAAGGCGGCCGGAATAATAAAGGCCGGATCACGGCGCGTCGTCGTGGCGGCGGGCATAAACGCCGCTATCGTATCATTGACTTCAAGCGGCAGAAATTCGATGTGCCGGCAACGGTTGAGCGGATTGAGCATGATCCTAACCGCAGCGCTTTCATTGCCTTGATCAAATATGAAGACGGCGAGAAAGCCTACATCATTGCGCCGCAGCGTTTGCAGCCTGGTGACCAGGTTATTTCCGGTGAGAAAGTTGATATCAAACCGGGTAATGCGTTGCCGATGGCGAACATTCCGGTCGGCACGATCATTCATAATATCGAACTTAAAGTTGGCGGCGGCGCCCAGGTTGCCCGTTCTGCCGGTACTTATGTTCAATTGATTGGTAAAGACCAAGGCTATGCCCAACTGCGCATGAACTCCGGTGAAATCCGGATCGTTCGCGCTGAATGCATGGCGACCATTGGTGCCGTATCCAATCCCGACAAAGCAAATATCAAACTTGGTAAAGCTGGTCGTAAACGCTGGTTGGGTAAACGCCCTGCTGTTCGTGGCGTGGCGATGAACCCGGTTGATCACCCTCATGGTGGTGGTGAAGGCCGGACTTCCGGTGG
Source organism: uncultured Rhodospirillaceae bacterium (assembly GCA_913020445.1). GTDB lineage: Bacteria > Pseudomonadota > Alphaproteobacteria > Rhodospirillales > UBA2165 > TMED23. The sequence goes on from CAJWAR010000011.1 coordinate 3,011, forward strand.
TCGTCATCCGGTGACGCCATGGGGTAAGCCAACCAAGGGTAAACGAACTCGTAGCAACAAGAAAACCGATCGGCTGATTATCCGCCGGCGGAAACGTTAAGGAGGAACCGTGGCACGTTCTGTATGGAAAGGACCGTTCGTCGATTCCTATCTGCTTAAGAAAGCGGAAGCATCGCGCGTATCTGGTCGTAATGATGTGATCAAAACCTGGTCCCGTCGCTCGACTGTTCTACCGCAATTCGTTGGCTTGACCTTCGGCGTTTATAACGGCCGGAAGTTTATCCCTATTTTGGTGACTGAAAATATGGTCGGTCACAAATTGGGTGAGTTCTCGCCGACGAGAACCTTTCTCGGCCATGCGGCCGATAAAAAAGTTGTGAGGGAATAGTCATGGGCAAGAAAGCAGCAGCCCGGCGATTTGCCGATAATGAAGCCATGGCATATGGCAAAATGATTCGGACCTCACCGCAGAAAATCAACCTGGTGGCTGAAAGCATTCGCGGTAAATCCTGCGAAGCGGCACTGAATGATTTGACTTTCTCGACCCGCCGGATTGCCGGTGAGGTTAAAAAAGTACTGCAATCGGCCATCGCCAATGCTGAGAACAACCAGCAGCTCGATATTGATCGGCTGTATGTTGCCGAAGCAAGTGCTGGCCGGGCTTTTGTAATGAAACGCTGGCGGCCGCGGGCTCGTGGCCGTACCGGCAGAATTTTTAAACCGTTCAGCAACTTGACCATCGTTGTTCGTGAACGTGAGGAGACCGCATAATGGGTCAAAAAGTAAACCCGATAGGCTTTCGCTTAGGCATCAACCGTACCTGGGATTCCCGTTGGTATGCTGAAGCCGGCAGTTATGCAGAACAGTTGCATGAGGATTTGGCTATTCGCGAATTTCTGCAAGATCGCCTCAAACAGGCTGGTCTCAGCAAAATTATCATCGAACGTCCTGCCAAGCGTGCTCGGATAACAATCCATACTGCGCGTCCAGGTGTCGTCATCGGTAAAAAAGGCGCCGACATTGAAACGCTGCGTAAAGCGCTTTCAGAACGGACCGGCGGCGAAGTTAGCTTGAACATCGTTGAAATTCGCAAGCCCGAGATTGATGCGACCTTGATTGCTGAAAATATTGCGCAGCAGCTGGAACGCCGGATTGCCTTCCGGCGCGCCATGAAGCGTGCGGTTCAGTCCGCTATTCGTCTCGGCGCTGAAGGTATTAGGATCAATTGTGCCGGTCGTTTGGGCGGTGCTGAAATTGCTCGTACGGAATGGTATCGCGAAGGTCAAGTGCCGCTCCACACGTTGCGTGCTGACATCGATTATGGTGTTGCTCGCGCCAAAACAACTTATGGCATCTGCGGCGTAAAAGTCTGGGTCTATAAAGGTGAAATTCTCGCCCATGATCCAATGGCGCAGGATAAAAAAGCTGAAGCACAGCAGCCCTCTCGTTAATTGAATTATTTGAGTAAGAAAGTCTAAAGCAATGTTGCAACCAAAACGCACAAAATACCGGAAGGCCCATAAAGGGCGCATTCACGGCAATGCTAAAGGCGGTACGGATCTTAACTTTGGTGCCTATGGCTTAAAAGCGATGGACCCGGCGCGCATTACGTCGCGCCAGATCGAGGCAGCTCGGCGCGCCATGACCCGGCACATGAAACGTGCTGGCCGGGTCTGGATCAGGATTTTCCCTGATGTTCCGGTATCGCAAAAACCGGCTGAGGTTCGTCAAGGTAAAGGTAAAGGTAACCCGGAATTTTGGGTTGCGCGGGTAAAACCAGGCCGGGTCATGTTTGAACTGGATGGTGTGCCGGAAGACGTGGCGCGCCGTGCTTTTGAATTGGCGGCAGCCAAATTGCCGATCAATACGAAGTTTGTTCAACGTCTCGGAACAGGAAGCTAAATCGATGAAAGCTGAAGACGTACGTGCAAAGACAGTCGATGAGTTGAACGATCAACTCAATGATTTGAGTAAAGAAGCGTTCAATCTGCGTTTCCAGGCAGCCTCTGGCCAATTGGAAAACGCCGCTCGGGTGCGCGAAGTTCGCCGCGATCTGGCACGGGTTAAAACGATTTTGAATGAGAAAAAGCGCGCGAGCGCATCTTAAGGAGTTAATTGATGCCTAAGCGAATTATGCAAGGTGTCGTGGTAAGCGACAAAATGGACAAGACGATCGTCGTCAATGTCGAGCGACGCATGCAGCATCCGCTCTACAAAAAGTTTATTCGGCGTTCGAAAAAATATGTGGCCCATGATGAAGGCAATGCCTGCAAAGAAGGTGATGTTGTTCAAATTCAGGAATGCCGGCCGATTTCGAAACGCAAAAAATGGGAAGTAATCACCGCGGCGGAATAAGCTGCCGCAGGTGAATGAGTAAAGGAAAAGTAATATGATCCAGATGCAAACCAACCTGGATGTCGCCGATAACTCAGGCGCGAGACGGGTGCAGTGCATCAAGGTTCTTGGCGGGTCCAAGCGCCGGACAGCTTCAGTTGGCGACGTTATTGTCGTCTCCGTGAAAGAAGCCATTCCGCGCGGTCGCGTTAAGAAAGGTGAGATGCACCGGGCTGTCGTTGTCCGAACCAAAAAAGAGATCCGTCGTAAAGATGGTAGCGCTATTCGGTTCGACAGTAATGCGGCGGTTTTGATCAGCCAACAAAATGAGCCTGTCGGGACCCGTATTTTTGGCCCGGTAACGCGCGAGCTGCGGGGGAAAAAATTCATGAAAATTATTTCTCTTGCTCCGGAGGTCCTGTAAATGACGAAATTTAAAGTCAAGAAGGGCGATCGGGTGATCGTTCTGACCGGTAAAGACAAGGGCAAGACAGGTGAAATCCTGAAGATGTTCCCGGATGACCTGCGCGCCATTGTGCAAGGTGTCAATATGGTGAAACGCCATACTGCGCCGTCGCAAGTCGGTGCCGGTGGGATCGTTGAAAAGGAATCGACCATTCATATTTCTAACCTTGCTCACGTCGATCCAAAAGACAGCAACGCAACACGCGTCGGATATAAGACTTTGGAAGATGGACGAAAAGTCCGTTATGCCAAACGCTCCGGCGAAGTTGTCGATATATAGGGTGAATTGAGATGACTCGTTTAAGCGAAAGCTTCAATTCTGAAGTAAAACCGGCCCTGATTTCTCAGTTTGGATATACCAACGAGATGCAGGTTCCGAAACTTGAGAAGATCGTCATCAACATGGGTGTTGGTGAAGCTTCCCAGGATAAAAAGAAGATCGAATCCGCATTAGAAGAAATGATGCTGATTTCCGGTCAGAAACCTATCATTACGCGGGCGCGCAAATCAATTGCCACCTACAAATTGCGTGATGGCATGATTGTCGGCTGCAAAGTAACACTGCGTGGAGATCGGATGTACGAATTCCTTGATCGCCTCGTTAACATTGCTTTGCCACGGGTTCGGGACTTTCGCGGTATTTCTCCGAAAAGTTTTGACGGCCGTGGGAATTTTGCTCTCGGTATTAAGGAACAGATCGTGTTCCCCGAGATCAATTACGACAAAGTTGATCAAATTCGCGGTATGGACGTCGTTATTTGCACGACGGCTGAGACTGATGACGAAGCACGTGAGCTTCTCAGAGGTTTCAACATGCCATTTACTAATTAATAGAACGACGGAGCCTTATAGATCATGGCAAAGAAAAGTGTCGTCGAGCGAAACAAAAAACGCATTCGGTTGGCTGAAAAATATGCCGCGAAGCGTGCGGCCTTGAAAGCAATTAGCAAGGATGACTCCTTGTCTGCTGAGGAACGTTTTGACGCTCAATTGAAATTGGCAAAATTACCGCGCAATTCTTCCCAGACGCGCGTCAGGTTACGCTGCGCATTATCTGGTCGTGGACGCGGTAACTATCGCAAATTCCGCATGTCGCGAATTGCGTTACGTGAGTTGGCCTCGCACGGGAAAATCCCGGGCATGGTTAAGTCGAGCTGGTAAGGGAGGAACACATATATGTCTATGAGTGATCCCGTTGCGGATTTATTAACCAGAATTCGAAATGGCCAGCGCGCCAAGAAGAGTTCTATCCAAACGCCAGCTTCTAAACTTCGGGCGAATGTCCTCGATGTGTTGAAGCGGGAAGGCTATATCCGCGATTATTCACAAGGAAATATCCGCAAAGGCATCGATGAAATTACCATCGAGCTGAAATACTTTGACGGCGAGCCGGTGATCAGAGAGATCAGCCGTGTTTCCTCGCCAGGTTGCCGGGTATATTCCAAAATCAAAGACTTGCCGCGCATCTATAACGGCCTGGGTATCGCCATTTTGTCGACCCCTCGCGGTGTGATGTCGGACGCCGAAGCGCGTGCTGCCAATGTTGGCGGCGAAGTTTTGTGCCACGTATTCTAGGTTGAGGAGGCACAGCAGAAAATGTCACGTGTAGGATTAACACCAGTTATCATTCCAGACGGCGTAACCGTCGATTTGACTGATAAAGTTATGACCGCCAAAGGTAAGCTGGGTGAATTGAACCTGACTTTTGTTGACGATGTTATCCCCTCTCTTGAAGAGGGCAAACTCTGGGTCAAGCCAGCCAATGATACGCTGAAAGCCCGCAAGTTGTGGGGTACGTTCCGGTCTCTGGCTGGAAATGTTGTTCAAGGCGTCAATGAAGGCTACAGCAAGGAACTGCAAGTAAACGGCGTTGGTTACCGCGCCCAGATTCAAGGCAAAGACTTGGTTCTTCAGCTTGGTCACAGCCATGAAATTCGCCATCCAATTCCAGAAGGCATCAAAATTACATGTGAAACGCAGAACGATATCTCGATATCCGGTGCGGATAAGCAGTTGGTCGGTAGTATTGCTGCCAAAATCCGCTCTTATCGCCCGCCAGAACCTTACAAAGGCAAAGGCGTGAAGTACAAGGATGAGCAGATTCTGCGTAAAGAAGGGAAGAAGAAGTAGGTCATGAAAACGACGAAGCAGCTTTTTAACCGTCGGGCGCAGCGCACTCGCGGTAAAGTTAAAAAGAACAATAGCGGTCGTCCGCGTTTGGCCGTTTTCCGTTCTGGTAAACACATTTACGCGCAAATTATTGATGATGTCAGCGGCTCAACTGTCGTGTCTGCCTCATCGATCGATAAAGATGTGCGCGGAAAAATAAAAAATGGCGCCAACATTGATGCTGCCACTGAAGTTGGCAAAGTAGTTGCTGAGCGCGCCAAAAAAGCCGGTGTCGAGACCGTAGTCTTCGATCGCGGCGGCTATTTATATCATGGTCGGGTGAAAGCTCTGGCCGAGGCTGCCCGTGAGGGCGGACTGTCATTCTAGGAGTTATGGTAGATGGCACAAGAACCTAAAACGCAAGGCCCGAAGGGTCCCAATCAAGGTCAGCGAGGCGGCCAAAGAGGCGGTCGCGGTGGTCAACGCGGCCAACGTGGTGATCGCCAGGATCGCGGTGACCGTGATGGTGATGAACTGATTGACAAATTAGTCGGCATTAACCGTGTCGCTAAGGTTGTTAAAGGTGGCCGGCGCTTTGGTTTTGCCGCTCTCGTTGTTGTCGGTGATGGCCGTGGCCGGGTTGGTTTCGGCAGCGGTAAAGCCCGCGAAGTGCCGGAGGCAATTCGTAAAGCGACCGAGTCGGCTAAACGCAAACTTATCCGTGTGCCGCTACGTGAAGGCAGGACTTTGCATCATGATGTTCAAGGCCGCTTTGGCGCTGGTAAAGTGATTGTCCGGGCGGCGCCTGCCGGTACCGGTATCATTGCTGGTGGCCCAATGCGTGCGGTGTTTGAAACTTTGGGCGTGCAGGACGTTGTGGCTAAATCAAACGGCTCGCCGAACCCTTATAACATGATCAAAGCGACTTTCGACGCACTACAGAATTTAGCATCGCCACGGGCGATTGCTGCCAAACGCGGTAAAAAAGTTAGCGATATTGTCGGTCGTCGTGATGGCGCTCAGGCAGTAAAAGACCAGGCAGAAAAAGAAACGGCATAAGACCATGGCTGATACAAAAGCAACTGTTACCATAACTCAAATCGGCAGCCCGATCGGCCGCCGCAAAGATCAACGCCAGACTTTGGTTGGTTTGGGGCTCAATAAAATGCACCGGACCCGGACACTGGAAGATACCCCGGCAGTTCGCGGCATGATCAATAAGGTCCAACATTTGGTCCGCGTTGAAGACGGCGCTTAAGGAATAGTAATATGAGACTGAACGAAATTCGTGATAACGAAGGTGCCCGCAAACTGCGCACCCGTGTTGGCCGCGGCGAAGGCTCCGGTAAGGGTAAAACCGGCGGCCGTGGCATCAAAGGTCAGAAATCCCGCTCTGGTGTATCATTGATCGGTTTTGAAGGCGGTCAAATGCCGATTTACCGGCGGACACCAAAACGCGGTTTCAACAATATCTTTGCCAAGAAATTTGAAATCGTCAATCTTGGGCGCTTGCAAAAAGCCATTGATGAAAAGCAATTTGACGCCAAATCGACAGTTAATGTCGAAACCCTGGCTGCTGCCGGCTTGATTCGCGGCAACAAGGATGGTGTTCGTTTGCTGGCTAAAGGTGAGCTTAAAGCTGGTTTAACTTGCGAGGTATCCGGGGCGTCAAAATCGGCTATCGAAGCGATTGAAAAAGCCGGCGGCAAAGTAACATTGCCGTCAGCGACCAAAGTTGAACTTGAAGCGCAGGAAAAATCGGCTAAATCAAAAGCTAAGAAAGATGCTGCAGTTCCAGCTAAAAAAGCCGCTCCTGCTGATGACGATGAAGATGCAGCACCGAAGGCTGAAAAAGACGCTGAGCCAGCTCCTGAAGCTGACTCAAAAGCTGACGCTGAATAATTAGGGACGCTAGAGGAAGATAATGGCATCTGCCGCCGAACAATTAGCCGCCAATTTAAACTTTGGTGCATTCAATAAAGCCACGGAGCTGAAAAAGCGTCTGTGGTTTACCTTGGGTGCACTGATTATTTATCGGCTCGGCACGTATATTCCTCTGCCGGGCATTGATCCGGTTATCCTGCAAGATATTTTCCGCCAGCAAGCCGGTGGTATTCTCGGCATGTTCAATATGTTTGCCGGTGGTGCGCTGGGACGCATGACCATCTTCGCGTTGAACATTATGCCCTACATTTCCGCTGCCATTATCATGCAGTTAATGACATCGATTTCACCGTCGATGAATCAATTGAAAAAAGAGGGCGCGACCGGCCAAAAGAAAATCAACCAATACACCCGTTATTTGACCGTGCTGATCGCCACCATGCAGGCCTATGGCATTGCCGTCGGCATCGAAGGCATGCAGGGCTCGCTTGGTTCCGCAGTCGTTACACCTGGTGCTTTCTTCCGCTTCACCGCTGTTATTACATTGGTTGGCGGCACCATGTTCCTGATGTGGCTCGGTGAGCAAATTACGGCCCGCGGCGTTGGTAACGGAATTTCCTTGATTATTTTCGCCGGCATTGTTGCTGAATTGCCAAGCGCCCTCGCGGGCACGTTGGAACTGGGCCGCACAGGTGCGCTGTCTTCCGGTATTATTATCGCAATCTTAATTATGGCTATTGGCGTGATCTACGCCATTGTATTTGTTGAGCGCGCGCAGCGTCGCCTGGTCGTGCAATATCCGAAGCGTCAGCAGGGCAATAAAATGTACGGTGGTGAAAGTTCTCACCTGCCTTTGAAAATCAACACATCTGGCGTGATCCCGCTTATTTTTGCCAGCTCTTTGTTGTTGATGCCGACCACCGTGATCAGCTTAATGGCGAGTTCCGGACCAGAATGGCTGACTACAGTCTCGTCTTTGCTGGGCCGTGGACAGCCGTCTTATTTACTCATCTATAGTGCGTTGATCGCATTCTTTGCCTTTTTCTATACGGCCGTTGTGTTTAACCCGGAAGAAACTGCCGACAATCTAAAAAAGCATGGCGGCTTTATTCCCGGTATCCGTCCCGGCAAGAACACTGCCGAATATCTGGAGTATGTGACGACCCGTTTGACCGTCGTTGGCGCCTCTTATTTGGTTCTTGTCGCACTTTTGCCGGAGATTTTGATCTCGCAATGGTCGGTGCCGTTCTTCTTTGGAGGCACCAGTTTGCTCATCGTCGTCACCGTAACGATGGATACAGTGGCGCAGGTACAATCACATATGCTGGCGCATCAATATGAAGGCCTCATCAAGAAATCCCGATTGAAAGGGCGGCGCTAAGGTGAATATGATTATTTTAGGCCCTCCCGGTGCCGGTAAAGGCACACAATGTGAGCGATTAGTTGAGACCTTCGGTCTCGTACAATTGTCGACCGGTGAAATGCTTCGCGCCGAAGTTAAATCCGGCAGCGAGCTTGGCCAGACGGCTAAAGAAATTATGGATGCGGGCGAATTGGTGCCGGATGATCTGATTATTTCGATGATCTCCAGCCAAATCGATCAGCAAAGTGAAGCCAAGGGCGTGATTTTGGACGGGTTTCCCCGTACCACTGCCCAGGCAGAGGCGCTTGATGTAATGCTATCTGAAAAAAGTCTCAGCATGGACCATGTCGTCCAGCTGGAAGTTGATGAAGATGCCATTGTTGAACGTCTTTCCGGCCGCTTTTCCTGCGCCAATTGTGGCGCCGGGTATCACGACACCTTCAGCCCGCCGGCTGAAGAGGGTAAATGTGATAAATGCGGCCATACAGAATTTTCACGACGGTCTGACGACAATCCGGAAACGGTGCGTTCCAGGCTGGTTGCGTATCGGGAACAAACAGCCCCGATATTACCTTTTTACCAAGATAAGGGTGTTTTGCAGTCTGTCGATGGTATGGGGGGTATGGAAGAGGTCTTTGACCAAATTAAGGAGATTGTTGCAGGCGGGTAAACAAGTATTTATATGGTGTTGAAAATAGGGGCTAACGCATTGACTTTAGATGCTTTGTGCCTATAATCGCGCCACTTTGGGAACCCCCCGCGATAGAATTTGAAACTGTTTTTTTAAGCTAAGGAGATTCGGCTTTGGCTCGTATCGCTGGCGTTAACATACCGACCCAAAAACGGGTTGAAATTGCGCTTACATATATTTTTGGAATCGGTCGCTCACATGCGAAAGCTATTTGCGTAAAAACCGAAATTCCAACAGAGCGCCGTGTGCATGAACTGACCGATGATGAGGTCGTGCGCATTCGTGAAGTAATTGATGCGGAGTACCAGGTTGAAGGTGACCTGCGTCGTGAAACATCGATGAATATCAAACGGTTAATGGATTTGGGCTGCTATCGTGGCCTGCGTCATCGGCGGGGTTTGCCGGTGCGCGGTCAGCGTACCCATACCAATGCCCGCACCCGCAAGGGACCGGCTAAATCGATTGCCGGTAAGAAAAGTGTAAAAGCAGCCGGGTGAGTTTTGGAATTTTCCCCGGAATTTATATTGGTTCGATTTGAGGAATAAGGTCTAACATGGCAAAAGCGACAACAGCGCGTCCACGCCGCCGCGAGCGTAAGAATATCACCTCGGGTGTGGCACATGTGAATGCGACATTCAATAACACGGTAATTACCATTGCCGATGCACAAGGAAATGCTATTTCCTGGTCTTCTGCCGGTAGTCAAGGTTTCCGTGGTTCTCGTAAATCGACCCCATATGCAGCGCAAATTGCCGCTGAAGATGCGGGCCGTAAAGCGCAGGAACATGGCATGAAAACTTTGGAGATCGAAGTTAAGGGTCCAGGTTCAGGACGTGAATCCGCTCTGCGTGCATTGCAGGCTGTTGGATTTACTATCACCGCTATTCGTGACGTAACACCAATACCGCATAACGGCTGTCGTCCGCGTAAGCGGCGGCGGGTCTAACTAAATTCGTTTCGTTGATTGGCCATCAGTAGATGTGGTCAGTCAGATTTTTATTTTGTTTCTACTGCTTGATTGAGGCGCACTCGTGATTCAGAAAAATTGGCAGGAATTAATTAAACCGAGCAAATTAGAAGTCGTTCAGGGCGCAGTTCCAGAACGGCGTGCAACTGTTGTTGTAGAACCTTTGGAGCGGGGCTTCGGCCTGACGCTTGGTAACGCCCTTCGCCGGGTTTTGCTGTCGTCCTTGCAGGGCGCCGCCGTTACCGCCATTCAAGTTGATGGCGTGCTCCATGAGTTCTCTTCGATCGCTGGCGTCCATGAGGATGTCACCGATATTGTTCTCAACATCAAAAATCTCGGCATTCGCATGCATAGCGAAATGCCCGGCCGCATGACCTTGGAAGCTAAAGGTCCTGGTGCGGTTAAAGCCGGTCAGATCGATACTGGTCATGACATTGAAGTGATGGATCCGGACCTCGTGATCTGTACGCTTGATGAAGGTGCCAGCATTCGCATGGAATTCACCGTTGAAATGGGAAAAGGCTACGTGCCGGCGGTGCAGAACCGTCCGGAAGAAAGCCCAATTGGTTTGATACCGATTGATGCCGTTTTCTCGCCGGTTCGCAAAGTGGCTTACAAAGTCGATAATGCCCGGGTTGGTCAAGTTACCGACTTTGACAAGTTGTCGCTTGAAGTGACCACCGACGGTACTGTCACACCGGAAGATGCGGTTGCTTTGGCAGCGCGAATCTTGCAAGACCAACTGCAACTCTTCATCAATTTCGAAGAGCCGCAACTGGCCGTTCAAGAAGAAGCCCGCGACGAATTGCCGTTCAACAAAAACTTGCTGCGTAAAGTTGACGAGCTTGAACTCTCGGTTCGCTCCGCCAACTGCCTCAAGAACGACAACATCATCTATATCGGTGATTTGGTCTTGAAAAGCGAAGCGGAAATGCTGCGGACGCCGAACTTCGGTCGTAAGTCGCTGAATGAAATTAAGGAAGTCTTGTCGCAAATGGGTCTCCATCTCGGTATGGAAATCCCCAACTGGCCACCTGAAAATATCGAAGAGCTGGCCAAGCGATTAGAAGAGCCTTTCTAGGTTAAACAGTTAAGATAAAGGAATAGAGCCATGCGTCATCGTATGAGTGGCCGAAAACTCAATCGAACATCCGCCCATCGCAAGTCGATGTTCGCTAATATGACCGCGTCGTTGTTGCTCCATGAGCAAATTAAGACGACCAAGCCGAAAGCTAAAGATCTTAGGACTTTTGTCGATAAGATGATTACGCTCGGCAAACGCGGTGATCTGCATGCCCGCCGTCAGGCGATGTCATTTCTGCGTGACAAGGAAGTGGTTTCTAAGTTGTTTGATTCCCTGGCTGATCGCTACAAAGACCGCCAAGGCGGTTATAGCCGCGTGCTGGCTGCCGGTTACCGTTACGGTGATTCTGCGCCGATGGCGATTATCGAATTGGTTGATCGCGATGAAGACGCTAAAGGTGCAGCTGATAAAGCGCGCGTTGAAGCCGAAGCTGAGGCGGAAGATCAGGAAGCTGTATCTGCTTAACTTGGCTCCCAGTATACTTTTTTAAAAAGAGGCAGCTCCCGGGAATAACTGGTGGCTGCCTCTTTTGTTTTGAGAGGCTATAATAGAATTATGAAAACTCTAAAACTATCGTCATTCTGGCGAAAGCCAGAATCCAGAACTTCCACTAAATCTGGACCCTGGATCAAGTCCAGGGTGACGTTCCTTGGGTATGGCAAATATGGATTTATAATTTCCGCGGTATTGCTTTCCTCAATCGTTTTCGCCTCTCCCGCCAACGCGCAAAAACAAATCCCCCAATCACAGGCTGAGATTAAGCTTTCCTTTGCGCCGCTCGTGCGCAAGGCCGCACCCGCAGTGGTTAATATCTTCACGCGCAAAACTATTACTCAGCGATCTTTCTCGCCGCTTTTTGATGACCCGTTCTTCCGGCGCTTTTTTGGCGAGCAATTTCGCAACGGCCCAAGGTCGCGCAAAAAAGTTCAAAACTCGCTCGGCTCCGGCGTGATTGTCGAGGCCAATGGCACCATCATCACCAATCATCATGTGATCAAAGGTGCTGACGAAATTACCGTGGTGCTATCCGATCGCCGGGAGTTCGATGCCAAAATCATCGGCAGTGACAAACGCACCGATTTAGCCGTCCTGAAAATTAATGCTGGCCGCGAGAAGCTGCCTTTCCTGGCGTTCCGGGATTCGGATGATCTGGAAGTTGGTGATCTCGTGCTGGCGATTGGTAATCCATTTGGTGTCGGACAAACCGTGACCAGTGGCATTGTCTCGGCGTTGGCGCGAACGCAAGTTGGTATCAATGATTTGAATTTCTTTATTCAAACCGATGCGGCGATCAATCCCGGCAACTCCGGCGGTGCGTTAATCTCGCTCGACGGTAAGCTTGTCGGTATAAATTCAGCGATCTATTCCAAAGGCGGCGGCTCGGTCGGCATTGGTTTCGCCATCCCAACCAATATGGTTCGGACAGTGCTCTCCGGTCTTTCCGGCGGCGGGCGCGTGGTTCGCCCTTGGATCGGTGCTGAGGGGCAGGGGGTCACGGCCGATATTGCTGCATCCATCGGCATGAAGCGGCCGGCCGGTATTCTCATCAATGGTGTCTACCCGAAAGGGCCGGCGGATCGAGCGGGTATTAAAGTCGGTGATGTCATAGTCGGTGTCGGCAAGCATGACGTAAATGATACGGAGAGTTTGCGTTTCCGGATAGCAACTCGACCCATTGGGGAGAGCCTGGATATTAAATTGGTCCGCCGTGGTAAGACGAGGCGGGTAAAATTTCCAGTTGAGGCGCCACCGCAAAAGCCCCGCGTTAATAAAACCGAGCTCAGCGGTTATAATCCCCTGCAGGGAGCCAGCATCGGTAATCTCTCACCTGCGCTGGCGGATCAAATTGGCATGAATTTGCTGTCACGCGGTGTGGTGATATTGGAAATCCGGCGGGGCTCATCGTCGCAACGCTTTGGCTTTCAGCCCCGTGATATTATCCGAGAAATTAACGGCGATGATGTCCGAACAGTCGGACAGGTCCAGCGGCTCCTGTTGCAGAAAAGTAAGCAATGGAAATTATCGATCAATCGAAATGGTAAAGTTTTATCAATGGCGGTTAACCGGTGACGACACTTTTTGAATCACAGGCCCCGCGGCCGTTGGCAGATCGACTGCGCCCGATATCCTTGGATGAGGTGGTGGGGCAGGCGCATTTGCTGGCCGAAGATGCGCCATTGGGACGCATGCTGACAAATGGCCGGATGGTCTCGCTACTGCTTTGGGGGCCGCCGGGTACCGGCAAGATGACCATCGCGCGGCTTTTAGCGGAGCATACCAATCTGCATTTCGAGCCTTTATCGGCTGTGTTTTCCGGCGTCGCGGATTTACGCAAAGTTTTTGAAGCCTCGAAGAACCGCCGTGAAGCCGGGCGGGGGACGCTATTGTTTGTTGACGAAATTCATCGCTTTAACCGGGCGCAACAGGATGGCTTCTTACCTTATGTTGAAGATGGCACGGTGACGTTGGTTGGTGCGACGACTGAAAATCCCTCCTTTGAGCTTAACGCCGCATTATTGTCCCGCTTGCAGGTGTTCGTGCTCAATCGGCTGGATGATACAGCCCTTGAAGAATTACTGGTGCGCTCGGAAGAGCTCGATCAAAAACCACTGCCGCTCGACAAAGATGCACGGGCCGCCCTGCGCGCCATGGCGGATGGTGATGGGCGGTATCTGCTGAATATGACGGAAGAGATTTTATTGCTGCCGGCTGAGCCGGTACTCGATACCGCTGCGCTGACAGAAATTGTGCAAAAACGTGTGCCGCTTTATGACAAGGCTCAGGAGGCACATTACAATCTTATTTCTGCGCTGCATAAAAGCCTGCGCGGATCGGACGTCGATGCATCGCTGTATTGGCTGGCGCGCATGTTGGCAGGCGGCGAAGACCCGCGCTATATCGCAAGGCGCCTGACGCGTTTTGCTTCGGAAGATGTCGGCATGGCCGACCCTCATGCTTTACCCCATTCAATAGCAGCGTGGGAAGCGTATGAGCGCATCGGCTCGCCTGAAGGAGAGCTGGCGATTGCCCAATGCGTGATTTACCTGGCAACTGCTCCCAAATCCAATGCCGCTTATACCGCCATGAAGTCGGCCATGCGGACAGCCAAAGATACCGGTTCGCTCTCACCACCGAAACATATTCTCAATGCACCAACCAGCTTGATGAAGGATTTGGGCTATGGTGCGGGGTATGAATATGACCCTGATGCCGATGACGGTTTTTCAGGCCAGGACTATTTTCCGGAAGAAATGAACCGCGCCAATTTCTACCGCCCTCAAGGCAAGGGGTTCGAGAAGGAAGTTGTGAAGCGGCTCGATTACTGGCAAAAACTTCGCCAAGAGAAGAAGCGGGGTGATGCATGAATATGATCCTATCGATAGCCGTCGGCGGCGCGATTGGTGCGGTTGGGCGCTATCTTACCATGGTCGGGATTGGCCATTGGATTGGACACGGCTTTCCCTATGGCACGCTTGTGGTGAATATATTCGGTTCGCTGGTGTTGGGCTCATTAATTGAGGTGTTTGCGTTGACGTGGTCGCCAAGCCAGGAACTTAGGGCCTTCTTTGTTGTTGGCGTACTCGGCGCCTTTACGACGTTTTCTGCTTTTTCCCTGGATGTTGTTGCCCTGATCGAACGGGGTGAGTTTCTACCCGCGGCGTCCTACATTATTGCATCAGTTGTGCTTTCGATCGCCGCGTTGTTTTTCGGCATGATGATTTTTCGCCAAATTTTGGCTTAGTGGATTACAAATAATGGTTACTCTAAAAACGCTTCAAGTGAGCGGTGATGATGACGGCATCCGTTTGGATCGCTGGTTCAAACGGCATTTTCCGGATATTGGGCACGGACGTCTCGAAAAACTGCTGCGCAAAGGCCAGGTGCGGGTAGACGGCAAGCGCGCCAAATCAAATACCCGGATCGCAGAAGGTCAGGAAATTCGTGTGCCGCCGATTTCTGCTGATCCACGACCGCGGCCAAAGAAGGTCACCAAGGATAATGTGACCGACCGTGATGTTGAAATGCTGCGTCAGGCCGTCATCCACAAAGACGATCATATCATTGCTATCAACAAGCCGGCTGGCTTGGCTGTGCAGGGCGGAAGTGGCACCAGTAAACATGTCGATGCCATGCTTAATGGTCTCCAGTTCGAGATGAAAGAGCGCCCGAAGCTGATCCACCGGTTGGATAAGGATACCTCTGGAGTATTATTGCTGGCGCGGACGGCAAAATCAGCCTCCATGCTCACTAAGGCTTTTAAAACCAAAGATGTTCATAAAATTTATTGGGCAGCCGTCGTCGGTATGCCGAAAATAAAATATGGCAAGATTGATATGGCGCTTGAGAAGCGCCCCGGCAAGCATGGTGAGCAGGTAGTCGCTGACGAGGATGGCAAACGCGCCGTCACCTATTACCGCACCATTGATAACACGGCGGGCAAGGCAAGCTGGCTGGCGATGATGCCGGAAACCGGGCGCACCCATCAACTCCGTGTTCATTGCAAAGAGCTTGGCACACCGATTTTGGGCGATGGTAAATATGGCGGCCGTGATGCATTTTTGGAAGGCGCTGATGGTGTCGCCCAGCAGCTTCATTTGCATGCCAAAGCGATTAAATTCCCCCATCCTGCCGGCGGTTTTTTCCAGGTCGTGTCAGATCTTTCGGATCATATGCGCAAAACGTGGAAGTATTTGGGTTTCGATGAGAAAATGATCGTCGATCCGTTCGAGGATTTTTACGAAGAATGGTACGGCGACCATGAATAATCCCTTACGTCTGGTGGTGCTCGATTGTGATGGCACGATGGTCGATTCCCAGCGCGCCATTGTTGAGATGATGAATGCGACGTTTGATGCTCATGAACTCGAGCGTCCTGACCGGACGGAGATTTTGCGCGGCGTTGGGCTTGAGCTTAGCGTTGGCGTCGAGCGCCTTTTGCCGGTGGAACATGATTTGGAAATAGCGGATATTTGCGAAACATATAGACAGTTGGCGAAAGCCTTTCGGGAGTCAGGCGGATGGCACGATCCGCTCTATCCCGATGCAGAAAAAATCATTCGCGCCTTTGATAAATCTGGTTGGCTGCTGGGTGTTGCGACAGGTAAGGCGCGGTTTGGATTGGATCATACTCTCGATCATTACGGCCTGAGCGACCTATTTGTCACCAAACAAACATCCGATAGTGCGGCCGGCAAACCCAGCCCGGAAATGCTCTATAATGCGATGCGGGATACCGGTGTTGATGCGGATTATGTTTTCATGGTCGGCGATACGACCTATGATATCACTATGGCGGTCAATGCCGGCACCAAAGCGATTGGTGTCAGCTGGGGCTATCACGAAGCAGATGAACTGCTCGAAGCCGGGGCGAATGTTGTCGTCGACAGCTACAAAGAACTTTTTGCTGTTCTTGAGGAAATGTCACAATTCTAACTAGGGAGAGAGTTTGTGAAAACAGCAAGGCGTATATTTGCCGGTATCATTATAATTGTGGTGGCTTTGGCCGCGACCGGTGCGGCCGTCATCTATGCCACCGATCCAGAAGACATTCGTGACTTTGTCGCCGAACAAGTGAAAGCGGCGACAGGCCGGGGATTGGTTATTAGGGGTGCCCTCGACCTTGAGGTTTCTTTGACGCCCAGCCTGGTGATGAATGACGTCACTTTCGCCAACGCCAGTTGGGCGCGCGCGCCGCATTTATTGTCACTTAAAAAGCTTGAAGCCGGGCTTGAGCTATTACCGCTTTTGCAAGGTGAAATCCGGCTAACCCAGATTGTTCTGATCGAGCCCAATATACAGCTCGAAACCAATGCCAAGGGGCGTGGCAATTGGGTGTTCGATGAGAGAGCCGGACAGAAAAAAGAGTCTGATAAAGATGATAGTGGCACGGCGACAATACCAGTGCTTGATCGCCTGCTGATAGAGAATGGATCATTTAATTTTAAAGATGGTCAAAGCGGCGAGGTGATAGCGCTTAAATTAGATGCGGTAAAGATTGATGCAGCTAGCAGCAACCGTTCAATGCTGGTTGAGCTCATGGGCAGCTACAATAATATGCCCTTCGAGGTGAAGGGCGGCCTCCCGTCGCTGGAACGGCTCGTGCTGGATCCTTCGACCTATAAAGTAGATGTGACAATTAGTGCACTTGCGGCCTCCGTTCATTTAAAGGGAAAAGTTGAACGCCCACTGAGCGATCAGAAACTTGATATTGTGGCCGACATTAATGGTAAAAATATCAATCAAAGCATCGCTCTTGCGACCAAGCTAGCCCCGCAGCTGGCGGATTTGAAATTGCCTAAACTTGGCGCGCTAAAAGCATCGGCCCGCATCCAGGGGACAGCGGCGGCGATTGATCTCAGTGATTTGAAATACGCTGTCGGACCCACGGGCAATCTGGAAATAAGCGGTGGTGGCAAGATAACAGGATTGCCGGCGAAACCGGTTTATAGTGTGAGCTTTGCTGCCAAAGGCAATGATCTCAGACTGTTTTCTGATCTGGCCGGGGTGAAATTACCCAAAGCACCACCTTACGAAATCGCCGGCGTGTATCGTAACCCCAAAGGAAAAAATGGGGTCGATCATGCAGTGGACAATCTTAAAATTAAACTTGGCGATACGGACCTTAGCGGCAATGTCATCGCCTCGCTCACGGGTAAAGTGCCGGACATCCAAGTGGCGCTAAAATCAGATAATTTTGATTTGGCTGATATCCTTGCTGCACTTCCGCAATCAGACGCACCCAAGGGCACCAAAAAAGATGATGGCCGGGTGTTTCCTAATGATCCACTGCCGCTTGATGGTTTAAAGGCGGCTAATCTGAAATTTAAATTTCTCGGCCAGAAAGTCATGCTGGGCAGCGCACCAGTGACCAATTTAAGCGCGGGGCTCAAATTGCAAAACGGCAAACTGGTGCTCGATCCCTTTCGATCCGTTTTTGCCAACGGCCAGATGTCTGGAACCTTAAGGCTCGATGCGTCGTCGAAACGCCCCAAGCTAGCCGTTAGTTTCAGTGCCAAAGGCACCGACATCGGTAAATTGCTTAAAGATATGGCGATCAGTGATTTGTTAAGCGGTACTGCCGATACCAGTATCAAACTCAGCGGTTCTGGCGCCTCGGTTCGCCAGCTTATGGCCGGGCTCAACGGCAAAACCGAAATCATCATGAATGAAGGGGAAGTGGCGAGCAAATATCTCGATTTTATTGCTGCCGATCTGCTCAAAGCCCTCGTGCCGGGCGACAGCGCCAACACGACCAAAATCAATTGTCTGGTTAATCGATTTGATATCAAGAACGGCATTGCCACCAATACCGGCATGCTGTTCGACACCGAAAAAATGACGATCAGCGGTGGCGGTAAGATTGATCTCCGGACCGAAAAACTAAATCTCAAAATAAAGCCGCAACCTAAAGACGCCAGCCTAATGAGTATGGCGACACCGATTGATATTGGCGGCACGCTTAAATCACCGACGGCTCTACCGAGCACGACGGCAATGTTGAAAGGCATCGCCGGTTTGGCACTCAGTGTGGTGAACCCGGTTGCTCTCTTGGCGTTAACGGTGAGTAAGGGAAGTGGTGATAAGAACCCCTGTGTGGCGGCGCTTGATGAGGCGGCTTCCGGCAAAAAGCCAGCTGCTCAAAAAGCACCGGCGGAGCAGAAGTCCACCAACCCGGTTAAAAGCATTACCGAAGGGATCGGCAGCACGCTCAAATCCCTTTTTGGTGGCAAGTGAGAGAGTTGATTTAAATGGCGGAATGGTCGGGGGCGAAACGCTTCTACAAGGAAGCAAGCGTAATTGAAGTGGCCAATGGTCTCCTTGGTGTCGGGCTCGATGGACGTTCGGTCAAAACACCGGCGGGTGCGGAGTTGGCTGTTAAAAGCCATCCCTTGGCGGCAGCCATGGCAGCAGAGTGGGAGGCGCAGGTGGAAATCATCAATCCACATTCGATGCCGCTCTGTAAATTATCGGCGACCGCAATTGACCGCCTGCAGGGTAACCGCGACGAGGTTATCGGCATTACTCTGAAAATTGCTGAAACCGATCTGTTGTGTTACCGCGCCGAGGAACCGGCTGATTTAGCGGCGCGTCAACAGGCGTCGTGGCAGCCGGAACTCGATTGGGCCAAGCAGGAGTTAGCGGCTGAGCTTACCGTGACGACAGGCGTTTTGCCGATTATCCAGCCGGAAAATGCTTTATTGGCGTTGCAGGCGGCGCTGTCCGAGCTAGACGACTTCCAGCTGATGGGGGTGACCAATGCCGCCGCCGCGGCGGGCTCGCTTGTTCTTGCCTTTAGCATGCATCGCGGGCGTATCACCGCAGCAGCCATGTTTGAAAAATCTATCCTTGAAGAAAAACATCAAATGGAGATTTGGGGCGAGGACGCCGAAGCCCTGGAACGGCACGAGCGAATTCGGGCAGATCTTGAAGAATCTGCGCGCTTTCTGGAATTGTTGGCAAGTTGAGGCCGGATCAGGTAATAGTAAAACGCTGATAATATGAGGCACGTAATTTTAATGGGGCAGATCCATGTTTGAGATTATCCGACAATTAGAAGAACGACGCGCCCGGGCGCGTGCTGGCGGCGGCAAAAAGCGAGTTGATGCACAGCACAAGCGCGGCAAGCTCTCGGCTCGTGAGCGCATTGATCTGTTGCTTGATCCCGACACCTTCGAAGAATGGGATATGTTCGTCGAACACCGCTCGACCGATTTCGGTATGGAGGAAAACACCATTCCCGGCGATGGCGTGGTCACTGGCTATGGCACGATTAACGGCCGAACGGTTTTTGTCTATAGCCAGGATTTTACCGTGTTCGGTGGCTCGCTTTCTGAGACCCATGCGGAAAAAATATGCAAGATCATGGATCAGGCGATGAAGGTCGGTGCGCCAGTGATCGGGATTAATGATTCCGGTGGGGCACGTATCCAGGAAGGGGTCTCGGCCTTGGCCGGTTATGCCGAAGTGTTTGCCCGCAACGTTATGGCCTCCGGTGTTATCCCGCAAATCTCGACCATCATGGGACCGTGTGCCGGTGGCGCGGTTTATTCTCCCGCCGTTACCGATTTCACTTTCATGGTCAAAGATACCTCTTATATGTTCGTCACCGGCCCGGATGTGGTTAAAACCGTGACCCATGAAGAGGTTACCCAGGAAGAGCTTGGTGGGGCGATGACCCATACCAGTAAATCCGGGGTCGCCGATCTGGCGTTTGAAAATGATGTCGATGCAATTGAACAGCTGCGCCGCTTCATGGATTTCCTGCCTTCAAACAATCAGGAATATTCGCCGATCCGGCCAACTGATGATCCAGCTGACCGGCAGGAGCCGTCACTGGATACATTGGTGCCAGACAATCCGAACGAATCCTATGATGTGAAAGAGCTGATCTCTAAAATTGTTGATGAAGGCGACTTCTTCGAATTGCAGCCGAACTTCGCCGCCAATATGGTCACCGGCTTTGGCCGCATGGAAGGCTCGACGGTGGGTATTATCGCCAATCAGCCGAAAATTCTGGCTGGCTGTCTTGATATCGATGCGTCTGTAAAAGCAGCGCGGTTTATCCGCTTCTGTGACTGCTTTAATATTCCGATTGTCTTGCTTGTCGATGTGCCGGGCTTCCTGCCGGGCACGGCGCAGGAATATGGCGGCTTGATCCGTCACGGCGCCAAGCTGCTTTATGCTTTTGCCGAAGCGACGGTGCCGAAAGTTACGCTAATCACCCGGAAAGCCTATGGCGGCGCCTATATCGTGATGGGCTCCAAACATTTGCGCGGTGATGTCAACTTTGCCTGGCCAAGCGCTGAGATCGCAGTGATGGGTTCCAAAGGCGCCGTTGAGATTATCTTCCGGGCGGATTTGGATGATGAAGATAAAATTGCCGAGCGGGAAAAAGATTATCAGACGCAATTTGCCAATCCGTTCCGGGTCGGCGCGCGTGGCTATATCGATGATGTGATAATGCCGCATAATACGCGCTGGCGGATTGCCCGCTCGCTGCGCATGCTCAAAAACAAGAAGATGGAAAATCCGTGGAAGAAGCATGGGAATATTCCGCTGTGATGCGCCTCGTTGTCATTACGTGCTTGGCTTTGTTTCTCTGGACTGAAGACGCCACCGCGGCTGACCGCCATGCCGGCTATTATTATCCCGAGCCAAAGAATATTGAGACCTATCGGGCGCGCGCTCGGGTTTTGTCAAAAAGCAGCCGGGCCAATCGATTGGCATTTATCAATGGGCTGACAGCCGGACTCCTCAAACGGCCCTATCCACCGCAAATTTCCATTTTCGCCAAGGGTCTCGATGCGCAAAAAATGATTATTGTCAGTAATTTTGCCGGCAAGCTGGATACGATATACCGGGCGCGGGCGCTCTTTGCCACCATGACAGCGGTGGCACGCAAGTCGCCGATTTTTAAGCAGTTTAATGTTGAAACCATTTTGACGTTTTTTGATCTGGCCAAGATGCTTGGCTTCAAGCAAATTACCATAAGTGACGGCGATACATTTTCTCATCAGGTTTTACTAAGATAGCCAAGAAGTAGAGGTTCACGATGAATTTTATTCACAAAACTTACCGTCCCGAAACGGACGTCAAAAACTATCATGTGCATCTGTATTATGATGGTGGGACCAAGCTGCATGCCGCTAATTTACGCCGGGAAATCGACCGGCGCTTCGGTAAGCAGGTGGAGTTTGGCCGGTGGCGGGATTTAGCGCCGCAAGGCCCACATCCGGTATCGCATTTTCAAGTCACCTTTCCGACCGAGCTTTTCGAAATCTTGGTGCCGTTTTTAGCGCTCAATCGGGGCGGCTTGCATATTTTGCTGCATCCCAACACGGGGAATGGCTACGAAGATCACACCACCAACGTTATGTGGATCGGGCCGAGCATCCCGCTCGCCGAAGATTGGATGCAGCGCAATCAAAAACGCATGCAAGAGGCCGCCGAAGAGATGGTTGCTGATAACTAATTTTCAAGGAAACAATTGATGAAATTATATGCCCGCCCGGCCTCGCCGTTTGCCCGCAAAGTCCGTGTCATGATGAGGGAAATCGGTGTCGCTGACCAAATCGAAGAAGTTATATTCGGCTCACCGGAAGAAATGGCAGAGGAGATGCCGAAATATAATCCGCTCGGCAAAATTCCAGCGCTGACCTTGGATAATGGTGATGTGCTCTATGATTCAAAAGTAATCTGTGAATATCTCGACTCGCTCCACGACGGCGATAAGTTCTTTCCCGCCGATCCGGCTAAACGGTGGCCGGTATTGCTACAGCAAGGCTTGGCCGATGGCATTGGAGAGGCGGTGATTGTTGCTTCAATGAACAAATATATGAGACCGGATGAATTTGTCTACGAGCCGGCTATCGAGTTTCAGCTCGAGAAAGTCGAGCGCAGTCTCGCCGATATCGAAGGCCGGATCGAAGAGTTGCAAGGTCCGCTCACCATCGGGCCGCTATCAACAGCTTGCGCCATTGGCTATTTAAATTTCAGATTTCCTGATTTTGGCTGGCGTGACCGGCATCCCAATCTAGCGGCCTGGTTCGCCGAGATTTCAGAACGGCCCTCGATGAAAGATACACAATTCGAAATGCCGTCCTAGGTTGGGTGGTCCTAAATGTCTGAACTAAATCTTCATGTAAATGGCGAAAATCACACAATCGATGCCGATCCGGATACGCCGTTAATTTATGTGCTCAGAAACCACCTCAAGTTGACCGGCCCAAAACTGGGCTGCGGCCAGGAACAATGCGGCGCCTGCGTCGTCTTGGTGGATGGCGAAGCGACGAATTCCTGCGTTCGTGCGGCCGCAGAATTTGCCGGCACCAAGATCGTTACCATTGAGGGCTTAGCAGAAGGGGGTGAATTAAGCGCCGTGCAACAAGCCTTTCAAGATGAAGGTGCGGCGCAATGCGGCTACTGCACGTCTGGCATAATCATTGCGACTACAGCATTGCTAAATCAAAACACCCAGCCGAGCGAAGACGAAATCCATGAAGCGTTGCACGATCACCTCTGCCGCTGCGGATCGCATCGCCGGGTCTTGACCGCCATCGACCGTTTGACGGAAGAGGGGGCGTAACATGGCCACTCCTTCTAACAGGCACCCAAGCATTGCCGATCACCCGGACCTCGACCAATGGATCGAAATGGGCGCTGATGAACGCATAATTCTCCACACCGGCAAGGTCGATATCGGTCAGCGCATTTCGACGGCGCTGGCTCTTATTGCCGCCGAAGAGCTGGATGTCGATTACGCCCGGGTTGATGTCAAACGCACCGAAACAGATATTGATCCCAATGAAGGTTTTACCGCCGGCAGTATGTCGATGCAGCATTCCGGCAAAGCCATCCGCATGGCCAGTGCCACAGCGCGCCGGTTTTTGCTGGCTCGCGCCGCTGAAAAACTTGGCGTCGAGGCAGCGACCCTGGCGGTGGAGGACGGCCTTATCCAATCGCGCGAGACCAATGAGACCATCACCTACTGGGAACTCATGTCGGATGGCAGGTTCGATATCCCGGTCGATGAAGATGTAACCGTCAAAGCGCCGGAGGATCATACCAAGGTGGGCACCAGCGTTCTCACCAAAGGCATGACGGAAATCGTCACCGGAAAGATGCACTACATTCATGACATGGTTTTACCGGACATGCTCAATGCGCGTCTGGTGCGGCCACCGCATTATCTGGCGGAACTTAAAAGCATTGATGAAGCTGTTATCGAACGCCTGGCGGAGAATAATATTACCGTGGTACGCGACGGCAGTTTTATCGCCGTTGTGGCGGCGGATGAATATGCCGCGGTGAAGGCCGCTGGCCAGGTCGCTTCTGCCGCCGAGTGGGATCTAAAAGATGGTTTGCCAATTGGTGAGCTTTACGAAGCGCTGACGGCGAACAAGCGGATTAGTCTGCCAGTCGCCCCCGGCGGCGCACCAGTGGACGAGCCGGTGCCGCCCCTTGAAGACCCGCCCAGTGAGGCAGTGGCTACCGTGTCCGCCCGCTTCGAAAAGCCTTATCATATGCATGGTTCGATCGCACCGTCGGCCGGCTGTGCGCTCTTTAGAGATAACAAGTTGACCGTCTGGACCCACAATCAGGGAGTTTACCCGTTGCGCGCGGCGATGGCCGAAGCGTTGGGTATGGCGGTTGATGACATCCACATTGCGTATGTGCCTGGTTCTGGCTGCTATGGCCATAATGGCGCCGATGATGCGGCTTTTGATGCGGCGCTGATTGCGCGCGCTGTCCCCGGTAAGCCGGTGTTGCTGAAATGGACCCGCGACGATGAGCACGCCTGGGAACCGTATGGCTCGGCGATGGTTTGTGAATTGCGGGGCAGTCTCGATGCTGATGGTAAAGTCATCGATTGGTCGCACGAGAGTTATGGCGATACATTTATGGCGCGCCCAGCACCCGGTCGTGCCGGCTCACCGGCGGAGAAATTGTTGTCGACCCATTATATGGAGAACCCGCTCGATTGGCCGCTCGCCCCGCCAACCATGGGTCCCCATGTTGGTGTGCATCGCAATCTTGAGCCACTCTATACTTTCCCGGAGCCACGCTTGGTGAAAAACCTGGTGCGCGGATTGCCGCTTAGAGTATCTGCTCTGCGCACGCTTGGCGCCTTTGCCAATGTCACGGCGATGGAATCATTTATCGATGAGCTTGCCGAGGCCGCTGATAAATCACCGGCTGAGTTTCGGCTTGATCATCTCGATAATGAGCGGGCTAAAGACGTTATTACGGCGCTAGCGGATCACATGAAAGCGGACCAGGCCGGCCAGGATGACAGCAGAGGATCAGGCATTGCCTTCGCCCAATACAAAAATGTCGCCGCCTATTGTGCTGTCGGAATTGAAGTCGAGGTCAATGATGCCGCCGAAGTCATTTTGCACCGTGCTTGGATCGCTGCCGATGCCGGTGAAGTTGTTGATCCGGACGGTCTGACCGCGCAGCTGGAAGGCGGGCTTATCCAGGCTGCGAGTTGGACACTCTATGAGCAAGTTACCTATGATGGCGGCGGTATCACCAGCCGGGATTGGGAGACCTATCCAATCATTCGTTTCGACAATATACCGGAAGTCAAAACGATCCTGATGGAGCGACCGGGTGAGCCATTCCTGGGCGCGGGCGAAACCGTCGCGGGTCCAACTGGCGGCGCTATCGTCAATGCGATTTATAATGCAGTCGATTTGCGCCTCCGCCGCATGCCGTTCGATCCGGATGCAATCAAACTGGCAGCTATGCAATGAAGTTGAAATCTTATAAGCTTTTGGTTTGAAACAAGGGCTGAAACAGTGACGGAAAAAATTTGGGATAAATATATCTCCGAGCGGGATCAAGGGGTTTTTGATGCCGCCGGATTTGGTCAAAGTGCCGGCTTTGGCGAGCGGCCGGTATTGATGGTTATCGATGTCAGCTACGCGTTTTGTGGTGACAAGCGGGAGCCGATATTGGAGGCGCTCAAAACCTGGAAATTAACCTGCGGCGAAGCGGCTTGGGACGCCATGCCGGTGTTGGTGAAACTCATTGCGGCAGCGCATGCCAAAGGCATTCCGGTTATTTATACGACCGGCTATGGCCGGGACGATAAATGGGACCGCGGCAGCTGGGCGTGGAAAAATCCCCGCGGTGAAAATCTGGAACATTCGGAGCCCGCACCCAAAACCAATCGTGACGGCAATGATATCGTCGATGAGATTGCGCCGGAAGATCAGGATATTGTCGTCTTCAAACAAAAGCCGAGCGCTTTTCATGAGGCACCGACGGAAAGTTTTTTGAATCTCTTAAATGCCGACTCGGTGATCGTTACCGGCACGACGACGTCCGGTTGTGTCAGGGCCACGGCTGTCGATGCCTTTAGCCGTAATTATCATGTCAGTGTCGTCGAAGATGCCTGCTTTGATCGCTCTGATATATCCCATGCGGTTTCACTGCTGGACCTGCATGCCAAATACGCTGACGTGTTGCCGAGCGATGCGGTGATCGACTACATCAACGGTCTGCCCGATAATTTGTTTGATCTGCCGAGTGGCGAAGCGGTTTAAAACTTTACAAGCATTAACCCCGATTGATCTAGGTTAAATTGAATCCAGCTTGACGATGCTAGGATACTTCTTCTAACCGGCGCAGTTTAGAAGGGGATGGCTCATGAGCGATATTTCAGAAACTCAGGTTAACCTACCGCAAAAGGGCGATAGCCCGCCGGCCAATTATTTCCGCACACCGTCTTATGAGGGGCTGCTTGCCGACAAGGATGTCGCCGTGCCGATGCGTGATGGGGTCAATCTATCGATTGATTTCTACCGTCCGGATACGGATGAAAAATTGCCGGCGCTGCTGGCCTTCGCCATCTACAACAAAGATATCCAAGGACCCGATGTCGCCGACGAGTTGCCGCCCCAACCAGCGTGGTCGACGCTTTGGACCGGGCCGTTGGAAACCGGCGACACCCGCTTCTTCGTATCCCGCGGCTATGTCCATGTCATCGGCTCGCCCAGGGGTATCGGCAAGTCCGAGGGCGGTGGTTCGCGTGAATGGGATTGCTACGATCTGATTGAGTGGATCGCCGGGCAGCCTTGGTGCGACGGCAATGTCGGCATGGTCGGCATCTCTGGTTTTGGTGCCGAGCAGCTGGCCGTGGCCAAGAAACAACCGCCTCATTTGAAAGCCATCTTCCCGTTTGATTCCAGAGGCGCCTATGGCCCGATGGGAGGTTTTCGCGATGAGCACACTGGCGGCATGCTGCACCTGTTCCGCTATCTGATTGGTCATTTCTCCGCCATCCATCAGGTTAAGGGACAACCCGGCGATCTGCCGCCGGAAAAAGAAGAACTGTGGCGCGCTGCCATGGACAATCCCGACTACCTGATGTATCCGCAATTACGCAATATCCTGGCGCAGCGGGGCCAGCATATGCCGCCGTTTTTTGAGATGCTGCTAAATCCTTACGACAATGTTGCCGCGGTTGAGCAAAGCGAAGCAGAGTTTGCCGACATTAAAGTGCCGACCTATACCGGCTCCGGCTGGTACGGCTATACTTATAAGACTCATTTGAATGGCTGCCAAAATTGGTTCCGCAACATTGACGTGCCGAAGAAGCTGATGCTGGCGGGACCGGCTCATCTGGAGCGGCCGTTTCATTCTTTTCATGACGAAATTTTGAAATGGCATGATCATTGGCTCAAAGGGATCGACACCGGCGTAACTGATGAACCGGCGGTCAAATATTGGGTGATGGGTGAAAACAAGTGGCGCGAGGCCGAAGACTGGCCGCTGCCGGAAACCCAATGGACACCGTTCTATCTCAATAGCTGGGAACGGCTAAACCCTGAACCGGTCACGCTGGGGAGTAGTATTGAGGTGCAGGCCCCAGACTCTTTTGTGCAAATGCCACCGACCCAGACCAACACGGTGCAGCGGTTGCGCTATTTGAGCGAGCCCTTGGCCGAAGATTTGCTTATTGCCGGGCCCGCTGTGCTGAACTTGTTTGCCGCCATCGATCAGGACGATACCAACTGGATTGTCAGCCTAAAGGATGTCGGGCCGGACGTGTCGGTTTTGAGTGTGCGCGAAGGCGAGCGGGAAATTCCAAATGATTTACCCGAACGGGAATTAACGCGCGGCTGGTTAAAAGCGTCGCACCGGGCGGTTGATAAAAGCCGGTCACTACCGGGTCGTCCGTGGCACCCTTTGACCCGCGAGGCCCAGCAAATGGTTGTGCCGGGTGAGATCAATGAGTATGCCATTGAAATTCTGTCGACAGCTAATTTGTTCCGCCTAGGCCACCGCATCTGCATTGATATTATGTCGATAGACTTGCCAACCGGCGTCGCCGGCGCCACCAACGCCGAATACGTGCCGTTTCACATCTGTTCGAGCAAAACGACGGTGCACAATATCTATCACGATCTTGAACGGCCAAGCCACCTGCTGTTGCCGGTGGTGCCGGTTTAAACCACCCGTTCTTTTGGCAGACAGACATTAACAGTAGTTCCAATGCCAAGTTTGCTGTCGATAGTCAGAGTGCCGCCATGCGCTTCCACCAGGCCCTTGGTTAACGGCAGCCCCAAACCAGTGCCTTCTTGTTCCCGTGTAAGTTCACCGTCAATTTGACCAAATTTTGTAAGAGCGATTTCTATGCCTTTTTCATCCATACCGATTCCAGAATCGGTAATTTTAATTTGCATACCACCGTCTCCCTGAAGGGTTGCATTGAGATCGACGGTGCCGTCATGATCAGTAAATTTTACTGCGTTTGATAACAGATTGATAAAAATCTGTTTTATTCTTCGTTCATCGCCGATAATTTTTGGCAGGTTGTCATTAATTTGATTGTTTATAGTTATCCCCTTAGAATTTCTTGCCTGGTTAACTAATTGAATTACTGATTTTGCTGATTTCGCAATATCCACATCGTTATCCATAACGGTTAGTTTGCCGTCTTCGATGGCGGAAACATCCAATATATCGTCAACCACGTCCAGCAAGTGATAACCTGATTTATTTATGTCTTCGGCGTAGCCGCTATAACTGCTGTCGCCGAGTGGCCCAAAGGTCTCAGCTTTAAAAATGTCAGAAAAACCGATGATGGCGTTTAGCGGAGTGCGAAGTTCATGACTCATATTTGCCAGAAATTCTGATTTGGACCGGTTAGCGATTTCCGCTTTTTCTTTTGCCGCCCAAAGTTCCACTTCGCGGTTTTTGTAATTGGTGACGTCAGAGTGAATTGCAACCATATCGCCGTTTGGCAATTTTTGTCTCGAAACCCTAATCCATTTGTCGCGGACAGAATATTCCGTTTCGCTATTCGGCAGGGAATGGGATGATTTTCTTTCAGCAAGCCATTCTTTAAGTGAAATCTGGTTAGATTCTTCAGGGCTCATAAAGATTGGGGCAAATTCTGGAATAATATCTTCATGCTTCGCACCCGGTACAAACTTACTAGAAATTTCAGGGTACATTTTTTTGAAATGACTGTTGCAGGTCACCAATCGATCATCTGAATCCCACAGGATAAATCCTTCATCCAGATTTTCGATAGCATTCGTAAATCGATTTTGTAATTCATTCGCCTTCTGCCGCGTCGTGACTTCGATGGTCGTGTCCGTTGTGGTACCACGAAACCCCATGAATTCTCCGACTTCGCTATAAATTGGTTTGCCAGTGATGACACCATGAACAATAGTTCCGTCAAGATTCCAAGTGATTTGAAAGTTCCGGAATGCTTTCTGCTCAAGGAAAAACGAGCAAAGTCTTTCCAGTTCATTCCCTTGAAGTTGACCATGAAAATTTTCCCAAGGGGTTTTTCCTAATACATCTTTGGTCTCTTTTACGAGTCCTTTTACTGGGTCGGAAACTTCTACATAACGATGCTCAGCATTTGTTTCCCAGAATCGGTCGGCTGCTGCATTGGCGAAATCTTTGAACCGCAACTCTCTTTCACGCAACTCAGTAGTTCGCTCTTCGACCCGGATTTCCAACTCTTCATTGGCTTTTCTGAGTTCCATTTCAGCAATTTTACGAGCGGTGATGTCATTCCGCAAAATTAATGTGCCACCATCATGAGTCCGAATTCTGCTTACTTGCGACCAGCGGCCATCACCTAGCTGCTGATCCTCTGCATCCACTGCCAGCCGATGTTCATCTAGTGTTTTTTGGACCCACGCTTCAGAATCCCTATTTTCATCTGGAACCAGCGCCTTTTTTTCTATGGCGCGAATTATTGTTTCGATCGGTGTGCCTGGCTCGAGCAATTCTACGATAGCAAACAATTCCTTCTTCATTCTGGAATTACACATGACGAGCTTGTCTCTGTCGTCATAAAGACTGATACTTAAGGATAATTTCTCTATCGTGTCGAAAAATCGTTTTTCTTGATCCGTCGCTTGCGTTCTAGCTTGAACTTCATCAGTCCGGTCAGAAATGGTGCCGCGATAACCTGAAAATTTCCCGTTATCATCAAAATATGGCACCGCTGACATATACAGGTGTCGAAATAATCCATTGCTATCCAGCCAATTATATTGAAATTCTTTTATCGGCTCGTGTCGCGACAGCATTTCCTCTAGATCGTCCCATTGTTCAGATGTTACTCCCTCAACTTTCCATGGTTTTTTGCCAATCAGTTTATCCTCGGAGAGAGTAAGTTCTTTCGTTGCCTGACCAACGAAAATATAACGAAACTCGCTATCAGTTTCCCAGAACCGATCGGCTGCAGATTGAGTAAAGTCCTTGAACCTTAATTCACTCTGCTGGAGTTCAATCTCAGATCGCTTGCGCCCGGTGATATCCTGATAACTGCCCAAAACGCCAATAATATTTCCGGCGTCATCCTTGAGCGGTATTTTACTGGTTTCAACCCAATTGACTGAACCGTCAGCGGTAACATGTTTTTCTTCGAAATTTATTTTTGGTGTACCGTTCTGGATAACTTTTCGGTCATCGGCATTAAATTGTTCTGCGAGGATTTTCCACGGCAGTTCGCTATCCCTTTTTCCTATAATGCCTGCCGGATCGGATAATCCGGCATCATGGGCGAAGGCTTTGTTACAGCCTAGATAGACTAAATCGAGATCTTTCCAGAAAACGCGTGAAGGAATGGAATCCAGAACGAGTTGATATAGCTCCTCCTGTCCGCCCAATAATTCGCTTAAAACGCCAATATCTGGAGAAAATGAATCTGAAACCATAATAAATATGTGGGTATGAGTAAGATTATATTCAATAGTAATTCGTCATCATAAAGATGTTATTGAGAGGTAAGACACTTAATCAAATATCGTATTCTTTTTACTATTTTAGTTCTGTTTTTTCATCGCCGGTAGATGACAGGCTAAATAACCTCGTCATCGTGCAGTTTGGCAAATGCGGCTGCAGCGCAAATGCTATTTAAATTGCGCCGGCCCGCCTGATTTTCTACCATCCGAAGAATAAGATATGGGGAGGGGAAAAATGACTGAGGAAATCAACCAACTTCCTGCACCACGCGAAGTAAAAGTCACGGTTCATGACGGCATTGAAATAGCGGTGGCGCTTTATATGCCAGAGGGTGAAGGGCCATTTCCGGCGTTATTTGCACCGTCTCCCTATCGCTACGACAACAATAAGGTGCCCGCCACACCGCAATTCCTGTGGCGTGAAACCGGCCCCATCGGTTTCTATTTAGACCAGGGGTATGTTTATGCCCAAATGGATGTGCGTGGCTGCGGTCAATCCGGCGGCGAGTTTAGGTTGCTCGACAAAAATGAAACAATGGATTTGTATGACGTGATTGAATGGCTGGGCAGCCAAGATTGGTCAAACGGTAAAGTCGGCGGCCTCGGCCAATCTTATTTCTGCATGCTGCAATGGTGGATGGCCATTCTGAAGCCGCCATCGCTGGCCTGCATCGCCGCCTTCGATGGCCTCAATGATCCTTACCGGGCATCGGCTTATACCGGTGGTATTCTGGGTGATTTTTTTGGCTCCTACTGGTGGAACCAGAACCGGATTATCAACCGTCATCCGGCCAATCGCGGCCCTTCAATTGAACAAACATATGATCTTAATTTAGCGGTTCAGCAACACCCGACCTATGACGATTTTTGGCGTGAGCGGTGTGCCGCCGAGCGGCTAAACGAAATTGAAGTGCCGCTCTATTCCATCGGCATCTGGGGTAAAATTGATCTGCACACGCGTGGCAACATTGACGGCTATCGGGGCGCATCGGGGCCTAAAAAGCTGCGCATGAACGGACCCATAAACGCCTTTGCCGCCAACCGTGAGTTCAACAGCGTCGAAATGCATCAGGAACTTTTGCTGCCGTTTTATGATCATTACCTCAAAGGCCTGGACACCAATTACAAGGACCGGCCCGAGGTGGAATATTTCATGCGCGGCGCTGATGAATATCGCACCGCAGATAGCTGGCCACCGGCGGGCGTGAACTATCTCACTTGGCATCTCAATGGCGATGAAAGCGGTAGTGTGACATCGTTCAATGATGGCGGCTTGTCGCGTGAAACACCTTCCGGCACAGACGCGACCTCCTACAGCTATCCTGATCCCAACTGGCTGATGGGAGTTGTCGGTATGGGGCCGGCGGGCGTGCCGGACCCGGCGCGGCGGGTTTTGACGTTTACCACTGACCCGCTGGCCGAAGATTTAGAGATTGCCGGTCCGATTAAGCTGGTGTTGTACATCTCATCGAGCGAGACCGATGCTGATTTTTTTGTCAAACTGTCTGAGCAAATGCCACAGGCGCCGGAGGAACGGGAGAAAGGTTTAAACCCGGCTTATGTATGCCTTACCAAAGGATGGCTCCGGGCATCACACCGGGCGCTGGATCTTGAAAAAAGCACTGAGATGGAACCGTACCACTCACACAGCGATCCCGAACCGATTGAGCCGGGTAAAGTGTACCAATTGGATATCTCCATCGAACCTATGGCGCACCGCTTCAAGCAAGGCAATCGCCTGCGTCTCGAAATCGTTAATGGCGATTCGGTGGTTACCGACGTTATCTGGACCCATTATTACCTGCCGCATAAGATTGGCACGGACACCATCTATCATTCCGAAGAATACCCATCGGCACTTACTTTGCCGGTGATGGAAGGCGCCTAGAAATCGACAGCGTATTGTCACCTTAACGGGCTAGTGTTTTGGCGAATAAGGCGGGACAGGCTAAGCTACGTTTATGGGGAAGATAAAACTTTCAATCATAATGCTGTGCCTATCGCTGTTTGTGGGTTCGACCCAAGCTGCGCCGATCGAAGTTGATCTGGAACTGGTGCTGCTGGTCGATGTGTCGTCAAGCGTCGACAGCATGGAATCACGGTTGCAGCGCAAAGGCTATGTCGATGCGATGACCGATGCCAGCGTGCTGGCAGCGATCAAAAAAACCAGGCTCGGCCGCATTGCGGTGACCTATATCGAATGGTCGAGCGGCAACAAGCAATCGGTGGTGGCACCCTGGTTTATCATTGAAGACTTTGCCAGCGCGTTTGCCTTTGCCACGCTCATCGAAGCCGCCCCCCGGTCTTTTGGCCATTTCACCTCGATCGGCAGCGCCTTGAAATTCGCCATACCTCAGTTTGAGAATAACGCTATCAAAGGCGAAAGACGGGCGATTGATATTTCCGCCGACGGCCCCAACAATGATGGACCATCACCCGCCATCATCAGGGACATCGCTGTCGCCAGCGGCATCACCATAAATGGCTTGCCGATCGTCAATGACCGATTGCAAAGCTCGGGTATGAAGCAGATGCCAAATTATGATCATTATTTCGCTGATTGCGTAATTGGCGGCGCCAATGCCTTCATGGTAATCGCCGATGATTATCAGGACTTTGCCCGGGCGATTAAAAAGAAGCTGATTTTTGAAGTCGCGGGCCGCGTACCGCCGGAATTCAAACTCTGGGCGCAATAATCTTATCTGATGAAAGCTGCCGGGCACGCGAAGGCAAATTGCGATGCCGGGATTGATTATCAGCGTAAAGGCACTCCCAAACCCAGAAGAGTTTATTAGATTATCTGCCTGGCGGCTTCTTGCTGCTTGGCAGGTCATTTGGATTGACGACGCCGAGCGGCTGGTTTTTGGACGGAGATTTGGTTGGCTTATCCCACGGTCCGGGAGTCCTATCCGCAATTATTGTATTGGGAAAGATCGAGCGGCCATGCTGACGTTCAGCCAGATCAATAACATTGGGATTGTCCGGGCCAAATCGCCCCGCACCGTCAAACAGCGGCACGTCTTTGCGCCGGAACGGAACCACCAATATCATGCCGGCGAGGAAGCCGCCGATATGGGCCCACCAGGCAGTACCGTCATCCGAGTTTAAACTGATAAACTGCAAACCGATCCAGCCGCCCAACACCAGAATGGCCGGCAGGCGCAGCGGGATAATGTTCATAAACAGGACCAATATCCTGGCCTTGGGATGCAGCACGAGATAGGCGCCCAACACACCGGAGATGGCGCCACTCGCGCCGATCAAGGGGGCTTCGGAACCCGCTTCCATCACCGCATGGGACAGTGTCGCCAATACGCCGCATAAAAGGTAAAAGGCGATATAACGTAAATGGCCCATCGCATCTTCAACATTGTCGCCGAAGACCCAGAGAAACAGCATGTTAAAAATCAAATGCATCCAGCCGCCATGAAGAAACAGGCTGGTGACCATGGTAAATGTTTCGGGGATTAAAATTAGGTCCGGGCTAAGGTCGCGGGAGCCAAATAGAACAGCGGGAATGGTGCCGAGGCCAAAGATATAGCGGCCTTGTTCCTGGCCGAGTGACAATTGCCACAAAAACACGGCAACGCAGGCGACGATCAGGGTTACCGTCACATACTGAAAATTTATACGCGATAACTCGTTATCATCTTTGAGCGGCAATAACGCCATCAGATACCCTTATTCATAACAGCCGGTTACTATGTGATAATTCAACGGCAGCAAATTAGCATGAAATTTCGATGGCGGCGATCAGGATTTAGGGAGTAGATCGATAAGGGAAATCAGAAACAGGACCACCTTTGATGATCCTGTCTCTAATATTACAACGCTACTCTGAGTTTTAGTTCCAAATGGCAAAAGCCATAGCGTTGCCGGTACCCGCGGCCGAACGATAACAGGGAATATAATCTACCGCGGTTGATTTTAGACCGGTGCCGGCAACAAAGCCGGCGAGAGCGATCCAATTTTTAAGCTCGGACGTACCAGATACCAATAATTCATCAGGGATGGCTAAAATCTTGGCTTCGTCACCGCTCTCGATGGCGTCCAAGAACTGCCGGTCGAGTTCTTCGTCGATGGTGAAATGGCTGAGCCCGCCGGAACTAAAGCCGGCAACTTTCAAATCATTGTCCCAGCTTTCAACAGCTTTGCGCACTTCTTTGCCGAATTTGTAGCAGCGCGCAACCGTTGGCTGATTGGGCGGGAAAAAAGTATTGGTAAACACCGGCACATTGGGAATGACAGCATCACGCATGATTTGGCGATAGATAAAGCCGAATGCGTGGGGTACACCGCTCCACCAGTGATCATTAATTTCCGGCAGACGGGTTGACTGGCCGACATCAAACTCATTTTGGATCAGATGTTCGATGATGTGCTTACCAAGTTCCGGGCAGCCGTCATAAACGTCGATTTTATCGCGGGTATGTCCCGGTTCGGCAATGCCAATGCCGGGATTAAGTTTTTCCTTTTGAGCATCGCTATAAGGAATGTTTTCAAGCTTTTCGCCCCAGAAAACACTAAAGGCCGGCATGTTGGTATCGATGATAACTTCGTTTTGATCATTGCCGAAAATGACCGCAACATCCGGTGCTGCTGCTTCGTATGCCTGGGCCATATTGTCGAGCCGCTCCATACAGGCGGCATATTTCTCGCGCCAGATCTCGACGGATACCTGGTCGCCAAAATTGTCGTCTTTACGTTTTTCCAGCAATTCATCAAAGGTATAGCTTTCGCCGCGGTAGGGATGTGCGGCAGCAATTTTATCGAATTCCGCGCGTTGGCCCCATTCTTCCGGCGGGGTGGACAGCATTGGGCTGTGAGAGGTGCCCATACCTAATACTATTTGCGCCATGATTTCGCCTCCGTTCAAATTAGTTTTGAGAGGATGACCGTCCCGGCTCGTTTATTTCGCCGGAACGGTCGCTCTGTAGGTCTGCAGGAAATTATCCCGCATCACGCAATGATGGTGTCTTCCAGACCGAGAAGGTTACTCACCCTTTCAAGTCCCGGTCCGTAATCGAAGCTCTTGCCCGGACCGGCTTTGACCATCTCGGCGTCGCCGGAATGGAGCCGCTCGTAGAGCTGTTGACGGCGGCCATATGAATCGCCAGTCATTTCCCAAGCGAGCTTGGTGATTTTATGGCGATCCATGGCAGAAGAATTGTGGCCCCGCATATAGGTTTGCAGATATTTTTCCACTTCAGGGTTTTCCCAATCTTCTTTGGTGTGATTGAAAATGGTCGATGACGTGCCGATATGATCGACCAGATCACAGAATCGTTCCGAGACGCGGGTCACCAATGAGCGGCGGTCGAGGAACAATTCTGGTTGCCAGTGGCCACCCGCCGATTTGTGGCAATCAACATGGCCGGCGCGGATCGCCTTTCTGAGCAGGGTCAGATAAGTGCACATTTCACCCAATGCCTGCTGGACATGCGGGCGTTCCGAGATACCGGAAGTTTCTGCCAGCAATTTGGCAATGATGACCAGTGTTTCGAAGCGGACTTCGGTCAACGCTGATGAGGCATCACCAGCCCAGGCCATTACGCCACCCCGGAACAACCGGTTAGCAGCTAACGGTTCGCGATAGAGGAAAATGCGCTCCCACGGAATAAACACATCATCCAGAACCACCAATGTATCGATCTCATCGAAACGCGCCGACATCGGATGATCCAGAGGATCGCGGTTGGAGAAAATTTCACGGCATATTTGTTTCAACCCAGGTGCATTGGCGGGCACCATGAACCAAATGGCGAATTCCTCTTCGTCTTCGGTGAAGGTATGGGTCGGCGAGATCAAGATGTCGTTGCAGAATGGGCCGATGGTATTGAAACGGGCGCCCCGGAGAATGACGCCGTCATCGCGTTCTTTGACGACATGGACGCACCGGTCCGGGTCCTGTTTTGGACTGAGCGATTTATCCATGCAGGGGTCATGCAACGCATGAGACAGGCAGAGATCATTATCGCGCGCGTATTCATAATAGGTGATCGCGTTTTTCGCCAAATCAGGATTTAACTTCGCCAATTCATCATGAAGATCAACATAGCCGACCGTCATAGCAGCACAGAAATCGGGCAGCCGGCCGCACATACCGTGCACTTGCTCGCTCCAGAAACGGGTGTTTTTGTGCCGTTGGACGAGATGCTCTTTTTTGGTTGGGCGCAAATAAGACGTCGACACTCTTAGGCCGTTGTCCTCAACATAGGTCATCACGTCCTGGTGTTTTTTATCGTGCTGCATGTCGTAAATATCGGCCAGTGAATGCGCCATGCCGGAGAAATACGGGTGGGTGGTTACGTTGGTGATTTTTTCGCCGCGGTACCAAATTTCGCGGTCATCCTGGATGCTGTCGAGGAAAGTTTTACCGTCCATAATTCCCTGAGCGGGTTTGTCGGTATAAGGTGTGTGTATAATGTTTTTTACGTCGTCAGGCATGATATCCTCCTCTGCCATTTGTTTAGGGGATTTTCCCCATTATTGGTTATTTTGTTGATCGGGGTGTCGTCATAGACGTTCCCGAATTTCATCCAGATGTTCGCGCATTAAGTTACGTGCGCTTGACCTGTCTTGTCGTTTAATTGCGGTGAGTATATTGCGGTGGTAATCGACTGCCTTTTCGGCCACGGGCCGTGTCGCGCGATGCGCATTGTTGGGCCAGACAACATGGCGCAGGGCCATGAATTGAGCGACCAAAGCCCGATTTCCCGAGGCTTCGGCGACAGCCAAATGAAATTGCTGGCCGGCATGAGTGAATTTAACCGGATCGTCCAGCACCTCTTCTGATTCTGCAATGAGCTCAGCGAGCCGGGCTAAATCTTCAGCCGTACGGTTTTTTGCTGCTAATTCTACGGCCGCGCATTCAACCGCCACCTGGGCATCGACAACTTCATCCGTTGTGACTCCTGATAATTTGAACTGAATGGCGAGAGCGTCCGAGAAATACTCGATATTGCCGGAAGCGATCGTGGCCCCGCCACCGGCGCCTACCCGAATTTCGATGACCCCCATGGTTTCGAGAGATCTGAGCGCGTCGCGGATGGTTATGCGGCTGACGCCAAATTGCTCGGCCAGTTCCATTTCGGAACCAAGTGCATGACCGGGTTGCAATTGTCCGTCAAAAAGCGCTTCGCGGACTTGTTGGACAATTTTACCGGCAATCGATGTTGCCCGAACCGGAGTCCAGGGAGTTTCTTCGTCGGTTAAACTCGCCAAATCGGTCATATTTGCTTCGATTCTGCCGTTTATTTGGAGAAATATAATGATATAACAATTATAAGGTAAGTTATTTAAATTTTACCGTCAAGGGGTAAAACGAGGCCCGTATTGCCGTTGGCTGAATTTTAGAATGAAATTAAATTTTAGCGATTTGTTGACATTTAGCCTATATATTGTGCATTATTGAAATAATCGGTCAAAATATAGTGTTCCAGGGAAATAGCCTTATAGGGGTGTAGATGCTATGAAACCTGTTGTAACGCATATCAGTAAATTAAATTTACTTATCATCGCTGCACTATTTGTGGTTTCGTTATTGGTAAATTCGTCGGCATCGGCGCAGGCCAATTGCGGTGAACGTAAAGCTATCGCCAATATTCTTGGTGATCGTTATGCTGAAAAACCGGTCGCAACAGGCATGACCCAAGGGGGCGTCGTCGTCGAAGTCTTTGCTGCCCGCGATGGATCATGGACAATGATCGTTACCATGCCTTCAGGCTACGCTTGCTTTATGGCGGCTGGCGACAATTGGGAAAATCTGTCAGTGTTTGCCCAAGGCACTAAAATCTAACATCGAGTTCAGTTTAGGAAGTTACATAAGCGCTTGATTTCCTTGAACAAGGGTTGAAAATCGCTATGGTTTGCCCAGGTATTATACGTGGGTAATTTTTTTGGGCTGTGCCTTTGGTGCATTCCACTTTAGGCGATTAATGAAAAGACCGGCAAAGATCACCTGGGAATTCAGGAAGCTGACATTTGTGCTGAATGTTGCGTTTTTGGCGACGTTCCTTGGTGTTGCCCTAGGTACTGCATTGGATGTCAACGCGGCTCAGTCTATTTACGATATGGACCGGTTGCTGAACGAGCCTCATCCCTTTGCCACGCCGCAAGTCCGGCCGCGACCCCAAACACAACGTCCGGTGCCGGTAACCCCAACACCGCAATCGAAAGATCAGGATGATGGGCTGGATCTGGACGACCTGGGTCCTGGTGTGGAAGCTGCGGTCGAAGACGTAAATGATCCGATTGAGTCATTTAACCGGGTTATTTTCGGCTTCAATGAGATTTTAGCCAAACATCTGATTGGTCCGTTGGCGCGAGGCTATAATGCGGCAGTACCTGATGCGGCGCGTGAGGCAATTCGGAATTTTTTAAGCAATTTAAACGGCCCGGTCATCTTGGCTAATAATCTGCTCCAAGGTGAGCTCAAGCGCGGCTACGCGACAACCATGCGCTTGCTGATCAATTCCACTGCCGGCATTCTCGGATTTATCGATGTTGCCAAGAATTTTGGTTTCGAAGAGCACAACGAAGATTTTGGCCAAACGCTAGCCGTGTGGGGGGTGGGCGAAGGTTTATATTTGGTGTTGCCGGTTTTCGGTCCATCCAATCCGCGTGATGCGCTGGGTAAATTACTGGTCGACCCATTTTTTGATCCGCTCGGGTACTACCTCGACAATACGGATCGTGAAGAAATAGGCTACACGATTTTAGGGGTGCGAGGATTTACCAGGTTTGCCGCCTTCGTCGATCAAATTGATGAGTTGCGGCATAGTTCTCTCGATTTCTACGGTGCCATGCGCAGTCTCTATCGTCAGCGCCGCAATTTAGAAATCAAGAATGGTGGCTTAGATGATTTACCCAATATCGATCCAATTCTCGATAAACGAAGTGTCCCGCCAAGTTTGCCCAATCCATAAATGATTTAAAACTTTAGGTACTGGCTCTTGTCCTCATCGCCAAATCGGAGTGTAATTCTCCGATGTTTGATAAGCTCAGACAGGGCCGGAAAGTTTTACGATTGCTCGGCGTATTAGCCGCTGCAGGTGCGACGTTGCAGCCCCATAACCTGGCCGCAGAATTAGTACCGGTTGACGTCGAGCTGGTGCTCGCTGTCGATGTCTCCGGCAGTGTTGATTGGCACGAGGCTGAGCTCCAGCGTGATGGTTATATCCAGGTTATTAAAAGTCCGGATTTCGTCAAAGTCATTCAAACTGGATTCCTTGGTAAAATCGCGGTCACCTATATTGAGTGGGCGGGTGATGGTTACCAGACCGAAGTGGTTGACTGGGCTATCATTAAAGATCAGAGCTCAGCGGACGCTTTTGCCAAAGCATTGAAAGACGCGCCGATTGATACCGGCCCCTGGACCTCGATCAGTGATGTCATCAATTATGCCGTGCCGAAATTTTTCACTAATAATTATCAGGGAACGCGCCGCATTTTAGATATCTCCGGTGATGGCCCCAACAATACCGGCACA
This sequence comes from uncultured Rhodospirillaceae bacterium, assembly GCA_913020445.1. GTDB lineage: Bacteria > Pseudomonadota > Alphaproteobacteria > Rhodospirillales > UBA2165 > TMED23. The sequence continues at coordinate 43,119 of CAJWAR010000011.1, forward strand.
CTCGTGACCGGTGCTCGCGATGCGGCGATTAAACGTGGCATTACCATCAACGGCTTACCGATTATTAATGATCGGTTGCAGCCCTCGGGCCGGCGTCAGATTGCGAATTTAGACAAATACTATGCGGCGTGTGTCATCGGGGGCCCCGGCGCTTTTTTGGTTGTGGCCCATAGTTTCAAGGATTTTGCCCGCGCCATTCGCCGTAAAATGATTTTTGAGATAGCCGGAACTTCTGCTGGCAATTGGCGGGCCAAGGTAGATAAACCGCCGTCGCTACAGCACAATATAGCGCTTTTATACCCGCCGGGTTGCGATATTGGCGAACGCCGGTTGCAACGCCGCCGGTCTTTTGGTGACGAATTTTAATTTTGCTAGATGATATGCAGAAATGTTAGCATTTTTGCATAAAGTAATTTGAATAAATGTGCACAAAATAGCACTTGTAATAACAGGACGATGCTATTATCACCAAAATAGGAATTAGCTAATTTGGCAATTGAAAAAAATCGTTAATTATCAAATGTTTATCATTTTAAACTCGGATTAACATTTCCTTCAAAATACTGTCAGATGATTAATATACAGGGTTTTTTGTAATTTGGCGGCGCCGAGCCGTCTACAGGAATTAGATGTTTAATACAATCCTCATAGCCAATCGCGGTGAAATTGCCTGCCGCGTTATTCGCACCGCCCGACAATTAGGCATCAAGACCGTCGCTGTCTATTCCGAAGCGGATCAAAATGCGCTGCATGTCGATATGGCGAGCGACGCCGTCTTTATCGGTCCACCGATGGCGGCGGAAAGCTATCTGCGCATTGATGCCATAATGGCGGCGATAGAGGAAACTGGTGCCGATGCGGTTCATCCGGGCTACGGCTTTCTGTCGGAAAATCCTGAGTTTGCGGAGCAGCTGGATGCTGCCGGCATTACCTTTATCGGGCCAAGGCCGGATGCCATGCGGGTGATGGGCGACAAGATCGAATCTAAACTATTCGCCGAGAAGGCCGGGGTGCCGACGGTACCGGGCCATGCCGAACCGGTTAAAAGCGCGGCGGATGCTAAAAAGATTGCCAAGAAAATCGGCTATCCGGTCATCCTTAAAGCCTCAGCCGGCGGCGGCGGTAAAGGCATGCGGATGGTCGAAAGTGCCGCTGAGATTGAAGAAGGCTTGCGCGCGTCCACAGCAGAGGCGGAAAGCAGTTTTGGCGATGGCCGCGTTTTTGTCGAAAAATTTATCACCAACCCGCGTCACATTGAAATCCAAATACTCGCCGACAGCCACGGCAATTGTGTCCACCTTGGTGAGCGGGAATGCTCAATCCAGCGACGCCACCAGAAAGTAATCGAAGAAGCACCCAGCCCATTTGTCGATGCGGCAATGCGGGCAGAGATGGGCGCGCAGGCAGTTGCTCTCGCCAGGGCGGTAAACTATCAATCAGCCGGCACGGTTGAATTTATTGTCGATGCGGAGAAGAATTTTTTCTTCCTCGAAATGAACACCCGTCTGCAAGTTGAGCATCCGGTTACGGAACTTATCACCGGCCTTGATCTGGTTGAGCAGATGATAAAAGTGGCGGCTGGCGAAGAGCTCGAATTTGATCAGGATGGCGTTAGTTTAAGCGGTTGGGCGATGGAGTCGCGCCTTTATGCCGAAGATCCGACGCGGGGATTTCTGCCGGCGATTGGCCGGCTGGTCGAATACCGTGAGCCGGTAACCGGCGTATTCGGTACCAGTAAAAACGTGCGCGTTGATGGCGGCGTCAATGAAGGCGACGAAATTACGCGCTACTACGATCCGATGATCGCCAAGCTCATCACCAATGGTGAGACGCGGGACGAAGCCATCAAACATATGCAGCGCGCCCTTGAGGAATATTACGTTAGAGGCGTTGGTAACAATCTAGGTTTTCTGTCGGCCGTGATGGCTCACCCGCGCTTTATCGAAGGTGCGCTGACAACAAACTTTATCGCCGAGGAATTTGGTGAGCGATTTATTCCTGAAGAAACCGCCCACGAAGATTTTGGTATGCTTGCCGCCATTGCAGCGATGATGCACCGCCGGGAAGTTGAGCGCGATAATCAGATCACCGGGCGCGCCATGTCCGGTAGCGCCTTGTCGCGGGAGCAATTTACTTATGGCGACGAATGGGTGGCGATAGTCAATGGGGAGAGCCACCCCATTCGAATTGCAGTCGCCGACAATCAGAAAGTTGAAATTCATGCCGGTGGCAAAAACTACGTGATTGATTCCGGGTGGCGGCCCGGCCGCTCGCTGTTCACGGGTCAGGTCAATGACGAAGATATCTGTATGCAGACGGAACGGACCAGCACCGGTTTCAAAGTGCGCCACGCTGGCTACCAGGGTGAAATACGCATCATGTCCTCGTTCGCCGCGGAGCTGCTTAATCGGATGCCGGCCAAGAAGGCAGCCGATACGTCGAAGCAATTAATTTCGCCGATGCCGGGGCTGCTGGTTTCGGTAGAAGTGGAGGTCGGCCAGGATGTCAAAAGCGGTGAAGCGCTGGCTGTCGTTGAAGCGATGAAAATGGAGAACCAGCTGTTTGCCGAGCGCGACGGAGTGGTGGCAAAAATTTATCTCGAACCCGGCGATAGTCTTGATGTTGGCCAGATCATTCTCGAACTAGAGTAATTTTTATGACCGAAAAGGCTGTTCACGTCAGTATTAAAGGGCGCGTGCAAGGCGTTTGGTATCGTGGCTGGACGGTCGATACCGCGACTGAATTGGGTCTATCGGGCTGGGTCAGAAACCGGCGTGATGGTTCCGTCGAGGCGGTCTTTAGCGGCAGCCAATCCCAAATTGATCAGATGATTGAAAAATGCCGCTTTGGTCCGCACTCGGCCCAGGTCGATCAGGTTTTAGTGGAGCCGGCAGCGGCAGATGTCGAGCCGGGCTTTCGCCAATTACCCACTGAATAGAATTTTGTCCTTCCCAGGAATAGACATCCACCAACTCGTTTGCGCGAGCGAGCTCCAACGCTTCATTGGCATGTTCGAGGATCGTCTCGACACTCTCCTCAGCCCCGATTGGCGCGATACCGATATGGGTGCTCAGTTTGACCTGCGTACCGTTTTTCAAATTAAGCGGACTGCCGGAGACTTTACCATGCAGGCGTTTGATCACCAGCTCGGCGACGGTAACATCGGTGTAGGGCAGGCAGATCAAAAACAAATCGTTATTGATCCGGTACAATTGATCATAAGGTCTTAATTGCGCGGCCAGGGTGATGGCGAATTCGACCAGTACATCAGCCCGGCTGACATCGACCGTTTCACCGTCCTGGCCGGTGTATTCGGATAGCTCGCAAACCGCGACAGTTGCCTCCTGATCCATCCGCATAACCCGTTCGCGTTCGGCTTCGATGTAATCGCGCATCGCCATTTCATCGCCGGCGCCGGTCAGATCATCAATATGGGCGACCTGGAATAACGTTTCCCGCTGCAGCTTGAAAATCATCTCGTTGAAGTTCGCGGCGGCATCCATGAACTCGTTATATTCTTCCGGCGGAAATTTGCCGGTTTCTGCCAACTTCTCGGCCAATTGCCGGGCATGGGAGCGCATAGTCTCTAGGCTGAAACCAAGCGCAGGATAAGCCGGGCTATCACCGAACGCATCCCGAGCGTGACTGTAATACCAATTGCGAAACGGCGTATCGATGGCAGCGTTATTAATCTCAACGGTCTCGCCGGTCATCCCGGCACCCAATATTCTCAGATGCCAATCCTTCAACCATGAAATATGATCGCCAACTGCCGTTTCAAGACGTTTAAGTTCCTGGCGCAAATTCTCAGGCGTTTTATAGTCGTCACTCATTATCTACTTACCTTCAGTAAATTTCTGAACAAACGTCGCTTTTAGAATAGCGTCGACATCCCCCATGGTGCAATCAATTCCGAGATCGTGCAAAGACGTGACGCCGTATTCTGCGATGCCGCAGGGCACAATGCCGGAGAAATGCTCGAGGTCAGGGCTGACATTGATGGCGATGCCATGAAAAGTAATCCAATGGCGCACGCGAATGCCGATGGCGGCAATCTTCTTTTCTTCGCCATTGTCCAGCTCGACCCAGATACCGACGCGGCCTTCCCGGCGCTCACCGGTGACGCCGAACTCAGCCAGGCTATCGATTACCCAGGCTTCCAGATCGCGCACGAATTGCCTGACATCGGCCCCGCGTTTTTTAAGATCAAGCATGGTGTAGACGACGCGCTGGCCGGGTCCATGATAGGTATATTGGCCGCCGCGGCCAATTTTATGAACCGGAAAGCGAGCAGCATCGAGCAAATCTTCATCGCGGGCCGAAGTGCCGGCGGTATAGAGCGGCGGGTGCTCAAGAAACCATAGAAGTTCCGGCTGGCTGCCGTCGTGGATGCCGGCAACGCGCGCTTCCATAGCGGCATGCGCCGTCTCGTAATCGACGAGTTCAGAGCTGGTCTGCCATTCAAACCCAGCATTCGTTTCGGTATTTTGCATTATTGTGTCCATCTCATCTGCTGGTTTATTGCTTTCAGCTCAATTATTCAACTGTTCTGGTGCTCAGGCCACTTGATTAGAGGCACTTGATTTGCTATTCCCCACCCCTCAAATCATTATCCATTGGGGCTCGCGATCCAAAAAGCGGGCTATTACCAGCCAATGTGATCGAAAAAGTGCGGACGTGGCGGAACTGGTAGACGCGCAGCGTTGAGGTCGCTGTCCTCGCAAGAGGGTGGAAGTTCGAGTCTTCTCGTCCGCACCAATTCTTTAAAATGTCAGGGGCCATCTTCTTGGGGCTTGATCCGGGGTCCAGCATGTATGGACTTGCCTTTGGTCTCCCCACAAGCAATCCGTCATGCGCGGGCTTGACCCGCGTATCCATCTAAAAAACGGTTCAAAAAGTAAACTGTCACCAAATTTTCGTCACCGAGTTTGTAAATACATTTGCACTCAATTTTTTACCCGCTATAGTATATAAGTTTTAATTTAAAACTATCTGGTGTGAAACATGTCCCGAAAATTTGTAGCTCTATTATCTTTACTTTTTATTCTTGGCAGCTGTGTTGCAACCGGTAACTATCAACGTGGATTGGACGCCTATAATCAAAATGATTATTCAACTGCCTTACTAGAGTGGAAGACACTTGCTGAACAGGGCAACCGTAAAGCTCAGTTCTTTCTTGGGCAAATGTACTTTAAAGGGCTGGGCGTTTCCAAAAACATCAAAAACGCATTTAAATGGTTCAGTCTTGCTGCCGAACAAGATGACTCTGTCGCCTTGAACAATCTGGGAGTTATGTATGATAAAGGATTGGGTGTTTTACAGGATTTCAAAATTGCGTCCAATTATTTCGAGCTTTCTGCGGAACGAGGATACGCGCTTGGGCAGAATAATTTGGGTAAATTGTATTATTTCGGTCGTGGTGTACCAAGAGATTTTAAAAAAGCTTTCAAACTGTTTGAACTTGCCGCTAAGAATGAATTTGCCAATGCTCAGTATAATTTAGGAGTAATGTACGAAAAAGGCCATGGAGTTAAACGAGATCTCGTTCAATCTTATAAATGGTATGATATAGCTTTTTCTTTGGGTTACCGAGACGCTCTAAAACGTATGGTGAATGTCAAGAGGCGGCTAACCCATCCGCAATTGGTCAAGGCGGAACAGCTGTCTTTCGGTTGGTTGCTCAATAGTTTGAAATAGGCCAATAACTTACCCGAAAAATCTTCGCAAAATGTGTTCCTTATTTGTAACGTGTACCTGCAGGCTTTATGAATTTGTTGAGCGTTGGTTTTTTAAAACTGGATACGCGGGTCAAGCCCGCGCATGACGGCGGGGGAGGGAATACTTAGAGCCTAAAGTAAAGAATGTTGCTGCTAGTGATATTGATGCAACTTGGTAGAACCTCTCGGTTCGCCCTCAGGTCGTTTCCTTAGTTGATCGAAACTTTATTTCATAATTCTCTGGTATGCCTAACCATTCCTTTGCCGCTTCAATATCACGGAACGGTTTTCGCTCAACTTTAGATTTATTGAACCTGCCGGTGATTACGAACTGATGTAGAATAGCGTAACTTCGAGCATCCGCGACAACCGTAGCCCATCGGCAGTTGCCAAATGATTCATCATATTTCCTCAATTTTTCTTCGGCTATTTCAGAAATATATTTGAACGTTGCTTCTTCCGGATAGGTTAGATCACGGGCATCACGCAACATGTTCATACCAATCTTAAAGTCAGGATGGTTGAGCACCATTTCCAGTGATTGTTCCCTGTTATCTAAATCAAAGTCACCTGCCAATTTGGTGAATACGCAGTTGACCGCTGGATCAATGAAAATGGTGTAGGGCATTATGAAAGACTAGCTTTGATGATTATTATATTCAAGTTCAACGAAGAACTCGGCAATGCCGATAAATATCACATCGTGAGGTAAGATACTTAATCGGGCACCTTGCCTGATTCGAGATAATAGAGCGCCATTAACGTATAGGCCGTTGTCCAGGCGCCGGTGTCCGGGTCGGCATGATAGGGCCACTGATCGCCGATCTCGTCCCGCGTACTTGCCACACGCGCCAGTAAATGATTGAGCGCGTCATCTCGCTTAGCCATTCTGGTTTGCTCCTTGATAGTCCATTTTCTCGGCCTGCATGGCTTCCTGAACTTTAGGCCGCGCTTTGACGCGTTCGACATAAGTCTCCAGGGTTGGCCACCGGCTCATATCAACATCAACAAACTGAGCCCAGTTAAGAATGGTAAAGCAATAAGCATCGGCGACGGTAAAAGTATCACCGAGCAAATACGGTTTTCCGTCCAAATGCTTGGCCAGATAATCGAAGCGGCCATAAAGTCTCTGACGAGCGGAATCAAGAATATCGGCGGGCAAATCAGAGCTAAACAGTGGCGTGAACCCGCGGTGCAATTCCGCTAAGGTAAAGGTCAGCCATTCAGCAACTCGGTAACGCTCAATACTGCCGACGGGCGGGATGAGGTTTGATTTGGGTGCGAGGTCAGCAATATATTGCACCATTGGCGCGCCTTCGGTGAGTATTTGCCCATCATCAAGTTCCAAGACGGGGACATAGCCCTTGGGATTTATCTGGCTGAAATCTGCGCCGCTGGCGGTTCTTAGGGTTTTTAAATCTACCCATTCGAGCTCAAATTCAAGACCGGCTTCACGCAGAACGATATGGGGCGACAGCGAACACGCACTGACATCGTAATAAAGTTTCATCAATTTAATTTAAATTTTTAACGCGATTAGTCAAAGCACTTATAGTCTTCATCGCAGATAGACTGTTTTTGTTCGGCGCGTTTCATTAGCACGCTGATTACGTGATTGCGTATCTGGGTGAGCTCGCCGCTCGCTTTCATTTTTTTAAACACGGCCGAAATTTTCGGCACCAAGGCGATATGTTTGTTGTTGAGATAGTGGAACAAATCAAACCGCATAATGGCAGGATTAAGTTCTTTAATTTGCTCAATGCCAAGCTGCTTCATCTGATAAAGGCCATTGAGGCGCGGCGAGACAATAATATCAAAGCGATCTTTGCGCAGCATTTGAAACATGGTTTTGTAATCACTGACCGCGCGGGAATCCATGCTGGTGGTATTATTCTCAGCAAATTTGATGCCGCGGATATAGCCTATTCGGTAGGGGCGGAGACTTTCCCAGCCATCCACTTTAAAGGTTTTAGCAAGGGAAAATACGGTGCCTTGAATATAGTTAATGGCGGGATAAATTTGGATTAAATTGTGATATTTGGCGGCGATGCCATTGATGCGTTGAACTTCACCATCAACTTTACCGCTATTGGCAAGGCGCAATGCGCGCTCGCCAGGAAATTTTTTAATCTGCACATCGATACCAATACGCTTGTAGGCTTTTCGTGTGATCACTTCACTGGTGACGGTATCGATCGTATTGGGCGGCGTCACGAAGACAAGCTTTGTCTGCGCCTCGGCAGTTCTGGTCATGGCTGCAGACAAGCCGACAACCATTAAGCTCACGATCACGATTCGCTTAAAATATGTAATTTTAGCATCCATCATCTACTCAGCTTTCATAAAGGTATAAGTAATCTAGCTTAAATGAGAAATAAGGGAATTATTAAAAGTAAGTAAGAACTAAATTCCGATTATCCAAAATATCGATCCTAACTGCCTTTTAAGCAGAAACTTAGTTTGAAAAAGCGTGCGAAAAATTCTAAGTGAGTCTGGTAGGCATTATTGTTTTTAGTGCATAATCAAGGCATTAGTACCGCATAGATACAGGAGAGGCCTGTGGCCGATAAATTAGACCAGGAAGCGCTTGATTATCATCGCTTGCCGACACCGGGCAAGGTTGCGGTTGTGCCAACCAAGCCGCTCGCCAATCAACATGATCTTTCTTTAGCTTATTCACCCGGCGTCGCTGCCGCATCGATGTTAATCCATGATGATCCCGCCGAAGCCGCCAATATGACGTCACGGGCTAATTTGGTTGCCGTGGTCACAAACGGTACGGCTGTTTTGGGGCTCGGCAATATCGGTGCACTCGCTGCCAAACCGGTAATGGAAGGGAAGGCCGGCCTGTTTAAAAAGTTCGCCGGCATTGATGTATTCGATATTGAGGTCGACGAAACTGATCCGGAAAAATTTGTAGATATCGTTGCGTCCCTCGAACCGACTTTCGGCGGCATCAATCTGGAAGATATCAAAGCGCCCGAATGCTTTGTCATTGAAGCCGCCCTCAAGGAGCGTATGAACATTCCGGTGATGCATGACGATCAGCATGGCACGGCGATTATTGTCGGTGCGGCGATCCTCAATGGTCTAAAAGTCGTCGGTAAAAAAATTGGTGACGTTAAATTGGTTGTTTCGGGGGCGGGATCGGCGGCGCTGGCGTGTCTCGATCTATTGGTTAAGCTCGGCATAAAAAAGAAAAATATCTTCGTCTCGGATATCGCGGGGGTGATTTATGAGGGGCGCACCGAAGAAACCAATGATTACAACATTCGCTATGCGCAAAAGACCAAGGCGCGGACTCTTGGTGATATCATTGATGGCGCTGATGTGTTCTTAGGCGTTTCAGCACCGGGCGTGCTTAAACCGGAAATGGTCAAGGCAATGGCGGCCCGTCCGCTTATTTTGGCGCTGGCTAATCCGGAACCTGAAATCCGGCCGGAAGCTGTCAAAGAGGTGCGTGATGATGCCATCATGGCGACGGGGCGCACCGACTATCCGAATCAGGTCAACAATGTGCTGTGTTTCCCGTTTCTCTTTCGGGGTGCGCTTGATGTCGGTGCGACCGCGATCAACGATGAAATGAAGATGGCTTGCGTAAATGCGTTGGCAAAATTGGCGGAGGCCGAATCCGATGAGACGGTGGTTCAAGCCTATGGCCTGCAGGAGCTAAATTTTGGCCCGGAATATCTCATCCCCAAACCGTTCGATCCGCGACTGATGGCGAAAATTGCGCCGGCGGTTGCTAAGGCGGCAATGGATTCAGGTGTGGCGACGCGTCCCATTGAAGATTTCAAGGCTTACAACCAGAAAATGCTCGAGTTCGTTGTTCGCTCGGGCTATGTGATGAAACCGGTATTTGATCAGGCGCGGGAGAACCCCAAACGTGTTGTCTATGCTGATGGGGAATCCCAACGCGTGCTTCGCGCCGTGCAAAATGGTGTCGATAGTTTGTTCGTCAAACCGATCTTAATCGGGCGGCGCAATGTCGTGGCGCTACGTATCGAACAGCTTGGCTTGCGGCTGAAAATGGACGAAGATTTTGAGCTGGTAGATCCCGAGCGCGATGACCGTTACCGCGAATATTGGGAGCTTTATCATTCTTTGATGAGCCGTCACGGCACCTCGATCAACGAAGCGCGCACAATCGTTCGCACCAATACCACGGTTATTGCCGCCCTGATGGTTAAGCGCAAAGAAGCGGATGCAATGCTCTGCGGCGCCACCGGTCGCTATACCGATCACCTGCCACATTTGTTCAGAATAATCGGTTTGAAGCCAGACGTCAGCCGGGCGGCCTCAATGAGCATGCTGATCCTGTCCAGCGGTATATATTTCCTGGTTGATCCTTATGTAAACCCGGGACCAACCGCTGAACAGATTGCCGATTTTACCGTGCTGGCGGCGCAGGAAGTGAGGCGCTTCGGCATTACGCCAAAAGCGGCTTTGTTATCACACTCTAACTTCGGCAGTTCCAACCGGCCAACCGCCAGGAAAATGCGGGATGCGGTCGATCTCATTCGTAAGCTTGACCCCGAACTCGAAGTCGATGGTGAGATGCATGCCGAAACAGCCTTATCTGAAGAGTTACGTGAAAAACTCATTTCTGATTCCAAGCTGTCTGGCTCGGCTAATTTACTGGTTATGCCATCGCTGGATGCGGCAAATATTTCACACGGTTTGGTTCGCATGCTGGGCGATGGTATGTCGGTTGGTCCGTTATTACTCGGCATGAAACAACCAGCGCATATTCTCCAGGAAGGTGCAACGGCGCGCGGCATTATCAATATGACGGCCTTAACGGTCGTCGAAGCCCAGAGCGAGACCGACGGAGAACTGCCCTTATGATGGATGAATACGATGGATGAAAATATCATTGGCGTGCAGGAATCAGGCGCTGCCGATGAATTGACGTCCGAATTCGTCGCCTCGATAAATCTTGCACTCGATCTAAATGAAACGGCTGAAGCCAAAAATTTAGCGCAGTCGTTGCATTATGCTGATCTTGCAGACTTGCTGGAAAATCTCGCCCATGCTCAGCGCGAAAATCTCGTTGAAGCACTGCGCAGCGAATTTGATCCGAACGTGCTGGCCGAACTTGACGACACGGTCCGGGAACGCGTCATTGATCAGCTTGGCCTTTCCCAAGTCGCCGAGGCGGTAGCGGAACTTGAAATTGATGATGCGGTTGAAGTTGTTGAAGAACTTGAACCCCAAGAGCAGCGCGAAATCCTTGAGGCTCTGCCAGCTGGTGATAGGACGCTCATTGAACAGGGCTTGTCCTATCCGGAAGACAGTGCCGGTCGTCTGATGCAGCGCGAAGTCGTTGCCGTGCCGATGGATTGGACCGTGGGCCAGGCGATCGATTATATGCGCGACACTGAAAATCTGCCGACTGATTTCTTTGATATTTTTCTGGTCGATCCGCGTCATATTCCAATGGGCACAGTACCGCTTAGCCGGGTCATGCGGGCTCGGCGTGAGATCGAACTTACTCAAGTTATGCGGAAACACATCAAGATTGTGCCGGTGGGGATGGACCAGGAAGAAGTCGCCTTTTTATTCCGCCAGCGCGATTTAATCTCGGCCCCGGTGGTCGATGAAAGTGACCGGCTGGTCGGTGTCATCACGGTCGATGATATTGTCGATGTTATCGACGAAGAACATGAAGAAGATATTATGCGCCTTGCCGGTGTCGGTGAAGAGGATGATCTTTATTCTGCTGTCATCGATACCATGAAATCCCGTTTTTCCTGGCTGCTGATCCATTTGGTGGCAGCCATTATTGCCGCCTACGTGATTAGTTTTTTCGCCGGCACCATTGAAGAGATGGTGGCTTTGGCCATATTAATGCCGATTGTTGCGGCCATGGGCGGTACGGCCTCAGTGCAGACACTAACCGTGGCGGTGCGCGCCCTGGCGATGAAAGAGCTGACCATGGCCAACGCCTACCGGACGATTGGCAAGGAAGTTGCGGTCGGTGTTTTAAACGGAGCCATATTCGCCGTGCTGATCGGCGCGGTGGCCTGGGGTTGGTTCGGCAGTCCGGCGCTCGGTGGCGTCATCGGCTTGGCGATCATCATTAATCTTATTGTCGCTGGCCTTGCCGGCAGCTCACTACCCATTCTGTTGCAGCGCATGGGATTTGATCCGGCCGTGGCGTCCAGCGCTTTCCTCACGTCGATCACCGATGTAGTGGGTTTCTATGTCTTCTTAGGCCTGGCTGCGAGTTTACTGCTTTAAAAGTTAATTCACGACAGTCGTGAATTAACGAAGTTGTGAATTTATGTGAATTTCACGACAGTCGTTAATTAACCTTTAGTTCCGCCAGATATGCAATTTGGTTTCGCGGGCATCATCGACCGCAACGATCTCAGCCGCCGGGTGATCGGGCGCGACAAAGGAATTACTGACAAACAGCGTTTCGGGTTTCATCTCAGCTTTGACTTTCTCTAAGAGCTTGGGCATTGGCTCCGGTGACAGAAACGCATAAGCGACATCAAAGCCGGATAAATCTTCTTTCCAGAAATCGCCATAGATCAGATTGAGATTACGCGTGGCCGTTAGCAATCGCCGTAGCCAGGCCAGGGCAAAGGGCAGGGGCGCGGATTCGATCCCGGTAAACGTCATGTCCGGGCGCTGGCGTGCCAGATACAACAGCGCGCCGCCGATGCCGCAGCCGATATCGATAAACTGCCCGCCTTTTTCCGCTGGTAATAGCTCATGAAGCGCCGCCCAGGTCGTGCGGTTGGTGAGATAGAGCGGCACCCGGTTGCGCGCTGTGTTCCAATAAACCAGCAACAGGGCGACGAAAACCAGCAAAAATACCCACGGTGGCAGCTGCCAAGCCGTCGCGATCAACGTCGCCGGCGGCAGCACGATCTGCACCGGTATCCACCATTTGGCGAGGCCGAGACGATGGCCGATCAAAGCAGCAACCACGCCTTGCACCAATAGGGTAATCAGCGGATGGATGGTTTCGCCGGTGATGGCAACTGCCGATAAGGCGCCGGCAAAAGCAATGGCAAAGCCAAGTATTTGCGACAACAAAACGCGGAATAGCGGTGTCGAAAACCAGGAAGGTGGGGCGCTGTGGCTTTGGTTGTTCACTATGCCATTCCAAATAATTGGCCTAAGAATTGACGCACTTCATCACGCAGCAAGGCGCGGACAATAATATAAAGTCCCAGCAACAGCAGACCAATGAAAAACACCTGGCGAAATAGAGGCTCGGGGATGCGCTTCCTGATTTTTTGACCGAACCACATACCGGCAAATGCTGGCACCAGGGCAATCGTCGATAAGATGACGGTTTCGATGGGCAATAAATCATGCCCGCCAAGTGCCACGGCAAGGCCAAGGGTGGCAGCGGTGAAAACCACGCCCATCGCCTGAATGAGCGTATCCCGCGGCAGGCCAATTGCCTGCATGTAAATGACGCCCGGCATAATGAACGATCCGGTGAGACCGGTGAGAAATCCACTAAAGGCACCGATAATCGGTGACAGCCAGTTTTCATGCTTGCCGGGGGGCGGTATTTGCGGCGTCAGCAATGAGACGCCGGCATAGGAACAGATCGAGAGGCCGAGCAGTCCAGATAATATTGCTGCTTCGGATTTAGCCAGTATACCGGCAGCAAACCAGGTACCAATCGCTGCCATGATCATTAATGTGGCGAACTTTTTGGTGACCAGTTTGAAATGCCCGCCGACCAGCCCTTGCAAGATATTGGTGCAGAACGTCGGGATGATGATAATCGCCATCGCATCTTTGAGGCCGAGCGTCGCCGTCAGCAAGGCTAAAGACACCGACGGCAGGCCAAGGCCGATCACGCCCTTAACGGAACCGGACAATACAAAAGTGGCGGTGATAATTATCAGGGTTTCAAGCGAATACATGGCGAACTTACGAGTTGATAGTCAAGCTCGCCATAGTGCCGAGCGCACCCCGAAACGTCCAGCTATTCGTCTCGCGGATAATTTTTTAGAAAATTGGTCGGGAAGAGAGGATTCGAACCTCCGACCCCGTCGTCCCGAACGACGTGCGCTACCAGGCTGCGCCACTTCCCGACATGTTTGGACCGCTTTAATAAGCCCTATGAATACAGAAATCAATGGCATCGATGAGGGCGGATTTTTCGTCGCCGTCTTCGAAAATGCCCATCGCGTCACGGGCAATCGCCCCATAATGGCGGGCGCGTTCGACGGTATCTTCGAGGGCGCCATGCTTAACCATCAATTCGATAGCGTGTTCCAAATCACCGTCTTGCTGGTCGAGGTCTTCGAGGGTGCGGCGCCAAAACACCCGCTCTTCGTCGTCGCCGCGGCGGAACGCCAGGATCACCGGCAGGGTTATCTTGCCTTCTTTGAAATCGTCGCCGACAGTTTTGCCGAGATCGGCCTGCTTGGCTGAATAATCCAGCATGTCGTCGATCAACTGAAAGGTAATGCCAAGGTTCATGCCAAAAGTTTCAAGCGCATCCTCTTCGACTTTGGGCCGGTCGGCAACCAGCGCACCGATGCGGCAGGCGGCCGAGAAAAGCTGCGCGGTCTTGGATTTAATCACTTCAAGATATTGAGTTTCACCGGTTTCGGTATCGTTGGTCGTGGTGAGTTGCAGCACTTCACCCTCGGCGATTATCGAGGAGGCTTTCGAGAGCACCGCCAGCACTTCCAGGGAACCATCCGCGACCATCAGCTCAAAGGCGCGGGAAAATAGAAAATCACCGACCAAAACGCTGGCCTGATTGCCCCAGACAGCATTGGCCGAAGCGAGGCCGCGGCGAAGCGAACTTTCATCAACCACATCATCATGCAATAGCGTCGCGGTATGAATAAACTCAACGCAGGCAGCGAGTCCTTTATGGCGTTCGCCGTCATAGCCGCACATTCTCGCCGAAGCCAAGGTCATCATCGGGCGCAGGCGTTTACCGCCGGCTGAAACAAGATGACCGGCCAATTGCGGAATAAGCGCAACCGGGCTATCCATCGAGTGGACGATCAGCGTATTAACATCTTTAATGTCATCCGCGGTCAATTGGACAAGCGGCTCCAGTGATGGACTTTGCCGATCCTTACCGCTCTCTAAATTTACAACGACTCCCAAGGGCTATATTTCCTTTGGTCTGATTATTTTGCTAATGTTGATTTAAGCATAGGTGGCTAACTCCCCCCTGGTCAAGACCGGACATGCGGTACATTATTGGAATGAAACAATAAAATGTGATTGCGATGATAGAGCTGCTGCGCACCAATGATCCTGTTCTAATCTCCTGGCTGACGGCCATTTTGGCTGAAGCTGATATCGAGATTATAGTATTTGACGCCCATACCAGTATTTTGGAAGGCAGCGCCAATGCCATTCGGCGGCGGGTCATGGTGATCGACGACGATCATGACCGGGCCAGGCAAATTTTTGAAGCTGGCATTGAGGAATTGGAGGGCGGCGTCAGCGCCTATGAATATCCCGAGTAATTCCTATCAATTACTAGGCGGCCGATTGACCATGCTCTCCGCTGAAGGTGGCTATCGGGCGGCGATTGATCCGGTATTCCTGGCGGCATCGGTTCCGGCTGCTAAAGGTGATCATATTCTCGATGTCGGTTGTGGCACCGGTGCGGCGGCGCTTTCGCTAGCGACACGCCTAACAGACGTGCACATTACCGGGCTCGACCAACAAAAAAAGCTTATCGAGCTGGCCCGGGAAATTGCCCAATTAAATGGCTTGGCGGCGCGCGTTCGATTTCAGCACGATGACTTGCTCCATGCCGGTAATAATTTTGAATCTGCGGCGTTTGATCATGTCATGGCCAATCCGCCTCATCATAAAAAAGGCAGCGGCAATCCATCGCCTGATCCTTTGAAGGCGGCCGCCAATATCGAAGGCGAAGCCACGCTGGAGGATTGGGTGGCGTTTTGCTTGGCGATGGTCAAGCAAGGCGGCAGTGTTACCTTTGTCCATCGCTATGACCGCCTGGAGGAATTGGTTTCATTGATGGCGGCGCAAGGAACGGCAGTTACGGCTTTTCCGCTGTGGCCAAAAGTCGCGGGGGAGGGTGCTAAGCGCATACTTGTGCAAGCGCGAAAGGGTGCTTCGGGTGACACTCGAATAGCTGAGGGAATGACCCTGCACGCGGATGATGACACCTATACGGCTGAGGCTCACGCGATTTTGCGCGACGCAGCGGCGCTAATACTATAAGCGCCCTTGCGGCTCCGGGCCTCTCGACCTACTTTAATCACATGATCGGAAAATATTTGGAAAAATGGCGGGTGCCGGGCTTTCGTAATCCCAAGCCGGTAGTGGCCGTGGTGCGGCTTTCCGGCGTGATCTCGGATCGCTCTAGTCTCGGCCGTTCAGGCTTGTCGGCAGCCGGTCTGGTGACCGTCCTGGAGACCGCTTTCAAAATGCCGCATCTCAAAGCGGTTGCGCTGGCGATCAACTCACCCGGTGGCAGCCCGGTGCAATCTTCGCTGATCGGTAAACGTATTCGTGCCTTGGCCCAAGAACATAAAGTGCCGGTAATCGCTTTTGCCGAGGATGTTGCGGCCTCTGGCGGCTATTGGCTGGCCTGTGCTGCGGACGAAATTTTTGCCGACGATTCGTCGGTGATTGGCTCCATCGGCGTTATATCGTCAGGTTTCGGTTTTCAAAACGCGATCAAAAAACTCGGTGTCGAGCGGCGCGTCTATACCGCGGGCGAGCTGAAATCGACCCTTGATCCGTTTTTGCGTGAAAAGCCCGAGGATATTGACCGCCTGATGGAGCTGCAGCAAGACGTGTTTGACGCCTTTAAGGAAATGGTGCGCGACCGCCGCAAGGATAAATTAAAAGCCTCCGAGGATGAGCTGTTTACCGGCGCGTTTTGGACCGGCCGCCGTGCGCTGGAAATGGGGCTGATTGATGGGCTTGGCGATCTGACATCGGTGATGCAGGAACGCTATGGCGACAGAGTGCGATTTCGGCCGGTCGAGCCCCGGAAGAATTGGCTCAAGGAAAAACTCGGCTTTGGCATGGCCGGCAGGAATTGGTCGTCCCCTAAGGGCGGCGTTTCATCAATTGTTGACGAAGTTCTGGTGGCGATTGAAGAGCGCGGGCTGTGGAATAAATTTGGCCTCTAAATGGTTGACCTGGCCTGTCTTCTCCCTCTACAACCTTGACCATGCTTGGATTTAGTTTACCGAAATTAATCGTTCTCGCCGTCATCATTGCGGCGATCTGGTACGGCTTTAAACTTTTTGGCCGTGGCCAAAGTCTTACTAAACAGAATCAGCCGGGCGACGATACAGATACCGTCATCCCGGATGCCGTCGATATGGTGAAATGTGCGACCTGCGGTGATTTTGTGCCGGCAAAAAACGCGAGGTCGTGCGGTAAAGAGAACTGCCCTTACCCCGGGAGTTAGGCGCCGTTATGTCTGATGTCATCGATATGCATCATGTCGCGATGGCGACGGCGGATTTAGAAACCACCATCAAATTTTACACTGATATCGTTGGCCTGGAAGCGGGCCCGACGCCGTCATCGAGCCGGCCTCTGCAATGGATGTATGCCGGCGATAATCCGGTGTTGCATATTTTTCAACCTAATGAGGATCGTGCAGGCGGGGAGGATGACGTTTATGGCGTCGCGCATTTCGCACTGCATATAGCGGATTTTGATCGGGCGAAAGAGCACCTCGAAAAGCATGGTATCGACTATGCGGTAAATATTATGGAATCGAGAAACGCCCGGCAGTTATTTTTCGATGGTCCTGATGGAGTGCGGGTTGAGCTAATTGAGCTAAGATAACAACTTCGGCAAAACCGCGACTTGACCCACGGTCTCTACCCAAGTATCTAACGCTCACTCTAATTTACAGCAATTTTTTGGCGGATTCTAAAATGGGGGAAAGCCCTCAAAACATTCGGGAAAATGGGAGTGATTTTCAATCCCTGATCCTGAAGTTGCAGGCCTATTGGGCAGACTACGGCTGTGTGCTGCTGCAACCCTACGATATGGAGATGGGGGCGGGCACGTTTCATCCGGCAACGACGCTGCGTGCGCTTGGGCCCGAGCCGTGGAATGCAGCTTACGTGCAGCCTTCCAGGCGCCCCACCGATGGGCGATATGGCGAGAATCCGAACCGCCTCCAGCATTACTATCAGTATCAAGTAATTCTGAAACCGAGCCCGGAGGATGTGCAGGAACTCTATCTCGAAAGCCTTTATACGCTCGGCATTGATAAAGACCTCCATGATATTCGCTTCGTTGAGGATGATTGGGAGAGCCCGACCTTGGGCGCCTGGGGACTCGGCTGGGAGGTGTGGTGTGACGGTATGGAAGTCAGCCAGTTTACCTACTTCCAGCAAGTTGGTGGCATCGATTGCGAGTTGGTGTCGGCCGAGCTGACCTACGGCCTCGAGCGTCTCGCCATGTATATCCAAGGGATCGAGAACGTCTTCGATCTTGATTGGAACGGCAAGGGCGTGACGTATGGCGATATTTATCTCCAGGCCGAACAGGAATTCTCCGCTCATAATTTTGAGCATGCCAATGTCGAGATGCTGACCCGCGAATTTGAAGATGCTGAGCAAGAGTGCCAGAGCTTGCTTGAGTTGGAAAAGCCGCTGCCGCTGCCGGCTTATGATCAATGTATCAAAGCATCGCACCGCTTTAATCTGCTCGATGCCCGGGGCGTTATCAGCGTCACCGAACGCCAAGCCTATATTGCCCGCGTCCGCGCCCTCTCCAAAGGCTGCTGTGAAGCCTGGCTCAAGACGCAAGAGGAGGGGGAGTGATGGCTGAGCTGCTGCTGGAAATTCTCTCGGAAGAAATCCCGGCGCGGATGCAAACGCGTGCCGCCGATGATCTGAAACGATTGATCTGTGATGGCCTGAAAAAAGCTGGTCTCGATTTTGACAGCGCCAATTCATATGTCACGCCGCGCCGGTTAACCCTGGTGGTAGATGGTCTGCCGACCGAAACCCCGGATATTTCCGAAGAGCGCCGCGGCCCCAAAACCGATGCGCCGGAAAAAGCGGTGCAGGGGTTCTTAGGCTCCGTTGGGTTGACGCTTGGTGACCTTGAGAAACGCGAAACCGACAAAGGTGAGTTCTATTTTGCTAAAATCGAGAAAAAGGGTCAGAAGACTGCTGATTTGTTAGTTGGCTTGATCGAAGGCGCGATGCAGGGTTTGCCGTGGCCGAAGTCTATGCGCTGGGCCGGTCACACCGTCCGCTGGGTGCGCCCTATGCAGGGCATTGTCTGTGTGTTTGATGGCGGTGTCGTGCCCGTAAGCTTTGGCCCGATTGAAGCCGGCAACAAAACCCAAGCTCATCGTTTCCTGACAGACGCCATCGTCGAAGTCAAAGATTTTGATGATTATAAAAAGGCGCTGGAGACCGGTCATGTGCTGATCGATCCCTTGGAGCGCCGGGCGGCGATTAAAGGCGATGCTGATGCCTTGGCGGCCAAAGCCGGGCTCAAGATGATTGACGATCCGGCATTGCTGGATGAGGTCGCCGGGCTGGTCGAATGGCCGGTTGCGTTGATGGGCTCGATCGATGATGAGTTCATGGATGTGCCGCCGGAAGTGCTGACGACAACGATGCGCAAAAACCAAAAGTATTTTGCGCTGGAGGATAAAAAGGGCAATTTGGCCCCGAACTTCATTGTTGTCGCCAATAAGGAAACACCCGATGGCGGGGCGGCGATTGTCGCCGGTAATGAGCGGGTCCTCCGGGCGCGTTTGGCCGATGCCAAGTTCTTCTGGGATCAGGACCAAAAAAAGAAACTGGAAGAATACCTGCCGCAACTCACGGATATAACTTTCCATGCAAAACTTGGTACTGTGGCCGAGAAAATGGAGCGGGTTGGCCAGGCAGCTGTTGAATTATCTGGTGAAGTAGGGGCAGATAAAAAACTTATTTCCCGGGCAGCGAAACTCGCCAAAGCTGATCTGGTTACTGGCATGGTAATAGAGTTCCCTGACTTGCAGGGCATAATGGGCCGTTATTATGCGCTCGAAGATAAAGAAACACCGGAAGTTGCTACTGCCATTGCCGAGCATTATTCGCCCCTCGGCCCGTCTGATGAATGTCCAACTGCCCCCGTCAGTGTCGCTGTCGCTCTGGCGGATAAAATCGATACCTTGGTTGGATTTTGGGCAATTGACGAAAAACCGACGGGCTCGAAAGACCCCTATGCACTCAGGCGCGCAGCCCTTGGCGTTATTCGATTGATCGTAGAGAACGAATTGCGATGCAACTTGGACGAATTATTTATTAGAGCCTGGAATCTTGGCGATTACGGTGGTGAGTGGCATCTGATTAACGATGATTTTCGTGTATTTTTGCGTGAGCGGATAAAGATTCATCTCAAGGGAAAAGGTGTTCGGCCAGACTTAATTTCTGCTGTGTTCGCTCGTCCTGAACAGAACGATATCTGTGATATCCTTGCTCGCGTTAACGCCTTGACGACTTTTATTGAGACCGAAGGTGGCCTAGATTTGCTGACGGCGTATAAACGTGCTGACAATATTTTGCGAATCGAAGAGAAAAAAGACAAGGTAACCTATGATCAAGAAGTTGATGCTGCTGTACTTGATCAAGCCGAAGAGCTGGAAATGCATAAGGGGCTAACCCTTGTCACGGATGCAATGTCGCAGAATCTTGCGGATGAGGACTATGCTGGGGCGATGTCCTGGCTTGCCAGCTTGCGAATGCCCGTCGATGACTTTTTCGATGAAGTTACCGTCAATTGCGAAGACGCGACGCTTCGTGTAAACCGACTGCGTTTACTGTCGCAAATACGGACGACCATGAACCAAGTCGCAGACTTTTCTCAAATAGAAGGGGGAGAGCGTTGAGCAACTCCAAATGGGTCTATTCTTTCGGTGGGGGGTCCGCTGAAGGCCGCGCCGATATGCGTAATCTATTGGGCGGCAAGGGAGCCAATCTGGCCGAAATGTCGAGCCTCGGATTACCGGTACCACCAGGATTTTCAATCACCACTGAATTGTGCAACCATTACACCGCCAACAACAATCATTACCCGGATGAGCTAAAAGCCGAAGTCGATGCGGCGCTGGCCAAAGTCGAAAGCGCTATTGGGGTAAAATTCGGCGACGCTGATAATCCGCTGCTGGTGTCGGTGCGCTCAGGCGCCAGGGCGTCCATGCCGGGCATGATGGATACGGTGTTAAACTTAGGCCTCAATGATGAGACCGTAGCCGGCCTGGCCAAAGCAAGTGGCGATGAACGTTTCGCCTATGACAGCTACCGTCGTTTTATTCAGATGTATGGCGATGTGGTCTTAGGCGTCGAGCATCATCATTTCGAAGATATCCTCGCCGATCATAAAGACGATAAAGGCGTCGCCCTCGATACCGAATTAGAGGCCGACGACTGGAAAGACATTGCCAAGAAATTTGCTGGCAAGGTTGAAAGTGAGCTTGGCAAGCCATTCCCGCAAGACCCTCATGATCAGCTTTGGGGCGCGATCAGCGCGGTGTTCGGCAGCTGGATGAATGACCGCGCGAAAATTTACCGCAAACTCCACGACATCCCTGAAAGCTGGGGCACAGGGGTTAATGTGCAATCGATGGTCTTTGGTAATATGGGCGACAGCTCAGCCACCGGTGTCTGCTTTACCCGTAATCCCTCGACCGGAGAGAACGCCTTTTACGGCGAATATCTCGTCAACGCCCAGGGCGAAGACGTGGTGGCCGGCATCCGCACGCCGCAGCCTTTGACGATCGCCGAGAAAGAGCTTAACGCCACCGATTTGCCGTCGATGGAAGAGAGCATGCCGGAAATGTTCAAAGAGCTGTGTGATATTCGGGATAAGCTCGAAGATCATTACACCGACATGCAGGATATGGAGTTTACCGTTCAGGAAGGTAAGCTCTGGATGCTGCAGACCCGGAATGGCAAACGCACCGCCAAGGCAGCGCTTAAAATCGCCGTTGAAATGGCAAATGATGGTTTGATCACCCGCGAAGAAGCGATCAAACGCATTGAGCCGAACGCGCTTGATCAGCTGCTCCACCCGACTCTTGATCCTGATGCTGACCGTAACGTGCTGGGCAAAGGTCTGCCGGCTTCACCGGGTGCCGCTTGCGGTAAGGTCGCCTTTTCGGCTCAAGACGCTGAAGACAGGGTCGCCAAAGGAGAGAAGGTCATTCTGGTGCGGATCGAAACCAGCCCGGAAGATATCGGTGGCATGCACGCCGCCGAAGGTATTCTGACGACGCGCGGCGGCATGACGTCCCACGCCGCGGTGGTGGCGCGTGGTATGGGCCGCCCGTGTGTTGCCGGCGCCGGACAGCTTCGCGTTAGTTACCAAGATCAGACGTTGAAATGTGGCGGCCAGACTGTGAACGCCGGTGACGTCGTAACCATCGATGGCTCCCGCGGTGAAGTGATGATCGGGGAGGTGAAAACCATTCAGCCTGAACTCACCGGTGATTTCGGCGTGCTCATGCAATGGGTCGATGAAATTCGCGAGCTCAAGGTGCGTACCAATGCAGAAACCCCGGAAGATGCTGAAACGGCGGTGAAGTTCGGCGCTGAAGGCATTGGTCTCTGCCGCACCGAGCATATGTTCTTTGATCCGGCGCGTATCATTCATATGCGGGAAATGATCCTGGCCGGCGATGTTGATGGCCGCAAGGTAGCGCTGTCGAAACTCTTGCCTTATCAGCGGGACGACTTTATCAATCTCTTCACCATAATGAAGGGCCTGCCGGTAACGATCCGCCTGCTTGATCCGCCGCTCCATGAATTCCTGCCGACCAATGATGATGAGATGGTAGAAGTCGCCGATGCTGCCGGTACCGATTTTGAAACTGTTCAAGCGCGTGCGATAGCTCTCCATGAATCCAATCCGATGCTGGGCTTGCGCGGTTGCCGCTTGGGCATTGTGCATCCGGAAATTTATGAAATGCAATGCCGGGCGATCTTTGAGGCTTCTGCCAAGGTTTCCAAAGACAGTGGTGAAACCGTGGTGCCGGAAGTGATGATTCCACTCATTGGCTCCAAACGCGAATACGACATTATGCACGATATGGTGCAGCGCATCGCCGCGGAGGTCAGCGCAGAAACAGGAACGCAACTCGAATATCTCACCGGTACGATGATTGAACTGCCACGCGCTGCTTTGCTGGCCGGCAAGATCGCCGAACATGCCGAGTTCTTTAGCTTTGGCACCAATGATCTTACCCAGACGACCTATGGCTTGTCGCGCGACGATAGCGGCTCCTTTTTAGAGCGCTATCAGGAGCAAGGCATTTACGAGCAAGATCCCTTTGTCAGCATCGATGAAGAGGGGGTTGGTGAGCTGATTGAAATCGCCACCGAACGTGGCCGCGCCACCAGGGGCGATATCAAGCTCGGTATTTGCGGTGAGCATGGCGGAGATCCGTCCTCGGTAATCTTCTGCCATAAAATTGGCCTCGACTATGTCAGCTGCTCACCCTACCGGGTGCCTATCGCGCGTCTGGCGGCGGCGCAAGCTGCTCTCAACGCCGAAAAGCTTATCGACGCTTAGCGAATTAAGGGGAACACCATGCCGGATAGCACCATCACCGATGTAGCGGGACTGCGCGAGCTTTATGCCGAACCAACCGGCGCGGCGGCCAAAAAATTACAAACGAAGCTGGATGAACATTGCCGCCGCTTTATTGCCGCCTCGCCGTTCTTAGTTCTCGGGAGCAGCGGCGACGTTTCACCGCGTGGTGATCATCCGGGCTTTGTTCAAGTACTGGATGACAACACGGTCTTACTGCCGGACCGGCGCGGCAATAACCTTATCGATTCCTTTCAAAATATTGTTAAAGACCCAACGGTTTCGCTGATCTTTTTCATTCCGGGGATCAATGAAACCCTGCGCCTGCGGGGCGAGGCTGAGATTGTTACGGATACAGCGCTCTTGGAACCACACGCGGTAAATGGCAAGGTCCCGGCGAGCGGCCTAAAAATTCATGTCAGGGAAGCGCTGATGCATTGTGCCAAAGCAATCATGCGGTCCAAGCTTTGGGACCCATCGACCCAGCTTGACCGCAAAGAATTTGCGGCGACGAAAATAATTGCTGCTCATGCCAACTCAGAATACGAAGCACTGCATAACAGCTATGAAAAAGGCATGACAGATGCGATGGCAGAAGAGGGCCGGGAGTAATGACCACTCTTTACCGGGGATTTGATCAGGCAGAACTGGATCGGCAATACAAAGCATCTGAAACAGTGCCGTCACTTGATCCGTTTATCGAGGCTTACGCCGAGGGCAGTGCCGAGGCGCGGGCGGCCTTAGACCACGTCGCCGATATTCAGTTTGGCCCTGGTGATGAAGAAACGCTTGATCTGTTTCCGGTGCCAGGAAATGACAGCGCGCCGCTGTTTGTTTTCATCCATGGCGGCTATTGGCGGATGCTGTCGAAAAACGAATCCAGCTTTATGGCGCCCAATCTGGTGAGCCAGGGCGTCGCTGTGGCGGCGATCAATTACACCCTGGTGCCGCCGGCGGATATTGATCAGATCGTTGCTGAATGCCGGCGCTCAATTGCGTGGTTGTACAACAACGCTGCCGAGCATGGCATTGATCCCAACCGCATCTATGTCGGCGGTTCATCGGCTGGTGGTCATCTGACCGGCATGATGGTCGCTGGTGGCTGGCAGGAAGAACTTGGCCTGCCGGCAGACGTTGTCAAAGGCGGGTTGCCGATCAGCGGGCTCTTGGATATGGAGCCGATCACCCAATGCTTCGTCAATGATTGGATGCAGATGAGCCTTGAAGACGGCTTGCGCAACAGTCCGGACCGCAACTTACCTGAAGAAGGCGGTCCGCTCATTGTTGCTGTTGGTGGTGAGGAAACCGACGAATTCCGGCGTCAAAGCAAAGATTTCACGACGCTCTGGCAAAGCAAAGGCTGGCAGGCGGAATATCTCGAATGCCGCGGCCTTAATCATTTCAATGTGCCGCTGGAACTTTGCAAACCGGACAGCCCTATGACCCAAAAACTGCTGGCGATGATCAATAATTAATCGAATAATTAATCGACAGTCGATAATTAACACTTTTTATTTCCGCACAAAAATGACGAACTCGTTGGGATGGAGCAGGTCGATCAGGCGCACCTGACCGCCGAGATTTCTTTCACAAAAATCGGCAAAATAATTTGGATCGGCATAAAACAGCGTTTTTTCGCGCAGCGGCGATTGCACATTGAGCATATTAAAGCCAAGCCCGATTCTGGTTTTTGACCACAGCTGCACAAGATTTTCCTCGACATAGTGGCGCCATTTAAGCTCCGGCGCGCTCATTTTCATATTGTAGGTGCCGGAGACAAAAGAATAATCCGCCATTTCCGTCGCCTGATGACTTTTGATGAAAAGCGCGCGGGGGTCGGTGATCTGTTGTTTGGCAGCTTTGAGCATGGCTGCGCTGATGTCATAGCCGAAATAGGTGCCATCCAAAAATTGCGGCAGTTCTTTGAAGGTATCGAACATCGCACCATAGCCGCAGCCGAGATCGTTGATCGTTACGTCATCGCGGTTGGTGTCATAGGCCAACAGCCCAACAAAAATATGAAACCGCCGTTGTTGGCGTTCCTGGTCACGCCAGGCGACGGCTTTGTGCTTCGGGCCATAATGTTTCAACGCACGTTCATAGCTGAGCGCCACTGGCTCTAAAATACGTGGCCGCTCCGTTGCATCTGGTTCATCAGGGCCGCTCATTTAGAATTTAATCCAATCGGGCTTTTCAGGTGTAATTTGGACCTTTCCCGCCAATAAGGGGGCTGTGTTTTCCAGCACTTCCAGCCGCATCAATGCCAGCGCCTGGCCGGCTGCGCTGGAGCGAATTTCACCGGCATTTCTGCCATCTTGCGTAATTTCCGTACCGGGAGCAGGCGGTTGGCCGTTAAAGCTCACGGGCATAAGGCGTTTTTTAATCAGACCGCGATGTTTGGTGCGCGCCGTCAGTTCCTGGCCCATATAGCAGCCTTTATGAAAATCGACACCATGTAATTCCTCGAAACCACTTTCAAGCAAGATCGATTTATCGACCTCAAGATCGCGACTGCCATCGGGCAGGCCTAAGGAAAGCCGTAGACTGTCGTAATCTTCAAACGCCGCGGCAGAGAATCCGAGTTCGCCCATCTCGGCGCTCAAATTGTTTGTTGGCAAAACAGCACGGACACCAATTTCACTGAGGCGCGGATCAGAATAAACAACGCCGCCCAGCCATTCCATTGCTGCACCAAGTGTTGGATCAAGTGCCAAAGCTTCATGAAAATCCTCACCAAACAGCACCACCACCGCTAAGTCCTCAACGATTTCCAGTTCGATTTTCGAGCGGAGCTTATACATGCGCAACCGTTTGAATAAGTCGTCAATCCGGCCCGCTTCACAATCGAGATAAAAGGCGCCCAATATCTCAGCAATAAAAAAATCGTGGAGGTATTTCCCCTGAGGTGTCAGCAGGGCGGCATAAATTGCATGCGTTGGCGAAACCCGTTCAAGATCGTTTGAGACGAGGCCTTGCAAAAATTCTCTTGCGTCATCGCCGGATATTTTCAGTACCTGCCGGTTATCTAAACGCACATAATGTAAATCAGTCATAGGTTCAATATAGCCGAGCCGGGCCGACGCGCAAATGGCAAGTTTTTTGCCAAAATATACATCGGTTTATCTTGGCCGCTCATTTGCCATAAGTCTTTGAAACTCCTATAAACAGCGCGCAAGGATAGATGCATGAATATTGTAATGATTGACGATTCTTATGCCTTCGATGGCGCGACGCCCGGCACCCGTGCCTTGGGGGGTGCCGAGAAAGCATTTGCCCATTTGGCAGGCGCCCTGGCGGCCCGCGGCCACGACGTGACGGCAATCAACCGCTGTGACTATCAGGCGAGTGTGGACGGCGTGTTATGGGTACCGTTTGAGACGCCACGGCCACCTGAATGCGATGTGTTGATTGCTTTCAGAAAGCCCCAATTGTTGGCTGAGATTGATGACCCGGCCGCAAAATCTATTCTTTGGCTATGGGGACAACCGAAAGCTCTCAACGAACCGGCAAATCAAAAACTGTTGGAAAAGTATGATCCGGTACTGGTTTTTGTTGGTGAAAATCACCGCCAAGCCTGGAAATCCTGGCGGGATTTTAAAGAAGCCGTGATTGTGCCCGGCATTGCCGATTGCTACATCGATACTCAAATCGACGCGACGCCACCGCCGGTGGCCCTGGTCACCACGCATCCCTTGCATGGCTTGCAAAAAATATTGCGTCTATGGCAGGAAAAAATTCAGCCGAAGAACGACAAGGCGGAGCTGCATATTTATTCAGCCAGTCTTCACAACGGTGCTGATGATGACCGGCTTAAAGACATCGCTGAAGCAGTTGGCAATGCTCAGGCTGCCAACGTCATTATTAAAACACCAGGCTCGGATAGTGAAATGGCGACGGCCTACAGCTCGGCGCGGGTGCATTTATATCCGGTGATTGGCGCGGAATTTTATGGCTCAACATTGGCCGAGTCGCAGGCCAGTGGCACACCCGCAGTAATTTATGCGGGTGATGGGGATACCAAAGTTGTGCTAGAGCGTATTGGTAACGGCCAAACCGGCTACATCGCACCCGACGAAAATGCTTTTGTAAATTTGGCGCTCGAGTTGTTGGCGGCAGACACCGCGATGTATCAAAG
Source organism: uncultured Rhodospirillaceae bacterium (assembly GCA_913020445.1). Taxonomy (GTDB): domain Bacteria; phylum Pseudomonadota; class Alphaproteobacteria; order Rhodospirillales; family UBA2165; genus TMED23. The sequence goes on from CAJWAR010000011.1 coordinate 70,518, forward strand.
TCTCAGCCGCGATGCTAAAACTCTACAGGCTGGACGTAACTGGCAAAGTGCGGCAATTGAATTTGAAGCTTTATGGAAATAGAAAAAAGCTTAAACTATTGATATGAAAGTCTTATTCGTTACATCGACGCGGATTGGTGATGCCATACTGTCAACCGGTTTGCTTGAATATTTGCGGCAGGAAAATCCAAAGCTGGAAGTCACGGTCGCCTGTGGTCCCGCGGCGGCGCCGCTATTTAAAGCCTTACCGGGATTAACGCGTATTATTGTCTTGGATAAGATGGTGTTCTCGCTGCATTGGCTAAGACTGTGGCTGCTCACCATTGGCACCTATTGGGATTTGGTAATCGATCTTAGGAATGCACCAGCGACTTATTTGCTGGGACGACGTCTGCGGCGCGGCATGCCACGCGGTGGCAGTGAACGCCGGGTTGAACGCATTGCCGAGGTGTTGGACTTGCCGGACATAGTGCCGCCGAAATTGTGGACCAGCCCGCGGGAAGCTGAAATGGCGCAAGGTTTCCTGCCTGAAGGCGGACCGATTTTGGCGATTGGGCCGACGGCTAACTGGCGGGCAAAAACGTGGCGGACAGAAAAATTCGCTGAACTTATTGAACGTTTGACCGCGCCCACGGGAATATTGCCGGATGCGCGAGTGGTATTGCTGGGCCGTGATGATGAACGACCGATGGCCTTGCGTTTGATTGATACAATCCCTGAAAACCGTCGAATTGATCTCGTTGGCAAGCTAGACCTATTGACCGCCTATGCCTGTCTGGCCCGATCCACATTTTACATTGGCAATGATTCCGGCTTGATGCATCTGGCAGCGGCATCGGGTGTGCCAACTCTCGGTTTATTTGGGCCAACTAAAGAATCGCTTTACGCGCCGTGGGGGGAAGCCACGGATGTTGTACGAACGGCCATCCCGTTTGAGGAGATATTTCCAGAGAATTTTGATCACCGGACATCTGATAGCTTGATGGACAGTTTGACCGTCGACATGGCGGAAGCGGGCGCCAAGGCGTTGTGGCAGAAGTGCCAAGAAAGTAAAACGGGTGATCAATCGGAGATGGTCAATTGAACGAGTCAGAATATCTGTTCAAATTATCAGCCGTAATCAGTGTCCACAATGAAGAGGATAAGCTGGCCGCTTGTTTGAAAAAACTGTCTTTCGCCGATGAAATAGTCGTCGTCATGGATCGTTGCACCGATGGCACCCGGGCAATTGCCGAGCAATTTACCGATCGTATTATTGAAGGTGCTTGGGATATCGAAGGCGATCGGCGGAACGCCGCAATAGAGGCCTGTGCCGGCGAATGGATATTTGAAATTGATGCCGATGAGCACGTCACCGGGGAACTTGCTGGTGAAATTCGGGATATCGCTAATACATCCCAATTTGATTGGCATGAAATACCGGTTGATAATTATATCGGCGACCGGCTGGTTCGTCATGGTTGGGGCGCGTCCTATGGTAAGGCAGCCTATCCCGGATTGTTTCGCAAGGGCGCCAAAATTTGGGGCAAGCAGCGGGTTCATCCGAGCCTAACCTGGCAGGGCAAAAAGGGTTCGATGTTAAGCAATCGCATCAATCATTATGTTGATCGCAATATATCTGACATGATCAAACGCCTCGATTCCTATTCCACAGCGCGGGCGAAAGATTTAAAGGACAGTGGCGACATCGGTTCAACCGCCAACAACGTGCGGCGGCTGTTCTCGCGGTTTTTCAAATGTTATATAAGTCGCAAAGGCTATAAGGAGGGGGGATATGGCTTGTTAATCGCTTTGTTTGCCGGCCTCTATCCACTTATCTCCCATATCAAAGCTAAGGTTGAACTAAACTAATGGCGCGGATTGTTCTGGCCGATGACGGCATTGAATTTGATGGCGATAGCCCGCACCGAGGCCCCCTGGGTGGGGTCGAAAGCTCGATTGTTAATTTGGTGACTGAGCTGGCTGAGCGCGGCCATGAAGTTACGGTGCGCAATATGTGCGCCGAGGCTAAAGTAATTAACGGCGTCGACTGGGCGCCATTGGCGAGCGGCCTGCCTGATGCAGCCGATCTCTACATCGCCAACCGTGGGGACAAGCTTATTCGCTTAATGCCTGAGGCCAAGCGCACGGTATTTTGGATCCATAATCCAGCGCAATATCTGCTAAAATGGCGCTATCTCTTCAAGCTTTGGCAGGTTAAACCGGCGATTATTTTTATTGGCGACTATCATGCAACGACCTACCCGGCCTGGGCGCCCGGTGGTGAGCGTATCGTTATTCCCTATGGTATCGCCGATGAATTCTGCAATTTTTCACCTTTGGATGACGTGCCGCCGCGCCGGGCGATCTTTACCTCTAACCCGCTCCGTTCACTTAATTGGTTGTTAGAAGTTTGGCAGCGTGAAATCTATCCGCACGTGCCGGGTGCCGAGCTTCATTTATTTTCCGGCGCTGCAACTTATGGATCGGCTGGCGCCGCCAAGGCGCAAGAAATGGAAACCATCCTCGATAAAGCTCGCTCTCTTGCTGATCAAGGTGTCGTTCTGCGAGGACCGGTACCCAAATCTGAACTTATTCAGGAGTTTCGTAAATCACGCGTGATGCTATATAAAGGGGATCTTAACGAGACTTTTTGTCTGGCAGTGGGGGAGGCGCAAGCTGTCGGCGTTCCTGCGGTTGTTCAGAAATTGGGCTCGGTCGTGGAGCGGGTTGTCGACGAAAAAACCGGGGCCATAACAGACACTGATCAAGAATTCTCCAGTTCGGCTATAAATCTTCTAAATGATGATGACTTATGGCGTGACCAGCACAAGGCAGCGATTGAGATGCAGGGTGCGTGGGGATGGAGCCAAGCGGCACAAGCTTTTGAGGAGTTAATACCGGAATGAAAGTTCTACAAGTTATGGCCGGCGCTGAATATGGTGGCGCGGAGGAATTTTTTACCCGGCTAACCATTGCGCTCCATAAATCCAGCATTGAACAGCGTGTGGTGATCCGCCGCAACGAAGCGCGGGCCAGGCGATTTGTCGAAGGCGGCGTAGAGCCTTATCAATTGAAATTTGGCGGTAAGCTGGATTTTTCAACATCGTGGACCTTGAAGAGACAGATAAATGAATTCAAACCGGATATTGTTTTAAGCTGGATGAACCGCGCCACCGGGATGTGTCCGGCCAATGGTGACTTTGTCCATATCGGCAGGCTAGGGGGATATTATAATCTCAAATATTACCGCAATTGTGATCACCTGATCGCCAATACAGAAGATATCGCTGAGTATTTGGTCAACAATGGCTGGGCCGAGGAAAAAGTTCACTATCTGCCGAATTTTGTCGGCGCCCAACGGGCCGTACCCGTTGACCGGCAAACTTTTTTTACCCCCCATAACGCGACGCTTATTTTGGCCATGGGCCGCTTGCACGAAAACAAAGCTTTTGATTTGTTGCTGCGAGCTGTTGCCCGGGTGCCGAACGCGTATCTGTGGCTTGCCGGTGAAGGTCCGTTGCGCAAAGAATTGGAAAATCAGGCGGAGGTTCTGGGTATCAAACCTCGCACGCGTTTCTTGGGATGGCGCGATGATCCGGAAGCTTTATTTGCTGCTGCCGATATTTTTGTTTGTCCGTCCCGCCACGAACCCTTGGGTAATGTTGTGATTGAAGCCTGGGCCCAAGGCGTGCCGGTTGTTGCTGCTGATAGTATGGGACCCGGCACTCTAATTCGCCACGGTGAAAATGGCGTGTTGTTTCCCATTGATGATGAAAAGATGTTGGCGGCATCGATAAAACATTTGATCGCAGAGCCGGATCGGGCCGAATATTTGGCTGGTCAGGCGAGTGTTGATTATGAAGCCAATTTCACCGAGAGCATCATTGTAGAGAAGTATCTCGCGTTCTTTGAACGGATGATCTCCTAATGTGTGGTCTCGCCGGCATCTTGCTCCATGACGGAAAGCCGGATGACACGGCGATCAATGCTCTTGCGGCGGCTTTGGCGCATCGGGGCCCGGATGGCAGTGGCGAATTTGCCTCTCAGGATATGGAAGTTATTCACACGCGGCTTTCCATTATTGATTTGGAGACCGGTGATCAGCCGATCCATGATAAGCGCGGTACCGTCATCGTCGCTAATGGCGAGATTTATAATTACCTTGAGCTGCGGCAATCACTCGGTGAGCAAAACTTTCAGACCAAATCGGATTGTGAACCGCCATTGCTGCTTTATGAACTCAATGGCACGGCTTTTAGCCAAGCCCTGCGCGGTATGTACGGTATCGCCATTGCTGACCCAGACAACCATCGCATTCAACTGGCGCGTGATCCCTTTGGCATAAAGCCGCTCTATTATACGGAATTTGACGGCGGTATTGCCTTTGCCTCTGAGGCCGGCGCCTTGCTGGATGCCGGACTGGCAAAGCGCGCATTGAATACCGATAAACGCCAGGAATTACTGCAATTGCAGTTTACCACCGGCGAGAAAACGATCTTTCAAGATATTAAACGAGTAGAGCCCGGCCAGACGTTGACACTTGATGGCAGACAGGTGACCCATTCCTTGCATCACCGGGCTTTGCCCAAAGGCGGGCCGGAAAATTGGAGTGAAGGCGAAGCCTTGGCAAAGTTGGATGAAGCCTTGATGGATAGTGTCATGATTCACCAGCGATCAGACGTGCCTTACGGTATGTTTTTGTCGGGCGGCGTCGATTCCTCTGTCGTGCTCGCTTGTATGCGGGATTTGAACGAGCAGCCGGTTGAAGCATTTACCGCCGGATTTTCCGGCACCTCGGTTGCCGATGAACGTGAGCATGCCAAAACTGTCGCCGCTGCCGCAGGTGCTAATTTTCATGAGGTTGAGTTTTCTGAAAACGATTTTTGGTCACTATTACCGAAGATTGCTGCCGCGATGGACGACCCGGCAGCAGATTACGCCATATTGCCGACTTATAAGCTTGGGCAGTTGGTCAAGGATGCTGGCCTCAAAGTCGTGCTTAGCGGCGAAGGCGGGGATGAGCTGTTTGCCGGCTATGGCCGCTACCGCAAACAAATGCGCCCGTGGTACCTGGGTGGCCGCAATATGCGGGCGAAAGGTGTTTTCCACGACCTTAATTTATTGCGAGATCGAGGTATCGCCTGGCGTGATAACTTTGACATAATATGGGCCCGCGAAAGTAATTCAAAACGCACCAAACTCCAGATTGCCCAAGCTGTCGATTGTGCCGATTGGCTGCCCCATGATCTGTTGATCAAGCTGGATCGTTGTCTGATGGCGCATGGCGTCGAGGGACGGACACCGCTGCTTGATAAGAAAGTCGCCGATGTCGCGATGCGCTTGCCGGATAATCTCAAAGTCCGGGGGCGGGTTGGCAAATATCTGTTGCGGGTGTGGCTTGATCAAAAACTGCCCGAGGCCCGGCCGTTCGATAAAAAGAAAGGCTTCACCGTGCCGGTTGCGGAATGGATCGGCCGGCGTGGCAGTGATCTCGGTAAACTCGTGGCGGTGCAAGATTCCATCAACGAAATCTGTGATCCGACGGGTGTCGAAAAGCTGTTTGCTTCACTCGAAGGATCACACGCTAAAAGAAGCGGGCAGGCGGCTTGGGTATTGCTGTTCTATGCGCTTTGGCACCGCCGCCACATTGGAGGCGTTGTGCCGGAAGGTGATGTCTTTGAGGTGTTGTCTGCTTAATACCGCGCCGGGCCGGGATCGAGGCCTAAAGCAACACGTGAATTCTAATTTTGCGCCGTCTGGAAGTTCCCGCTATAACATTGCAACAATAAATAATAGAGAACAGGGGCATCATGTTTGAGTGGATCAACCTTCATGTGTTGGCATTAATTGGCGTTGCGCTGCAGTTCGGCGGCATGGCGTATTTTGCCTTTATGTTTACGCCAATGGTGTTCAAATTTGTTGACCGGGAAGACGCCTCACTTTTCTTGCGCCAGGTCTTTCCGGTTTATTATCGAGCCAACGCGATTATCGCCATCATTCCGGCATTGCTGCTAATTCCCGGGCAATCTTATGAAATTGAAGTCGGCACCATGCTGGCTGTCGCGGCAGCCTTCTTGTTTGCCGCCCGCGTGATTGTACCGATGGCGAATAAGGCGCGCGAAGAGAACAACGACGCCAGGTTCAAGACCGTCCACCGGGTCAGCGTGCTCATTCACATGATCCAGTTTATTGCAGTTCTGGTGATTTTGATTAGACTGGCGCAATAATTTAGTTCAGTGAAATTCATATCGATACAAAGGAAAAATTTGAACATGCCAGACGCCCCAATGTCACCGGAAGAACGCAAGAAATCCTGGCTGGAGATTTCCGTAATTTCTGAAGATCAATTTGATGCAATGCGCGCCCATCAGGCAGCACGACAGGAAAAAGTACCGCAGCCGGGAGATGACGCACCGGATTTCGAAATTGATGTCTTGGATCGTGACCGTAAACGTACGGGTAAAACTGTGCAGTTGTCAGCGCTCCGTGGAAAACCGGTCGCGCTGATGTTCGGGTCCTATACCTGACCACCTTTTCGTCGCCAGGCCGTGCGCCTGAACGAATTATATAATGCCTACAAAGATCAAGTTGAATTCTTTTGTATTTACACGCGGGAAGCTCATCCATCCGATGGTTGGCAGGTCCATGAGAATCTTGAAGAGGATATCATTGTCATCGATCCGACCACCGATGAGGCGCGGACAGAAGTCGCTGCCGCCTGTCAGATCGGGCTTGATCTGCAGATGCCGCTGCTGATTGACAGTATCGATAACGATGTTGAAGAAAAATATATCTCTCAGCCGATGCGGCTGTTTGTTGTCGATGCCGAAGGCAAGATCACCTATACCGGTGATCGGGGCCCAGGAGGCTGGGATGCCGATAGCTGGGAAGCCGCAATTAAAGCGCTGATTGCGAATTAAGCCTTAATTCCAGATTGTTTTTGCCGCCTCAACGACAAGCCGTAGCTTGTCGGCTTGTTCGTCGGCGCTGATTTTATTTGGCCCGGTCGTGCTGCTCGAAAAGCCACATTGTGGCGACAGGCAAAGCTGATCCGGCGAAATATAGTCCGCCGCTTCATCAACCCGGATTTTCAATTGATCGACTTCTTCCAAGGCGCCCTTTTTTGAGGAAACCAGCCCAAGTACAATTTTCTTGTTCTTAGGCACAAAACGTAGCGGCTCAAAACCGCCGGAGCGTTCGTCATCATATTCCAGGAAGAAACCATCAACTTCGGTTTGATTGAACATAATGTCAGCCACCGGCTCATAACCGCCGCCGGCAAAGCCCGCACTGAACGCATTACCCCGGCAAAGATGAATACAGATTACCATATCATCGGGCCGGCCGTTGACCGCATCGCTAATCAACTTGGCGTAAGTGGCCGGCAGTTCATCCGGGTCCTCGCCGAGTTGACGCACGCCTTCGCGCATATTTTCATCGCAGAGATAGGCGAGATTGGTATCGTCAAACTGCAGATAGCGGCAACCGGCCTCGGCGAGTGCCAGCACTTCTTCACGGTAAATGCGCGCGAGATCATTATAGAAATCAGTCATCTCGGGATAGGCGGTTTCGCTGATGGCGGCGCGGCCGCCTCTGAAATGCAGCATGGTTGGTGAAGGCAGGCAGATTTTGGCGGTTTCGTTAACCACCGATTTTAAGAAGCTGAAATTAGCAACTTCAATTCCCTCAGCTGGCCGGACCAAGCGCTCGCTGACGACAGCGCGGAAGGGCGGCAGCTGCCATTCGGTTTTGGTATCAGCAATATCACCCGAATGGTAGTCGGGATTTTTCTCAAAATTCACGCCTTCAATTTTATTGACGAAGTCATGGGTAAAGCTGGCGCGGCGGAATTCACCATCGGTTATGGATGACAGGCCGATGCTTTCTTGCATGGCGACGGCTTTACGAATGCAGTCATCCTCTATGGCACGCAAGCCAGCATCACTAATTTCATTTTTGGCGTGTTGATCACGTGCGGCTAACAGTTCTGCGGGGCGCAATAAGCTGCCAACATGATCGGCACGAAAAGGAGCATTGTCGGTCATTGCAATGGGGCCTTAATTTGAGAGCTTTACTGCACCATTTTCGGCAGCCAAATTGCAACCTCGGGAACAGCAATTAGCAATGCCAACACGGCAACTTCGATAGCGATAAAGGGCAGGGCAGACTTTACGACCTCAATGATCGAAACATCGAATGGTGCGATGCCCTTCATAACATAAAGCAGCAGTCCAAACGGTGGCGTAAGTAAGCTGATCTCCATGGTGATAAGCATCAGCACCATCAGCCAGATGACATCAATGTTGAACATCACCTGGAAGGATTGGCTGCCCATCAGGAAGAACGGCAAGGTCAAAAGAAGCATACTGACCTGATCCATAAAAGCGCCAAGAAATAGCAAGACGATCATCATGATAATGACGATCTGCAATTGCGAGAGCTGCATTGCCGCCACCGCGTTCAGCAAGCCATCGGTAGCGCCGGAATTCGAAAGCGCCTGACTGAAAACCAGCGAGCCGGCAATAATAAATAATATCATCGTGTTGATCTTCGCGGTTTCAACCAGTGATTTCCAAATGGCGCGCCAGGTAAAGTCGGCACCTTCAATACCGGTAATTTTGATAAAGTTGGTGAATAATTTGAAAAAATAACAGGCGGCAAGTGCGGCCAAACTGCCCATCGCAGCAGCTTCGGTGGGCGCTGCAATTTTGAAAAATATACTGCCGACAACGACGATGAAAATAATGAAAAGTGGCAGAATATATACAAAGAATGGCAATATGCGATTAACCGGCCGGCGATATTTCCCGCTATAGGTGGCAGACATTATTGTTTTACCGCCGACATTGAAGGAAAACGAAATTGATTCTTCAAGGTAGCTTTCATCAGGTGTGTAAGACGGTGCTAAAGTTGGATCGAGAATGCAGCGGCCAATGACATAGGCGAAAAATAAAACTGCCATTAAGATGCCGGGAATGATGCCGGCAATAAGCAATTGAGCAACTGATTGCTCAGCGATACTGGCCAGCAGCACAGCCAATGCCGATGGTGGAATAAGCATGGCGATGCCGCCAACGGCCATGATCGGGCCCATCGCGATAGACGGTTTATAGCCTCGTTTGATCATGTCAGGGAGCAAAACCGAACCTAGGATGGCCGTGTTGGCGATGGTTGAGCCGGATAACGAGGAAAAGACCGTGCCGCCGACAATCGATACAATCGAAAGACGGCCGGGTACTCTTGATATCATCCGGTCAATTGCGCCGATGGCTTTGAATGCGACGCCGGTATGCAGCAAAATCTCACCCATCAATAGAAACAATGCTATGGGAGCCAGCCCAAAATTAATTGCGTTGTTGAATTCCATCGGCATAAAGACCAGACCGATGTCACCATTGATAAAAAGAAACGTACCCAAAACATTAGCAGCAAAAAACGCAAAGGCGACCGGAAGGCCGACAAACATGATCAGGCAGACGGTGCCGAGCATCAGGATAAGTGCGAGATACCATTCCATAACTAAAATCCTGCCTCGGAAGCATGTTCATCACTGCCAATTTTGAGAATACGATTTTTACGCAATCGCAGTAAAAATTCTGTCGTTAACATGGCAAAGGAAAAGGCGAAGAAGGAAACAACGATCCAGTTGGCAACACGCAAATCTTTGTCTGGCATTGTTTTGTCAATATACTCACTAATGCCTGCACGGATGCCGTAGACGCATAGTAAAATACAAAGTGCCGCGCCAAAGAGATTAATAAAAGTATTGAGTTTGTCCGCGGCACTAGGTGGCAAACTTGCCGTCACAATATCGACACGAACATGGGCGCCTTGTTGAAGAACCCATGGCGCTCCGGCAAAAACACCAAAAAAAAGTGCGTATTCAATGGAGCCATTTAGCCACCACATACTGCCGATTTGGGCCTTGATAATAAACAGATTGAATGGAATGAAGATTGCAAACAGTCCAATTGAGATGGCCACCAGCGCGGCAAAAAAATGGGTCAGACGAATGAAGTAAGTTTCAAATTTATCTAAAGGTGAATTCATTATTGGGCCTAATGAGTCGACAATTTTATTGCCAAAACGAAAGAAGTGGAAATGCAGTAATTGTTACCACAAATCCACTTCTTTACCGAAGAGGTAGAATTAACGGAAAAGTTTCTCGAGTGCCTTACCATGTTTTGGAGAGCGCTGGCGCACTTCTTTCCATGCTTCATCATATGCCGCTTTTAACCATTTCTCGCGGTCGGCGCCTTTGAACTCGATAATTTTCATGCCATTTTTCGCGCGGACAGCATTACCTTTTTTGATATGCGCTGCCATGGCTGCATTGCCGGGTTCGTTTTTCAGCTCAAATTCTATACCAATTTTGTTCAGCAAATTTTTCTGAGCTGCGCCAAGAGAATTCCACACTTTCAGATTAACTAAGGTGTGGAGCGTAGACCAGTAAAAACCAGGTTCGACTTGGTATTTGGTCACTTTCATCCATGGCGGAACAAAGGCGCCGGCTGGCCAGCCAAAACCCTGAACTGTATTGTTTTCCATCAGCGTATAAATTTTAGGCATCGCTGCTGTTTGAACAGTTGCGCCCAGCGATTTGAAGAACGCAGTGTAAACCGGCGCCACGCGAAGATTTAAACCTTTCAAATCAGGTTTATCGATTTTCTTGCTCAGCCATAAATTGAAGGGGCCAAAATCACCATGGCGGGCAACAAAGTGGATGTTCTTTGCATGCATCAATTTCTGCAGATAGGCGATACCACCATTTTGACGCAATTCACGATAGGATTTGTCTGATAAACGAAATGCCGGTGCTTCCGGTAGGACATTACCGAAATAGGCTTCGGTGCAGCCGACGATGTCATAAGCGCCTCGGGACATTTTTTGGGTCAGCGTGAACGGGCTGCCAATTGCCGGTGCGCCGCCAACGTTTTTAATCTGTAAAACGCCTTTACCACGCGCGTTCACTGCTTTTACCACCGCTTCATAAGGCCGGGACGGCGGGCTGCCGATGGGGAAGCAGCTGGCACCGCGTAAGGTAACCTCCGCGGAAACGGCAGGTGCCGTTGATACGCTAAAGACGGCAAGTGAAGCCGCCGCAGTAGCGAGAATTGTCGATGTTAATTTCATAGTAAGTCTCCCAGTTAGTAAGTATTTAGAGTTGGTGATCCTGTTAATATTCATATTAGTTCCTTATTACGTAACTTATCGCACACTTTTTGGTTCGTACACCATACATTTATTACCCTGCTTTGGGCATAAGGTCGAGATGTTTAAGCAGGGCGATAAAAGTCGATAATTTTTCCCGTTTATAGGCTTCCACATCCATATTCTCGAAGTCATAAAAGCCTTTGCCATGGTTCATACCCAAATGTCCATCGGCTATTTTTTGGGCGACGATATCAGGCGCTCGAAAGCGTTCGCCGAGCTCCTTGGATAAATACTGGTTGGCATAATGAAGAATGTCGACGCCACCCCAATCGATGAATTCAACTGGACCCATGGTCGCATAGCGTACGCCAAAACCGGTTGTCACGGCGCGGTCGATATCTTCGGCAGTCGCAATACCTTCATCGATCATGCGGACGGCTTCGCTCATGATCAACGACTGAAAGCGCGGCACAATGTAGCCGGGCGATGCTTTGCACAGCACTGGTGTTTTACCGATGGATTCAAGCAGTTCGGTAAAGGCTTTAAGTTTATTTTTGTCGGTTTGATCGCTCGGACTAACCTCGACCAATGGAATGAGATAGGCCGGATTGAGAAAATGGGCGTTTAAGAAGTTTTCCGGACGGTTGCTGAAAGCCGCCAAGGTATCAACCAGCATCGTCGACGTCGTTGATGCGATAACCGCGGTGTCGGGTGCCAGCGCGCTGGCGCGGCTAATGGCGTCTTCTTTTAGCTCGAGAACTTCCGGTACGCCTTCGAAAATGTAATCGGCCTTGCCCAATACTGTTGCTGCTTCAGCGATGTTGGCGCCATGAATACGTTCCAGGATTGCCGGAATTTTTTCTGCGTCCAAGACATCCAACGAAACCAGAAATTCGAGATTTTCCTTAACTTCAGCTTTACCGGCGGCGAGCAGGGCTTTGCTGTCGGCTGCATCGCGTTCTTTAAAATCGAGGATGGTTACGTCATGACCAGCATAGGCAAACACCTGGGCAATGCCGCGTCCCATACGCCCGGCACCGAGGGCCACTATGTTGGGTGATGCGATCACGTGGTAATCCCATTAATTAACATATCGCGCATCTCGTCCAAACTAAGATCAGCGAGGCCGAGGCTTTCGAGAGACCGGCCAGAGTCATAGAGCGGATCACCCGTAATTCCCGTGGCAATCGCCAGCAAACCTTCAGAGATTGGCATTGGATGATTAACCCATCGCCCGAGTGAAACATAAAAGGCGAGGCCGAGGGCGGTGTCTTCGCGCATATAGCGGTGGGTGTGTAGATTAATGTGTTCCCGCCAATCCTCACTATCGGTGAGTTTTTCATGGGAGGAATTGCCATACATCCATTCTTCACGCGCGTCATCATAGTGATCTTTTAACGGAAAATGTGGCGCGCCGTAGCCCAGGGCTTCCCGCAAGGAAATACGTTCGTTGTCGAGCGCATCGGTGACACTGCGGATCGAGGGCTGGGTGCCTTCATTATGAATATCCCAGGCCTCAAAATGCTCCAAGGGGCCGGCGTTCATCATGATCAAGGGCGGGTGGATGATCGGCCCGGCATTCATCAGCGCACCATCCAGCAAATCGGTAATTTGCTCGGCAGCTGGATAGGCTTGTTTGATGACGGCAAAAGCGCGGTCGGCATCTTTCAAAGGATAAATACCCGTCGGCAGGCGCGTCGCATAGACACTGATACGAACATTGTCTTCACCGTGCTTGCGGGCGAGGTAGGGCAACGTCCCGGTTTCGCCAAAGGCGATATTGGCTGTATTACCGGCATCGACGGCGGCTTTGGCGTAGATATAGCCGCCGAAAGTTCCCGGTGGCAGATAACCAACTTGTCCGTCCTGCCATAATGGGGCCAGTTGCGGAGCCAGCGACGTGTGAGTGTGACAGGGCAGGGGCAGGACCACCAATTCAGCGCCAGCCATAGCGGCTGCCAGATCATCGGTGACAACGCTGATCTCGACATCGCGGGTGCCTTCGTGGTCGATCAGTTTTAGCGTTCTGGTCTCGCGGACAGCACCAAAAGCCGCCGCATCACGCCGCCATAATCTGATACTGTGGCCTTGCTCGGTGAGGCTAACGGCGGCGGCATAACATCCATGCCCGCCGCCAATTACGGCAATTTCCAATTTTCGCTCCCTATCGAATCTTTTGTTTGTAAATTAGTTTAAGCCTAAACTAATTCGATGGAGAGTCAATTGTCGTCAGGTATTTTTTACATGCCTAAAGTTTCGGGCTATAAGAGGCGGACGAAAATCGGGGATTACCGTAACGCATGCCAAAATCACGACAGAAAATAACCCTACGCCGCCCGGACGACTGGCACGTCCATTTCAGAGACGAAGCGATGTTGGAAGCTGTGCTGCCGTATACAGCGCGCCAATTTGGCCGCGCTATCGTCATGCCGAATTTGGCCGAACCTATTACCACACCGGCGATGGCGGCGGATTATCGGCGCCGGATTTTACAGGCGCTGCCGGATGGCAAGGAGTACGAGCATTTCATACCACTGATGACTTGCTATCTGACCGATGAAAGTGAGGCCGGACAAATTGAAGACGGCTACAAGGATGGCGTTTTTACGGCGGCTAAACTTTATCCAGCCAATGCGACGACCAATTCGGCCCAGGGCGTTACTGATATCACGCGGCTCGAACCGGTGTTTGCTAAAATGCAGGAAATGGGGATGCCGCTATTGCTCCACGGTGAGGTCACCGATCCGGACATCGACATATTCGACCGGGAAGCGGTCTACATTGAGCGCGTGTTGAGCCCGCTGATCGAAGAATTCCCGAACCTCAAAATCGTCATGGAGCATGTCACCACCAAAGACGCAGTTGAGTTCGTGCGCGCTCACCGAGATCAGATGGCGGCGACTATTACGGCGCATCATTTGATCATTAATCGCAGCGATATATTTGAGGGTGGTATCAACCCGCACCGCTATTGCCTGCCGATCGCCAAGCGGGAAGTTCATCGCTTGGCATTGCGGGAAGCGGCGACCTCCAGTGATAGCTGTTTCTTTTTGGGCACCGATACAGCACCCCATCCGGTGAGCGATAAAGAAGCCGCCTGTGGCTGCGCTGGTATTTTTACCGCTCTGAACGCGCTCGAGCTCTATGCCCAAGTGTTTGAAGAAGAAAACGCGCTCGATAATTTCGAAGGCTTCGCCGCTTTGCATGGACCCGCATTTTATGGCATGGATGCCAATGAGGGCTCGGTTACCTTGGTCAAAGAAAAATGGCGTGTACCGGCTACAATTGCTGTGCCGGATGGCGGCTCGGTTCGCCCGTTTAAGGCAGGCCAAACCCTTAACTGGAAAATGAAAATCTAATAAGAGAAGGAACTAAACATGGCGGACGCATTTAACGCCCTGGTGTTGAACAAAGATGATGATGGCGTAACTTCTGCTGTCGAAAGTGTTGGGCTGGATGATTTGCCGGAAGGTGATGTCGTCGTCGCCGTGGATTATTCGACGCTAAATTATAAAGATGGCCTTGTGCTGAAAGGTCTTGGTGGTCTGGTGCGAAACTATCCTCATGTGCCGGGCGTTGATCTGTCGGGTATCGTTGAAAGCTCCGACGGCGCGGATTTTAGTGCCGGTGACCGGGTGGTCTTAAATGGCTGGCGGTTCGGCGAAGTGTGCTGGGGCGGCTATGCGCAAAAAGCGCGCGTTAAATCCGACTGGCTGGTAAAGCTGCCTGACAATATCTCGAACGAGCAGGCGATGGCGATTGGCACCGCGGGCTACACTGCCATGCTGGCCGTAATGGCGCTGGAAGATCACGGGCTGAGCCCCGACAGCGAAGGCGAAGTTTTGATCACCGGAGCTGCCGGTGGCGTTGGCAGCATTGCGACGGCGATTTTGGCTAATCTCGGCTATCAGGTTGCCGCGTCGACCGGCCGGGCAGAGACCGCCGACTATCTTAAATCCTTAGGCGCCGCGAGCATCGTCGGCCGCGAAGAGCTTGAAGAAGTCCCCAAAGGACCGCTGTCCGGCGAACGCTGGGCGGGCGCAATAGACAATGTTGGTGGGCCGATCCTGGCCAATGTGCTGGCCGGCATGAAATATCATGCAAGTGTTGCTTCGATTGGTTTGGCAGCGTCGGCCAAACTGGAAACCACCGTTGTGCCATTTATCATCCGCGGCGTTAATTTGCTCGGCATCGATTCCGTTATGTGCCCCAAAGATAAGCGCATTATTGCCTGGGACCGGCTGTCAAAAGAATTGCCCCAGGATAAGCTCGGCGATGCGGCGACAATCGTCGGACTTGGTGATATTGCCGGCTACGCCGATGATATTCTCGCGGGCCAGGTTAAAGGCCGGGTTGTCGTAGATGTGAACGCATAATCGCGTGCCAAATAGATTTTGTTTTTGTATAACCTGTTTATTGAAATAGAAAATTTAACCTAAGGGGTAATTAGAAATGGGATTAGTACCAGATTGGCTGGTTGAGGGTATCAATACAGCTTTTCCAAAAAATGTATGTTTGGTGGGCGTCGCGCTTGATGATGGCTATGCACAAATTAGCCCGCGCGGCAGTGTTGTCGTTTATGATGAAAATACGCTCGGAATTTGGAATCGTGGCGGTGGTACAACTGCCGAAACCATTCACGACGGTACCAAAATAACCGTCTACTTCAGAAATTCTGAATTTGGCGCACGCGGCGGCAATGGATTGCTGCCGGCCGGTGGCATCGCCCGGTTTTATGGCACTGCCGAAGTTCATCTGGAAGACGATGAAGTCCGGGAAAAAGTGTGGACCGACATGCACCCAAAAGAACGTGAAAACGATCCGGATAAAGGTGGCCACGCGATCCTGATCCATTTGGAACGCGCAGAACAACTCAATCATAAGCCATTGAGTGATTTGCCCGGACCTGAATAAAAACAACTTAATTTTTACCAAAAGATGGCGTTGCCCACTGTAAATCCGTGGGGCAGCGCCATTTTTTTTGGTGCCGCACGTTAACCGGATTTTCACGACTCTCTGACATTCTGCAGCCTCCAGATTCCCGACTTCTTGCGAAAGCGGGATTTTGAACCAGGAGAAAGTAGAATGCATATATCGCTAAAAACTACTGCCTTGGTCTTGTTTCTGGGTGGGTGTGGTTACGTCGATGCCTATGAAGAAGCAGTGTACGAACATGAGCCGGTTTACTGTTATCAATCCCTGGCTGCCGTACAATGTTTTAAGGAACCACAACATACCGACAAGCAAAGGCTGGTCAATTATTACGGTCCCCATCCGTCCCGTGCGGATGAGCCGGATGCGCCAGAAGTGCCGGAATTGCAGGCGCCAACCGAATCTGTTTCGAAATGGGTGAAAGACCCGGAACCCGTGCCGCAACCTCGGGTGCGTGTCAGCGGCGTATTGCGTACAGTCGCTTTTGGCAAACCTTTGCCCAAAAAGACTTTGGACGAAGAGACCGCGGCTGAACTGAAAAGCCTGCGCATTACCGAGCCGGTACCGCCGAGTAGGACCAAATCCACTACAGTAGAATTAGTCGAAGAAAAATAAATAATTTTCATCTTTTATGGCGGTATTGTTATCTGCTAGTTATTATAGGCCCGATGCATATTATGTATCGGGTTTTTGTTTGAGGAATTTATGAAGACTATATTTTCGATTGTTTTACTGGTGGCGTTATTTTACTCGCCCAATTTTAGTGTGGCGCAAGTTTCTCCGCCGGCTAATTATGGTCAATCGCTGACGTGGTTAAAGCGGGCGGCGGCAAGTGGTGATGCCGAAGCCCAGTATCTGTTAGCCCGTCAATTGGAGATTGGGTTGATAGTCGATGCTGATATCAAGAGCGCTGCTAAATGGTATACCAAATCTGCGGCGGGTGGCCACGGGCCAGCGCAATTTCAACTCGGTGAAATGTATTATGCGGGCCGCGGCGTCAATCAAGACTACCTGCAAGCGGCCAAATGGTTCGAGCGCGCTCAAGCACAAGGTTTTATGGCGGCGGCGTTTAATTTGGGCCTCATATATGAGCGCGGCCTAGGCGTTGAAAAAAATCCCACCAAGGCAAGTGCATTATACCAGAAAGCAGCGAATGCAGGAATTGGGCCCGCGCAGGTTAATCTTGCGATGCTATACGCCCAAGGTAAAGGCGTTATCAAAGACAATGGCCGGGCGCTGATGTGGCTGGAAGTCGCGCGGCGCTCTGGCGTCACTGTAGCCCCTTTTATCCTCGATAGTTTGAAAGCAAAAATGTCGCCCGGTGAAGTCGAAAGTGCTGTTCAAATGGCGGTTAATCGGAAAGCCCAGATTGGCCAGAAAACTAAGTGATTGATTTCAATTAAAAAATAATTTGGTGCCTGTCACCTAATTAACGTCACCTAATTAACTACTCCGCCGCTTCCGGCTCCTCCACCGGTTCTCCTTCGTCCAGATTGCGGGCCAAAGTTTCCTTGGCTTTCTCGGCTTCCTGCTGGCGCGCCCACATCGCTTCATAGGTGCCTTTTTGCTCTAATAGAGCCACGTGAGTACCGCGTTCAACGACGCTGCCTTTTTCCAAAACAATGATTTCGTCAGCATCAATAATGGTTGAGAGCCGATGTGCAATAACGAGGGCGGTGCGTTCTGCCGCCACCTCACGCAGCGATTGCTGAATTTCCTTTTCCGTATGCGTATCGAGTGCCGAGGTGGCCTCATCAAATATCAGAATCTCCGGGCCCTTTAGAATGGTTCGCGCAATAGCAACCCGCTGCTTCTCACCACCCGACAGTTTGAGACCGCGTTCACCGACCCGCGTGTTGTAGCCCTCCGGCAACTCGCGGACAAAATCATGGATCGAGGCGAGCCGGGCGGCTTCTTCAATCTCAGACGGTGAAGCGGTTGGGCGGCCATAGGCGATGTTGTAGTAGATGGTGTCATTAAATAGCACGGTATCTTGCGGCACGATGCCGATTGCCGAGCGCACCGAGTCTTGCGTGACATCGCGAATATCCTGCCCATCAATTAAAATGCGGCCTCCGGTAACGTCATAAAACCGATAGAGCAGGCGGGATATGGTTGACTTTCCGGCACCGGATGGGCCGACAATGGCAACGGTTTGACCTGGTTTTACCGAGAGTGACATATCCTTAAGAATGGGGCGAGCCGGCTCGTAGTGAAACGAAACGTTCTCAAAGATAACTTCGCCGCCGGTTATGGTGAGTTCCGATGCATCTGATTTATCTTCGATCTCGGTTTCCCGCTCAAGCAAGCCAAACATTTCGTCCATATCGGTAAGGGATTGCTTAATCTCACGATAGACAAAGCCTAAGAAATTCAATGGTAGAAAGAGCTGGATGAGGTAGCTGTTAACCAAGACAAAATCACCCAAAGTCATGGTGCCATCCTGCACGCCGAAGCCCGCCATAATCATCAATGCGGTCATGCCAATGGAAATAACGGCCCCTTGGCCAACGTTTAACATCGACAATGAGACCTTGCTTTTGACTGCGGCCGTCTCGTACGACTTGAGTGCCTGATCAAAGCGTCTGGCTTCATGTTCCTCATTGCCGAAATATTTAACGGTTTCGTAATTGAGCAGGGAATCGATGGCTTTGGTAGTCGCCTCGCCATCCATCTTGTTCATGGTGCGGCGGTATTTAAGGCGCCAATCGGTAACCGCTACGGTCCAATAAATATAGATGCCGACAGTGACAAACGTGACGAGTGCAAACCAGAAATTAAACAGCCCCCACATGATGGCGCAGACCAGTAAAATCTCAAGTAACGTTGGTAAGACATTAAAGAGCATAAAATTGAGCAGAAAATCGATGCCCTTGGTGCCGCGTTCGACGGCGCGGGACAGGCCACCGGTTTGGCGATCAAGGTGAAAGCGCAAAGCCAATTTATGCAGGTGACGAAAGGTTTTCAGGCCGGCTTCACGAATTGCGCGCTGCGCCACTTTGGCGAATATGGCGTCGCGAAACTCGCCAAAAGCCAAAGCCATCACGCGCGCCAGGCCGTAAGCTACTAGAATGCCGATTGGGACGACCACAATAGAAATTGTATTGTCGGAGATCGCATCGATGGCCATTTTATATAAGACCGGTACACCGACATTAATGCCTTTGGCCAAGCTGAGAAACAGCATGGCAATAATCACCCTCGTCCGCATTTCCAGGGCATTTTTTGGCCACAAATACGGCATCAGCGTTTTTAGAGTTCTTAGATCGTTGCGCGGACCTTTTTTCTTCGGCGCATCGGCGGCTAGTGAGCGCATGTAAATCCTAATAATTTAGAATGTTGGGGGCAAATTTAACATAATTTGGTGAGTTTATCTCTTCACGTTAGTAATGTGGTTCATAGCCTCCCTTCGCGCAACTGGGTTGGTGAATTATTAGACATGACAAACTTATTTTCCGTTGGAAATTAGGGGCTTTGTCCCTATATAGCATGATGTAATAAATTATTTTGAAGGCCAGCTATCGCTATGTCATCAATATTTGACCGGATTCGCAGTCTTTTTGGGCCAAATGGTTCATCTTTGAGTTATAGCCAAGCCAAAAAACTTGCTGGTGACCAAAATCGTGAGGTGCGAAAAGAGCTCGCTGAACGCCGCGATGTGAAGCCTGAAATTCTTTATTTTTTGGCTGATGATCCTGACCCGATCGTGCGGCGGGAAATTGCCAAAAACCGCTCTACACCAACGCAAGCGGACGCTGTTCTCGCCAATGACAAGGATGATGAAGTTAGAAGCTGTCTGGCCGAGAAGATCGCCCGGCTAACGCCCCAGCTTAACTCTATCGAACGTGAAGATATCCGTCTGATGACGGTGGAAATTTTAGAACGCTTGGCAAGGGACCAAGTACCTAAAATCAGGCAAATTCTAGCCGAAACGTTAAAAGATGTGGCGGATGCACCGCCAGGCGTCATTCGTAAATTGGCTGAGGATGAGGAGCTGGTGGTTTCGATACCGGTACTTGAGAATTCGCCTGTTCTGACGGATGACGATCTGCTGCAAATAATTGGCAGCCTTCCAGTAAGTGAAAAACTTGGTGCCATTTCACGCCGGCCATTTGTATCGGCAAATATCTCCGATGCGATCGCCCAGGCGAATTCTAAAGAAGCGGTTACCGAATTGCTGAAAAACGATCAGGCGCAAATCAGAGAGGAAACGCTGGATAAGTTAATCGATCAATCGCGCGACTTCATTGCTTGGCAGGAACCCCTGGTGAGTCGACCCAAATTATCCTCGAGTGCTGCTATTCGTTTAGCTGAATTCGTCGCTGATAAATACCTCCATGTTTTAGAAAAACGCCACGATTTAGATTCCTCGACATTGACGCGCGTTAAAGAAGAGGTGCATCGCCGGATCGAAAAAGTCGCACCTGAAATATCAGGAGAAAATGGGTCTGATGAGCAAGTTGATGATGAACCTAATCCGGTACAAGCCAGTTCGACGAATGCCCATATTTCTCTCGCTGCGGCGCGGCGCCTGCAACGCGAAGGCAGGCTCGAAGCGAGCGATATCGCAGCTGCGTTAGCGTCGGGAGATCGAATATTTGTAAATTCCGCATTAGCCGTGCGAGCTGATCTGGCGCTAGATGTTATTGAAAAAATTATTGAAACCCGCAGTGCCAAAGGGATGACAGCGCTTGCCTGGAAGGCCGGGCTGCCGATGCGATTGGCGACCGATCTACAGTCAAAGTTGGCTGGTGTTGCAAATGGTGAATTGATCAACCCGCGAGGTGGTAGCGAATATCCCTTGAGTGAGGCAGAACTTGCTTCAGAATTAGCTTTCTTCACCGATTAAGCACAAAAAAGCCGGGACTGATTTTCGTCCCGGTCCGGCCATAAGCAATTTCAATTTTATTCAGTACGGTAGATGATGTGATAGCCGAAATCAGTTTCGACCACATCACTTAGCGCGCCAACTTCTAACTCGAAGGCTGCTTGATCAAAAGCAGGAACCATGGCGCCGCGACCGAAGGACCCTAGATCACCGCCTTGGCGGGAAGATGGGCAATCGGAGTTATCACTGGCTACTTGTTCAAACGGCGTGCCGCCTTCGATTTGTGCTTTAAATGATTCAATTTGTTTCATCGCGTCTTCGGCCGACAGTTGAGAACTTGCCTGGGGTGCATCGGCATGACCGACAAGAATATGAGACGCACGAATTTGATCTGACATTTGTTTTTCCTTGGTAAGAGCTAACAGGTGTAAAACTGGTAGGGCTATCTGTTCCGAAGGCCCCAAATTAGAGGCATTCCATATAGGATTGGACCAATAACTGCAATCGTTACTTCTGCCGAATAACTCAATTGTGGGCTTCACAATAAAGAAATTTAAGTATATTCGATAGGCTCATTCAGAGGAAGAATTTCAATGACTATCGATCCCCAAGTCCAAGCCGTCATCGACGCGATGTTGCAGGCCGAAGCTGAAGGCCGCCCGCAGGCCCACGAGCTGGGCCCAGAAGGCGCCAGACAGTTCTATATTGATACGCGGGGTGCTGTTTCGCCCGAGCCACCCGATGTGGCATTCGTGGCAGAACTTGAAGTAGTGGGTCCAGC
>CAJWAR010000012.1 GCA_913020445.1 uncultured Rhodospirillaceae bacterium
GCTTGGCGCTGGCGCGAAAAACCAGCGCATCGACGTAGCCGGGCTCGGATTCCAAAACTTTATCCAAATCTTTTAGAGCACGCTTAAAATCTTTTTGTGCCGCCGCAATCTGCGCCCGATCAACATAGAAATTCAAATTCTTCGGATCGAGCTTAATCGCTGCGGTCAGAACATTCTCCGCGTGGGCTGGGTTGTCCGCCATCAACCAGGCCTGACCAGCCTGACCAAAGAGCGACGCCCTAAACGTCTTGGGTGCCCGGATTTCCTGCGCCAGTGATTCTAGCCGTGTTGCCGCCTCTTTATATTGTTTTAGTTCCAGCAACGAGACCGCCAGACAATGCTTGGCGGCATCACCGCCGCCCAAGCCGACCCAGGCAATAGCGGCATCAAAACCTTTTTGCGGCTTCGATTTCGCCAATCCCATACAGCGGGTATATTCTTTCTTAGCATCAATCTCTTGCGCCTCAGCCTCAGAAAAATATGGCGAAAGACCGAGCAATATCGCCAAGATTGAAAGGAGGGTTCGATTTATTTTCTTGGTCATTGCAGCTGCTTATCGGTAGACTCTGATTAACTTCGATTGCGGCAATCATAATGGCAAACGGTAAAAAAAGTCTTTTTTGTTTTGGCCCCGGTTTTTCGGTGAAAGTCCTGGCGCGCCAGCTGTTAGCTGAGAACTGGTCTGTCAGCGGCACCTACCGCGAAGATGCCGATGCTGAGGCACTGGCTGCAATGGGTATTAATCCGGTTCCTTTCAACGCTGCTGATACAGTTTTGGACAGCGCTTCCGCTATCATCTCCGCCGTGCCGCCCGGCGCCGAGGGTGACCCGGTATTGGCGCGCTATAGTGATCAGCTCAGATCAATCGGTGATAAAGCCTGGCTCGGCTATCTGTCGACAACCGGGGTATATGGCGATACCGGCGGTGCTTTGGTTGACGAGACTGCGCCTCTAAACCCTTCCAATGACCGCAGCCGTTGGCGCGCTACTGCGGAGCAAGGCTGGCTTGAAATATCCGCCCATATTTTCAGGCTTGCCGGTATTTACGGCCAGGGCCGTTCCTCGATGGACCGCCTGCACTCAGGTCTGGCCCGGCGGATTGATTATCCCGGGCATCTCTTTTCCCGCATTCATGTCGAAGATATCGCGCAAACGCTGGTGGCCTCTATAGCTCAGCCAAACCCCGGCAAAATCTACAATCTATGTGATGATGAAGCCGCCGAGCAGCAAGAAATCGAAGCCTACGCCGCCGCACTCCTCGGTATCGAGCCGCCGCCCTTGGTGCCTTTCGAAGAGGCTCTCAAAGAGATGTCACCCATCGCCAAAACTTTTTGGCAGGACAACCGCCGGGTCGACAATGCGAAAATTAAAAATGAGTTGGGTATTCAGTTAATCTATCCAACCTACAGGGAAGGCTTAAAGGCCATCTATCAAAGCAGTAACAGTTCGGGTTAGGCGCGCTAAATCATCCTCCTCGCTGAGCCGATGATCACCGTCTTTAATCAGTGTAATTTCAATATCATCTGAGCGCAGTTTATCCTTGATGGTGAGCGCTGTCTGCCAGGGTACCGATGTGTCATTCAGGCCATGCAGCAAACGCACCGGACAATCGAGCGGAATTTCATCGCGCAGCACCAAATGCTCCCGGCCATCATCGAACAGCGCTTTGGTGAAGGTGTAATCATCTTCGTACTCACTCGGCACGATAACAAAGCCCTTTTCCTCCACCTCCGCCAATTGCTCCTGGCTGAGCTCATTCGGCAGCAAATCTTCGGTAAAATCAGGGGCAGCGGCAATGCCGACCAAACCGGCAACGCGGTCGGGCCGCGCAACTGCCGTCAATAACATCATCCAGCCGCCCATGGAGGAGCCGACAATTATCTGTGGCCCCTCGGTCAGTTCGTCAAACGCGGCCAATGCGTCCTCCGCCCAGAGACCGATGGTGCCGTCGGCAAATTCACCCGAAGATTGCCCATGCCCTTGATAATCAAAGCGGAGATATGCCTGACCCCGCTCGCGGGCGAGAGATTCCAGCGCTAAAGCCTTGCTGCCGGTCATATCCGACATAAATCCAGTCATAAAGACGATACCAGGTGAAGCACCCGCGAGTGCGTGGTAAGCAATGGACGCACCGGTGGTGTGTGATAGTATCTGGTGTGGGGGTTCTGCGAAGGTGGTATCGTTTGACATTATTTAACCGTTCGTGAGAAATAAACTGAATAAAGCTATATGAATAGTAAAGTTATATTGGCATTTTAGGTTTTAAATTGGACACCGATAATAGCATCGAAAATTCGGCAGATAAAACACCTGGGAATACCCCGGCAGACCAAAGTGATATAGCAGGTGCGGAACTGCGCCCACCGACGGTCATGCAGGTGTTGCCGGAATTGGTAACCGGTGGGGTGGAGCGCGGCACTATCGATGTCGCCAATGCTATTGTTGAAGGCGGCGGGCGCTCAATCGTGGTATCAGCGGGCGGCCCCATGACCCATGAATTACAGCGCTTGGGCGTCGAGCATTTTGAACTGCCGGTGGCGAGTAAAAACCCCTTTGTCATGCGGCGCAATATTCAGCGTCTGGTCGTGTTAGCCCAGCAAGAGCAAGTCGATATTATTCATGCGCGCTCCCGGGCACCGGCGTGGAGTGCTTATTATGCGGCCCGGCGCACCAAAAAGCATTTCATCACAACCTTTCACGGCACCTATAGTTATGGCAATTGGTTTAAGCGGCGCTATAACGCCGTGATGACCAAGGGTGAGCGTGTTATCGCTATATCTGATTTTATCGCCGGTCATATTCGCAAGATTTACGGGGTACCGTCTTCCAACATCCGGGTTATTCCGCGAGGTATTGATCTCAATAAATTTGATGCCAGCAAAGTCAGTCAGGAACGCATAATAAAACTCGCCAATGAATGGCGCTTGCCGGATGATATGTCGATCATCATGTTGCCGGGCCGCCTGACCCGCTGGAAAGGCCAAACCATCTTTATCGAGGCTATCAAGAAACTTGGGCGGACGGATGTACAATGCCTAATGGTCGGCTCTGCTCAGGGCCGCGAAGACTACCGCGAGGAGTTGGAACAAGAAATCGAGCGATACGGCATGGAAAATATTATTCATGTTGTCGATCATTGTGATGATATGCCGGCGGCATTGATGCTCACCGACGTTGTGGTGTCGGCTTCGACCGATCCGGAAGCCTTCGGCCGGGTGGTCGTTGAAGGTCAGGCGCTCGGCCGGCCGGTGATCGGCACCAATCATGGCGGCTCAAAAGAAACTATCATCGATGGCGAAACCGGCTGGCTCGCGGAACCCAATGATCCGGCATCCCTCACCGAGGCAATTGCCAAAATTCTTGATCTCAGCGAAGAGCAGCGCGTAAAAGTGTCGGAAAAGGCGATCACTCATATTCACGAGAACTACTCAAAGGAAATAATGTGTGCCAGAACACTCGACGTTTATAACGAGCTAATAGCTGGTGACGCCAATTCATCGTGATCAAAATGCCAAAAAATGACTCTGAAAATAGTGAAGCACATAAAATACTCGTCATTAAATTGGGGGCGCTTGGAGATTTTGTCCAAGCGGCAGGCCCGTTTGCCGCCATTCGCCGGCACCATCAGGACGCCGAGATAACCCTCCTAACATCGCCGCCTTTTGCCGAATTTGCCGGCGCGTCCCCCTGGTTTGATAACATCGAAATAGACAGCCGGCCGAGCGCTTTACAGTTTGGCGATTGGTTGGCTTTGAGGCGTTGGCTGCGGGGGCAAGATTTTTCCCGCGTCTATGATTTGCAAACTTCAGACCGCAGCGGTTTTTATTTCAAACTATTTTGGCCCGGCACTAAACCCGATTGGTCCGGTATTGCGCCTGGTTGTTCGCACCCTCACGCCAACTCGCGGCGCGACCTCATGCATACCATTGAACGCCAGCAGGAACAGCTTTCAATGGCCGGGATCGCCGGCGTTGAAACAGGTGACTTTTCTTGGGTCACCGCTGACATCGAGCGTTTTGGTCTGGACGAGAATTTTGCCCTGATCATGCCAGGCGGCGCGGCGCATCGGCCGGACAAGCGTTGGTCAAATGAGAATTATCAAGACCTCGCCCGTCACTTGATTTCCGGGGGCATTACGCCGGTTTTTATCGGCGGCGCGGATGAATTACCATTGACGCTAGATCTGGCAAAGGTTGATCCGATGTGCCTGTCGCTGGCCGGTGAAACGACGATCAGCGATCTCTTCGTCTTGGCCCGGAACGCCAAACTGGCGATCGGCAATGACACTGGGCCAATGCATGCGGCGGCGGCCGGTGGCTGCAAAACAGTCGTGCTCTATTCCGCAGCGTCCGATCCGACGCTTTGTGCCCAGCGTGGGGAGGACGTGACCATCCACCGCGTTGATGATCTCAAAGAATTATCGATAGAAACTGTGACCCAAGATTTAGCCTTGGCCTCAACTTGACAAAGCAACCCGGATCGACGATATAGGCGCCCATGATTAAGCAACTGACCACAACCACAGCGACTACCACCACGACTCCGACACTAAACGGGGGGCCGTGACATTTAGCTTGCGTCAATTGCAGAATGTCTGTCCCCTCCCAGCTAATGCTTGGAGGGTTTTTTAATTTTTATATGAGACAGTTATCTGCTAAGTGAAGACCGGAATTTAGGAATTGAGCTATGAGAAACAGTGGGCAAGAAGGAAAAATGATCAAACTGTCCTTACCTGATAAAAGTGTCAGGGAATATGAAGCGCCAGTGACAGGTGCTGATGTCGCCGCAGATATAGGCCCGGGCCTCGCCAAGGCCGCCCTTGCCGTGCGCATTAATGGTGAGATGATGGATTTATCCCGCACCATTGAAGCGGATTGTGATTTTTCCATTGTCACGGCAAAAGATGAAGACGCGCTCGATTTGCTGCGCCACGATGCTGCCCATGTCATGGCGCAAGCGGTTCAGGAACTTTTCCCGGGCACCCAGGTTACCATCGGCCCCTCGATCGAAAACGGCTATTACTATGATTTCGCCCGTGAAGAGCCTTTTTCGACCGATGATTTTGAAGCCATTGAGAAGAAAATGGCGGAAATCGTTGACCGCGATCTCGAATTTATCCGTGAAGTTTGGGATCGCGATGAGGCCATCGAATATTTTAAAGCCAAAGGCGAAGTCTATAAGGCCGAGCTGATCGAAGCGATCCCGGCTGGTGACGACGTATCGATCTACCGGCAAGGTGAATGGGTCGATCTCTGCCGGGGGCCGCATCTGCCATCGACGGGCAAGCTCGGCAAGCATTTTAAATTGATGAAACTCGCCGGCGCTTATTGGCGGGGCAATTCCGACAACGAAATGCTGCAACGGATTTACGGTACAGCCTGGGCGGATAAGAAGCAGCTCAAAGCCTATCTCAACATGCTGGAAGAAGCCGAAAAGCGCGATCACCGCCGCCTCGGCCGGGAAATGGATTTGTTCCATATTCAGGAAGAAGCCCTCGGGTCGGCGTTCTGGCATCCCAAAGGCTGGCAATTGTATCGCACGGTGCAAAACTATATCCGTAATCGGCTCGAAAACGCCGGTTATGTCGAGGTCAACACGCCGCAATTGGTCAATCGCTCATTATGGGAAGATTCCGGCCATTGGGAAAAATTCAGGGACGATATGTTCATCTCGGAAGCCGAGGATAAAATTCTCGCCATTAAGCCGATGAACTGCCCCTGTCATGTGCAAATCTTCCGCCACGGTACCAAAAGCTACCGCGATTTACCGCTACGCATGGCGGAGTTTGGCTCGTGCCACCGCAATGAGCCGTCGGGTGCGTTGCATGGATTGATGCGGATGCGGGCTTTCACCCAGGATGATGCGCATATCTTCTGCACCGAGGATCAGATCACCGAAGAGACTAAGATTTTTTGTGATCTGCTGATGAGCGTTTATAAAGATTTCGGCTTCGAAGATGTCGTCGTTAAATTTTCAGATCGCCCGGAAGTGCGCGTCGGTGATGATGCGACTTGGGACAAGGCTGAAAAAGCCCTCACCGATGCCGTCAATGCGGCGGGTTACGATTACGAGCTCAACCCCGGCGAAGGCGCCTTTTACGGCCCCAAACTGGAATTCGTGCTGCGCGACGCCATCGGTCGCGACTGGCAATGCGGCACTCACCAAGTTGATTTTGTCCTGCCGGAACGGTTGGACGCGTCCTATGTCGGTGAAGACGGCGAAAAACATCGCCCGGTGATGTTACATCGGGCGATCTTGGGCTCGTTTGAGCGCTTTCTTGGCATCTTGATCGAGAACTATGCCGGACGCTTCCCGTTCTGGCTGGCGCCGCTTCAAGTTGTTGTGGCGACGATCACCGATGAAGCCAAGCCGTATGCCGAAAAAGTGTTAGCAGAGCTAAAACAGGCCGGATTGCACGCTGAAGGCGATCTCCGGAACGAAAAAATTAATTATAAGGTGCGTGAGCATTCTGTCCAAAAAGTCCCGGTTATCCTAGTGGTTGGGGGCCGTGAAGCGGAAGAAAATACCGTTGCCATGCGGCGCCTCGGCGGAAAAGATCAAGAAATTCTTGCGCTTGAAACAGCAATTGATACACTGCGCCAAGAAGCCGCTATGCCGGGCAGTTGAAATTTGATCAACAATGCCAATATTAACGGCAACATAGTTTAAGGAGAAAGACCTTCGAAATCCAAAGGGTGACGCATTGACAGAATATGCAATTTACAGCCCCCCGGAACGAGAGGGCTTGTAAAAGGAGCAAACAAGGATCGCACGTCCACCCTTTAACGCCACCCCATCCAAAGAGGGTCCGGCAGTAAACGAAGACATCGAGTCAGATGAAGTTCGGCTAGTAGATGCCGACGGAGAAATGGCCGGTGTTGTTTCCAAAGAAGAAGCTATAGAACGCGCTTATGAAGCCGGCCTGGATTTGGTTGCTGTGTCACCAAATGCCGTCCCGCCCGTCTGCAAAATTCTGGATTACGGCAAGTACAAATACGAAGCCCAGAAGAAAAAGAACGAAGCGAAGAAAAAACAGAACGTCATTGTCGTCAAAGAGATCAAGATGCGTCCGGGTATCGAAGAGCACGACTATCAGGTTAAGCTGCGCGCCATGAACCGGTTCATTGGTGAAGGTGACAAAGTTAAAGTCACGCTGCGTTTCCGGGGCCGTGAAATGGCCCATGTTGAACTTGGCGGCAAAGTGCTGGATCGGGTTCAGGGCGACATGGAGGAAATTGCCAAGGTTGAGCAATTCCCCAAAATGGAAGGCCGCCAAATGACGATGGTGATCGCGCCCAGGTAAATAGAGAAAATTGTCATTGGGACCGTTGACGATTTATGATTATCCGGTCCTTTAGAATATCCTTGCGTTGCCGAATTCTCTGGGCCGAGGAACCATCGGTATTTTTACGTGGAGCTAAAGTCCGGCGCCGATTTTCTGTTTGTTGCTTTTTTAAATTCTGAATTCGCAGTTGCTGACTCTCACGCAGCACACCGGTTCGTGTCTTTGTCGCTTTGGGTAGGGTCATGCAGTTTTTCCGGTGGGATTCAGGGCTATATTCTCTTACCCGATTAGAACCGCACGGTGCCTGGGCTTGCGCAGGATTTATAATTAGAAAAACAGCAACCACCAACCCGGCAACCGCCATCGCCGCATCTAAGTTCCCCGATACGGTTTCTCTGAAATTAGAAATACATTGCAATTTGTGGTTTTTTGCCATGGTCCGGGAAATCCCTTCACGCGTTCCAATTGGCAATTTCAGCCTAATATTAACATAATATTATATGCAATAACCTTAATTCCCCAAGTAACATTATGTTGCGCGACTTTTCTGACGGTTTTAGAGAGTTTTATGCGGTTTCCGAGCGCGGCAGCGCCAAGGCGATGAGCCACGACGCTATTAAAAATCCCAGTGCGGCGACCAGGCAAAACAGCATGCCGCCAAGTTGATAGGCGAGGCCGGATATCAAAGTGCCGGCTAAGCGGCCACCAGCATTCGCCATATAGTAAAACCCGACATTGAGCGCTACTTTGTCCCGATCGGAAAAGGCGAGGATCAAATACGAGTGGATCGAGGAATTTATGGCAAAGACAAAACCGAAAATTATCAAGCCGATCAAAACGGTCAAGGCAGGCTGAAAATCTAGATAGATACTACCTGACATCAGGCCGGTGATGACGATCAGAACCAACAGCCACAAGCGGGCTGCGCCGGCATTCGCATTATGGTTCACTATTTGGGGGGAAATCGATTGCACCAGACCATAACCGATGACCCAGGCCGCCATATAGCTGCCGATTTGGGTATGGGACCAGTTAAGCTGGCTGGCTAAAAACAGCGGCAAGCCGACGACAAACCAAATATCCCGGGCGCCAAACAGAAAAAACCGGGCAGCTGAAAGAATATTGATTGCTGGTGTCTTTGAAAAAATACCGGAGAATTTCACTTTCTCTTTGGCCTTACCAAGATCGCCCGTCATCAAGGCCAGTACAATAATGAGCGCGAGCACCACAGCCCCGGCCATACTGTAAAGTGCTGCTGCATACCCCAGCCAGGCGAGCAACGCGCCGCCTAAGAAAAACCCAACGCCTTTAAGGGTGTTCTTGGAGCCGGTGAGAATGGCAACCCACTTAAATAACGATTCCTGGGCGTCGTTCCCATCTTCGGCAACGACCAGCTTTACCGCACTTTTAGCACTCATTTTGGTGAGGTCTTTAGCGATGCCGGACAACGCCTGCAGGGCCATAACAAAGGCGACCGCCTGCCACACCGTCCAGGTTGCATCGAAATTTGCCAATGCCGATAACGCAATTACCTGCAGACCGAGACCAACATAGAGCGTGACTTTGAGCCCCAAGCGACTGCCGATCCAGCCGCCGATCAGATTAGTGACAACGCCCGCCAATTCGTAAAGCACAAACAACAGGGCGATTTGAAAGGCGTCATAGCCAAGGGCGTAAAAATGCAGCAGCACCAACATGCGGAGCGCGCCATCGGTGAGGGTAAACACCCAATAGGCACCGGTCACGAGGGCGAAGTTTTTGAGCGGATGTTCGAGTTCTGCGGTCATTTAAATATCTGTTTAGCATGTGAAATCCCTCGAAGATATGAAACTTTCAGGACCCGCACGAATGCTTAAAAATTGGCCGGAAACACTTGCATTACCTTCCTTAGATCGCTATAACCCGCGCTTCATCGAGCGGTCTGGTGGAGCATATAACTCCAGGCATACCTAGCCGCTTAATAAGATATCGCCTGATCAGTTTAAATCGGGGTTAAAAAAGGAAAAGAGAAATGCCAAAATTGAAGACCAAGTCGAGCGCCAAGAAGCGTTTTCGCACCACTGCCACCGGCAAGGTCCGGGGCAATCCAGCTGGTAAACAACATTTTCTCCGCCGCCGTCCGCAAAAGATGAAGCGGAAAACGCGTGGCACCATGATCATGGCCGATGCCGATGCCAAAAAGATCAAATCGTTTATGCCATATAATCGGGGGAAATAGAGATGTCTCGAGCTCAAGGTAAAGTCGCCAGCCGCACGCGGCGCAAAAAAGTCGTTGCCCAGGCCAAAGGTTATCGCGGCCGCAACAAGAACAATTTCCGGATTTCCAAGCAACGGATCGAAAAAGGGCTGCAATATGCCTATCGCGACCGCCGTGCCAAAAAACGAAGCTTCCGTGCCTTGTGGATTCAGCGTATCAACGCTGGCGCCCGTCTACATGGCTTGAATTATTCGCAGTTCATGAACGGCTTGAAACAAGCTGGTATCGAGCTGGATCGTAAGGTCCTGTCCGATATTGCCATTCATGAACCGGAATCGTTTAGAAGCTTAGTTGAACAGGCTCAGGCTGCCCTCGACAAAGCTGCTTAAAGATTTAATGAACGCAGATTGAAAACGGGGGCGGCCCAAAAGGCGGCCCCCTTTTGCTGCCAAATATACTATTATAAAAACTTATGTATTCAGGTTGGTTGACGGATGGATAATTTAGACGCTTTAAAATCAGAACTAGCTGCCTTGGTTGAAGCCGCTGCCGATGCGCAAGCGCTGGAGCAGGTCCGGGTGTCCGCCCTTGGTAAAAAAGGCCAGATTACCGCCCTGATGAAAGGCTTAGGCGCGATGGAGCCGGATGAGCGTAAAGCCGCCGGTCAACAGCTTAATGTTCTCAAACAAGAAATCGCTGATCTGATTGATGCTCGTAAGTTTGAGCTTGAAAATGCCGGCTTGGATGCGCGTTTGGCGGAAGAGAAAATCGACATCACCTTACCGACGCGGCCCGAGAACCAAGGCACCATTCATCCGATCAGCCAGACCATTGATGAGCTCATTTCTATTTTTGGTGAAATGGGTTTTGTCGTCGCTGAAGGACCCGATATTGAGGAAGACTGGTACAACTTTACCGCCCTCAATATTCCGATCGATCATCCGGCGCGCCAGGAACACGACACTTTTTATGTTAATGCGGAAAAAGAAGGCGAGCGCATGGTGCTCCGGACCCATACTTCGCCGGTGCAAATTCGCACCATGCAGTCACAAGAACCGCCGATCCGAATTATTGTGCCCGGCCGGACCTATCGCTGTGACCATGACGCGACGCACTCGCCAATGTTCCATCAGATCGAAGGCTTGGTGATCGATGAAGCCACCCATATGGGCCATCTCAAAGGCTGCCTGATCGAAATGTGCCGCGCTTATTTTGGCGTCGACGAATTGCCGGTGCGCTTCCGCCCGTCTTATTTCCCGTTCACGGAACCGTCGGCCGAAGTTGATATCGGCTGCTCATTTGAAGGCGGCACTCTAAAAATTGGCAACTTCGACGATTGGCTGGAGATTTTGGGTTCCGGCATGGTCAATCCGGCCGTGCTTGAGAACTGCGGTATCGATTCGACCAAATATCAGGGCTTTGCCTTTGGTATGGGGATCGAGCGCATGGCAATGCTCAAATACGGCATTCCTGATCTGCGTACTTTCTATGATACGGATATGCGCTGGCTCAAACATTATGGCTTCCAGCCCCTCGATGTCCCCTCGCTTGTCGGGAGGGCCGGGCTATGAAGTTTACCCTAAACTGGCTCAAAGAATATCTCGATACCGATAAAGACCTCGACGAGATTCTGCATTGGCTCACCATGGTCGGACTTGAAGTCGAAAGCGTAGAGGACCGGGCTAAACTTTTAAAAGAGTTCGTCGTTGGTCATGTACTGGAAGCCAAACAGCATCCGGATGCCGACCGCCTGCAAGTGCTGCAGGTTGACAACGGCACGGAAACTCTTGAAGTCGTTTGCGGCGCACCCAATGCCCGCACCGGCCTCAAAGGTGTCTTTGCCGGTAATGGCTCCTATATCCCCGGCATTGATGTCACCCTGAAGACCACCAAAATTCGCGGCGTCACGTCCAACGGTATGATGCTGTCGGAGCGTGAAATCGGTCTCTCCGATGATCATGAAGGCATTATTGAAGTTTCGGAAGACGCAGAAGTTGGCTCCACTGCCGCTGCCGCCTTAGGGATGACCGATCCGGTGATTGATATTGCAATTACACCCAACCGGGGTGACTGTCTCGGTATTTTTGGTATTGCCCGTGATCTTGCTGCTGCCGGTGTTGGCACCCTGAAACTATTGGACGTCCCGACAGTAAAAGGCAGCTTCAAGAGCCCAGTCACTGTCAGTCTCGATTTCGATGATGGCCACAAAGACGCCTGCCCGATGTTTGTCGGCCGTTATATCAAAGGCGTCAATAACGGCGAGAGCCCTGGGTGGCTCAAAGACAAATTGCTGGCGATTGGCTTGCGCCCCATTTCAGCGCTGGTTGATATCACCAACTACATGACAATTGCTCATTGCCGCCCCCTCCACGTTTTCGATGCCGACAAAATTAAAGGCAACATCAAGGTGCGGATGGCCAAAGAAGGCGAAAAAATGCTCGCTCTCGACGGCAAGGAATACGAGCTTGATGGCGAGATGACGGTGATCGCCGATGATCAGGATGCCGAAGCCCTCGCCGGTGTTATGGGTGGAGAACGCACCGGCGTTTCTGATGCGACCGTCAATGTCATGCTGGAAGCCGCCTATTTTAATCCGGTTCGCACTGCCATGACGGGCCGTAAACTGAATCTGCAATCGGATGCCCGTTTCCGCTTTGAGCGCGGCGTTGATCCGGCCTTCCTGATCGATGGCACCGAGATGGCGACGCAATTGATCCTCGATCTTTGTGGCGGCGAAGCCAGCGAGATTATCACGGCTGGCAGCGAGCCCGACTGGCGGCGTAATTATTTCCTGCGTGATACCCGCGTCAAACAATTGGGCGGCGTCGACGTTGCCCCGGATCGTACCCAGGAGATATTGGAAACTCTTGGCTTTGAAGTTACCAAGGCCGACGGCGGCTGGGATACCATTGCACCGTCTTGGCGTTATGACGTGGTCGGCGAGGCTGACCTGGTTGAAGAAGTGTTGCGCATCAACGGTTTTGACGAC
The DNA here is from genome assembly GCA_913020445.1 of uncultured Rhodospirillaceae bacterium. Lineage (GTDB taxonomy): Bacteria > Pseudomonadota > Alphaproteobacteria > Rhodospirillales > UBA2165 > TMED23. Next base: position 12,472 of record CAJWAR010000012.1, read on the forward strand.
ATTCCAATTGTCCCGATGGAGCGCGAATCCGCCCTGCCTCATGGCGCCATAAACCTGACCCAAGATCGGCGCTCGCGCGTGCGGCGCACTTTGGCGACACGCGGCATGACCGAAGCCGTGACGTTTTCTTTCGTCGACTCAGATCAAGCTAATCTATTTGGCGGTGCGCCGGAAAGTATCCATCTGGTCAATCCGATCAGCACCGATCTTGCCATTATGCGGCCGTCGATCCTGCCGAATTTGATTTCGGCCGCCGGACGCAACGCTGATCGCGGCATTAGTGATGTGGCACTTTTTGAAATTGGTCCGCAATTCGCCGGTGAAAAACCGGATGATGAGACCATTGTCGCGGCCGGCTTGAGGGTTGGCAGTTCAACGCCCCGGAATTGGGCCGGAGGTGCGCGCGATGTTGATGTCTTTGATGTCAAAGCCGATGTCTTGGCGGCGCTCGAACAAATTGGCGGCCCGGCTGCCAATGCGCAAGTTCAGCAAGGTGGGCCCGTTTGGTATCACCCGGGCCGCTCCGGCACGATTCAATTGGGGCCGAAATCCCAGCTGGCGCATTTTGGTGAAATTCACCCCGCCATTTTGAAAGCCATGGATGTCGAAGGACCGATGGTCGGCTTCGAGATTTATCTCGACAACGCGCCGCTGCCCAAAGCCGGCAAAGGTATCGCACGGGCGAAATTGGACTTGCATGCGTTCCAGGTCGTTGCGAGGGACTTTGCTTTTATTGTTGAAGATACAGTCAGCGCCGAAGACCTCGTGCGCGCGGCTTCATCAGCCGATAAAAAACTCATCTCCGAGGTAACCGTTTTTGACGTCTTCACCGGCGGCAACCTCGAAGCACACCAGATGTCGGTCGGCATAACGGTGACGCTGCAGCCAACAGAACAGACCCTGACCGATGCCGAGATTGAAGCGGTGTCAGACAAGATTGTTGCAAACGTTGCCAAACATACGGGGGGGATTTTGAGAGGATGATCTTAAAATGCCTGATATCAAGAAATTTGCCCATCTCGTCGGGAGTATTCCGCTAAATTCCTCGGAAGAAGTTTTCTGCTCAGTCTGCGACTCCATAGGCAGCCATATCAAACGCCTGCCTGATGGTGAAACCGGGGAACGCACCAAATGGATTTTTTATCAACGCCAGATGCTGACCGCCCATCCGGCGATGGAGCCGGACGAAAGTATCCCGAAGTTTGAGTTTAAACAGTGGGACGGCAAAGTCATCCGTGAGGTGCAGTTGTTAAAGCTTAAAAATGATGTTGATCTTGATACGCTGATTTTTCCTATCGGCTATTCGGAACACGCCATCGAGTCCTTCAAAGATTTTACCCGCTTGCAATCCGAAGGTAAAATTCCGGCAGATGTTAAATTTCAAGTCAGCCTGCCGACACCTTTTGCCACCGGGTATAACTATGTCAGCCCCAATGGCCGCGATCAATTCCTTGAAATCTATGAAAAATCCTTCGGTATTGATGTCGCTAAAATCATGGCGGCCATTCCACATGACAAATTGGCGGTACAATGGGATGTCTGTCAGGAAGTGCTGATCTTTGAGAATTATTACCCCGACCGGTCAGAAAATTATAAGCAGGAAGTTTATGATCAGCTTGCCCGGATCGGCGATTTTATACCCGCCGATGTCGAGCTTGGTTATCATATTTGTTACGGCAGTCCCGGCGATGATCATGTCGTTAAACCGCGGGATTTTGCCATCTCGGTTGAAATATCCAACGGTATCATTGAAAACGTCAACCGCTCGGTCGAATTTATTCACATGCCGGGAACTTATGGTGAGCCGGAAGATGCCTTTTATGCACCGCTCAGTAATTTGAACTTGCCGGAAGATTGCGAGCTTTATCTGGGTCTACTGTTCTATAATGATCAGGCAGGCGATGCGGCGCGCATTTCGGCAGCCCGTAAAGTCGTACCGGAATTCGGCATTTCAACCGTCTGCGGCTGGGGCCGCGCCGATCCTGATCGCGTGCCGAGCCTGCTGGAAAGTCATAAAGTAACGTTTGGGTAGTTAGCTAAATCCCCCCCCCACCCTAACCCTCCCCCGCAAGGAGGGAGGGATAATATTAGTCATCAACGTTCCAATTATACTCGATTTCATAACGCCCGCGACTGCGGGTCGCCGCTTATGCGGCGTAGCCAAGCTTACGGAGTAAGCGCCCGGCGATTGAGGGGAATTTATGTGTTAAAATTATCCTGCACCGGCAGATGCCCGATTTTCACCCAGATCAGGCAGCCTTCAGTGCTGAACGGCGTGTGTTCGCTATAGGGCGGATTGCGGAGCCAGGTGCCTTTGGGGTATTGCCCTTGCTCGTCCTCGAAAGTGCCTTCCAGCACAAAGACTTCCTCGCCGCCGGGATGTACATGATGTTGAAACTGCGTGCCCGGCTGCCAACGCACCAACGCGACCAGTTCGGGTGAACGTTCATATAAAGACAATACCGTTAAGCCCTCAACTTGACCCGGTAGCCAATCAGCAAATGTCGTATCGACCCTGACCGTATTATCATCCTCTGGTTCCATCTGCCAGAGTTTGACAAAGATCGTACAGCCATCGGCGCTGAACGGCTTGTGTTGGGAGCCGGGTGGATTGCGGACGTAAGATCCTGGTTTATAGTCGCCATGTTCATCGGAGAACACCCCTTCCAAGACAACAAACTCCTCACCGCCGCCATGGGTGTGGGGTGAGAAATAGCTGCCTGGCGCATAGCGAACCACGGAGGTTGCCCGGCCCGATTCCGGTTTTTCCCGCTCGAGCATCCGCCGCTCAACGCCCTCCATCCGCGTTGGAATCCAATCGAGTTTTTCGCTTTCGATCACCATCCGCTTGGAGAAATCCATATTAAAGTTTTCGACCATAGGCGTGCTGTAGCAGATTTTTTTATCTCGGGCGAAACAAATAGTGATCTATAACGCCAAATTGAATGGCTTTATGCTTTGAAACCTATGACAAAGGTAGGAATGCATATGACACCAAAATTTTGGGCTCTAACGCTGCTCACCATTTGCGAGATTTCAGCGATGTCCTTGTGGTTTTCGGCGACCGCCTTGATCCCAACATTTCGCACTGAGTTTAATATATCGAGCGATCAGGCATCCCTATTAACCAGCAGCGTACAAGCGGGTTTCGTTGTTGGTACACTATTAAGCGCAATGCTGATGCTGGCCGACCGCTTTGATCCGCGGCGCGTATTCCTGGCATCGACCTTAATCGCCACCATTGCCAATGCTTCGATCCTGCTGTCGGATCCAACGACCGTAACAACGATTGCACTGCGATTTGTCACTGGTGTCTGCATGGCCGGTATCTATCCGGTCGGCATGAAGATCGCCACCACCTGGGCCAAAGGCGATATCGGCTTTCTGGTAGGTTTGCTGGTGGGTGGGCTTACTTTGGGTTCAGCCGCCCCATATCTCTTTAGCTCGTTTCTCATCCTCGATTGGCAGCTGACCATCGCCGGTGCTTCAATGGCGTCGCTCGTTTCGGCATTGTTGATATTATTTGTCGGCCTCGGACCCAATCATATCATTGCCCGCGAGTTTCACTGGGGGGCAGCGCTAACGGCCTGGAAAATTAAATCTCTGCGTCTCGCCAATTTTGGCTATCTCGGCCATATGTGGGAACTTTACGCCATGCTGGCCTGGCTCGGTGTGTTCCTCGATGCAAGTTTCAAGATCACTCTTCAAGCCGATGACGCCGCCTTCTGGGCCAAGGTCACCACTTTTAGCGCCATTGGCATCGGCGGTGCGATTGGCTGCATTGGCGGCGGTCTCTTGGCCGATCGGATCGGCCGCACCACACTGACCATGGGGGCGATGATCATCAGCGGTACCTGTGCTATCACAATTGGCTTTCTTTTCACCAGCCCGCCGATGATCATCTTCATTGTCTGTTTCATCTGGGGCATCACGATTATCGCTGACTCGCCACAATTTTCAGCCTCAATTGCCGAACTGTCGCCACCCGATATGATCGGCACTATGCTGACCATCCAAACCTGTGCCGGCTTTCTGCTGACTTTGATCACCATTCACATGATGCCGCATCTGATCGACGCGGTGAGCTGGACCTATGCCTTTGCAGTCCTAGCTATTGGCCCGATTTTGGGAACTATCGCCATGGGACGGTTGCGCGCCCATCCGGAAGCACTCAAGTTGGCGGGAGGTAATCGCTAAGCCTTAACCGGCACCTCGATCCCCAATAAGTGCGCGGCGTTTTTGCCCATCACCAGCGCTTTATCGTCCTCGCTGAGACCTTGCACCGAATCGACATGGCCGACCGGGTCCGGTTCCGCCATATCATAAGGATAGTCAGTGCCCATGACGATGTGATCGGGGCCCCAGGTTTCGATCAGATAGCGCAATTGATGCTCGGTAAAGACGACGCTGTCGAAATAAAGTTTCTTGATGTATTCCGAGGGCGGCTTGGTGATCACCTGGCGGCAATCGTCGCGCAGATGATAGGGGTGATCGAAGCGCCCGGTATAGGCGGGAATATAGCCGCCGCCATGGGCGATGCAGATTTTGAGACCCGGATAACGCTCGAGATAGCCATCAAATACCAGATGACCGACGGCCAGAGCTGATTCGACCGGATGGCCGATAGTGTTGCGGAAATAGTGATCATCCATGCGCTCGATATAGCTGGTGCCGATCGGATGGATGAAAATCATCACATCTTTTTCTTCGCAAGCTGCAAAAAACTTCTCTAACCCGGCGCGGGTTAGATCCTGGCCGTTGACGTTGGTCGATATCTCGACACCTTTAAAACCAAGCTCGTCGATACAACGATCAAGTTCCATCACTGCCATCTCCGGGTTTTGCAAGGGTACGGTACCGAGCCCGACGAAGCGGTCCGGATGTCCGGCCACCACTTCGGCAATGCGGTCATTGACCATGCGCGCGGTCTCGCGGGTGAATTCGGCATCAAAGAAGTAATTGTAGTGGAACGGTGAGGTTGAGATCGCCTGCACATCAATACCCTGGGCATCCATATCCTTCAGCCGCACTTCCGGATCGGTCAGTTTCGGCAGAATGGTCTGATGTTGCTCGGCGTTAATCTTAGAGGTGATCGGATTGCTATCGACCATTGTGCGGCCGGTGAATTCGGGTGCCTGTTGCCGCACCAACTCATCCGCTTCCGGCACGTGGATATGACAGTGGATATCGACGGTGAAATGTTTGTTGTTTCTTGAGACAGCCACAGAATTTCCATGGGCGTGGCCCGAACCTTCGGCTGCCGGGGCGTGATGCGCGCATTTAAAGAACATAAGCTGATCCATTTTGTAATTTTGGGCTGGCGGAATTAAAACGGGCGAGTGAGAGACACACAAGTATTATTTTAGTGCCCGCAGGCAAGTAAGGCGGTGATTAGCTAGCCCCAATAGGTTCAAATCCTATTTTATAAGGTGGCTTAATATCTTATGATGTGACACCCACCATTTAGGATTTTAAAATCATGCAGCTATCAGACTTAGCCGGTGATCTCGGCGCGCTTTTAAAACAAAACGAGCAGACAATTTCGGTTGCCGAATCTTCATCCGGCGGTCTGGTATCTGCAGCTCTGTTGGCGGTCCCGGGCGCATCCGCCTATTTTGTCGGTGGCGGCGTGATCTACACCAGGGACGCCCGGCGGGAATTTCTCGATCTGCCGGATGAAGTGGTCACCATGCGGGCGGCCACCGAAGAATACGCCATGATCGTGGCGCGGGCGGTGCGCGACAAAATGAGCACAACCTGGGGATTGGCGGAAACCGGCGCTAGCGGCCCCAGCGGCAATCGCTACGGCGATGATGCCGGCCATGTCTGCGTTGCCGTCGCCGGACCGGTTGAGAAATCTTTGACCTTGGAGACCGGCAGTGCCGAACGGGAAGAAAATATGTGGGCGTTTACCAAAGCGGCACTTGGGCTGCTTGACGAGGCTATCAAGGAAAGTATGAAATAATTCAAATCGGCTCTTTAAATTTGCCGATTCCTCCCCATATTAAGAAAAATATTTGAGGGACCACATGTTTATTTACTTGGTAACGTTTAACCTTGATCCAAAATACCGCACTAATGCCCTCGGCTTTCGAGATATATTTGCTGAGGTATTCAAAGGCATTGACGGTTTCGTTTCGGCTGATTTTTTCCGCGACGAAGAAACTCAGGAAGCGGGGGGATTTACCGTTTGGGAAACCGAAGAAGCTGCGAACGCTGCTTTAGAAAAACTACAAACTCTATTGCAAAGAACCATCGGCGGCAGCGGTGATGGAAGCTTTAGCATGCGTCGACTCGTTCACACCTTGCGGGTGGAGAAAGAGTAAATCAATTAAGTATTGGGAAATTGCGCCAAGTATTCCGTATATTTTTCCGCCACTTGATCTTTGATCTTAGCGCCGAATTTTTTCATTTCATCGACCTCGCCCGGTTTAAAATGATCGCTGATGCCCCCGGCGAAACTTGGCCGCGCCAGTGCCCGCTCGCGCCATTTTTGCACCTTGGGCCGCTCGGCAATCCAGATATCGAGCAAACCTAAATAGCCAAGCCGGGCGACAAAGGGCATCAGATTGATATCGGCGAGGGTAAATTGCTCACCCATCAACCAGGGCCGGCCATCGCCAAGATCTTTTTGCATGGTTTTGAAAGCTTTTTCGTAAGCCGCGATGCCGTTAAAAACAAATGGCGAGGCGACACCTTCCTGAAAGGTCGACATAACACGGTCCCGCCGACGTGGGTCGCCGACATTGGCAAATCTTTGCGCCCGTTGTTCGTCGGTCATATTCTGCACGCGCTCACGGAACATGGCCGAGAAACTCAAATCCATAACCCCTTCGAACAGGCCCTCATCAACAGCTTTGCTCCAAAGCCGCATCCTTGTGCGGCCATAAGCATCTGCCGGCATGAGGCTGGGTTCAGGATAGGTTTCGTCCAAAAATTCGCAGATCAGTGTCGATTCGATAACCGGCTTGCCATCAACCACGAGCGTCGGCACCACGCCCTTGGGATTTAATTTCAGGTAGGCCGGATCATATTGCTCACCGGTAAAGAGGTTGACCTCGTGGGTTTCCCACTCAAGCCCCTTTTCCAACAAGGTGATGCGGACTTTTTGAGCACAGACGGAATTACCGAATTGATAAAGCTCAAGCATTTATTGTTTCACCCAGATCAGCGCTGCATTTTTATCATCGGCGTCAAAGAACCGCACTTCTGTGTCTTTGAGTGTGACTTCAGCCAGGACGGCTAATTCCTTGGCGAACTCATGGCCTAAAATTGCGATTTTTTTGAGATCGTCCCGGCCAAAAGAAAATTTTTCCTGCGCTTGTGCCCATTCCCAACCTTCAAAGTCTGAGAAATCACCAAACAAACGCAAACCAGTTTGATTAGACAGCACCACATCCAATTGCGGGACAATCGCCCGGTAATCGGCATCGGTTACCCGGCCCGACGCTTTCAAGCAAATCAGATCACCACCGCTTTCGGGGAGCCACTGCAGCATCGGAAATCAGGCCACTAACAATTAATTTTTAAGCGATCTGAAGTTCTGTTAATAAATCGTGAGCTCGCTTGAGTTTGTCATTTGTTGCTTTTGCGGGCTTAAGTTCCACAATTTTTTCATCGACCAGATCTTTATCCAATCCGCCATTATTTAAAAAAGCTATAGTTGCAGCAAGTTCTAGCTCAATTGAAGAGTAGGAGCCCATACGTTCCAAATAATCTTTGATTGTTTCACTGTCTAAATTTCCCAATTTTTCTGGAACATCTTCTACTGAAACAAACTCAAAGTATTGAACACCATGATTTCCAACATTCTTATGTTGATCAATCCTATCTGAAATCACTGCAAAGTCTGTAGCTTCTTCAACATCACGTGAAAAAGGACCAAAATTGTAATAGGTGAATTCGAAACCACTCCCTAGTTCGCAATTTTCAAGCAAATAGATTGTTTTCTGAAGCCGCGTTTTGCCAACCAATCGGCCATCATTCAATGACACGATTCCGACTATGATATCTTCATTGGTCATTTTGTTATCTCCGTCCATAAAGCTGATACTTTATCCCTATCTTCATTATTCGGAACATAAATCCGATAAATTTCTTCTTTTTGCACAAGCGCCTGAACTATCATTGATAGGCTAGCTATATCTGTTGGGTTCTCTTTTTGTTCTTTATTACTAACATCTACTAAAACTTTTTTCAAGGCATTCTCCGAATCCCAATCATACCATTTATATCCATCAATTTTCGGGTCATCTTGTAATAAAGTTAAACCCCAGATTAATCCTAATTTCTCTGCATTGTCTCTTAAAGCTTTTTTGAAGGCCATTAGATGCCCACTATTGGGAACAGCTCTTATTCCTACATCAAAACATTTATACAGTTTCCGCTCCAATAATCCACTAGACAATCCTGCTACATACTCATCTGAGCAACTTTTAAGTTCTTCCAGAAACGACCATATTACGTTGTCATCTAATTTTAAATACAATGCCAGATTGGGACTTTCTTCTAACAGGTATTCTACAACAATATTTTCCTCAGAAATTCCTAATTCATTAAGCGATTTTTCCTTTAATAAATTGCTAAGATGCCCCAATAATGCTTCCAGCATTTTTTCTGCACCTCGAGTCGTTTTATGCATATATACGTGAGAGTACATGTGAAACCGCGCCTGAAGGTAGGCCTCTGCACCTTGGAAACCTTTATAGTTTAAATAGAATGCTGGCGCGTTTTCAAAATCTTCATCACCAATGCCGCCTATTGTGATACTGCCAACTTCCAGACAATCCAATATCCATTCCATATCAAAATCACCAGAACCAATTCCGGTCATATATTTGTCCCGTTTCAGATAATCCAACCTATCGGCATCAAATTGGCTCGAAACGACGGAAGCGTATATATCAGCTCCTTCCGAGCCAGATATAATTTTGCCAACTTCCGAAGAATAATTCTCGCCTAGTTCAGATAGCGACTTTCTAATTTCAGTGTCACCATTGATGATTTCGGAGGTCCACATTTCATGGTTTTTTTCAGCACCGCGAGATCGTTCAACATTCTCAAAGGTATGACTAAAAGGGCCATGACCCAGGTCATGCAGTAAAGCAGCACACAATGCTATTGAAGCCCGCTCTCCATCAAAATCACCTGATTTAAGTTTGATGATCTCAAGCAAACGACGTGCATTGTGAAAAACCCCAATTGAATGAGAAAATCTAGTGTGAGTGGCACCCGGATATACAAACTCTGAAAATCCAAGTTGTCTAATACGTCTAAGACGCTGAAACTCGGGACAATTGATAAGTTTATAAATTAGTTGTTCTTGCGGAGTTAGATCAAACTTTATCAACCCATGAACTGGGTCAAGCATTCTCTGTTCACTCATCTCAATACAGCCATGGTGTTAAATAATTATATAATACACAACTTATTGATCGGCAATCAAGATATAGAATATAGTCTAATATTTAGAGCAATATATTGAACACATTTTTTTTGATACTAAATTCAATTTTTGATAAGACGAAAGGGTTCTTTTTTAGCTATGAATGGCGCGGTCAGCAACGTCGAGGGCAGCTTCTTTGACAACTTCGCTGAGCCCCGGGTGACCATGACAGGTGCGGGCAATATCCTCGGCTGAGCCGCCGAACTCCATGGCGACAACGCATTCCTGGATAAGATCACCGGCGGCGGCGCCGACGATATGAACGCCCAACACTTCATCGGTTTCCGCATCGGCGAGGATTTTGACAAAGCCATCGGTGGCACTCATGGCGCGGGCGCGGGCATTGGCGGTGAAACTGAATTTACCGGTATTATAGGCGATGCCGGCCTCTTTAAGCTGTTCCTCGGTTTTGCCGACCGTGGCGACTTCGGGGCTGGTATAAACTATGCCGGGGATTGCATCATAATTGATGTGACCCGATTGGCCGGCCAGCATTTCGGCCAGCATAACGCCCTCGTCTTCGGCTTTATGGGCCAGCATCATGCCGCCGATGACATCACCAATGGCGTAGATGCCATCAACATTGGTTTTAAAGCCGCTATCGACCTTGATGAAGCCTTTGTCCATTGCGACGCCGGCTGCTTCGAGGCCAAGACCATCCGTGTAGGGAATGCGGCCAATCGCCACCAGCACGCAATCGGCTTTCATTTCTTCAGCATCGCCACCATCACGGGGCTCAACGGTCAAGGTGACAGCGGTCTTGGTGGTACTCGCACCGGTTACCTTACTTTTCATTTTGAACGTCATGCCCTGCTTTTTAAGTGAGCGTTGGGCGATTTTTGAAACCTCGGCATCCGAGCCCGGCAAACAAACATCCAAAAACTCAACCACTTCGACTTCAGCGCCCAAGCGCCGCCAGACCGAGCCCAACTCAAGGCCGATCACGCCGGCGCCGATGACAATCATTTTCTTCGGCACTTTGGTCAGCGCCAAGGCGCCGGTTGAGCTGATAATCATTTTTTCATCGATTTCAACACCGGGTAAGGGCGCAACATCAGAGCCTGTCGCAATAACAATGTTTTTGGTCGAGATGGTGTCAGACTTGCCTTGGTCATCGGTGATGGTCACCGATCCAGCTCCGGCTATCGAGCCGGTGCCGAGCAAACGGTCGATTTTATTTTTCTTCATCAGGAAGTCGACGCCTTTGATGGTATCGCCGACAACGCCATCTTTGTGAGCCATCATCGCTTTGAGGTCGAGCTTCACGCCGCTGGCGACGACGCCGTGATCAGCCATGCCTTCGGTTGCTTCTTCATAAAGATGGGAGGAATGCAGCAGCGCTTTCGAAGGAATACAGCCGACGTTCAAGCAGGTGCCGCCAAGGGTCGGGCGTTTCTCAACAATCGCAACCTTCAGGCCCAACTGGGCAGCGCGGATGGCCGAGACATATCCGCCCGGTCCGGCGCCGATAATGGTAACGTCATAAGTGTCGGCCATGGTCTATATCCTCACTATTTCCTAATAAATTTTTGCTTCTACATATCCAGCATGATGCGCTGCGGGTCTTCAATGCATTCTTTAATCCGCACCAGCATCGAAACCGCTTCGCGGCCATCAATAATCCGGTGATCATAGCTATGGGCCAAATACATGATCGGGCGCACTTTAATTTCGTCGCCCACCACCCATGGACGTTTAACGATATTGTGCATACCCAAGATGCCGGATTGGGGCGAATTTATAATCGGCGTCGACAACATTGAGCCATAGATGCCGCCATTGGTAATGGTAAAACTGCCGCCGGTCATTTCCTCGAGCGATAATTTGCCATCGCGCGCGCGCAGGCCAAAATCTTTGATGCCTTTTTCAATATCGGCAAAGCTCATCTGATCGGCATCGCGCAACACCGGCACAACCAAGCCGGTTGGCGTGCCGACAGCGACGCCGATATCGTAGTAATTTTTATAGACAATCTCATCGCCTTGAATTTCAGCGTTTACAGCCGGAAATTCCTTGAGGGCGACAATCGCTGCTTTGATAAAATAGCTCATGAAACCGAGCCTGACGCCATGGGTTTTCTCAAATTTATCACGGTATTGGGCGCGGGTTGCCATCACTGCCGACATATCGACCTCGTTAAAAGTCGTCAACATGGCAGCGGTATTTTGAGCATCTTTCAAGCGGCCGGCGATCACTTTGCGGAGACGGGTCATTTTCACCCGTTCTTCACGGGGACCAGCCGGCACCGATGGAATTTGGGTACGGGCTGCGCCTGATTCTGCCGGTGCGGACGCTGGAGCTGCCGCAGGCGCAGGCGCCGCTGCTGGGGCGCCGCCAGATTTCTGATACGCCAGCACATCGCCCTTGGTCAGACGGCCATCTTTACCGGTCGCCGGAATTTGGGTTGCGTCATAGCCTTCATCTTCGATGAGTTTGCGCACTGCCGGTGACATTTGCACCCCATCACTCGAGGCGACCGGTGCCGGGGCTTCTTTTGGCGCCGCCGCTGCCGGAGCCGCTACTGCACCACCCGAACCACCAATGCGGCCCAGGATCGCGCCAACTTCAACTTCGGCGCCGACATCGGCGAGTATTTCCGCGAGCGTGCCGGCAGAGGGCGCATTGACTTCCATGGTGACTTTATCGGTTTCAAGCTCGAGCAAAGGCTCATCGGCAGCAACGGCGTCACCAACTGATTTGAGCCAGCTTGCTACCGTGCCTTCGGTCAGGCTTTCACCCAGCACCGGCACGACAATATCGACCGCTTCACCATCGCCGCCACTTGCCGCTGGAGCTGGAGCTGGCGCGGCCGTTTCGGTCGCAGGAGCAGCTTCAGGAGCGGGAGCTGCAGCACCGTCGCCAATGACGCCTAACAATGCACCGACTTCCACTTCGGCGCCGGCTTCAGCGGAAATTTCTGTCAAGGTGCCGGCAACTGGCGCATTGACTTCCATCGTCACTTTATCGGTTTCCAATTCGAGGATTGGCTCATCCGCCGCAACCGCATCACCAACCGATTTAAGCCAGGTCGCAACTGTTGCTTCCGTCAGCGATTCACCGAGCGTGGGGACTTTAATTTCAGTAGCCATAATATCCTCAATTCACCTACTATTTCTTGCCGTTTTTACCGAATTTTACGGGCATATATGGTTGCATTAAATCTTTTGCTTTGCCGCTGAGCGCCTGATCGACCAACAATGCTTGTTCAGCGTTATGAACCTTGAGCGAACCAGCTGCTGGTGACGCCGACGCCGTACGGCCAACATAAATAACCCGCCGGGTTTGTTTGGCCTTTTTGTCCAAGCCTTCAAGAATATAATCGATGCGATCAGCGGCAAAATGCCAGGCGCCTTGATTGGAGGCTTCTTCCTGGCACCACACCACATCGGCATTGGGGTAGCGCTTAATTTGCTTGGTAATGCCCATCCGTGGCCAGGGATAAAGCTGCTCAAGCCGGATAATTGCGACATTATTGATGCCTTGTTCCCGGCGCGCCTCGAGCAGGTCATAAAAGACTTTGCCGGAACAAAGCACGACGCGTTTTACCTTATCATCAGCCGCAAGATCATCGATTTCGGGAATGAACCGGCGGAAACGGGTGCCTGGGCCCATCTCATCTAAGGTCGAGATGTTGAGCTTGTGGCGCAGCAGTGATTTTGGCGACATCACGATTAGCGGTTTACGGTAATTTCGTTTAACTTGGCGGCGCAACGCATGGAAGAAGTTGGCCGGTGAGGTGATATTGACGACCTGCATATTGTCTTCGGCGCAAAGTTGCAGATAACGCTCCAGCCGCGCTGACGAATGCTCCGGTCCCTGGCCTTCCATGCCATGCGGTAATAGCATCACAAGGCCTGACATACGCAACCATTTCGACTCGCCTGATGATATGAACTGATCAAAAATCACCTGAGCTGTATTGGCGAAGTCACCAAACTGAGCTTCCCACAGGGTCAGCGTCGTCGGCTCCGCCAAGGAATAACCATATTCATAACCAACCACGGCAAATTCCGATAACGGGCTATCCATGACTTCGAACGGCGCTTGTTCCCCCGGTCGAATTTCACTTAAGGGGTAATAACGGGTTTCATTTTCCTGATCGACAATTACACAATGCCGGTGGGAAAAAGTGCCACGACCCGAATCCTGGCCCGACAACCGCACCGGGTGACCTTCGATCAAAAGCGAGCCATAGGCGAGCGCCTCCGCCATCGCCCAATCGAGACCTTCGCCGCTCTCTATCATTTTAGTTTTGGTTTTGAGCTGGCGCAGTAATTTGCTGTTTACATTGATGCCTTCCGGCACCCGGGCGAGTGAATGGCCGATCTCTTTCAAGGTCTCAATTTCGACCGAAGTGTCATCGTCGCGTTTTTCTTCCTCACCTTCGAGCGCCGACAGGCCTTCCCATTTGCCTTCCAGCCAATCGGCTTTGTTCGATTTGTAATTGGTGGCAGCCTCGAACTCTTTATCGAGATGGGCTTTGAAATCGGTTTCAATTTTTTCAATTTCTTCGAGATTGATCAGCCCTTCTTTGAGCAGCCGTTCACGGTAAATCTCCCGCGTCGTTGGATGCTTGCCAATCGCCGTATACATGCGCGGCTGAGTGAACATCGGCTCATCACCTTCATTGTGACCATGACGGCGATAGCAGAAAAGATCGATGACAACATCGCGCCTAAATTTTTGCCGGAACTGGGCAGCCAGATCGGCAACCCGGACGACAGCTTCTGGATCGTCGCCGTTGACATGAAAAATCGGCGCCTGCATGCCTTTGGCGACATCGGTCGGATAGGGTGTTGAGCGCGAGCTTGAGGGGTTGGTGGTAAAGCCGATCTGGTTATTGACAATGACATGAATTGTGCCGCCGGTGCGGTAACCCTTAATTTGCGAGAGATCGAGGGTTTCCGGCACAATACCCTGGCCGGCAAAGGCGGCATCGCCATGCATCAGGAGCCCCATGACTTTCTCGCGGGCTTCGTCACCACGCTGGGTCTGCTTAGCGCGAACCTTGCCAAGCACTACCGGATTAACACATTCCAAATGTGATGGGTTAGCAGTCAGCGATAAATGCATATTGCCTTCGGTAAATTCCCGGTCAGCCGACGCACCCAAATGGTACTTCACGTCGCCTGAGCCCTGGACATCTTCCGGATGCGCTGAGTTGCCCTGAAATTCAGAGAATATTGCCACATACGGTTTGCCCAAGGTGCGCGCCAACACGTTCAAGCGGCCCCGATGAGGCATGCCAATGACGACTTCCTCGACGCCGACATAAGCGGCTGTCCGCAACATACGTTCCATGAACGGGATCAGGCTTTCGCCACCATCCAAGCCGAAGCGTTTGGTGCCGGTATGCTTAACCTGCAGATAGGTTTCAAAGCCTTCGGCTTCGACCATGTCTTTGTAAATCGCGCGCCTTAGTTCCGGCGAATATTTAGTACGGTAATCAACACCTTCAACATGTTCCTGAATCCAACTGCGCTCTTCTATCTCCTGGATATGCATATATTCGACGCCAATAGAGCTGCAATAAGATCGGCGCATAACCTCGAGAATTTCGCCCAGGGTCGCTGTTTCTTTCCCGGCCATCGAGGTAAAGGTGTCGATATAAATCTCTTTGTCGAGATCGTCTTCGGTAAAGCCGTAGGTTTTGTAATCGAGCTCCCGGTGATAGCCGGCACCGACCAAACCTAACGGGTCGAACTGAGCATGCAGGTGACCACGCACCCGGTAAGACCGGATCAAAATACGGGCGCGAATGGACCGTTGGGCTATCTCGTTAACTTCAGCTGCAGACGCCGCGGGCGCTGCACCATTCGTTTTTTTTGGTGTTTCGTCGGGATCACTTGCGCCAATGATACTTGTTGTCGAGCGAGCCCAACTGGCGCCATTTATCTCACCTTGGATTGAAACTTTATCATCAGCGAGATCGGCGAATACGGCTGCCCAGCTTTGATCCACCGAGCCCGGATCTTCGAGATACCGGTCATACAATTCAGCGATGAAGGCTGCATTGGCGCCGGTAAAAATGGAGTCCGTTGAATCCGCCATATTCTATATCCCAGTTAAGACAACTTAACCCTTCATCGCTGCGAGCATGGTACTGCCCAATGCAGCCGGCGAATCGGTAACGTCAATACCGGCACTGCGCAGCGCTTCCATTTTATCGGCGGCGCCACCTTTACCACCGGCAATGATCGCTCCAGCGTGCCCCATGCGGCGTCCGGGAGGAGCCGTCGCCCCGGCGATAAAGCCAACCATTGGTTTCTTAACCTTGGAGGATTTAATGAATTCAGCCGCCTCTTCTTCCGCCGAGCCGCCGATCTCACCGATCATGACAATGCCTTCGGTTTCATCATCGCCTAAGAACATTTCGAGGCAGTCAATAAAGTTAGTACCGTTTACCGGATCACCGCCGATACCAATGCACGTGGTCTGGCCAAGCCCAGCCGAAGTCGTCTGACCAACCGCTTCATAAGTCAGCGTACCGGAGCGGGACACTACACCGATTTTGCCACGCTGGTGAATATGGCCGGGCATGATACCGATTTTACATTCACCCGGCGTAATCACGCCTGGGCAGTTGGGGCCAACCAATCTCGTCGTCGAGCCTTCCAATACCCGTTTTACTTCAACCATATCCAACACCGGAATACCTTCGGTGATGCAGACCACCAGAGGGATTTCACAATCGACAGCTTCAAGAATGGCTTCCGCGGCAAAGGGCGGCGGCACATAGATGACGGACGCATTAGCGCCAGTTTTTTCGACCGCATCAGCGACCGTATCAAACACCGGCAAATCAAGATGGGTCGAGCCGCCTTTGCCGGGCGTCACACCGCCAACCATTTGGGTGCCATATGCAATCGCCTGCTCGGAGTGGAAGGTACCTTGTGAGCCGGTGAAACCCTGGCAGATAACTTTGGTATCTTTATTTACTAGAACAGCCATTTTACGCGGCCTCCTCAACAGCTTTGACCACCTTTTCAGCGGCATCGGCCAGATCATCACCCGAGATGATCGGCAACCCGGATTTGGCAAGAATTTCCTTACCCAGATCAACATTGGTGCCTTCGAGACGAACCACCAGCGGTACGTTAAGCGACACTTCTTTGGCCGCCGCAACGACACCTTCGGCGATCACATCACAGCGCATAATGCCGCCAAAGATATTGACCAAGATGCCTTCAACATTGGAATCAGATAGAATAATTTTAAACGCCGTTGTCACGCGTTCTTTGGTCGCACCACCGCCGACATCCAGGAAGTTCGCGGGATCACCGCCGTGAAGTTTAATGATATCCATGGTCGACATCGCCAAGCCTGCGCCATTGACCATGCAGCCGATGCTGCCATCAAGCTTAATATAGTTCAAATCATGGCGTTCTGCTTCAAGTTCTGCCGAATCCTGTTCGTCTTCATCGCGCATTTCCTCGACATCTTTATGCCGGTAGAGCGCGTTGTCGTCGAAATTCATTTTGGCATCAAGCGCGATCACCTCGCCGCCTTTGGTCACAACCAGCGGATTGATCTCGATCTGGCTGGCATCCATTTCAACAAAGGCTTGGTACATCGAGAGCAGAAACTTTACCGCCGATTTTATCTGATCACCTTTGAGCCCGAGCCCGAAAGCAACTTCACGGGCGTGAAAGCCTTTCATGCCGGTCGCCGGATCGATATCGATGGTTTGAATTTTTTCCGGCGTCTCAGCGGCAACTTCTTCGATATCCATGCCACCTTCCGAGCAGGCAATCACGGTCACCCGCGACGTTGCCCGATCGATCAGCAGGCTTAAATACAATTCGCGATCAATGTCACAGCCATCTTCAATATAGACGCGCTTAACTTCTTTGCCATCCGGCCCCGTCTGATGCGTAACCAGCGTCGCCCCCAGCATTTGATTAGCGGCTTCTTTGACCTCCTCGACGGATTTGATCACCCGTACGCCACCCTCGCTGCCCGCCGAGTCTTCTTTGAATTTACCTTTGCCGCGGCCGCCGGCATGGATTTGTGATTTTACCACCCAGATCGGTCCACCAAGATCCTTGGCGACGTTTTCAGCTTCAGCCGCAGTGTAGGCGACGCCGCCTTTAAGCACGGCAACACCATATTTGGATAAAATCTGTTTCGCTTGATACTCGTGAATATTCATAAGCCTCTAGCCCTTAAGTTAGCGCAGAGTCTCGCCTCAACGAGACTCTGCAGTTTTGAATCTACTTCTTTTTAGCGCGGCGTTTTGCCTTGCGTTTGGCCGGTGCTTTCTTTTTGGCAGCTGCTTTTGCCGCCGCGCGTTTTTCGGCGGCGGCTTTTTTCAGCAATTTTTCGCTTTCACGAACCATTTTCTTGACCGCGCGAACCGATGCGTTAAAAGCTTTCTTTTCGCTGGCATCAAGTTTGACTTCAACGATTTTTTCAACACCCTTGGCGCCAATTACCACCGGCACACCAACATAAAGACCTTTGACGCCGTATTGACCCTTCAAATAAGCCGCACAGGGCAGTACGCGTTTTTTATCTTTGAGATAGGAATCGGCCATCTGGATCGCTGAACTGGCCGGTGCGTAATAGGCAGAACCGGTTTTAAGCAGGCCAACGATTTCAGCACCGCCATCACGGGTGCGCTGCACGATTTCGTCGAGTTTTTTCTGGGTGATCCATTTCATTTTAACCAGATCGGTGAGCGGAATACCGGCGACTGTTGAATAACGCACCGATGGCACCATACTGTCACCATGACCGCCCAAAACGAATGCTGTCACATCTTCGACGGACACCTTCATTTCTTCGGCCAGGAAATAACGGAAGCGGGCTGAATCAAGCACGCCGGCCATACCAACGACTTTGTTGTGCGGCAGGCCACAAGCATCACGCAATACACCAACCATCACGTCGAGCGGATTGGTAATGCAGATGACAAATGCGTTCGGGCAGTTTTGCTTAATGCCCTCGCCGACAGATTGCATCACACTGGTATTGATACCGATCAGATCGTCGCGGCTCATGCCGGGCTTGCGGGCAACCCCCGCTGTCACAATGACAACATCAGCACCTCTAATCGCGCCATAACCATTGGCACCGACCATTTTTGCATCGAAGCCTTCAACTGGCGAGCTTTCCGCCAAATCCAATGATTTACCTTGGGGTATACCTTTGACGATGTCGAACATAACGACATCACCCAACTCTTTTAAGCCAGCCAAATGAGCCAGCGTTCCGCCGATATTGCCAGCACCAACAAGCGCAATCTTGTTTCTTGCCATAAATCTTTTTCCTCTCTTAACGGCTCGTTTTGGGCCGTTCAGCCGCAACCGCTTTATATGCATCAATTTCGCTCGTTATTGAGCGCCTTAATATGTCCCGGCTACGTAGCGCATAATAGGTTTGAGAGCAAGACCTAGAACCCCTAACTCCTTTAAGACATTGAAGAAATTAAGCCACCTGCTTGAACCCGCCCCATTTTCATTCATCACCTAACCACAAACCGGCGAGGAAAGCCACTGCGTCACACTCATATGATCAGATGTTAATAAAATTGTGAAATTTCAATAGGTAAGTGGCAAAATTCGAGATCAAGTGGCAATTCATTTATTCCGCACCATGGGGTAAGGCAAGATATTCTTCAGACTGCATTTCCATCAGCCGAGAAATCAAGCGCTCAAATTCAAACGCGCCCTCCCCCAAAACATAAAGTTCGTCTGGGGGCGCGTCGGCGGAACAGATAAAATTCACTTTGTTTTCATAGAGCGCATCGATCAGGGTAATGAACCGCTGGGCTTCGCTTTTTAAGTCTTCACCCATGCGCGGAATGTCATCCAGGATTAGCGTGTGATAGCGCTCGGCAATTTCAAGATAATCGGCCGGCCCCAATGCTTCGGCACATAAACTGTTAAAGCTGGAGCGCCCGACCCCGGCAGCGGCCGTCGGAATTTCAACAATCCGGCCTTTGACTTCAATTTTATCAGGCGCCGCCGTATAACCCTCGGTAAGATCAGCAAAATATTGATCCAAGTCTTTGGCTGCCGCCGCATCAAGCGGTTGATGATAGACCTGCATACCAAGCATACGCTCGAGCCGGTAGTCGCGGGCTGCGCCTAATTGCAGAATATCCAAACGCTCGTTGATCAGATCGATAAAAGGCAAAAATTTCTCCCGCTGGAGCCCATCTTTGTAGAGATCACCTGGCGGGCGGTTGGAGGTGGCAAGGATCACCACATCCCGTTCAAGCAAACCTTCGAACAAACGCCCCAATATCATCGCATCGACAATATTGACCACCTGCAATTCATCGAAACAAAGCAGCCATGCCTCGTCGGCAATTGCAGCGGCAACGCCTGGGATTGGGTCACCACCCCCACTGTTGTTTTTCCGAAAATCGTTAAAACGGTTATGAACATCCTGCAAAAAAGCATGGAAATGAACGCGGCGTTTGCGTTCAACCGGTGCTGTTTCATAGAATAAATCCATCAACATGGATTTTCCGCGCCCAACATCGCCAAAGATATAGAGGCCTTGTAACGGCTCTTCCCGGCGGCGGCCCAAGCGGCTGTTTAGGCCAAAGCGATCTTTCCAGCCGGCCTGACCAGAAGACGGCTGATAGCCATTGAGTGCGCGATGCAGACTTTGCAATTTTTCCGCCAGCAGCTCTTGGGCGGGATCCGGATTGAGATCGCCGGCAGCCACGCGGTCGCGATAGGTAAAGAGCGGGCCAGATTGAGCTTCATTCGACATAGCTCGCTACTTAAGGCTGCCGTCCCTTGAAGTAAAGCGATTTAGAAACTCGCTACAACAATATGTGACTATTTATTTACGTCAATAATTTCAATCAGATACCCGTTGAGTTACCGTCAATCACGGAATACTCACAGAAAGCTTACTCATCATTTGGGCTAACAATGCTTATATATCAAATACGGGGCACACAGTATTCTTGGGGAAAATTGGCAGGAAAAAATGCTAACGACTACTATTAAACGCATCTTTTTGGCAGTGCTAATCGCCGTTGTCGTGGTGTGGGGAGCGCTTAACCATCAAAAATTTGATGTTGAAATCTTGGTCGCCTGGATTGCCGGTTACGGCATGTTGGCGCCACTTATCTACATCGTGAGCCGGTCGATTGGCGCCGTTTTTTTTGTCCCCGGCAGTCTTATGGCGATTACGGCTGGTGTTGCCTTCGGACCAGTTTGGGGAGCTGTCTATAATCTGATCGCGTCAACGATCGGCGCAGTACTAGCCTTCCTGGTAGCTCGTTACGTTGCCTCTGACTATGTGCGTGAGAAATTGGGCAGTAATAATCGGATAAACACCGCGATCGAAGGTGTCGAAGCTGAAGGCTGGCGGTTTGTTGCTTTTGTCAGATTGGTGCCGTTGTTTCCCTATAACATTCTCAATTATGTCCTTGGCTTAACCCGCATCAAAGTAACTCACTTTGCCGCTGCTTCTTTTGTCTGCATGATCCCGGGCGATATCGCTTATGTCTATATCGGCTATGCCGGACGGGAAACAATGGCGGGCAATGATGCGTCAATTGAAATTGCGCTTATCGCGCTTGGACTGCTGGCAGCGATCGTGTTTTTACCCCGGCTCGTGCGATATTTCAGGGACGGCAAATCGGTCGGTCAGCGCCTCAAGAACCAGCTTTAAATCAGCTCGGTAATTGGTCCATCAATTCGGTCCGGTAGAGGCCAAAATGAGCCGGATCAAGTTCCAAAATACTACATAGAGATACGATCTCAATTTGATCGATCAAGCTGGTTTTACCATTGGATTCCGCAATCGCCAGACAAATGCGGATCAACAATGCTGCTGTCTCCGGATTGTCTTTTACCAAATCCAATTGACCCAGGACTTTGGGATGTCCTTCGCTTGGTGCTGATAGGATGGCGTCACAATAATCGACAAATATATTCACTGCTTCATGGGGGTCGTAAACTTGCAACGCCTCTAACGTCTCGATGATCTGATCCACACGGACGCGTTCGGAAAAGCTCACCTTACCATCAGCCGTTGCCACCAGTGCACAGGCCGCCATCGTCGCTTTTAGAAACGGCAAATTATGATGCCGCTCAATCAGCGTGTGGTATTGCTCTTGGAGCGTTCCGAGAATTCCGGTCAATTGCTTCTCCCAGGTTGTCTGAAAATCATAAACGAAATTGGCTCCCGAAAGCGAGTCGGAAAAAAATCCCCTCTGGGAGCGCCATAGTAATCCTATCGAGACTATTGAAATTAATGGGAGAATTGTATATACAATATTGTATATACAAATTTAGGCATGGAATTTGAGTGGGATGAACGGAAAGATCAAGCTAATCGGGTAAAGCATGGCATTAGTTTTGAAACTGCTACCGGTGTGTTCGGCGACCCAAAAATTGTCATTACTCTTGACGAATTCAGTTTCGATGAAGAGCGATGGAAAGCTACAGGATTATCCGAAAACAGGAGTGTTCTTCGTGTTGTTTACACAGAAAGAATGAGTTTTTTTGGCAAAGAGGTAATTCGAATCATATCCGCACGGAAGGCAGATAAAGATGAAAAAGCAGAATATTATCAGATACCGCCGAATTCCTGGTGAACCGCTATCAGAACAGGCACGAAAAGAGCTCGAGGCGCTCGAAGCAATGCCAGATTCAGAAATCGATTATACCGACATTCCAAAAGATACTGATTGGTCTGGTGCAGTTCGAGGCTGGGAAAACCGGCCCAGAAAAAAACCAATCTCAATACGTTTGGATTCAGATATCATCGCTTTTTTCAAAGCACGAAGCGACAAGTATCAGTCGGCTATCAACCGCGTGCTCCGCGATTATGTTGAGGCTCAAAGGAAATAGTTAATCCTCCAGCATGCCTGCAATTATTAAATCGTCTCCCTGACCGCGTTGGCGCAAACCATCGATAATTCCCGGCTAATCATCAGCGTGACGGTTCTGGCTCATTTTAGATTTTCCTTCGAGCCGTGAAATCTCAATTTCAAAACAGACAATGCCTTTGAGCATGCCGCGGACGAAGTCTTCCGGCTGGTCTTCCAGTTGCCAGCCATCCGAACCTTCATAGGTCTCGACCAAGCTTTTTTGCGCGTCAATCAGGGCCGCTTCATCTTCGATGATACGTGGCGTGCCATAAGCATGGACGGTGACATAATTCCATGTTGGCACAGATGGTTGTTTTTCGTACCAACTCGGCGAGATATAGGCGTGCGGACCCCAAAATATAACCAGCGCTTCTTGGTCGTCTTCAAAACTCTGCCAATGTGGATTGGCCTTGGCCATGTGAGAAATCAGAGTACCTTTTTCACCTTGTGTTTCGTCCAGCATAAACGGCAAGTGAGTAGCAATTGGCGTGCCCTCGACATTGCCGACCAAGATCGCCCAACCATGATCCCGGATGACATTGTGGAGGATTCCCTGATTTTCCTCGATGTGATATTCGGGACTATACATTTCGCTTCTCCTAAAAAAATGGCCGCGGGCTGAGCCGGCGACCATCCTTGAAATAATTTAGCGGCGCGCCAGCTTACATACGCTCAACCATCAATTTCTTGGTTTCGGCAATCGCCAGGGCCGGGTTAAGTGATTTCGGGCACGTGTTGGTGCAGTTCAAGATCGTATGGCAACGGTATAGCCGGAAGGGATCTTCGAGATTATCCAGCCGGTCACCGGTTTTCTCATCGCGCGAATCAACAATCCAGCGATAGGCCTGCAGCAAAATGGCCGGACCTAAATAGCGGTCGCCGTTCCACCAATAGCTCGGACATGATGTTTGACAGCAGAAACACAACACGCATTCCCAGAGGCCGTCGAGCTTTTCGCGTTCCTCCGGAGTTTGCAATCGCTCGCTGCCGGGTGCCGGTGTATCGGCCTGAACCCATGGCTTGATCTGGGTATATTGCGCATAAGGTGTCGATAGATCGGGCACCAGATCTTTAATCACCGGCATATGAGGCAAGGGGTATACTTTTGCATCGCCTTTGATGTCGACAATGTCTTTGGTGCAGGCCAGTGTGTTGGTGCCGTCAACATTCATCGCGCAAGAGCCGCAAACGCCTTCCCGGCAGGAGCGCCGGAACGTCAGGGTCGGATCCATTTCGTTTTTAATTTTGATCAGCGCATCCAGCACCATCGGCCCGCAATTATCCATATCGACTTCATAGGTGTCGAGCTGTGGATTTTTGTCCTGATCGGGATCGTAGCGATAGATCTTGAACTTCTTGATATTTTTTGCGCCGTCCGGGGCCGTGTGGGTTTGACCTTTGACAACTCTGGAACCTTTCGGCAGGTTAAATTCAACCATTTTTTTCTCCTTGACCCTCGCCGCCTAGTAAACTCGAGCCCGGGGGGTGATATACTCAACCTCATCGGTCAGGGTATATTCATGCACCGGGCGGTAATCGAGTTTGACGTTCCAATTATCGTCAACCCAAGACAAGGTATGTTTCATCCAATTTTCATCGTCACGGTCCGGATAATCTTCATGGGCATGAGCACCGCGGGATTCGTGCCGCGCTTCGGCGCCATACATCGTCGCCTTCGAACACGCCATTAAATTTTCGAGCTCCAGCGTTTCCACCAGATCCGAATTCCAAATCAGAGATTGATCGCTGACTTTCAAATCCTTGAGATTTTCCGCTGCTTTGTCGATCAAGCTGCAGCCTTCGGCCAAAACCTCCGACGTCCTAAACACGGCCGCGTTGTTTTGCATGACCCGTTGCATACCGGTGCGTATATCGGCGGTGCTCTGGCTACCGCTGGCGTGACGCAGACGATCAAGCCGGGCAATCGCGTTTTCACCGGTATTAGCATCTGCCGGTTTGACCGTTTTGTTCCGATCAACGGTTTCAGCAGCGCGGATGGCGGCAGCGCGGCCAAAGACAACAATATCCAACAACGAATTTGTGCCCAAGCGATTGGCGCCATGCACCGACACACAGGCCGCCTCACCGATCGCCATCAGGCCCGGGCAAATTGCCTCAGAATCATCAGCCGTTGGGCGTAAGGCTTCACCATGATAATTGGTTGGAATGCCGCCCATATTATAGTGCACCGTCGGCAATACCGGGATCGGTTCCTTGGTCGCATCGACGCCGGCGAAAATTTTGGCCGTTTCGGTGATGCCCGGTAGTTGCCGAAGCAGCACTTCGGCGCCGAGATGTTCTAGATGCAGGTAGATGTGATCCTTGTCATCGCCGACGCCGCGGTTTTCTCGTATCTCGATCGTCATGGAGCGGCTAACGACGTCACGCGACGCCAAATCTTTGGCGCTCGGCGCATAGCGTTCCATAAAGGCTTCACCTTCCGAGTTGGTAAGATAGCCGCCTTCACCTCGGGAACCTTCGGTGATCAAACAACCGGAGCCATAAATACCGGTTGGGTGAAATTGAACAAATTCCATATCTTGATTTGGCAGACCTGCCCTGAGCACCATGCCATTGCCGTCACCGGTGCAGGTATGCGCCGACGTACAGGAGAAATAGCTGCGGCCATAGCCGCCGGTTGCCATCACGGTCTGATGAGCGAGGAAGCGATGGATTGTACCATCGGCTAAATTCCAGGCCATCACGCCCCGGCACGAGCCGTCATCATCCATGATCAGATCGACGGCGAAATACTCAATAAAAAATTCAGCTTTGTGCTTCAGGCATTGCTGATAAAGCGTATGCAAAATGGCATGACCGGTGCGG
Organism: uncultured Rhodospirillaceae bacterium; assembly: GCA_913020445.1. GTDB lineage: Bacteria > Pseudomonadota > Alphaproteobacteria > Rhodospirillales > UBA2165 > TMED23. Next base: position 37,587 of record CAJWAR010000012.1, read on the forward strand.
TCGGCGGCGGCGGCGGCGCGCCCGACCGGGGCCCCCTTGCCGAAATCACTCATATGGCCGCCAAACGGCCGCTGATAAATTTTACCGCCTTCGGTGCGCGAGAACGGTACGCCAAAATGCTCAAGCTCGTAGACGGCGGGAACGGCTTCCCGGCACATATATTCGATGGCATCCTGATCACCCAGCCAGTCGGCGCCCTTGACGGTATCAAACATATGCCACTGCCAGCTGTCATCCTGCATATTACCGAGCGCCGCACCGACACCGCCTTGAGCGGCTACAGTGTGACTGCGGGTGGGAAAAACTTTAGTAATGCACGCCGTGCTAAGACCGGCAGCTGTCATACCAAGCGTCGCTCTAAGACCAGCGCCGCCTGCACCTACAACAATCACATCATGAACGTGATCGATGATTTCATAAGAATCAGTCATTTTGACTTTTAGCCTCCGAAGGCAACTTTAATGAGAGCGATAATGCTGGAAACAGCAAAGAAAACCGCGACAAGTTTATTAAGCAGCAATGAGACAATTTTGTTGCGCTCATTATGGACATAATCTTCGATCACGACCTGCAGGCCCAGCTGCATGTGATAGAACAGCGCGATGACAAAAAGCGTCATCAGTAAAATACTGCCAGGTGCATTGAGCCAGATTTTAAAACCCGCGCGGTCAATGCCGACCAGCGTCACGGCGGAATAAATAAACCACAGGCTGAGCGGGATGAGGGCGATGGCGGTGACGCGCTGGGCCCACCAATGGGCGGTGCCATTTTGAGCGCTGCCGAGACCACGAACGCGGCCTAAATCAGAACGTAAGCTCATCAGTAGGATCCTCCCAGCATGCCGTAGCCGGCAGTCCAAGCCAGCAGGGTCAAAACCACTGAGGCGATATAAACGAACCAGCCCGAAGCACGCACCTGGGGGAGTTCCAAGCCGAGCCCGGCATCCCAAAACATATGCCGAATACCGTTGCATAAATGATAGAGCAGTGCCCAGGTCCAGCCGAACAACAGCAATTTGCCAAACCAGTGAGCAAGAAAAGCCTGGGTGCGTTCAAAGGCTTCCGGTCCATAGGCCGCAGCATTTAACCAATAGGCCAACATCAGAGCGCCGACCGCCAGGCCGACCCCTGTAAATCTATGAAAGATCGACAACACCGAGGTAATTTGCGGTTTGTAAACCTGTAAATGGGGAGAAAGCGGACGGTTTCCCGTACTCATCGACCAAGCCTCGTTTAATTCTGAATTACCCTATACCGGGAGGTCATTCCCCCGGCATTTATTAAATAAGATTAAAGTCTTACGACTATAACCAAGGTTTGGTTTAGCCCCTCATAAGTGCCAAGTCAACGCAACGGCATTGCAATATCCGCGTATCTGCATTGATATTTAAAACGGTTATTATTTGGATTTCTGACAACAAGTCACAGGACAATATATTGGATATGATTCAATGTATTTGGTCTTTTTTACTATACTTCTGTTAATTACTTCGTCAAAAAAGTATATTATTTGTGGTATATAAAAGCTTATTACTTACACTATACTTAATTGTTGATAGAATTGTGGATAAGTTGTGAACTATTTGTGTAAATATAACTAATTTATACACAGTTTTTTTTGGTTTTTTACTATTTTTTTATTGAACATTTATTTTAGTTTACTCAGAATACTCCGCGTACGTGAAAGCGTCTTTATTGCTTTTTCGCGCCGAGTTGGCACCGAATTTGCCGGTTTATCGTCAGATTGATCGGCATGTTTGGCATAGGAGGCAAGAAAAGCAACTTCAAGAAAGCAGGTGATTCGCGAGAGTCATTTGGCGGATTGAAGGCGTAGCTGAAGGCCTTTCGAACTCGCTTCTTTGGAAGTTTACTTTTAGAGAAGCGGTCCCAGTTGGTGGTGGGCTTCTTTTGAGGCGTGCACCAAGGGAGTGGTATTTAGCTAATAGCTTGAGATTCGCTTCGCGAGCATCAGGCAAAAACTGAAAATCAGGTTCAAAGGACTTTGGGTACCGGCGGTTTGCCTCGTCTCCCTGGCGTGGCGGATTGATGGAGATCCGGAGGATCGATGATGATGGCAGGAGGGGATTTCGGTCCCCAGAGAGCCACCACCCAATCGGACCAAAGGATCGGTAGAATGGTGAAGCTTTGGTGGCCTGACCAACGGATTACCATTTTACTTCTCTGTCAGTGCAATGCGTTATGAAATAGGGCAAGCCCATTAAATTGGGCCGCTGATCGGTACGGTTTTAGGTTCGACTGGCAACAGCCGGATTTAAGGCTGAACACATTGGTTGAATTGCAACTGTCTCTCTCCCAAGGGTGCGTTGCGAAGAAACTGATGGAGCAGAAGACAATTTGATCGTACTCGGAGCCTGGCCGGCTCTATGAGGCGTCAGGAGTATCGCCGCCGCGATGCGTCACGACAAGGATCCCAGGCCTTGCGTGCCTGGCGCCTCTTACTTTATCGGGTATTTGTCAGCGCGCTTTATTCTTCCCTAAATTCCAACCAATTAGGTTCAAATATTGACGGCTCGTTTCAACTGATGAAATTTGTCCTTTATTTCTTTTAAGTCCCATGGCTAATACCTATCTATGGATATAGAATAATGTTGTCATTTTTGAGGTTATTTTATTAATCAATGTAGGTTTCTCTGCAATTGGCTAAAATTGATATCAGCGCGGTTAAATTCTTAATTGTTGAAGACAATCCTTTTATGCGGATTATCTTGAAGCAATTGCTGCGGGCATTGGGGGTATTGGAAATGGCGGAAGCTGCCGACGGCGCGCAAGCTTTCTCGGTGATGAAAATTTTCGAGCCTGATATCATTCTCATCGACTGGGAAATGCAGCCCCTGGATGGCCTCGATTTCGTCAAGCTTGTGCGCGTCGGTGACGATAGCCCAAATCAATACGTGCCAATGATTATGGTTACCGGCCATTCCGAGCAAAATAAAGTCACCCAGGCGCGCGATGCCGGCATCAATGAAATGCTGATTAAACCGCTCTCAGCACGGACGTTGTTTTCACGTATTCGCGCTGTTATTGAGCGCCCCCGGCCGTTCGTCGAAACGCGGGGATATTTTGGCCCCGACCGCCGCCGCAAGCAGGAAGACTTTTATTCCGGCCCGGAACGCCGCAAAGACCCGGACGAACAATCCCAGTCTGATGTCGACGCGATGTTTGACTAGCCGCCTACGCCAAAAGGTTAATTTCCGACTGTCGTGAAATTCACACCAATTCACAACTTCGTTAATTTTTTAAAAGGTGCCTGGCACCGACTAAAATGTTAACGATTATAGATAATCCCGAATCAACGCCTCGGCAATCTGCACCGTATTAAGCGCTGCACCTTTGCGCAGATTATCGGCCACGACCCAAAGACTGAGACCGTTTTCGATCGTCATATCATCGCGGATGCGGCTGACATAGACCGGGTCTTCGCCGGCACATTCGGCCGGCGTGACATAGCCTTCCTCGGCCCGGTGATCGACCACGACAACACCTTCGGCTTCGCGGAGCGCGTCCCGCGCTTCTTCAGTTGAGATCGGCCGTTCGAACTCGATATTAACCGCCTCAGCATGACCGACAAAGACCGGCACGCGCACACAGGTCGCGGTCAGACGAATTTCAGGATCGAGAATTTTCTTGGTCTCGACCATCATTTTCCATTCTTCTTTGGTAAAGCCGTCTTCCATGAACACGTCGATTTGCGGGATCGCATTAAAGGCAATTGGCTTGGTGAAGTTTTCCTGAAATTTGTACTCAGGTTCATTCATATAGATACCTTTGGTCTGGTTGAACAGCTCATCCATTGCCGATTTACCAGCGCCCGAAACCGACTGGTACGTTGAGACGACAACACGTCGAATGCCGGCCAGATCATGCAGCGGTTTCAACGCCACAACCAATTGAATGGTCGAGCAGTTCGGGTTGGCGATGATATTTTTATTGCGAAACTCGCCGATTGCCTCCGGGTTAACCTCCGGCACAACCAACGGCACTTCCGGGTCCATGCGGAAATGCGACGTGTTGTCGATAATCACCGCACCAGCGGCGGCGGCGCGTGGCGCATATTCAGCCGACACTTTGGCGCCCGGGCTGGAAAGCACGATATCAGTGCCTTCAAAATCAAAGGCCGCTAGATCATGTACTTTCAGCACATCATCTTCGCCATATGAGACTTCCATGCCCACCGAACGCGATGACGCTACTGCCGTGACATCTGCAGCGGGCACTTCCCGCTCTGCCAGGATGTTCATAATCTCGCGTCCAACATTGCCGGTCGCCCCGACAACTGCAAATTTGTAACCCATTGCTATTCTCCATTTGCCCCACAAAAACTTAGAGGGAGCGTTTATTCACGCCCCCTCCTGAATTTTCCCAATTTTGGGGGCAATTATTTAAGCTGCTAGTTTATCGAGTTCCTTGGTGATCGCATCACCCATAACCTCGGTCGAGACCTGGGTCTTGCCCTCGCCCATGATGTCGCCTGTCCGCAGCCCTTGATCGAGCACGTTCTGAACTGCCTGATCAACGAGATCAGCATCTTCGAACATGTCGAAAGAGTAGCGCAGCAACATTGAGAAGCTGAGGATTTGCGCCAACGGATTGGCGATGCCTTGGCCGGCAATATCCGGTGCTGAACCATGTACGGGCTCATATAGCGCAGCTTGGCGGCCACTTTCATCAGGCGCGCCGAGCGAGGCCGATGGCAGCATGCCGAGCGAGCCGGTCAACATGGCCGCGCAATCTGACAAAATGTCACCAAACATATTGGTCGTCACGATGACGTCGAACTGCTTTGGATTACGCACCAGCTGCATGGCGGCGTTATCGACATACATATGACTGAGCTCAATGTCGGGATACTCCTCGCCGACTTTGATCATTTCTTCCCGCCACATGACAGTTGTCTCCAACACATTGGCTTTGTCGATCGAGCACACCCGCTTATTACGTTTTGCCGCCAAATCCATGGCAACGCGGCCGATGCGGTGAATTTCAGGCGTCGTGTAGGTCAGCGTGTTAAAGCCTTTGCGATTACCGTCACCGAGATCTTCGATGCCGCGCGGCTCGCCGAAATAAATGCCGCCAGTCAGCTCGCGGATGATCATAATGTCGAGGCCTTTAACAACATCGAGCTTCAAAGTCGAGGCATCAGCCAAGGCATCAAACACAATGGCCGGACGCAGATTAGCAAACAGGCCAAGCTCTTTCCGAATGCCCAAGAGACCGCGCTCCGGCTGAACCTCAAAAGGCAGTACTTCCCATTTTGGACCACCGACGGCGCCCATCAAGACAGCATCGGAACCATGCGCCGCTTCAAGAGTTTCCTCCGGCAGGGGCACGCCGGTTTCATCGATGGCGGCACCACCGATCAGGCCTTCGGTAATATCGAAGGTTACCGAACGCCGTTGATCCATCCAGTCAATCACCCGGCGGACCTCGGTCATAATTTCGGGACCGATGCCGTCACCCGGCAGGAACAAAAGTTTTTTATTAGCTGGCACTTATTTTCTCGCTTTATAAATTCAGTTCAGTATTAACCAAGATTTACCAAGGTTGAGCGGCTTTTTGACGCTCTTCATAGTCATCGATCTTGTCGTTTTTCTGCAGCGTCAGACCAATATCATCGAGACCGTTCAGCAGGCAATGCTTTTTAAAAGCATCAATCTCAAATTTGATCAAGCCGCCATCCGGCCCGGTGATTTCCTGGGCTTCAAGATCAACCGTCACCGTTGCGTTGGCGCCGCGCTCGGCATCATCCATCAGCTTGTCCATGTCTTCCGGCGGCAATTTAATCAGCAGCATGCCGTTCTTAAAGCTGTTGTTATAAAAAATGTCGGCAAAGCTCGGCGCGATAACACATTTAATGCCAAAATCCATTAACGCCCAGGGCGCATGTTCGCGCGATGAGCCGCAACCAAAATTTTCACCGGTAACCAAAACTTCGGCATCTTTATAGGCCGGCATATTGAGCACAAAATCTTCGCGGTCACTGCCATCTTCATTGAACCGCAACGTGCTAAACAAATCTGCGCCAAGGCCGGTGCGTTTGATCGTTTTCAAGAACCGCGCCGGAATAATCATGTCGGTATCGACATTGATCAACGGCAGAGGAGCGGCAACAGATGTTATTTTATCGAATTTTTCCATAATGCTTTTCCTCTTCCTTAATCCAAATCACTGACGTCGGTCAGATGACCGGTAATTGCCGCTGCCGCAGCCATCGCCGGGCTGACCAGATGCGTACGCCCGCCTGGCCCTTGGCGGCCTTCAAAGTTCCGGTTCGACGTCGAAGCCGAGCGCTCACCCGGCGCCAATTTATCAGCGTTCATTGCCAGGCACATCGAGCAACCTGCTTCCCGCCATTCAAAACCAGCTTCAATAAAGATTTGATCCAAACCTTCCTGCTCAGCGAGTTCCTTAATCAAGCCAGAGCCTGGTACGACCAGGGCGCGCACGCCGTCGGCAACCTTGCGGCCTTTGGCCACTGCCGCCGCCGCCCGCATATCTTCGAGCCGGCTATTGGTGCAGGAGCCAATGAAGGCGGTGTCGATTTTGATATCTTTCATCGGCGTGCCGGCTTCAAGATCCATATATTCGAGCGAGCGTTCCATTTTATTACGCCGGTTTTCATCCGACTCATCAGCAGGGTTCGGCACTTGACCGTCGATCGTGGTGACGTCTTCCGGCGACGTGCCCCAGGTCACTTGCGGCTTAATATCGGCAGCTTGCATGACGATTTCTTCATCGAATACTGCGCCCTCATCCGTTTTGAGCGTTTTCCAATACTCAACCGCCATTTCCCAGGCACCGCCTTTCGGCGATTTCGGGCGGCCTTTGAGATATTCAAACGTCGTTTCATCCGGCGCAAACATACCGACACGCGCACCGCCTTCTATGGTCATATTGCAGACCGTCATGCGGCCTTCCATCGACAATGATTGAAAGGCTTCGCCAGCGAATTCGATTGCCGCACCGGTACCACCGGCAGTACCGATTTTACCGATTACTGCCAGAATTAAATCTTTTGCCGTAATCCCAAGCGGTAAAGCGCCGTTAACAGTAACCCGCATATTGCGGCATTTTGTCAGCAGCAATGTTTGCGTTGCCAGCACATGCTCAACTTCCGAAGTGCCGATGCCAAATGACATTGATCCAAAGGCGCCGTGGGTTGCGGTGTGAGAATCACCACAGACCAGTGTCGTGCCCGGAAGCGTGAAGCCCTGCTCTGGTCCGACGACATGGCAGATGCCTTGGCGGATATCGTCCATTGAGTAAAGCTCGACATCAAATTCGGCACAGTTTTTCTCGAGCGCTTCGACCTGAATGCGCGACTCTTCATCTTCGATGCCGGCGCTGCGGTCGGTGGTCGGCACGTTATGGTCGGCCACCGCCAGGGTCAAATCCGTCCGCCGTACTTTCCGGCCGCTATTACGCAGGCCTTCAAACGCCTGCGGCGACGTCACCTCGTGGACGAGATGGCGGTCGATATAGACCAGGCAGGTCCCATCGTCTTGTTCATCGACAATATGGGCATCCCAGATTTTGTCGTAAAGAGTCTTTGCTTCGCTCATCAGTGTTGGCTCACTTAATCATTTGGATCAATAAAATGCGGCGGTAAAGCGACCGGGATTAATCTTCGGTCTTTTCGTCCACCTGCTCCTCTACTGCTTCTTCAGCAGGTGCTTCCACTGGAGCTTTTTCCGCTTTTGGCTTGGCTGATTTCTTTGGCGCTGCAGATTTAGCGGCTTCTTTCTCCGCCTGAGCTGCTTGCCGTTCTTCAGCCGAAAGTTTTGCCGCATAGCCATCGGTACGCTCAGCGATACGGGCGCGCTTGCCTTGACGGCCACGCAGATAATAAAGCTTCGCCCGGCGCACATCACCACGGCGGATAATTTCTACGCTATCGACATTCGGCGAAAACAGCGGGAATACTCGCTCAACGCCTTCACCGTATGAGATTTTACGCACGGTGAAGGACGAGTGGAGCCCGTCATTCTTACGCGCAATGCAAACGCCTTCGTAAGCCTGGATACGTTCGCGGGTACCCTCAACCACTTTCACGTTAACCTTGATGGTATCGCCTGGAGCAAAATCCGGCACCGCTTTATCGGCGGTCAGTTTGGCAATCTGCTCGGCCTCTAATTCTTGCAATATATTCATCGTCTTATCCTCAACTATAGTGTTCTAATTTCTGTTATCAGTGTTTGCTGGAAGACAGGTTATCCTTGGCAGTATATTTATCCCAAAGATCAGGCCGTCTTTCAGCCGTAATTTTTTCTGCTTCAGCTTGTCGCCAAGCCCGCACATTCTCATGGTGACCGGACAGCAGAACTTCCGGCACCTCGTGATCGCCCCAAACACGGGGGCGGGTGTAATGGGGATATTCCAGCAATCCCCGTTCAAAACTTTCTTCCTCGGGCGAGTTCTCACTGCCCATAACGCCCGGCAATAAGCGCACACAAGCGTCGACCAAACTGAGCGCTGCCGGCTCTCCGCCTGAGAGGACAAAATCACCGAGACTGATTTCCTCCATGTTCCAGGCTTCAATAACCCGGTCATCAACACCTTCGTAGCGGCCACATAACAGGATAACGCCCTGCCCTGCAGCCAATTCTTTCACCCGCGTCTGATCCAGCGGTTTACCGCGCGGCGACAGATAAACAATCGGACGGCCTGAATTATTTGCACTGGCGTCACCTACTGAGGACAGCGCCGCATCAATAACGTCGGCCCGCATCACCATGCCGGCGCCACCACCGAACGGCGTGTCGTCAACGGTCTGATGTTTGTCATCGGCAAACTTACGGATATCTACCGTATCAATCGTCCAAACGCCATCCTCAAGCGCCTTGCCGGCAAGCGACTGGCCAAGTGATCCCGGGAACATCTCCGGGAATAATGTCATCACTGTCGCCTGCCATGCCTGATCTGCGGCAGCGCCTGTTGATGCATTATCTTGTGACCTAGAACTAACCATTACTCTTCTTCTTCAGTTTCCTCATCGGCGTGGCCCTTATCCGCATAAACCTCGGTCGGCGGATTAACCACAATACGTCTATTTTCGAGGTCGATTTCCGGCACCACGTCCCGTGACATTAGATACATTTCCGTTCCGCCGTCTTTCAACTCGACCTCCATTACTTCTCCGGCACCGTAATTATCAACTAAACTTACAACGCCAATTTCTTCGCCATTTATGTGTTCTACCGGCAGACCGATTAGGTCCGAATAATAGAACTCGTCTTCATCCAACTCCGGCAATTTATCCCGGGACACATAAAGCTCGGTCCCTTGAACTGCCTCGGCAGCGTTTCTGTCGTTCACTCCACTTAATTCAGCCACCAAGCCCTTTTTATTTGCCCGGATAACGTGGATATCAAAACGCTGCTCGCCGCTTTTGTTTGTTACCGGTCCGTAGGCGGCGACATCTTTGGGGTCAGCCGTAAAGCTTTTGATCTTTACTGCCCCCTGAAGGCCATGTGGCCCGGTCACAACACCAACACAAACCTGGTCTGCATTAAGCGACTTGTCCGAAGACTTTTTCATAAATATCAGCCGTCTTTGCTTTCCTCCTCAGCCTCAGCTTCTGCCGGAACTTCCTCAGGGGCAGCTTCCTCAGCCGGGGCTTCCTCAGCAGGAGCCTCTTCCGCAGGTGTTTCCTCAGCCGGCGCTTCCTCAGCAGGAGCCTCTTCCGCAGGTGCTTCCTCAGCGGGGGCTTCCTCAGCCGGCGCTTCCTCAGCGGGAGCTTCCTCAGCGGCAGCCTCTTCAGCTGGTGCTTCCTCAGGAGCAGCTTCTTCAGCTGGTGCTTCAGCTTCGGCAGTGGCTTCTGCTTCGGTTGGTGCTGCTGCCGCAGCCTCGGCTTCTTGAGCTGCCGCTTCCTGAGCCGCTTTCTGAGCTTCCTCTTTCTCTTTCAGCTTCTCTAAGGTTTTTTCACGCGGCAAGTGCTGTTTGGTCTGCTCTGCTCGTACCGGTTTTTCGATGATATTTGCATCACCCAAAAAGCGCGCGACGCGATCCGTCGGCAAGGCACCGTGCGATAGCCAGTGTTTAATGCGATCTTCTTTAAGCAGAATACGCTCCGGATGGTCTTTGGCGACCATTGGATTATAGGTTCCGACCCGTTCAATATACCGGCCATCACGGGGGCTACGAGAGTCCGCCACGACGATGCGATAAAATGGACGTTTTTTTGCGCCACCGCGCGATAAACGAATTTTTGTTGCCATTGATTTACTTTCCTCTTGCTAATCTTTCCTCTGAGAAAATGTCCTCAAAAGATAATCTGGTTAATTGCTGTACTTAAATTCAAAATTTCATATTTAGAATTTCATCCCGGGTGGCGGCATCATACCGCCTGGCATGCCGCCGGGCATCATGCCCTGCATGCCTTTTTTACCCATCTTCTTCATCATCGAACTCATCTGCTGGTATTGTTTCAGCAGACGATTGACATCTTGAACGCTGGTACCCGAACCCGCGGCGATGCGTTTCCGGCGTTTCGCGTTCAGTAATTTCGGATTGCGCCGCTCTTTAGGCGTCATCGATAGGATGATCGCTTCCTGGCGCGCAATCATGCGGTCATCGATGTTGGCCTCGGCAATTTGCTTTTTCATTTTGCCGACACCCGGCAACATGCCCATCAGACCGCCTAGATCACCCATTTTTTTCACCTGCGCCAATTGCTCTTGCAAATCCTCCAGGGTGAATTGCCCCTTCATGGCGCGCTTAGCAATTTTCTCGGCTTTCTCCTGATCAACCACCTCGGCGGCTTTTTCGACCAGACCAACGACATCGCCCATGCCGAGAATGCGCCCGGCAATGCGTTCGGCTTGAAAACTTTCCAGCGCATCGAGTTTTTCACCGACACCCATAAGTTTGATCGGGCAGCCGGTTACGGAACGCATCGACAGCGCCGCGCCACCTCTGGCATCACCGTCAACACGGGTCAGCACGATACCGGTAATGCCGATTTTCTCGTTAAACTCTTTGGCGACATTAACCGCATCCTGGCCGGACATCGCATCGGCCACCAACAACGTTTCGGCCGGCGCCACAGTATTGCGGATGTCAGCAACTTCACTCATCAAAGCCTGATCAATGGCCAGGCGCCCTGCCGTATCAAGGATAACGACGTCAAAGCCTTCGCGGCGGCCCGTGTCCATGGCGCGCTTGGCTATGCCGACCGGCTGTTCACCAAAAACCGAGACGAGACATTCAACTTCAGCTTGCTTGGCGAGCTGCGCCAATTGTTCCTGGGCAGCCGGGCGGGCGACGTCGAGCCCGGCAACCAACACTTTTTTGCGGTCGCGGTTTTTGAGGCGGAGCGCCAATTTACCGGTCGTCGTCGTTTTACCAGAGCCCTGCAAACCAACCATCAAAATCGGCACTGGCGCGGTAGCGGCCAAGTTTATTTCAGCATCCTCAGGGCCCAGCATTTCGATCAAATGATCATTGACCACTTTGATAACCATCTGGCCGGGCGTAACACTTTTCAGAACATCATGACCGACGGCCTGTTCCTTGACACCATCGATAAATTCTTTGACCACTGGCAGGGCGACATCGGCTTCAAGCAAGGCCACACGAATTTCACGCATGGCTTCAGAAACGTCGGACTCGCTCAGCGCGCCCCGTTTCTTCAAGCGATCAAAAATATCGCCAAACTTATCGCTTAAACCGTCAAACAATTTAGGTTCCTAATCAAACAAGCAAAAAACGCCAGTGCGCGAAACTCGCGGACTGGCGGCGCCCCCTCACCAACCCACGTTTGTTTTGGGCGGATAATTCAATTGGAGACGTCACAAAGATAGTTTTCTTCGTAAGGGCGCGGACTGTATGGCGAGAGGCTTCTCAAGTCAAGCCTCCAAACGATTCACTTTATGGGTCAAAAAAGACATTTTAGGCGGCCAATCAAACGAATTTTCCAACGGATTTATACAACATTAATATTCAGCGCTTTTTGCAAAGGTAATATTAGACAAATTTACGTCTCAGATTATCAATATCACGTCAAATAATCACAAATCAAATAACTGCTATTGCATAGTATTTTATGCTATAATACTTAAGCTATACGCAAATAAATATATATATTTGAATAGTTTAATTACTGAAAGTAAGGACGCTTTGCGGGTTTACATCAACAACATTTCGGTTAGTACCCAATTGGTTATTATATTCATTATACTTATTTTAAAAAGTAAGGTATTTCGAATTGATGTAAAGAAATCAATCGATTAAATATATTTGTCATATTATAGTGCTCCTGAGGGAGAGTTGCTTATGCGCAGAAGAAGAACAATTAAAGATGACGGTCCGGATCCAATTGATAAATATGTTGGCTCACGTGTACGCGCTCGGCGTGTGGGGTTAAGAATCAGCCAGACCAAACTTGGTGAGGCCATCGGTGTTACCTTTCAACAAGTTCAGAAATATGAAAATGGCACCAATCGGATAGGGGCGAGTAATTTATTTAAAATCTCTAAGACCCTTGGTGTCGATGTATCTTTTTTCTTTGAAGGTGTTGAAAATCTTGACGAATCCGAGATTGTGAATTTAGATTTGTCGGATATTCCGCAAGTACCATTCCAAGAAGATCCAATGTCTTCACGTGAGGCCATTGAATTGATGCACAATTACTATCGTGTTACTGACGAAGATGTCCGCAAAAGATTGTCCCAATTCGTCAAAACTTTAGCCCAAAGTTCCAGCTGATTTGACCTCTTTTTGAACAAGTAAGTACTATTTTGTCCCAAATTACAATCTATCATTGTATCTTTTTCACTTTATGTTGACTTATGGTCGTGATATATCGTTACTAGCAGGTAGTGATATAATACTCTTATTAGGAGTATTTTTTTAAGTTAGGTAAAAGCGCCATAAATACTTAATAGAATATTGTCTGAAGTGAGAAAATGATGAGGGAACAGCCAACCGAACACCTGCCCGGGAATGAACCGAAGAATCGCGTTCGCAAGTATGATTTTATTAATCCCTTAATTGGTCACCGCATCCGCATGCTGCGGCAGGAAAAAGATATATCCCGCAGCCGGGTTGCCAAGCATATCAATAAAACATCCAAACAGCTGGCGGCGATTGAAAGCGGTAATGATGATTTAACGGCGCAAGAAATCTATAAATTATGTTCGTTCTTTGCCGTCGAAGCCAGTTACTTCTTCATTGATCTTGCCGAGATGAACCACGGCAATGGAGAGTTAGCGATCAATGCTCATCAGGCCAAGGAATTAGGGCGGCTATTTGATTCCTATCTCAACCTGCCAAACCGTGACATGCAGAAATCCCTCGTCCAACTCGCCGAATCCGTCGCCCAAGCGGATATGTAAATTATTCAATTTTTAGCCTTTTGCCGAGGCCGTCGCGGGTTGCTAAGATAAGGCATGAATTATTCCAGCATCGAGCGGCGCCTCAGCCAAGACAGCCTTCGCTGTTGCGGCGGATTTCATCCTTTGGCAGCGGACCAACGCAACACCGCCATTTTGAGTGATTTTCGAACTGCCATTATTATCGGCAATGCCGGCAATCGGAACAGTTTCAATTTCTGGCAGGCGTTTGAAAATGCCAGGGAAAACTCCCGGAAAGAACATAAAAATCCGTTGGAAAACTGGACCCGTCTGGCGCTTACTAAAATTGCCAATGATTTAGACGCTGCAGTGATATTCCCGTTTGACGGTCCGCCTTACATACCTATCCTAACTTGGGCGCAAAAGGCCGAACCCGTTTACCCTTCACCATTTGGGCCACTTATCCACCCGGTTTTTGGGCTCTGGCACGCCTACCGTGGCGTGCTTCTGTTTGCCGACAAATTGGCATTGCCAGCGTTTAAAAAGCAAGTTTCACCGTGTGTTGGGTGTGCCGGGGAACCTTGTATTTCGACCTGCCCGGTTGACGCTATTGACGCTGGAAATTTTAACATCGAGACGTGCACCAAATTCATGGCTTCGGCCAAGGGAAACGCCTGTTTACAAAAGGGCTGTCTGGCTCGCCGCGCCTGCCCAATCGGCCAAGATCACATTTACGAGCCGACACAGGCAGAATTTCATCTGCAGGCTTTTCTGGAAACCTTTGGGCCTAAATTTGATTGAGGCACGAAATCGGGTGGACTTCTGACGCTTTCAGTTCTATATCGCCCCTATGACGGCTTTGAAATTCATAAAAATGCACGGTCTTGGCAATGACTTTGTCATTTTGGACGGCCGTGGCACGCCGCTGGAACTTAACGCGGCCCAAACGCAGGCGATTGCAGACCGCCGGCGCGGTATTGGCTGCGACCAATTGATCTTGCTTGAAGAAGCTGCGGGAGATGCCGATTTGAAAATGCGCATCCGCAATGCCGATGGCGGTGAGGTCGAGGCGTGCGGTAATGCGGCGCGTTGTGTCGGCCAGCTTATGCTGGATGAAAAGGGCGCCGATCAAGTGAAAATTGAGACTCTCGGCGGTGAATTAATTGCCCACCGGGCGGCTGCGGGAATCACGGTCGATATGGGCCCGGCCTATCTTGAATGGCAGGATATTCCTCTGGTGAGTGAGATGGATACGCTCGCGCTTAATATGCATGTGGGGCCACTGAGCAATCCGGTTGCTGTCGGCATGGGCAATCCTCATGCGGTATTTTTTGTCGCAGATGCCGAAGCCATTGATCTGGCAACAGTTGGTCCGCCACTGGAAAACCATGCGCTCTATCCCAACCGGACGAATGTCGAGGCGGCGCAGATTATCTCGCGCAATCATATTCGTCTCAGGGTCTGGGAGCGCGGTGTCGGTGAAACCGAGGCTTGTGGCTCGGGCGCCTGTGCTGCCTTGGTCGCCGCTGCCCGGCGCGATCTTACCGACCGCAAAGCCAATGTCGACGTCAATGGCGGCACGCTGGAGATCGAATGGCGCGACGACAATCACGTGCTGCTGACCGGTCCGACCGAAATGAGTTTTACCGGCACCTGGATGTTGTCATGAGTAAATCACCCAAAGTTATAACCTTGGGCTGCCGCCTCAATGCGTTTGAATCGGAAGTGATGCGGACGCAGGCCGAGCAAGCGGGCTTAGGCGATACCGTGATTTTTAACACCTGTGCGGTGACGTCTGAGGCCGAACGTCAGGCCCGCCAGCAAATTAGAAAACTGCGGCGTGAGCACCCGGACACCCGCATCATTGTCTCCGGCTGCGCGGCGCAAATCACGCCCGACAAATTTGCTGCCATGCCGGAGGTTGATCAGGTGCTGGGCAATGAGGAAAAGCTCAAGCTTGAAAGTTATCTGCCGGAAAAAGCCCAAGAGAAAATTTTGGTTTCTGACATCATGCAGGCCACCGAGATCGCTGGTCATTTGATCCAGGGGTTCGACTCACGCTCGCGCGCTTTCGTGCAAATTCAGCAGGGCTGTGACCATCGCTGCACGTTTTGTATTATTCCCTTTGGCCGCGGCAACAGCCGGTCGGTACCGATCGATCATATCGTTGAGCAGGTCAATCAACTGACCAGCCAAGGCTATCAGGAAGTGGTGTTCACCGGCGTTGATATTTCATCTTACGGTGGCGATTTACCGGGCAGCCCCAGTCTCGGGCAAATGACGCAGCGTCTTTTGGCCGCGGCGCCTGATTTGCAGCGCCTGCGCTTAAGCTCGCTTGATCCCGCGGTGATTGATGACGAGCTGATGGATTTAATCGCTACCGAGCCGCGCCTGATGCCGCATTTACATCTCAGCGTTCAGGCCGGCAGTGATCTGATTTTGAAACGCATGAAACGCCGCCATAATCGTCAGGATGTCATTGATCTTTGCACCCGCATTCGCCGATTGCGGCCGGAAGTGGTGTTTGGTGCTGACCTCATCACCGGCTTTCCAACCGAAAATGAAGCCATGTTCGATGACACCATGCGGCTGGTTGATGAGGCGGGCCTGACCTATCTTCATGTCTTCCCGTATTCACCACGGCCGGACACGCCCGCCGCCGGCATGCCTCAGATCGAAGAGAAAATCCGTAAAGCCCGCGCCGCCGCACTCCGGCAAAAAGGTGAAGCAGTCACAGCGGCTTATTTTGAGAAGCTCAATGGCCAGACCACGCAGGTTCTGGTCGAACGCGGTAGCCGGGGTTACACCGAAACTTACGCCCCGGTGTGCCTCAATCAGGATTACAGGCAGGGCGCTATTGTCTCAGCTTTGATCACCGGCGCCTCACCCGATGGCCTCCTTGCGGAATTAGCGCCATAATGAATGACGCCCCAAAAACCGGCTGGTTATCCCGCCTCAAAGCCGGCCTCAGCCGATCCTCCAGCGCCCTCACCCAGGGCATCAATGATCTATTTACCAAGCGCAAATTGGACGCCGCCGCGATTGAGGAGCTTGAGGAAATTTTAATCACCTCGGATCTGGGAGTAGCAACGGCAGCGAGCTTAACCCAGAAGATCGCCGCCGGACGATTTGATCAGGAAGTAACGTCGGAAGAAATCCGCTCCGCCCTAGCCGCAGAAATTGCCCAGATCTTGGAACCAGTCGCGATCCCGCTTGAGCTGGACACGAGCCACAGCCCGCACGTTATTTTGGTCTGCGGCGTCAATGGCGTCGGCAAGACAACAACCATCGGCAAGCTGGCCCAAACCTACGTTGAGACCGGCAAGAAAGTCGTGTTGGCCGCTGGTGATACTTTTCGCGCTGCGGCGATCGAGCAACTCCAGATTTGGGGGGAACGCACCAATTGTCCCGTTATCGCGACCGAGCTTGGCAAGGACGCCGCGGGTTTGGCTTTCGATGCGCTTGAGCAAGCCAAATCCATGAACGCCGATATTCTATTGATCGATACTGCCGGCCGGCTGCAAAATAAAACTGAACTGATGGCCGAGCTTGGAAAAATTGTCCGGGTTATCGGCAAAATCGATGACACCGCACCGCACAGCTGCTTGTTGGTGTTGGATGCAACAACCGGTCAGAATGCGCACTCGCAAGTCGAAATTTTTGCCGAGATGATTGACGTTACCGGCTTAATCGTCACCAAGCTCGATGGCTCGTCGAAGGGTGGAGTGCTGGTTTCACTGGCGGAAAAGTTTGGTCTGCCGGTTCACGCTGTTGGCGTTGGCGAACAAGCTGAAGACCTCCGCCCCTTCAAAGCCGAAGACTTTGCCAATTCCCTGATGGGCCTCGATGGTTAAACGCGGATGTTGAGATAAAAGCCGCGCGGCACGTCATCGCGCAGCGGCTTATCGGCATCCAATGTGTGGTTGAGCTTATCAAGAGCGCGGCGGAACGCCGGCTCATCCATCGGCTTGGTTATCCGCGCCTGCCGGTCGACTTCTTTAGACGCTTCATATCCGGAAAGTGCTTGTTGGCGAAATTGCCCTGAATGTTTCAGGGTCTGGACCGCCGCACCCACCATTTTTATATCATCACTCATTTGATTTCTTTTTTCTGGTGATCGTTTGTTGTCTTTTCACGCGCCGCCATACTGCCAAGAAAACATTTGAAAAGAGTTAACGGCAATAAGCGACCCGTCTAATTTCCAATGGAATCACATAAAAATTTTGCGTCGACCGACTTAAACAGGCTAACATGACGCAAATAACTGATTTTAAGGCAACAATACCAAGAACTTACCCGAAATTTAATTGGGTAAACCACGAGGTAACATCATGGCTGAAGACGAATCGGCAACGCCGTCTCATCCGAACGCGCCAAAATCGGAGAGCAACTCTAGCCGGGATCTTGCGCAGGAGGTCGCGCCGGTTATCAAAGGTGATCCATCGCGGGATGACCCCTCTCATCGCTCGTTTATGGGTTCGTCACGTTTTGCCACCCGTCACTCCCTGTTTACGGTTTTAGGCCTGCTGGCGATTGGCGCAATGACGGCGCTGTTTTTTCATGCCGACCAATTGCTGTCCAAATCCCTCGATCAAGTTAGAACCGCGAGCCATTTGGCGAGCTTGGTATCGAGAATTGAATCAGCGACGCTTGCGCTTAACAGTGACGGCCAAAACTTTATCTTAAACCGTGATTTACGCTATGCCGAAAATTACCAAAAGCGTTCAGAAGTGCTGGCCCGCGATCTTAAGCTCCTGATGGAAGACCCGGCAGCCACCGATGCCCAAAAAATGGCAACAACTTTAAATGACGGCGTCGCCCAACATGCCGGACAATTCTCCAACATCGTTAAAATCAATAGCTTGCTGGGATTTGGCGGGGAGGACGGCCTGGCAGGCAACGCCAAGGCATCCTTCGCCGCCTTGGAAAAACGCATCGGTCAGTTGACGGCGCAGCTAAAAGACAGCGACACCCGGGCAGGACTCGGCGCCATCAGGACCAGCGAATTGCAAATGGCGCAGAGCCCAACTGATAAAACCCTGCAACAGGTGCAGATCGATATTGGCCTGCTCAATAAAACCCTGGTCGCATCGGCTTTGAGCGATGCCGAAAAGAAAACAGTTTTAACCATGCTGCAAAGTCATCGTAGTGATGTCACTCAATTGGGACGGACATGGATTACCCTCACCAAAGCCATCACCCTGCTTGGTGAGATCAACACGTATATGGCGCCCAGCCTCGATACCTTGATTAATTATTCCGGCAATTTTTCCTTACTGGCGCGCCAGGAAAGTAAAACCACCCAGGAATTTATTCGCCAACTTTTGGCCGGCGGCAGCGGCGCCACCCTGCTGCTATTGATATTCTTCGGGTTGATATTGATGGGCAGTATTTCAAAACCAGCAAGGCGCATTTCCGAGGTTGCCTTGGAGCTCGCCCATGGCAATGTCAGCGCCCCTATTCCCTATCTCGGCAATTACGATGAATCCGGTGAAATCGCCAGCGCCCTGGCGATCTTCCGCGAAAATATGCTGCAAGCCGATCGCCTGCGGAAAGATCTTGAGCTTGCACTTAAACAGCAGGCGGCAGAGATCGTGGTGCCACCTTTAGCGGAAACCACAGAAGAAGCGCTGGAAGACCTTAAGGCGGAAATAAAAGAAGAGATTGAAGAAGATATGGCGGATAAAATTGAGGGCCCGGGCCGCGGACTTATTCCGCATGCGGACAATTTGCCCGCTGAACCGGAGCCTCAATCTGATGACGGGGCCGATGGCGAACCAGCCGAGCCGCAACTGCCGATAGGCAAAAGTGCGATCACGTCTATTAGCCAGCAAGTGACCACGACCAGTCAAAATGCTTCGATTGCCGCCGAAGAGGCTGAAAGGACCGAGCAGATGGTCGCCGGCCTCGACGAGGCAACTGAGAAAATTGAAGATATTGAAATTCTCATGATTGGCATCAGCGATCAGATGAGCCTGTTATCTGTGCAGACCGCGCTGCTTGATGGCGGCACGGACGCAGAGAATCTCATTCACCTGGATGAAAAACGCAGCAAGAAAAAAAGCCCGGCTAAATCAGCGTCGGGGCAGTCGGTCAGTGACCGCATTGAAACCATCCAGGGCGGCACCAAACGCGCGATTAAGGCGGCGCAAAATATTGGCCGCACCCTTAACGACGTCAATGAAACCGCCAAAGATTTTGCCGCCACCGCCTCCAAGGAAGCACTTGAGGCCGCCAATGAACTGCTCCGTCAATCGGAAGACCTCCGCACCTTGCTCGATAATCTGCTCGGTAAAGTGGAGACCGGCGGCAACCAGTCGAAGGCGAAGGAATAGTTTCTTCGGAGACATCTTCTTGGCACATCCTCACGTCCTCAACATTGGTCGCCTAAGGTGTCCCCGTTATTCTTCCATCAACACCGCGATACCGGGCAGCGTCTTGCCCTCGAGCCATTCGAGGAAGGCGCCGCCGGCCGATGAGATATAAGAGAACGTCTCAGTGACGCCGGCATTGGCGAGGGCTGCCATGGTATCGCCGCCGCCGGCCACGCTTAAGAGCGCACCAGATTGCGTGAGCTGGGCAGCGGCCTGGGCGGCGGCATTGGTGCCTTGATCAAAGGGTTTGAACTCAAAGGCGCCGAGGGGGCCGTTCCAGACCAGGGTCTTGCAATTAGTGAGCAGCTTAGAGATCGCGGCGGCGGTCTCGGGCCCAACATCCAAGATCATCTGATCCTCCGGCACCGCATCAATGGCGACGGTCTCTGTTGCAACGCCCGCCTCTAACGCTCCGGCCACCACCGCATCGACCGGCAGGTGAATTTCACAGCCCGCGTCTTTGGCTTTGGCAGTGATCGCCCGGGCCGTCTCCGCCATTTCTTCTTCGCATAGAGATTTGCCGACCGATACCCCGCCCGCAAACAAGAACGTGTTGGCCATCGCGCCGCCAACAATCAGATGATCAACTTTGGTGATGAGGTTCTCAAGCACGCCGAGCTTGGTCGAGATTTTATTGCCGCCGACAATCGCCGCCACCGGTGGGGCGGGGTTTTCCAGCGCATCATTGAGCGCCTCCAATTCCTGCTGCATCAAACGACCGGCGGCAGCCGGCAAGAGCCGCGCGACACCATCAATTGACGCATGGGCCCGGTGGGCACAAGAGAACGCATCATTGATATAGATATCGCCATGGGCGGCGAGGTTTTTGGCAAACGCCGGATCATTGCCTTCTTCGCCCGCGTTAAAACGCAAATTCTCTAGCATCACGACTTCGCAGGGCTGAGGCACATACCTGCCGTCGGCTGAAAAATTCACCGCGACGTCCGGCAGATAGCCGCTCAACACTTTGGCCAAAGGCGCCAACGACATCTCCGGCACGATCTCGCCTTTGGGACGGCCAAAATGACTGGCGAGCACAATACCGGCGCCACGCGCCAAAATTTCGGTGATGGTCGGGACAATTTTTTCAATCCGCGCCGGATCGGTGACGGCGCCGTCCCGCATCGGCACATTCATATCGACCCTGAGCAACACGCGCTTACCGGCCAGATCGAGATCATCAAGGGTTCTGAAAGAGGGCATGGTTAATTGAAGTTCCTTACGAGATATTACTAAATCCAATTGGGCCGCAATATAAAGGCCTAATTGGCAAGCCTCAATCAATATGCGGCGCATAAGCGCCGGCGCGCCCATGGATAATTGTGGCGCTTGCCAAACTCAAAAAAGAGTTTGGTTAATTTTCAAAAAAAAGCGGCTTGACCAAAAAGGCCAAGCCGCTCGAAGGGTGATCCATTTCTTTCGCTCAAAATGGGGGGAAGAGCATGCAGAATTCCAGGATCACCTCTGGGGTAACTCTGTAAAGTAGAATGATTATCGCCTATGAATTCTCCCTTTTCAACACTTATTGATCGATCGATCAATAAAAATTTCTTAATCCGAAATCAATTAACGTGTCCGGCCAGTTGAATAGATGCCGCCCCGAGGATCGGTCCTTTTTGCGCATTTTGCAGAAAAACGGCACAACCCTGCCCCTTATGATCTTTTAACTCCGCTGCCGGAATGGTCAGCGCCAATCTTTGACCGCGCCAATCACCGATTTTTTTTATCATCCGCACAACATTATAATTATTGAGTTTTAGCCCGCGATTCTCGCCGCGGCGAATTCTTGTTTGGTGAATAGGATCATAAAATATCAGCCACACCGCAGCCTGGCGTGGTTGACGTCCACGGGCGACGCGAATGTTTAAATCGCCTGACTTCAGACGCTCTAATTTTATCGGCACATCCGGCGCGAGCTTAGCATGCCTGATACCGGTCTTGACCGCCCTTTCATTGGAGCCGGTTGCTTCCGCCATGCCGTGGATAACCATCTGCGGCGTATAAACGTAGGATTTTCGGAAGATGCGGGAATATTCCCGTTGGCGCCGGGAGTTAATTGGCGCCGCGAATGGATCTTTCCAGCCAATGTAATCCCAATAATCAACATGGAACGACAGGGCTAGGATGCCCTCTATTTTGGCCAGCTTGCCGAGCAGCGCATCGGCGGGTGGGCATGACGAACAGCCCTGTGACGTGTAGAGCTCGACCACGGTCGGCCCACGGTGGCGCGCATTGTCGCCAGCGTAAACAGAACCAATCATAAATGTCAGTGCCACAAGAGCTAACGTAAAACTGTGGATTATTGTTTTTATAAAAGTCATGTATCAGAAATAGCGTAGGCGCTTATCTATCGCCAATCACATGCCAGTGAGAATGCGCTCAAAAGCAGGAAACGCGGCCCATATGAGCCGCGCTCCATTAACAATTGCGTGAGATACCTAACTGTTCATTTTAATAAAACAACTTAGGCCGCCTTAAGATTCCGGAGAACATATTGAAGAATGCCGCCGTGGCGGTAGTACTCAACCTCATCCGCCGTGTCGATCCGGCACAGCAGTTCGATCTCTACCGTTGAGCCATCAGCCCGCGTGATTTTACACGGCACATCCATGCGGGGGTCGATGCCGTCCTTGATACCGGTGATGTCAAAAATTTCGGTGCCATCCAATTTAAGAGTTTCCCGGGTTTGACCATCTTTGAACTGCAAGGGCAGCACACCCATACCGACTAAGTTAGACCGATGGATACGCTCGAAGCTTTCGACGATCACGGCCTTGACGCCCAAAAGGCGCGTGCCCTTGGCCGCCCAGTCGCGGGACGAGCCGGGGCCATAAAGCGAGCCACCGACGATCACCAACGGCACGCCGTCATCGGCATATTTCACTGCCGCATCATAGATCGGCATAACTTCGCCGGACGGATGGTGCTTAGTGACGCCGCCCTCGGTGCCTGGCGCCATTTCGTTCTTGATGCGGATATTGGCAAACGTGCCGCGCATCATCACTTCGTGGTTGCCGCGCCTGGAACCAAAGGAGTTAAAGTCCTGGGTGCGAACTTGGCGATCGGTCAAATAACTGCCGGCGGGGCTATCTGCTTTAATGGCACCAGCCGGTGAGATGTGATCAGTGGTGATGGAATCCCCTAAAATAGCCAGCTCCCGCGCCCCTTCGATATCAGAGAATTCACCCGCCTCTGCTTCCATACCTTCAAAGAAGGTCGGATATTTGACGTAGGTTGAGGCTTCCTGCCAATCGTAGGTCTCACTGCCTTCGGTCTGGATATTTTGCCATTGCTCAGGACCTGCCCAAACTTGCTCGCCGTAGCGGGTAGCGAACATATCCGGCGTGATGTGATTGAGCATCGCATCGCTGACCTCTTTATTGGTCGGCCAGATGTCTTTGAGATAAACCGGATTGCCGTCGCTGTCTTTACCCAGCGGATCATTATAAAGATCACGGGTCATCGAACCAGCAATCGCATAAGCGACCACCAAGGGCGGTGAGGTCAGATAGTTGGTTTTGATCTGGGCATGAATGCGGCCCTCGAAGTTCCGGTTACCGGACAATACGGCACAAACCGTCAGATCACCTTCGGTGATGGCTTCGTCGACCGGCTCCAACAGCGGACCGGAGTTGCCGATGCAGGTCGTGCAGCCATAGCCAACGACGTTAAAGCCGAGCGCATCGAGATCACCTTGCAAACCAGCATGTTCGAGGTAGTCGGAGACCACCTGACTGCCCGGCGCCAATGAGGTTTTCACCCAGGGCTTGGGCCTGAGTCCCAGCGCATTGGCTTTCTGCGCCACCAATCCTGCCGCCATCAAAACGGATGGGTTGGAGGTGTTGGTGCAGGATGTTATCGAAGCGATTACGACATCGCCGTCTTGAACTTGATAATCTTCACCGCTTGCATCAATCGGGCCCTTACCGCGACCGACGGTGTCGAGGGTTTCTTCGAAAGCGCTCTTCGAGTTAGAAAGTGCGATGCGATCCTGTGGCCGTTTAGGACCGGAAATCGACGGTTCAACGGTTGAAATATCAAGCTCCAAGGTATCGGAAAACTCGGGATCCGGTGTTGAAGCATCGCGCCACATACCTTGCGCTTTGGCATATTCTTCAACCAGGGCAACCCGGTCGGCATCCCGCGAGGTAAATTTCAAAAAGCGGATGGTTTCTTCATCGATTGGGAAAATACCGCAGGTGGCGCCATATTCAGGCGCCATATTAGCCAGCGTCGCGCGATCCGGTAGGGCCAGATTGTCCAAAGCCGGACCATAGAATTCAACAAATTTACCAACCACGCCTTTTTCACGCAGCATCTGCACTACCACCAGCACCAAGTCAGTCGCCGTGGTGCCTTCTTTCATTTCACCGGTCAGCTTAAAGCCGACCACTTCAGGGATCAGCATGGAAACCGGCTGACCCAGCATAGCGGCCTCGGCTTCGATACCGCCTACACCCCAACCCAGCACCGCCAGGCCATTGACCATCGTCGTGTGGCTATCGGTACCAACGAGCGTGTCCGGATAGGCAACCGTTTTGCCGTCAACTTCGTCGGTCCAAACGGTTTGCGACAGGAACTCGAGATTTACCTGGTGGCAAATGCCGGTCCCGGGTGGCACCACGCGGAAATTATCAAAGGCTTCGGAGCCCCAACGGAGAAACTCATAACGTTCCTGGTTGCGTTCAAACTCTTTTTCGACATTGGCACTGAAAGCGTGGTTATCGCCATGATTATCAATCATCACCGAATGGTCGATCACCAGATCAACCGGGCTGAGCGGATTAATTTTTTGCGGATCGCCACCGAGGTCCTGCATTGCCTGGCGCATTGCCGCCAGATCAACAACAGCCGGAACGCCGGTGAAATCCTGCATCAACACGCGGGCCGGACGGTAAGCGATTTCGCGGTCAGAACTTTTGCTTTCGAGCCATGCGCCCAGGGCTTTGACATCATCGACGGTGACGCTTGAGCCATCTTCATAGCGCAACAGATTTTCCAGCAGAACTTTTAAGGAAAACGGTAGGCGGGAAATATCGCCGAGGCCTGCTTCGGCAGCGGCCTCCAGGCTAAAATAATCGTAATCTTTACCACCGGCGCTTAGTGAACGGCGGGTTTTAAGGGTATCCTGGCCGACTTTGGACATGCGGCTCTCCTCCAATTTTGGTGATCTGTAACGGGTTTTTCGAATTGGGGCTTTGAGTACACCATGAGGACCGATAACTCCAGCCCCCGAAAGAAGATTTTTGCGGGAATAATAGCCGGTTTTTTAATATCAATTTGACACATAAAAACACGAAAACGTTATACTTACCGCATATTCTCGCCACATTTCGACCCTCTAATGCAACTCTATCAGGCCTCCTGATATCAAGAGAGTCTCCTTAAGAACACTCTGGCTCTCTTACCCCCTATAGGCAGGTTCGACTGCCATTAACTTACCGGCTGGAAAGCGTCCCCCCCCCTGAGACACCTCTTTCCAGCCGCTTTTTTTAGTCTGCCTTCAATTTAAGCGAAATCTCAGCCAGAGCCTGGCCTTGGATGCGGGCGGCGGCGAGCTCGGCTGCTGACGGCCGCTCACCCTCACCGCCGGAAATGGTCGCCGCGCCGAACGGCGTTGTGCCGGTGACCTGATCACTGGGCGTTTCATTTTGGGCGCGGGTGCCCAAGGGCACAATGGTCAAGCCGAACACAGCGAACGTGCTCCAGAGCGACATCAGGGCGGCTTCCCGGCCGGCACCTGAGCCAGCGCCGGCAAATGCCGTTGCCGGTATGCCGGTCAAGGCGCCCTCCATCCAATATTTTCCGGCCTGATCAAGAAAATAACGCAAGGCCGAGCTTTGCGCGCCGAAATAGACCGGGGTGCCGATGGCGAGGCCGTCATGGGCGATCAGATCTTCGATCTCAGCGACGGGGATGTGGTCGAATTGAGCGCGGGACTCGGCCATATCGTTGCCGCCGAAGATCACGGAAGAGCCTTCAATTTCAGGCACCCGCCGCAAATTCGCCGCGCAGCCATCGACACTATCAACGCCGGCCGCAATTGCCTCGGCGAGCCGGTAGGTGCTGCCGGTCACGCTATGAAATAAAACCAAAACTGTCGTCATGAATTTACTGCCCTTAAGGATTTTCAGATAAAAAATTGTACGCCCTTGTCAAACAACAAAGCGCGCCCTTAAAGTACCGCAAAATTTTGCCGAGAGGAACAGCATCCATGCTCATCGAAATGCGAATTTACACAACTCACCCCGGCCAGGCCGCGGCCTTTGCCAAGCTCTATCAAGACGAGGGCCTGCCGGTCCAATTGCCAGTCGGTGGTAAATTGACGGGCTTCTATCGCCAGGACGTGGGCGACCCCAATCAGGTCATTCTAATCTGGGAGTACGAGTCTTATGAAGACCGTCTGGCCCGCCGTGACGAGCTGTTCAAAATACCGGAATGGCTGGCCTTCCTGCAAAAAGCGGCGCCGCTGGTGCAGTCGGAAGAAAATAAATTGCTAACCGCTGTGAGCTAAATGGAACTCCTGGCCGGGCAACATTCTAACGGCTTTATTATCCTCGGTTATTGTCTCAAGAGGTTTGGTCAGATATCTATGGGCCATGGCTGATTTTTCAGGCAATAGTCTGACCTGTATTCGCGGTGAGCGAGTGGTCTTCACCAAGCTTGATTTTTCGATTGGTGAAGGCGAGGTGCTCTATCTGCGCGGACCCAATGGCAGCGGCAAATCGACTTTGTTGTGCCTGATGGCAGGTTTATTGCGCCCGGTCAGCGGCGAGATGCTGTGGAACGGTGAAAGCACGCGGGAAGATGCCGAAACATTCAGAGGCCTGCTGCATTTTGTCGGTCATCAGGATGCAATTAAAACCGCCTTGACCGTCGAAGAAAATTTGACTTTCTGGGCTGAGATGAGCGGCGTTGATCCGGCAAAACGCAGCGTCGGCGAGGCGCTCGAAACATTTGCCCTCAGCCATCTCGCATCACTGCCGGCACGATTCCTGTCTGCCGGCCAACGCAAACGGCTCAACCTCGCCCGCATTTGTGCCAGCCCGGCACCACTTTGGCTGCTCGATGAACCTTCGAACTCGTTGGATAAAGCATCGGTCGGTGCACTCCGGAAAGCCATCACGACTCATCAGGAAAAAGGTGGGCTGGTTGCCGTAGCGACCCATGAGGAGCTTAGCCCCGACACCAATGTGCTGGATATTTCCGAGTTCACCAACAATAAGAGTGCTGCGGCATGAGCGCGTTCTGGCAAGTCTTCGCGAGTTTGATACAGCGCGAAATCCGCCTCGCCATTCGCCATGGTGCGGATAGCATGATGGTGGTGATGTTTTTTGTCCTCGTTGTGGTGTTGTTCCCGTTGGGCGTTGGACCCGAGCCGGGGATTTTGACACGCATCAGCGCCGGGGTGATTTGGGTTGCAGCCTTGCTCTCGGCGATGTTGTCGATGGATCGCTTGTTTCAGACGGATTTCGAAGACGGCAGCCTCGATTTGCTTATATTAACGCCGCAGCCGTTGGAGCTGTTGGTGCTGGCCAAGACCATCGCCCATTGGCTGACAACTGGCCTGCCGTTGATAATTATCTCACCGTTATTGGCATTATTGCTCAACATGGAGGCATCGGGCTATGGCGTCATGCTGGCGGCACTTGCCCTCGGTACACCAACGTTAAGCTTGATCGGCGCCATCGGGGCAGCGCTCATATTGGGCGCGCGCCGGAGCGGCGTATTGTTATCCCTATTGATATTGCCGCTGTTTATCCCCACCTTGATATTTGGAGTGAGCGCGGTCGATGCCGCCCTCACCGATCTGCCGAGCAAACCGCAATTGCTTGTACTGGGCGGTCTGCTGTTGGCGTCTTTTGCGCTGTGTCCCTGGGCCAGCGCGGCGGCACTCCGCCAGGCCGCCGAATAACCGGCAAATTATTACCAAAATGTAATGTATTATTGAGTAAGATCAATTTGCATCTAGCTAAAATAAGCTATATCCAGTACCGAAAATTAGGATAACAAAACAGCCAAGGTCGCTATCGAGGAACATGTTTAATTATTTCGCCAATCCGACCCGTTTTCTGCGGCTGACGTCAAAGCTGCAACCATTTGCGATGATCGTCACGCTGATCACCATGGGCGCGGGCTTGTATTATGCGCTGTTCCAATCACCGCCTGATTATCAGCAAAGCGAAACCGTGCGCATGATGTATGTCCATGTACCGGCCGCTTGGATGGCGATGTTCTGTTATGTCACCCTGGCGGCTTCCAGCGCTGTGGCGCTGATCTGGCGGCACATGGTCGCCGACATTGTCGCCAAATCGACAGCTCCGATTGGCGCCTGCTTTACGTTTTTAGCGCTCGCCACCGGCTCGCTTTGGGGTAAGCCGATGTGGGGCACCTGGTGGGTGTGGGATGCGCGCCTGACCTCGGTGCTGATCCTGTTCTTTCTCTATCTTGGCTACATGGTTTTGTATAATGCCTTTGATGAGCCAACCCGGGGTGCCCGCGCGGCGGCGATACTAGCCATCGTCGGCGTCATCAATGTACCGATCATTAAATTTAGCGTCGAGTGGTGGAACACACTGCATCAGCCGGCCAGCGTCGTCAAATTGGATGGCCCGGCGATCCATCCCAGCATGCTGACGCCGCTATTGCTAATGGCCGTCGGCTATACGGCATTTTATTTCTGGGTGCTGTTTATCCGCACCCGCGCCGAGCTCAATGCAAATAAAGTGCGCGCCTTGCGTATTCGCCAGGCGGAAGGTTGAGGCATGGCTGAGTTTTTATCAATGGGTGGATATGGTTCTTTTATTTGGGCGGCCTTTGGTTTGTCGGCGGTGGTGCTGATCGGCATATTGATCCAAAGCCAGCGCTTTCTAAAATCTTCCGATGCTGAACTAACTGCCTTACAAGATGGGGAGGTGGCTGATGGCGATGAAGCGTAAGCATCGACGCCTGTCTTTCATCGCGCTTGGTCTGTTATTCCTCGGCTCGGCGGCAGCGCTGATCCTAACCGCCTTCGAAGACAATATTGTGTTCTTCCACAGCCCAACCGAAATCACCGAAAAATTTGCCAAAAACGAGCTCAAGCCAACCCAGCGGTTGCGGGTCGGTGGATTGGTCGAAGAAGGCAGCGTCACCAAAACCGCTGACGGCGCGACCAATCGCTTCAAAGTGACCGATCTTAATAAATCCATTGTGGTAGAGTTCCGGGGAATTTTGCCGGATCTTTTCCGCGAAGGCCAAGGGATCGTTGCTGAAGGGCGCTATAACAATGCGGTCTTTATTGCCACCGAAGTGCTCGCCAAACATGACGAGACCTACATGCCGCCGGAAGTTGCCGAGGCTTTGAAAAAATCCGGCCAATGGAAGCCAGCTGCTAAAGAGAAATAGGTAGAAACCCGATAGAGAAAAAAGCATGATTGTCGAAACCGGCCATTTCGCTCTTATCCTGGCGCTTTTTGTCGCCGCCCTGCAGGGCACGCTGCCAATGATCGGCGCCCACCGGCAGGATGCGTCCTTAATGGCGATCGCAGCCCCGGCAGCGCTTATTCAATTGGCTCTTGTCACGCTCTCCTTTGCCACCCTAACTTGGGCTTTTGTGACGTCCGATTTTTCGGTGCTCAATGTCGCGCAGAACTCCCATACCGCCAAACCGATGCTCTACAAAATCAGCGGCGTCTGGGGTAACCATGAAGGCTCAATGCTGCTCTGGGCTCTGATATTGGCGCTTTATGGCGGCGCCATTGCCGCCTTCGGCAACAATTTGAGACCGTCCTTGAAAGTACGGGTCCTTGGCGTGCAGGCGTTGATCGCCACCGGTATCCTGGCCTTTGTCCTGCTGACATCAAATCCTTTTGTTCGCTTGTCACCGGCGCCGGTTAACGGCAATGGGTTGAACCCCTTGCTGCAAGACCCCGGCCTCGCCTTTCACCCACCGCTGTTGTATTTGGGCTATGTCGGGCTCTCGATTACCTTTTCATTTGCCGTGGCGGCGCTCATTGAAGGCCGGGTCGATGCGGCTTGGGCCCGCTGGGTGCGGCCTTGGACATTGGCAGCCTGGGGATTTTTAACCGCCGGCATCGTGCTCGGCTCTTGGTGGGCCTATTACGAACTTGGCTGGGGCGGCTGGTGGTTTTGGGATCCGGTCGAGAACGCCTCCTTTATGCCGTGGCTGGCGGCAACCGCGCTGCTGCATTCTGCAATCGTTTCCGAAAAGCGCGATACGCTCAAAAGCTGGACGATCTTCCTTGCCATCATCGCCTTTGGGCTCAGCCTGCTGGGTACCTTCCTGGTGCGCTCCGGCGTTATAACCTCGGTTCACGCCTTCGCCAGTGACCCTACCCGCGGCGTCTTTATTCTGTTACTGCTGGTCGTCACCGTCGGCGGCGCCTTCGCGCTATTTGCCTGGCGGGGACCCAGCCTCAAGGGCAGCGGATTGTTCCAGCCAATCTCAAGAGAAGGTGGTCTGCTGCTCAATAATTTCCTGCTCACTGTTGCCGCAGCTTCGGTTTTGCTCGGCACGCTCTATCCGCTGTTCATTGATGTCCTGGAGCTTGGCAAAGTTTCCGTTGGCGCACCTTATTTCGAAAGCGTCTTTATCCCGATGATGATCCCGATGATTATGGTGATGGGCATTGCGCCGTTCCTCAAATGGAAACGCGGTGATTTTAAAAGTGCGACGGCGCGGCTGAAAATTGTCTTGGTGATCACGGTAATCGGCGGCGGACTAGCCTGGGCCATCATTGACCGGGCGAGCGCTTTTGCCGCCTTCGGCATGGCTCTGGCGATCTGGCTTTTTGTTGCCACCCTCACCGAACTTGCTGAGCGCATCAAGCTGTTCCGCATTCCGTTAGCTGAGAGTTTAAAACGCTTAATGCGCCAACCACGTGCGAGCTGGGGTATGACCCTGGCTCATGCCGGTCTCGCCATCGCTATCGCCGGCATGACCGCGTCAAGCGCCTGGCGGGTGGAGAAAATCCAGGTGATGAAGTTCGGCGATAGCGTCGATGTTGCCGGCTACACCTATACCTTGAAAGATGTAAAAGAATTTCAGGGGCCAAATTACCGAGCGACGCGCGGCAGATTTACCGTCACCAAAGGCGATGGTTTTAATTTAGTTCTAGAGCCGGAGAAACGCGTCTATACGACGCGTGGCATGCCGACCACGGAAGCGGCCATCCATCCGACTTTCCTCGGCGATCTTTACGCCGTGGTCGGTGACAAGGACGAAAAAAGCGGCGGCTACATAACCCGGCTGTATTTTAATCCGCTGGTGCCGTGGATGTGGGCCGGATCAATGATCATGGTGCTGGGTGCCGGGATCAGCCTAAGTGATCGCCGCCACCGGGTCGGTGCGCCCGCTAAAAGTAAAATTGTGCCTGGAGGTGCAGCCGCCGAATGAACCGCTTAGCTTATTACGTACCCCTCGTGCTATTGGGAATCCTGGCTGTCTATTTTGCCGCCGGTCTGGGCCGCAATCCAGCGACCCTTGAATCGGTCCTGATCAATCAACAGGTGCCGGAGTTTTCGCTTGAGCCCATAGAGGGATCGAGCAAAGGACTCACCAATGCCGATCTTAAAAATCAAGTCGTGCTGGTCAATATCTTTGGCTCCTGGTGCGTGTCATGCCGGATTGAGCATCCCTTCCTGATGGATCTAAAGGAAAAAAATATCGTGCCGGTCTATGGCATCGATTGGCGCGAACCCGACCGCCAAGCCGGACCGCGGTGGCTCAAGAAATTCGGCAATCCCTATACGCTGATCGGTGACGATCCCAAAAGCCGGGGCGCCATTGCCTTTGGCGTCACCGGTGCGCCGGAGACTTTCTTTGTCGATAAGCAGGGTGTCATCCGCTACAAGCATATGGGTCCGATCACCGAGCAAATTTGGAACGACACATTAAAGCCGATCCTGGAAGCGCTCAGAAAAGAATGAGATATTTGATTGTCATACTAGCGCTGGTGATGATGGCTGCTCCTGTTTATGCCGTTGATCCGAGCGAAATCCTGAAAGATCCGGTGCTTGAAAAACGCGCCCGCGCCATCAGCAAAGGATTGCGTTGTGTGGTCTGTCAGAACCAATCGATTGATGATTCCGATGCGCAATTGGCGCGCGATCTGCGTGTTTTGGTGCGCGAACGGTTGGTGGCCGGCGATAGTGATCAGGCGGTTGTTGACTACGTGGTCTCGCGCTACGGCGATTTTGTGCTGCTGCGCCCGCCGGTTAAAGGCGCGACATTGGTGCTGTGGTTTGGCCCGGTGGTGATCGCCTTGATCGGCATAATCGGCTTGGTGCTGTTCTTTCGCCGGCAGAAAAAATACGCAGCAGAAATTAATAGGGATATCGGGTAATGAGCCTGTGGATCGTCATCGCAGCAATCCTGCTGATCACCCTGGCGATTGTCGTAATCCCATTATTGCGTGGGAAAAAGGCGGCAACTGCGGATCATGATGCCGTCGTCTACCAGGATCAATTAACGGAAATTGACAGCGATGTTGAGCGCGGTCTGCTCAGCACTACTGAAGCCGAATCTTTAAAATCTGAAATCAATCGGCGCTTAGATAAAACGGCAGCAGTTGAAACCGGCGACGTCAAAGCCGGCAGCTTCCAGCTAAGCATTGTGATTGGCATCATCGTTATTGTTCCTTTGGCCGCCCTTGGCCTCTATCAACATTTAGGATCTCCGGGCAAGCCTGATCTGCCTTTTGCCGGGCGAAATTTCGCGCCACCTCAATCCGCAGCCCAGGCTAAAGCCAAGGCGGAAATGGGGCGGCTGGTTGAGGCGTTGCAAAAGCGCATGGTGCAAAATCCTGAGAAACTCGACGGCTGGCTTTTACTCGGCCGGTCTTTGGTGACAATGAAGCGCTACCAGGAGGCCTCAAACGCCTTCAAACGAGCCTTTCTGTTGGATGCGACCCGCGCCGATGTCGCCGCGAGTGTCGCCGAAACCGCCTTTATGGCGGCAGGGGGCAAAATTGATCGCGATGCCCGCAGCTATTTTGAAGCCGCCCGGAAACTAAATCCCAGAGAACACAAAGCGCTCTATTATTTGGGTCTCGATCTCGCCGGACGGAAAAAATATGGTGACGCCATTCAGCTGTGGGTGGATTTAATCGCCATCTCACCGGTCGGTGCGCCGTGGCTTGATACCGTGCGCCGCAATCTGGTCGATGCGGCCAAAGCCGGTAATTTAAAAATTGCGGATTTCTCGCCGCGTCTCAAAATGCCGGCTGGCTCTCAACCCAGTTCTGCACCCGGGCCAACCCGGGACGACATTAAAGCCGCCCAGGATATGTCCGACAAAGATCGCCAAGCCTTTATCCGCGCAATGGTCGGACGCTTGGCAGAACGGTTAAAATCGGCGCCAGAAGACATTGATGGCTGGCGGCGCTTGGCGCGTGCCTATCAGGTGTTAGGAGAAACGCAAAAAGCCGCCGATGTAAACGCGCGCATAGAAATTCTGGTCAAAAAATTGAACAAGTGATTTTAAGTAGAAATGTTAGTCTATCCCGTTATATTATAAAGAGATTCTTGCAGCTTGGCTTCGTTGCCTAAGTGCAATATCTTCGGGATAGAAAATATCCAGTAGGGAAGCAATGTCCGAACATAAATATCGTCTTGTAA
Organism: uncultured Rhodospirillaceae bacterium; assembly: GCA_913020445.1. Taxonomy (GTDB): domain Bacteria; phylum Pseudomonadota; class Alphaproteobacteria; order Rhodospirillales; family UBA2165; genus TMED23. The sequence goes on from CAJWAR010000012.1 coordinate 70,890, forward strand.
CACGAGCTGATTTTGATGGCGTGGTTGCCGGCGGATTATTGATCGAGCGGGATATGATCGATGACGATATTCTCTTCGCCGAGCCACGTGAAGTGCAGCAAGGCAAAATTGATATTACTGCTAATGACGTCACGACCAATCTGCCATATGTCAAAGGCGTTCATATGTGTTTTGACCATCACCTAAGCGAAACTGTACGCGTAAATGGAGATTCAAATCACATAATCGATCCCAACGCGCCCTCGGCGGCGCGGGTCGTTTATGATTATTTTGGCGGCGCATTAGCGTTTCCCAAAATATCAACGGAAATGATGGATGCTGTCGATAAGGCAGATAGCGCGCAATATTCTGAAAGCGAAATTCTGGCACCTGAGGGTTGGACCATATTAAACTTCCTGCTCGACCCCCGAACCGGACTGTCGCGCGTGAAAAGTTTTGACCTTCCGCATGAACAACTGATGAAGGACATGATGATTTATTGCCGCCATCATCCGATTGAGGAAATCCTGTTAATTCCGGATGTCGAGCAACGCCTCCATGTTTTTCAGGAACATGAAGAGCTTGCTGAAATGCAGCTAAAACGTTGCGCCTCGATTGACGGCAGTATTGTTGTAGCGGATATGCGCGGCGAAGATCCGATATTCGCCTGCAATCGATTTATGATTTATGGCCTGTTCCCGGCGGCCCAGGTATCTATCCATATTTTCCCGGGCGATGATGATACCAAGACGCTTTTTGCCGTCGGCAAATCGATCCTCAACCGGGCTTCAAAGGCAAATATTGGTCTGTTAATGCTTGAGCAAGGCGGCGGTGGACATGCCGCGGTCGGCACCTGTCAGGTCAGTAATGATCAGGTTGATGATGTGCTAATGTATCTTATCGAGCGCATTAACGCCGACAGCTAGGTAATTAACGGCAGATCATCATGGAAAAAGCCGCCAACGACGTTCAGACTCATCTTGAAACCATCATCCGCGAAGTCGTCAACATCCTGACCACCTACGGCATGGATGTCATTGGCGCCCTCGCGATATTGATTATCGGCCTGTGGTTTTCCGGTCGGGCGGCTAAGATGATGGAGCGAATGCTCACTAAGTCCCGTCATATCGATGCGACTTTGGTGAAGTTTTTTGCCAGTTTCGTCAAATATCTGGTCATTGTTATTACCGTCGTTGCCGTTCTCAATCAGTTTGGCGTCCAGACTGCCAGCCTGCTAACGGTATTGGGCGCCGCCGGCCTGGCGATTGGTCTTGCCCTGCAAGGCACCCTGAGCAATGTCGCTGCCGGGGTGATGCTGCTGTTATTCCGGCCGTTCAAAACCGGTGATTTTGTTGAGGTCGCCGGTCATTCGGGCACGATCAAAGAGCTCAATCTGTTTTTCACCGAAATGGCCACCGGCGACAATATTCGGATTACCCTGCCCAACAGTCAAATTTGGGGCGGCGCCTTATTGAACTATTCAGCCAATCCAACCCGGCGCGTCGATCTTATCGCCGGCATTTCCTATGATGACGATATCGATAAGGCGATGCAGGTATTGCAGGACACGATTGCCAAAGATGACCGCATAAACAGTGACCCGGAACCGTTCATTGCGGTGAGCGAATTGGCGGACAGTTCGGTTAATTTGGTAATCCGTGTTTGGGTCGCCAATGGCGATTACTGGCCGGTAAAATTCGATCTCACCAAGGCCATCAAATTGGCCTTTGACGACAATGGGATATCAATTCCCTACCCCACCCAGACAATTTATTCTAAACCTGCGGCAACGGACACTTAATCGAGAACCGGTCTACCGTCGCGGATATTAAATCGCCAGTTTAAACCGACAAAGACACCCTTCATTAATGGTAGAATTCCAAGTGCCAGTACGAGCGCCAGCACCGCCATAATAATCGTCAAAGGTAACGTCGAGATATCGAATTTTATTACGATCATAACAATTGGCGCCAAAATGTGACCCAGCAACAATATCGTCGCCCACGGCGCCGCATCGTCGGTGCGAATACCCTCAAAAGATTCCTGACAATGGGGACAAGCGTCCTCAATCGTCAGATAGCCCGAGAATATTCGACCAACACCACATTGCGGGCAGCGGCGGCGCAGCCCTCTCAGGATGACACGGCTTAATTTTGGCATTTGCTTGACCATTTAAAAACGACTCAATGTAAAATGGGGCTAAATCTAAGGCACAACTGAGATTTCACTCGGGCATCATATAATCTTGAGCTAAGCTAAACCGCGTGTATGCCTAATCGCTGATCGCGTTGACGAATGAACCAAATGATCGGCAGAGCGAGAACAATCATCCAACCCTTACCAACGATTTGACCGGTTAAAAAGTCCAGGCTGCCAAAAGCAAGTTGCAGAAACACGAGGCTGTCGATTACCAAGCCGGCGATACCACTGAGAAATACCGCAAGAATCAACCGCCGTTCCTGCAATGGCGTATACACGGCAAAATCAACCAGCTCTGAAATTAAAAATGCGGCAGAAGAAGCGACAACCAATGCCGGTGGAGCAATCAAGGCAGATAGAACAGCACCGCAGGCGATTGCAATGAGCGCCCATTTTTTCCCCAATCGCCGCTGAACCAAATCTCTGAGGACGAGAGCCAACCCAATCATCAGCACGCCACTCGGTGCCATTAGACCTGGTCCAACCGGAATAAGGCACGGGGAGTTGGGCGGACAAACCGTACCAACATTACCAATCATCCAATTTGCAAAAGGTATCGTCACAATAAATGCGACAAAATACGCAATACCTTCCTTGCGGTTAACATTCATTTCAATTTCCTTACCGATTTTTGATTTGCACAATTTTAGACGCGGTCGTCCTGAGTCGCGACTAGATATATTATTATCTTAAATTTGGCAAATTTTTTTGGGTTTTGAATGTATGACATAAATTTGGTAAATTGCGGCCTGGTTTCGACAGAAATTCGACGCCAATCATTCGTCCAAAACAACTAAGTCTCCCAAGTGATTGGGGCCGGGGCCAAGCATGAAAAAATATGAAATTCTAATTTTTGCCACCGGTGCGGTCACGCTCGCTTTGGAAGTCTTGGCATCCCGGATAATGACACCCTATTTTGGCGTCAGCCTTTATATATGGTCCGGTATTTTGTCGATCACGCTTACCTTCCTTGCCATCGGTTATCGTTGGGGCGGGCATTTATCATCCAAATTGTCGCGTGAAGCGCTGGAGGTTTTTATTTTGGCGACGCCCATCGCCTCGGCGACCGCGATGGGTTTGGCGGCGCTGCTTTACCCCGTTGTCTTTCCCTCACTTTCCCAAATTAATCTCGTGCTCGGCAGCTTTATTGGCGCAACCTTGTTACTCGCCTTGCCGCTAATTGCGTTATCGGCGATGAACCCGCTGCTAATTGGTTTTCAGCGCTCAGAATCGGCAGAAGGTGATTCTGGCGCCGACCGTATTTTCTTTATCTCGACTGTCGGATCAGTCGTTGGAGTTCTGCTGACTGCCTTTATCTTTATCCCCAACATAACCAACTTCCGGGCGGTACTATTGCTTGGCGTTGTGCTCTCAATCGCCAGCTTGATTCTAATATTTCTAACCGACGATGTGACCGGCTCAAGTAAGCAGAAACTGGTGATTGCCAGCCTGGTTATTGCCTTGGTTTGTGGTGGTATTTCAGCCGGTAAGGAAAACTATCTTAAGCTCATCAGCGGTCTGTCTACGCATCAGAAGGCCTATAAAGTAGTGGCTGAATACACCTCGATGTTCGGTAATATCAAAGTCGCTGAAGTGCGCCGCAAAGATGGCACCGGTGAAATGGAGAAAATATTTGTCCAGGATGGTCTGATCCAAAACCGCACCACCGCCAAAAACAAATCCCTATCGATGTATACCTATGTTCTGGAGGCCCTTGCCCGCTCGTTTGAACCAAAAGCCAAAGACGCCTTGATTCTGGGGTTGGGCGCCGGCGCGGTGCCGGTTAACTTCAAGAGCACGGGCATGGGTGTTGCCGTGGTCGAGATCAATCCGGCAGCCCTCACAGCGGCGACTGAGCATTTCGGCTTCGATCCAACAGGTATCGATGTTCATCTCGAAGACGCCCGTACTTTTGTCCGGCAATGCCGCAATAAATTTGACATCGCCGTGGTTGATCTGTTTTTGGGTGACAACATTCCGGATTATCTGCTGACCAAGGAATTTTTCGGTGATGTCAGGAACTGCATCCGCGACGGTGGCTCGCTCGTTATGAACGCTTTTTTTGATGACAATAACGAAGATAATAACAAGCGTCTGCTGGCGACTGTCGGCGCTGCATTTCCAAAACTTTTCCTGGCCGGCATTGAGGGCGGCAATATTTTTATTGTCGCAACGGCAGGTGCAACACCCAAAAGATTACTGGTGCCATCGTCGGAAATCCCAACCAAAGTTGTCGATCTCGTGCGCCAAGCCATGTCAAAAGCCCGCCGGGTGCCGCCCCGGTTTTACGCCGATGCCAATCCGGTCTCTGATGACCACAATATTTTCAGCGTGCTTTATGCCGACGCCAATATGCTCGAGCGCCAATATTTAGCCCGCAGCGTACCGGCAGAAATACTGGTTAACTAATCGGGGCGTTTTGGCGACATTAAAAGGGCCGTGCCGTCGATAACGACTTTGTCGCCGACCGAAACCACCGTATCGAACTCAATCATCTGTTTTTCCGGAATGAGCTTGGTCGCGGTGACCCGGGCTGTCACTGTGTCGCCCAAGAAAACCGGCGCTTTAAAGCGCAGCGATTGATTAACATAAATCCAGCCGGGCCCCGGAAAATGGTAGCCGAAAACCGCTGAGATAAGTCCGGCGACCAGCATGCCGTGACTGATACGCTGACCGAAAATTGATGTCGCCGCATATTCCGCATCGACGTGAACCGGGTTTTTATCACCGGTCACGTCAGCAAAGGCGTTAACGTCGGCTTCGGTTACGGTCTTGCTAAACTCACCGCTCATGCCTTCGGCAATTTCATCAAAATAGCGCAACGTCGGCGCTGTGGATTGGTCGTTCATTACATATTTTCCTATTGAGTTAAGTTACGAGAGTTCGCGTTATTCAGTTGTCCTTGGAAAGTTTGTCGAGGCGGGCCTGCATCTCGGCCAAATCCTGTTTAAGCTGATCCACTTCGGATTTTTCGGTTTCTTCAGGTTCGGATTGAGTATCTGGCGCTGGTGGCTCACTTTGGCCCGGCGCCGTAAAGGCTGCCATAGATTTTTGAAACATCGCCAAATTCTGCCGGCCGATGTCAGCCAATTTTTCCATCATGTCATCGCCTTCGATCATCTCGCTAAATTGCTTGGTCATCTGTTCCTGGTTTTCAGTGAAATAATTGATGCTTTGCTCAAGATAAGACGCCAGCTCCGGCGGTGTGCCATCGCCATACAATTTTAGAATTTGGCGCAGATAATCGGCGGAAAACATGTTGTTGCCTTTGTTTTCCTCTTCGGCGACGATCTGGGCGAGGACAGAGGCGGTTAAGTCATCGCCGGTTTTGGCGTCCTGAACGACAAAAGCGACTTCTTGTTTCACCAATTCATGCAGATCCGCCAAAGTGACAAAACTAGCCTCAGCCGTATTATAAAGACGGCGATTGGCGTATTTCTTGATAATAATCGGGTCAGTATCTTCGGTCATTTTTCAATAATTCCCAGAATCTTACCATTTTCTACCGGTTTTCACCGTCAAACATCCATAATGACCTAATTTGTTGTTTTTGTATCGCAAAATATTTCTTTTTGCAATGCAAAATAATTGTTGACATGAAGGGTGGATAGCCCTATATATTTTGCAACGCAAAACAAATACACAGATTTAAGGATTAAGATAATGGCTACCAACAAAGCAAACAAAACATCAAATCCCGCTGAAGAAGCAGTAACTGCTGCTTTCAAAGCGACCGAAGAATATACCGCCAAAGGCGTTGAAGCTGTCGAAACTGCGATCGCCATGGGCGAAGACGCTGTTAAAGAAGGCATGGATAAAGTCGACGCTTTCGCTAAAGACCAAACCGAAGCTTTTCAATCCGGTTATACTCAAGCTGCTACTTATGCGGCTGAAAATCTTAACGCTGCCTTTAATGCCGCCAAAGAAGCCAATCAAGGCTGGAATACCTATGCTCAGCAAGTAATGGATTACACCAAGAAAGCATTTGCTGAGAACATGGTGATGGCGGAAAAATTCGCGGCGGCAAAAACCCCTGAGGATTTTGTAACCTTGCAAAACGAAGTTGCCAACAAAGCAGCCAATCGTATTTCCAGCCAAGCAACTAAATTGAACGATATTGCCCAGAAATCTGCGGCAAAAACTATTGAGCCGCTTAAACAGCAAGCTGAGAAAAATTTAAAAGCCTTCACTGGCTAAGCGAACACCTCCTCCCTGTTATAAGTGTTTGACAATATATTCAGGCGTTGAACTAAATGGTTCGACGCCTGATTTTTTGTGACAGAAAGGCCCCACATGTCCAAGGCTGACGATAATAATGACAATGCTGCCGATTTTGCCGCCCAAGCGCAAAAAATGGCGCAAAAAATGGCAACACAATATGCCGAACAATTTACCAATCAAATGGCCGGCCAGATGGCGAGCCAGTTTACCGATCAATTTAACGCCAATATGAGCGAATGGATGTCAAATTGGACAAAGTTAGCTGCGGGCAACGCAACGGCAGCTCAAACGCCTTTTGATCCCAAAAATTTCAAGATGCCGGAAATGCCCGAATTCCCTGGTATGCCCAAATTGGGACAACCAATGGATCTCAGCGCATTTGATATGTCAGAAGCCGCCAAGGCTGCTGGCAACATAAAAGCTTCATCGATCCCCCTGCCCGATCCGGCAAAAATGTTTTCCGCTCAATTGGAATTGATGCAGGATTACCAAAACCTGTGGCTCAACACGACCTCGCGCATGCTTGGCCAGGAGATTAAGGAACCGGATATCAGCCCGGATGAAGACGATTACCGGTTTAAAGATGCTGAATGGTCGGACAGTCCGATCTTCAACTTCGTCATGCAGTCTTATTTGCTCAATACCAAATGGCTGCGATCTGTTGTCGGCGATATTGACGGTTTAGACGAAGCTGGTAAGGCCAAAATAGATTTTTATACCCGCATGATCACCGAGGCTTTTGCACCGACCAACAACGCGTTTACCAATCCGATGGTAGTGCGCGAAATTATGCAGACCAAGGGCCAGAACCTGATTCAAGGCTTTGAAAACTATCTTGAAGACCTCAAGAACGGCCACGACATGATGCGGCCGCGCCAAACCGATCCAGACGCTTTTGAGGTCGGTGAAAACCTTGCCACCGCCGAAGGTTCGGTGGTGTTTGAGACGCCTTTCATGCAGCTCATCCAGTTCGCGCCGACGACCGATAAAGTTTACAAAAAGCCGCTGATGATCGTGCCACCCTGGATCAATAAATTTTATATTCTTGATCTCCGGGAAGATAATTCCTTCATCCGCTGGGCGGTTGATAAAGGCTATACGGTCTTTGTCATATCCTGGGTCAACCCGGATGAAAGCTTTGCCGATAAAAGCTTCGATGATTATGCGGCGGGCGGCATTTTCGCGGCCCTTGAGGCGATCGAACAAGCCACCGGCGAAAAACAAGTCAACACTATCGGTTATTGCATTGGCGGCACACTATTGGCGGCAGTGCTCGCCTATATGGCCGCGACCAAAGACGACCGCATTTCGGCTGTCACGTTCTTTGCCGCTCAGGTCGACTTTGCCAAAGCCGGTGAGCTGTTGATTTTCTCCGATGAAGCGCAAATCTCAATGCTCGAGCGCGAGGTGCGCGATGTCGGTTATCTCGACGGCGCCAAAATGGCAGCGACCTTTAATGCGCTCCGCGCCAATGATCTGATCTGGTATTTTGTCATCAACAATTATCTGATGGGCAAAGAGCCGCCAGTGTTTGATCTGCTCTATTGGAATTCAGACTCGACCCGCTTCCCCTACCGTATGCTGTTCGATTATCTGCGCAATCTGTATCAGGAGAATTTACTGTCACAACCGGGCGGCTTTGAATTGTTGGGCGAAAAACTCGATCTTAAAAATATCAAAATACCGACCTATATCCTGGCCAGTAAAGAGGATCACATCGCCCCGGCAGACTCAGTCTTTGAAGCCACTAAACTCTACTCGGGTCAAAACCGTTTTGTGTTGGCGGGCTCCGGTCATATCGCCGGCGTTATCAACCCGCCGAACAAAAATAAATATCAGCACTGGACCAACAGCTCGAAAAAAGCTTACGCCGATTTTGATGATTGGTTCGAGGATGCGACCGAGACCGCTGGGTCCTGGTGGCCCGATTGGCATAAATGGCTGTCGAAGAAATCCGGCGCCAAGGTCAAGGCGCGGAAACCCGGCAGCGGTAAACTCAAAGTAATTGAAGCGGCGCCCGGCAGCTATGTGAAGGTTAAGAGCTAAATACCTCAGGACTTGCAGTTTGGCCTTGTGTTTTAACTCGGACAATCTAAATAAACCTTAGGCTCTTGCCATCGATAGGCGAGACCGTTAGGGTTTGGCCCACATAAAAGTTAGTTAATCGGGAACTATAGGCCTTCCATGCAATCTTTGCTTTTTCTTATCGATCAGATTATCGGTATCTATATGTGGTGCCTCATCATCGTCGTGATCATGAGCTGGCTCACCTCGTTTAATGTCATCAATACGCAGAACAGATTTGTCTATCAGGTCTATGATTTTCTTTATCGCATCACCGAGCCGGCGCTGCGCCCAATCCGGCGCTGGATTCCTGATCTCGGCGGCATTGATGTCTCGCCGGTGGTTTTAATCCTGCTGCTGGTGTTCGTCCGCAATCTGCTGAAAGAATATGGCGGCAGCCTCGTCTGAGCCCAGAGTTCCTTTTAGAATTGAGCACGGAGCGATTCGCCTCGATCTCAAACTCACGCCCAAAGCTAGTCAGACCGCCATCACAGGTCAGGCCGTTGATGCCGCTGGCCATACTTATGTGAAAGCCTCTGTCACTGCTATCCCCGAGCACGGCAAAGCCAATGCTGCCTTGATTAAACTGCTGGCCAAGGAATGGCGGCTGGCCAAATCGCAGATAACAATTATTCGCGGTCAAACCAGCACAAGAAAAACGGTTGAGATCGCTGGTGAAGTCGATAAAGTGCGGCCTCTAATAATCGCGTGGCTTAATAAATTAGTGAAGTGAAAGAGACGAGCACAAATGGCTGAAGCAAAGATCATCGACGGCAAGGTATTTGCCGAAGGGCTCAGAAATCGTGTTGCCGATCAGGTCCGCGAGCTTAAAGAAAACAATAACCTCACCCCCGGCTTGGCCGTTGTGCTGGTTGGTGAAGACCCGGCCAGCGAAATCTATGTCCGCAATAAAAACAAAATGACAAATGATGCGGGGATGAAAAGTTTTGAGCATCGCCTGCCCGCCGATACCACGCAAAAACAACTGCTGACTTTGATCGAAGGTCTCAATAGCGATCCTGAAGTGCACGGTATTTTGGTACAACTGCCGCTGCCGGATCAAATCGATGAACAAGCCGTGCTGGCCAAAATTGATCCGACCAAAGACGTCGACGGCTTTCATGTTTATAACGCCGGACGCTTGGCGACCGGCTCAGATGGGTTGGTGCCCTGCACACCACTTGGCTGCATCATGATGATCAAGGATCAGCTTGGTGACGATCTGTCGGGCAAGCAGGCCCTGGTGATCGGCCGCTCTAATATTGTCGGCAAGCCAATGGCAGCGCTGTTGCTCAAAGAACACTGCACCGTGACCATCGCGCATTCACGGACGCAGGATTTAGCGGGTGAGGCACGGCGCGCTGATATTCTGGTTGCCGCCGTCGGCCGCGCGAATATGGTCAAAGGCGATTGGATCAAGGAGGGCGCCATCGTCATCGATGTCGGTATGAACCGCCTGCCGCCCAACGAAGAAGGTAAATCCAAGCTCTGCGGCGATGTCGATTTCGAGGCCGCCAAGGAAGTCGCCGGCGCCATCACGCCAGTGCCGGGCGGCGTTGGTCCGATGACCATCGCGTGTCTCTTACAGAACACCGTCACCGCCGCCTGCGCCCAAAACGATATCGAGGTGCCGGAGGTATAGCTACGCCTATGATCGAGCTTATCGCGGCAATCGTTGTGTTTATCCTGACCCATGTCATTCCGGCCTATGGAAAATTGCGGCAAGGGCTTATCGATAAACTCGGTAAGCGGCTGTATTTCATTCTTTATTCCATTCTGAGCTGGAGCGTTATTATCTGGCTCGGCTTTGCCTTTATCGGCGCGCCTTATATTGAGCTCTGGGGGCAGCCGCCCTGGACCCGTTGGGTGCCCGCGCTTGGCATGCCGATTGCCTGTGTATTGTTTGTCGGTGGTTTTCTGGCATCGAACCCGCTTTCACTCGCCATCGGCAAACAATCGTTCGACCCCGAACGGCCCGGCATTATTGGCCTCAACCGTCATCCTGTTATGATCGCATTTGCCCTCTGGGCGCTGCTGCACATATTCCCCAATGGCGATATCGCCTCGGTGTTGCTGTTCGGCCTGCTGATGGCATTGAGCCTTTATGGCCCCATCGCCATCGATAAACGCCAGAAGCAAAATCTTGGCGGGGCCGAGTGGCAACGGCTGGCGGCTTCGAAAGGTAAATTTTCAGGCAGCAATGGCTGGGTGCCGGGACTTTTTGGCGGCGCCGCGTTTTATCTTTTGCTAGTATGGGGCCATGAATGGGTGATCGGCGCCTCGCCGCTGCCATAAATAGGATATAGATATGACTGGAACACTAAGCCATCTTCTGATCGCCACGCTCGCTTTTGTTGGCGGCCATTTTGTGATGTCGAGCGCTCCAGTGAGAGACCCGTTGGTGGCTAAAATCGGTGAGCGCGGCTTTACGGGCGTGTTTTCCCTGGTGGCCGCGGCGACCATTTATTGGATGGTCACGGCCTATTCCGATGCGTCCCATATCGCCTATTGGGAGCCGCCGACGGCGATTAAACATCTCAACCTCAGCTTTATGATTATTGCCACTATTTTTATTCTCGCCGCATTAACGCCAAAAAATCCGACCATGGCGGGATCGGGCAGCAACCAACTGGCCAACGGACCACGCGGCATCTTTCGTATCACCCGCCACCCGATGATGTGGGGCGCCGCCCTTTGGGGCATCCTGCATGTGCTGGCGAATGGTGACTTGGCAGCGCTGATTTTCTTCGGTGGATTTGCCGTGCTGGCGATTTTTGGCACGGTTTTGATCGACCGGCGTAAAGCGCGCCTTTACGGCGAAGACTGGCAGGCTTTTGCGGCCAAAAGCTCCCATATTCCTTTTGCCGCGATCATCGCCAAACGCACGACCTTCAACGCCGCCGAAATAGGCTGGCTGCCGGTTATCTTAGGCCTCGCCCTTTATTTCGTGCTGCTGATATTGCATGAAACTTTATTCGGCATCGCACCGATTTCATGGGTTTCCGGGCTGTTTGATTAAAGTGCCAAGGGGTGCTAGATACGCGGCCAGAAAACACCTGAATTCACCCATTTAAGAATAAAATGACCGAGCTGACCCACAAACGCAATTTTGCGATCATCGCCCATATCGATCACGGCAAATCGACCCTGGCCGACCGTATGATCGAGTTCTGTGGCGGGCTGACCGATCGTGAAATGCAGGAGCAAGTGCTGGACTCGATGGATATCGAGCGCGAGCGCGGCATCACCATCAAAGCGCAGACGGTCCGGCTCACCTATAAAGCCAGAAACGGCGAAACCTACGAGCTTAATCTGATCGACACCCCCGGCCATGTTGATTTCTCCTATGAAGTCAGCCGGTCCCTGGCAGCCTGTGAAGGCTCGCTGCTGATCGTCGATTCGACCCAAGGCGTCGAGGCCCAGACCCTTGCCAATGTGTATTTGGCCTTGGACGCCGATCATGAAATCGTGCCGATCTTAAACAAGATCGATCTCCAGGCGTCGGAGCCGGACCGCATTAAATCTCAGATCGAGGATGTCATTGGGCTGGATGCCTCCGACGCACTTGAAATCTCGGCCAAAACCGGCCTCGGCATCGAAGACGTGCTGGAAGCCATCGTCGAACGCCTGCCCGCCCCGGTGGGTGAAGCGGCAGCACCGTTGAAAGCGCTGCTGGTCGATTCCTGGTACGACCCCTATTTGGGCGTGATGATCCTGGTCCGTGTGCAGGACGGCAAGCTGGCCCGCGGCATGAAGGTCAAGCTGATGTCATCCGGTGAAGTGCATCAGATCGACCAGGTCGGTGTGTTCAAGCCTAAAACCACCAAGGTCGATGAGCTCGGCCCGGGCGATGTCGGCTATTTCACCGCCTCGATCAAGACCGTTGCCGAAACCAATGTCGGCGACACCATCACCAATGAGAAAAACCCCACCGCCGAGCCGCTCTCGGGCTTTAAGCCGTCGGTGCCGGTGGTTTTTTCCAGCCTGTTCCCGACCGATGCGGCCGATTTCGAAGAGCTCCGCGAGAGCCTGGCCAAGCTGCGGCTCAATGATGCGAGCTTTGTCTATGAGGCGGAAACGTCGGCGGCCCTCGGCTTTGGCTTCCGCTGCGGTTTTTTAGGCCTGCTCCATCTGGAGATCGTCCAGGAACGCCTTGAGCGCGAGTTTGATCTCGATCTCATTACGACGGCGCCGAGCGTGGTTTACCGCCTGCACATGACCGATGGCTCAGAGCGCGAGCTCCATAACCCTGCCGATATGCCGGAAGTGACCCAGATCGACTATATCGAGGAGCCCTGGATCAAGGCGACCATTATGGTGCCGGATGAACATCTTGGCGGTGTCTTGTCGCTCTGTACTGAACGGCGCGGCGACCAGATTGAGCTGACTTACGCCGGTAACCGGGCGATGGCGATCTACCGTCTGCCGCTCAATGAAATTGTTTTTGACTTTTACGACCGCCTCAAATCAACGTCGCGCGGTTATGCCAGTTTTGATTACCAGATGGATGGCTATAAAGAGTCTGATCTGGTTAAGGTCTCGATTCTGGTCAATGGCGAGCTGGTTGATGCGCTGTCGTTCATGGCCCACAAAGGCCAGTCCGAGTTCCGTGGCCGGGCTATTTGTGAGCGCCTCAAAGATTTGATCCCGCGGCAATTGTTTAAAATCGCTGTCCAGGCGGCCATCGGCGGCAAGATCATCGCCCGCGCAACCATTTCCGCCATGCGTAAAGACGTTACGGCAAAATGCTACGGCGGCGATATCACCCGCAAACGCAAGCTGCTCGAAAAGCAGAAAAAGGGTAAGAAAAAGATGCGCCAATTCGGCCAGGTCGAAATCCCGCAATCGGCCTTCCTCGCCGCCCTCAAAATGGGTGATGATTAGTCTTCAGATTTTTTGGGGTCCGCAAGATGCTCGGGCTCTAGCTTAAACTCTCCCAATAAATCTTCGGGGCCACCATTCTCTTCGGGTTCAGCTGTCAGATTAAAATCGCTGAGATGTTCATACTTGGAGGGCGCGTTGTCATCCTCCATTGCCATATGTTCATCAAGCTCTTCGGCGGCGGCGACAATATCGTCGTAGGTCGAGATCGGAAAATCATCGTCGAGCTCGTCGCTCATATCCCGGCCCTCACGAAACTTCCAGGAAAGATAAATACCCGGCACCCCCAAAGTCAGCCAGCCCGGCAACCACAGGATGGCGCGGATGACCGGGTCCCACAGCAGGGGATGCAGGTTTTTCTGGATAATGATTTTGGTCACAATAAGATCGCCCGGGATCAGCGTATGAAGCACCGTATAAGCGCTCATGATGCCGTATTGCTTGGCGACGCCCTGGGCCGCGGTTTCGGCCGCCGCAAAGGCAAAAGCACAGGCCAGCAACACCCAGCCGATAAGTTTCCCCGCTTTCATATGACCACTCTATCAGCCCCGGCGCTTTCCTGACAGGTGCAAAATCTATTGCGATGTGGGGTCTGGTTTAGTAGGTTGCGCGCTCCCAGAAATACCGCGGGTAATATGGAGGGGTGGCCGAGTGGCTGAAGGCGCACGCTTGGAAAGCGTGTATGCGTTAATAGCGTATCGAGGGTTCGAATCCCTCTCCCTCCGCCATTTCATTGATTTTAGTAATCCGTATAAGTCCGCCAGTGTTTTATGTACATAATATGTACAAAGGGATACAGGTTCTTTGCCGTTCTTTAACGGTTGCCAGTGCCCGCCTAAATCCGGTATTATTACATGGGTATAAACATGGGTAGAAATGAATATGGCTCAAAGCATAAAACGTCTATCACCTAGAAGAGTAGCAACTGAAACCGAGCGAGGCTTCCACGCTGATGGCGGCGGACTTTATCTGCAGGTAAGTAAATTTGATACGAAGTCTTGGGTGTTCCGGTTCACTCTGAATAAGCGATCACGCGAGATGGGGCTTGGCCCATTGCATACCGTGTCATTGGCTGATGCTAGGGAGGAGGCGCTGAAGTGCCGCAAGCTGGTGCGTGAGGGCATTGATCCGATTGAGCAGCGCAAATCCATCCGAGGACAAGCACTGGCTGAAGCAGTAAAGGTCATGACGTTCAAGGCATGTGCAGATAAATACATCAGCGCCCACAGCGCTGGCTGGAAAAACGTGAAACACGCTACCCAATGGACTAATACTCTCAACACGTATGCTTATCCAATCTTTGGTGATCTCCCTGTACAGGCAGTAGATACAGGTCTGGTTATGAAGGTTCTTGAACCTATCTGGTCCACCAAGACAGAAACCGCTGGACGTGTACGAGGCCGAATTGAAAACATACTGGACTGGGCAACGGTCAGAAAGTATCGCGAGGGCGAGAACCCTGCTCGCTGGAAAGGTCATCTGGATACCTTATTACCAGCACGTTCAAAAGTTCAGAAGGTTAAGCATCACGCAGCCCTGCCTTATGATGAAATAGGCACTTTTATAAAAGAACTCCGCAAACAAAAGGGTATCTCTGCCCGTGGCTTAGAGTTCTTGATATTAACGGTTGCGCGTACGGGCGAGGCGATTAAGGCGACATGGGATGAGTTTGATTTTGAAAAAGCCTTGTGGGTAATTCCTGCTGACCGAATGAAGGCAGATAAAGAGCATCGGGTGCCTTTGTCATCTGCCGCGCTTGATGTGCTAGCGGGGTTAAAAGTTAACGCTGTGAATGATTACGTTTTCCCCGGCATGAAACGAACTACCTCCCTCAGTAATATGGCTTTTCTGCAATTATTAAAGCGTATGGATCACCATGATCTTACTGTTCACGGTTTTCGCTCGACATTCCGGGACTGGGCAGCCGAACGTACCGGCTACTCCAATGAGGTGGCAGAGATGGCATTGGCCCATGCCGTGGGCGATAAAGTTGAGGCCGCTTACCGGCGCGGCGACTTGTTAAAAAAACGGGTGCGGATCATGGAAGACTGGGCCACTTTCTGTTCAACAGTGCAGGATGGCGGCGGCGAGGTTGTCCCGATCCGAGGATCAGGCCAATGACGGATAAACTTGATGATAAATACTACAGCCTTTGCCCGGATGGCCGACACAGTTCGTTTGAAAGTGAAGCTAGACAAATTGCCGATCTAACTTCAGGTATCGATGGAGAGATGCAGTCAATTAGACCTCCCAGCAAAGTTAAAAGTGAACTAAAAAATCTCAGCAAAACTCTTTGTAAATTATCTTTGGAGGCCCAATCTAGTCTCTGGGAAATGGCTGACGATGGATCGAGCTACAGTCCCTCATCAGATATGCTCCTACGAATAGAGATGGCGCTTGCGCGGATACCAGAGGGGCGCCCGAAGAAAGATGAAGTTCGTTATTATTTGGGTGTGAACGCGGTAAATTTATGGTGGTCCCACAGTGGAGATATTGAAGCCAACGATTTTGTAGATTTCCTCGAATATTTAATCGAGGAAGCTGGTTTCGAGGCCAAAGACGGAGGGAAGGCGAGAATTGACAGTGTTGCGTTGGCCGACCAAATGAGAAAGAAATTCGAGGATTGCGGTCCTCCACGCTTTGAAAAGTCTAAGTTTTTCACCACCTAAACCCTCAGATAAATGAACTACCCGATTTCGGCAGTTCATTAAATGCCCAGTTCGTTGACACTCTCTATATTTCGTTCATGTGCGGTAAAAATCGCCGCTGAACGAATGGAGATGACAATGTCAATTGAACACAGTCCCAACCGCTTACGTCCGATCAACTGGCGTGTGAACGAGTTCTGCAAAGCCCACGGGTTTGGCCGGACGAAATTTTACGAGCTAGTCGCCGCCGGAAAGATTGAAGTAACCAAGTGCGGCAGCAACTCGCTCATCACAGACCCCGAAGCACAACGCTTTCAAACAGCTTTAGAAGCCGGGGAAATATGATGAGCTTCATCCCTCAATCTTAATCAAACCCGTTAGCGGTGAGCATGAAATATGCCCCGCACTGCGACCAACAGATACGGGGCAAAATAAGGATATTTCAGATGAATAGTATAGCAAAAAATACGAGTAAATTAAAGGCCGATAGCCAAAAATATTCCACCGACTACGTGACACTTTTAACCGTTGAAGGGCGTGGCAACAAGCTCGTCAGGCGGATCAAGGATGGCGAAGCCAGAAAAAAAGCCGGGCCACCAATCTCAGAAGCTGTTGCCCAAACAATTCACGTTAAAACCCGCAAGGCAATGACCCGGCTCCTCCGTAAAATTGGTAAGAAACCTAACAAAGTTTTGAACCTCGGATATGTACCCGGCACGGAGCCTGATGGTGCCAAAGACACCGGAGAACCTTATAAGATCGTCTCGCAGAAGATTATGGCTAAAGCAATTGGTGTTGATCATGAAACGCCGGAGGGGCATGAAGCAGTTCTAGGCTGGCATGAGGTAAACGGCGAAAATTCAATCTGCCGCCTGAAATCAAATTTCGCTCCATCATCATGGTGCCTACTTGATATCGATGCTGTGCGCGGAATGCCAGATAACCTAGCGAGTATGGACAGCGATGATCGGCTCGACGCTCTAGCTGATGTTATTCCCAGATTTGAAAAGTCCGGTGTGGTTATCGTGCCATCGACAACTGGCCGGGTCCTTGTCGATGGTGTGCCTATGGATGCCACTGGTGAACATTTTTACATCCAACTAAAGGACGCCAGCGATTTGGAACGGTTTGGCGCGGTTCTATTACAGCGATCATTGTTATCCGGTTACGGATTTATGCGTCCCCGATATTCTAAAAGTGAACCAGACATAATTGTATCTCACATACCGTGGGGCATCGCCGATCCGACGACATTCTCTTGTGAACGTCTGGTCTATGACGGTTCACCCACGGTTCGGGGAGAGGGGCTGGAAATCGCGGATGCCAATATTGAGTGCCTTAAAGGCGGACGGCTTGATACCAGTCTATTACCTGATCTAACTGAGGAGGAGGCTGCTACCTATGCCGAGAAGACGGGACAACGCATTAATAAGGAACGCCGGACCGAAAGTATAATGGGTGCGGATGGTCAGATCATTAAGCACCAAGTTTATCGTTTTGGTGCTGTTGATAATCGCCATCTCAAAATGGACACTCAGATTGAAACGAATGCTGGCCTCATAACGGTGGAAGAATATTGGAAAGGTAGTCAGGGAAAACTCCGTTGCCAAACCCCATTCCGCGAAAGTTCTTCTTGGAATGGCATCCTTAACCGCCATAAAGACTACACACCGTTCGTTTACGACAACGGTATCCGCGTCCGGTATGTTCTGCCGCCGGAACTTGTCCGTAAATACCGCGCAGATATCTATATGGGTCGATTGGCCCTGCTCAAATCAGACGAAGTTAAGAAAATATGGACCGACGGCCTTCGTTGGATGGAACCTGCTGAACGTGAGAAAATCCGTCATCGGGTCCACAAACTAACAGACGTTGGTCTCAAAGAGTTATCGGCGGAGCTAAAGTCAGCAGAAAATCGCTGGAAAGCTGAAGATATTAAGGCCGCGAACGAAAGGCTAAAAGCTGAAATCAAGGACAGTGGCAGAACAGCCATCATGGTCGATAGCATAGACCTCGACGACGTAGTGCGTCGGGTGGAAAAGACCTTATTTGTTGACCTGTTTGGCACCCCAGTGATGTCCCACGGCGACAGACTGGTTTGCGTTCGTATGATG
>CAJWAR010000013.1 GCA_913020445.1 uncultured Rhodospirillaceae bacterium
TATAGATTGCCATAATCGCTGCAATGAACAGACTGATACCGAGATAACCAAATATAGTGATGGCTTGAAGTTCGAGCACCTGTCCGGTTTGGGACGAAATGGCTCCACTGAGGGCCCAGAAGAAATCGGGATAACCAAGTGCAGCGGCGAGCGCTGTTGATTTTGTCAGATTCAAATATTGATTGGTCAATGGCGGAATGATCAGGCGCATTGCCTGGGGGACAATTATTTGAGAATAAATCTGCAATTGCGTGAAGCCGATGGAATTAGCAGCTTCATGTTGTCCTTTATGAACGGATAAAATGCCGGCGCGGATAATCTCACCGATAAAAGCGCCGTTATATAGCGTAAGGCCAAACAGCATGGCGGTAAATTCAGGCTGAAGGGCGATGCCTCCTTCAAAATTAAAGCGGCCGAATTTTGGAATTTCCCAGCTAATCGGGAAATCTTGAATCCAGGCAACAATCAAAGGAATTAATACAACGAGGCCCAATCCAACAAAGAAAGAGGGAAAGGGCTCACCGGTATTTATTTGGCGGTTTTTTGCCCATCGCCATATGCCGAAGGCTAGGGCGATGGAAATCACAATGGCCCATATAATTGAATTCGCGCCGGCTTCAAACACTGGTGCAGGAACAACAAAGCCTTCAATGTTGAGAAAAGCAACATCGAACAGATTTATAGATTCTCGTTTAGCCGGCAGCAATTTTAGGGCGGCGAAATACCAGAAAAATAATTGGAGGAGTAACGGTATATTGCGGAACATTTCGACGTAAAATTCGCCAAATTTTCGAAGCAATAAATTGTCCGAAAGCCTAGAGAGAGCGATAAAAAACCCTAAAAAGGTGGCGATAAAAATCGCAATCACCGACAGCACAATGGTGTTGGTAAAAGTGACAAGTAGCGCATCGATATAGGTGGATTGTGCGGAATAAGGAAAGAGGGTCTGGCTAATTTGAAATCCGGCTTCATCGTCTAGAAATCCAAATCCGGTTGATATGCCGAGGCGATCCAGATTGGTATTAGCCGTATCAAAAACCCAGAAAATAGCGAGGAGGATCGCAATAACCAGCCCCCATTGATAGGTCAGGGAGCGGACGCTTCCTTTGCGCCAAAAACTGAGCAGGTTTTCCATAAGCGTTTGCTGGTATAATAAGTGTCAGGTGTCCTTAGAAAATACCAAGGACACCCGACTTTATTCAATTACCGTTGCCTTTTCGGCTTAACGGAAAGGTGGTGCAATTAAGAGACCGCCATTCGTGTAAAGCTCATTTTTACCACGAGGCATGCCAAGGCCATGTTTGCCGAGATGGTTTTCCCAAATTTCACCATAATTGCCGACTGCTTTAATAGCTCTGTAGGCCCAATCCTTGCCCAGACCAATTTTTCCACCGAATTTACCGGATTTTCCGAGCAGACGGTGGATGAACGGGTTTTTCGCAGTGTTGCGCATTTGGTCAATGTTTTTACTGGTAATGCCGTACTCTTCTGCAGAGATAAGTGCATTGAGCGTCCAAACGACAATGTCTTTCCATACCTGGTCGCCATGAGCAACCATCGGAGATATTGGCTCGTTGGAAATGGTTTCTGGTAAAATTATATGATCACCAGGATTGGTCATCGCCAGACGACGCGCACCAAGACCAAATTTATCGGTGACAAACACATCACAGCGGCCTTGGTCGTATGCCTTTTGAGCCTCGCCCATGCTACCGAACGTTACCTGTTTAAACGTCATGCCATGTGTACGGAA
Source organism: uncultured Rhodospirillaceae bacterium (assembly GCA_913020445.1). Classification (GTDB taxonomy): domain Bacteria; phylum Pseudomonadota; class Alphaproteobacteria; order Rhodospirillales; family UBA2165; genus TMED23. The sequence continues at coordinate 1,754 of CAJWAR010000013.1, forward strand.
AAAGTCAGAAACGTTTGATTCGGTTGTCGCACCGGTTGTCAGGCAAAAAGTTGCGCCATTGAGCTGCTTGCCTGATTTAACACCGAGTTTTTTGCGCACCATAAAGCCTTGGCCGTCAAAAACCATAACGCGGGTAAAATCGAGGCCCTGGCCGACGTCACGGCCAAAAGTCCAGGTAAACCGGTGGGTAACCACATCTACGGTACCCGCCTTCATAGCATTGAACGCAACAGGCAATCTCATTTTAGTGGTTTTAATTTTATCTGCGTCGCCCAATACAGCGGCGGCGATAGCCCGGCAAAGATCAACATCAAAGCCAACCATTTTGCCTTCTTTGTTCGGAAACGCGTAGCCTGGAACACCTGGCACAATGCCGCAATGCAAGATGCCTGCTTTTTTCACATCGGCAAGCCGATCTGCGCGTGCGTCATTGGCGACGATGCCAAAGGTCGCAATAGCAAGCGCTACTGCAATTAGATGACGAGCTTTAAATCTAAGGTGTTTCATTTTTTACCTCCCAGTAAAATTCAATGTAAAATTCAATGTAATTTCCAAAGTTTAGTTGCTAAGGCACCAAACATTTTTATTTATTTTAATGACATTCAGAATTGCCACAAGGGAAATTATAAGGTAAATATGTATCATTGCAACATAAATTACTAAAAAAAGTAAGGTGAGATAAATTATGGCGACCAAATCTGCTCAAGATCTGCCCAAATATATCCCTGATGCCTATCCGACCACATTGATTCGAGCCATCTATGTGCGCAATTATACGTCGATGAAGGAAATATTGAGGCCATTCGACATTACCCCGGTGCAATGGCGGGTGCTCACCAATTTGCAGGAATTCGACGGTCAAAATGTCAATGCGCTGGCGGAGCGCAGTTACACCGACCGCACAAATCTCAGCCGGGCCGTCGCCTCACTTGAGCAGGATGGCTTGGTTGAACGCCGTCGTGAAGAACGGGACCAACGAAACGTCTTAGTGTTTATCACCGAAGCTGGCCGTCAGAGATTCGAAGCGGCGCGACCAGCAGCTTTGCAGGATATTGACTTCGTGCTTGAAGGTCTGTCGAAATCAGAAATCGATACCCTGATGGAATTGCTCAATAAAATTAAACACAACACATATCGCACTCGACGCCCGTCACAAGTCGAATTACCGGAGGTTGCTCATGCCTGATGAAACGCAAAAATCCGGGGGTCAGTACCTCGTCGATCATTTGATTGCTAACGGCATTGATCGAATTTTCTCAGTACCGGGCGAAAGTTTTTTAGGTTCGATGGATGCGTTTTATGAGCGCAGCAACGAAATTCAATTCGTCAATTGCCGCCAGGAAGGTGGGGCGGCTTTTATGGCGGCGGCTTATGGCCGTATGACCGGCAGGCCCGGCATTTGCTTTGTCACCCGCGGTCCAGGCGCGACCAATGCCAGCATCGGTGTCCATGTTGCCAAGCAGGATTCGGTGCCGATGATATTGTTTGTTGGCCAGGTTTCGGTGTCGTCGACCGGGCGAGATGCCTTCCAGGAAATTGATATTCCAGCAATGTTTAAGCCTTTGGCGAAATGGGCGGTGCAAATTGATGAAGCTGAACGCCTGCCGGAATTACTGTCGCGGGCCTTCAAAGTCGCGACATCAGGCCGGCCCGGCCCGGTGGTTATCAGCCTGCCCGAAGATATCCAGCGGGAACTGATCGAGGCGCCAGCAGCCATGTTAAACGTGCCATTCGCGCCTAGCCCATCACCACCTCAAATTGAACACTTCGGCGCACTAATATCAAAAGCTAAACAGCCGGTTATCGTCTTGGGCTCCTCGACTTGGACCGCCGAAGCCCGTGACCAAATCGCTGCATTCGCCCAGCGTCATGACATCCCCGTGGTTGCCAGTTTCAGGTGCCAGGATAAAATTGATAATGACCATCCAAACTATGTTGGTGTGTTAGGTGTTGGCACGCCGCCGTTTATATCCAAGCTGGTTGATGAAGCTGATCTGCTCATCATGCTGAGCGTTGAGTTGAGCGAGATCGTTACCGAAGGCTTTACCAAGTTCTCCCATCCAAAGATGCAGCAGCAATTGGTGCATGTCCATCCTGACGAAGATGAGCTCGGCCGGATTTATCAGCCTGATCTCGCCATTCATTCGGGCATGGCGGAATTTGCCGCGCAGGTCACTGATAAAACTTTTGAGATCAAAGCTGACCATACGACCAGCACTTCGGGTTTGCGCCAAAATTTTGAAGCTTTCACCACACCTTCGACTTGTCCTGGCGATGTGCATATTGGCGAAATCATGAGCTGGCTGGATCAACGCCTGCCGAAGGATACTTTTTTATCCTGCGGTGCCGGCAACTACACCCATTGGGTTTTGCGCTTCTTAAAACACCGCCAATTCGGCACCCAGCTCGCACCGTTGGGTGCTGTTATGGGATATGGCGTGCCGGCGGCAATTGCTGCCTCGCTGCAGTATCCTGATCGAATGGCGGTGGCCTTTGCCGGGGATGGATGCTTTTTGATGAATGCGCAGGATATGGCGACCGCCAAGAAGTATGGCGCTCAACCTATTTTTATTGTCATAAACAACGGCATATATGGCTCGATCCGGATGCATCAGGAACGCGCTTTCCCAACCCGGAACATCGCCACTGATCTCGAAAACCCGGATTTTATTGCTTATGCCGAGGCTTTCGGCGTCAACGCTTTCCGGGTGACAAAAACGGCTGAATTTGCAGAAGTATTCGAAGAAGCGGTGGCTAAACCAGGCCCGAGCCTGATTGAGCTGGTGGTTTCCCAAGAAGCCATTTCACCCGCCTTTACGCTCAGCGAACTAATTGAGCGCTCCCTTAACGCTCAGAAGGAGAAATAAAATGACCCTCGAGGTAATTGATCCCAAGCTTCTCTTTCGCGACGAAATCGCAAACCTGCCGGTATATAAAACGGGCACGAAGTTTCAGGAATTAACGGAAGAGCAGTCCAAGCAGGATATGTTGAGACTGGGCAGCAACGAAAATCCATACGGCCCAAGCCCGCAGGTCTTAAAAGTCATTCAAGAAAGTTTAAACGAGGTACACCTCTATCCTGACAGTACGTGTACCGATATTGCCAATCAATTAGGCGACATGCTTGGAATTGACAGCGGAAGATTAATTTTTAACAGCGGTTCGGAAGCCATTTTACATGCGATGACGAATGCCTGCCTTCGGCCGGGCGACAATGTTGTGAGTCTGGTGCCGAGCTTTCCCATCATTAATATATTCTCGGCCGCTGCCGGCGCAAACGTCATTGGTGTGCCGCATGAAGACGATTTGACCTTTCGAGCTGATAAATTTTGTCAGGCGGTGAGTGGTAATGTGCGCATGGTCTATTTGGTTATGCCCAACAATCCGACCGGCAGTTATTTTGCCGAGCCTGAATTTAAAAAAATTGTCGCCGCTGCCAATCCCGAAACGTTGTTTGTATTAGATGAAGCCTATGTTGAATTTGCCGGTGATAAGCCGGATTATCCCGATGCGATCAAAATTCTGGAAGCCGCCGGACAACCTTATATTTCGCTTCGCACCATGTCCAAGGCCTACGCGCTGGCTGGGATGCGAATTGGCTATGGCATCGCCTATTGTGAGGAATTCGCTACCCTCCTCAAACGCACCAGCACCGTTTTCAATATCGGCGGGATGACGCTCAACGCTGCTGAGGCGGCGTTGGCGGACCAAGCTCATTTGGCACAGTGTCTGATTGCCATTTCAACCGAAAAATCTCGAATTGAGCAGGAATTTGTTTCGCACGGCATCCGTTTCTTTAATTCCGCCGGTAATTTCATCTGTCTTTCGCTGCCGACAGTGGAGCAGGCCCTGGCAATCGAAGCTGGCATGCAAAAAAACGGGATATTTACCAAAGGCCAAAAAGGGCGAGGTAATGAAGGCGTGCTGCGTATCACCATCGGCAAGCCGGCAGATAATGATCGGATGCTGGCCGTGTTGTCGGCGCTAATTTAAGTTTTTAGAAAAACATTTAAATTGATTATTTATTTTTATTAAAAAATAATCTGATAAATCTTGTCGGCATTGCTGATCGTCGGTGAAATTTTTAAGTACACTTGTTGTCCAATCATCCAATTTATATGGCCAAATAATTTCATTGCCGGAGATCAATTGGCTGAACGTTTCTTTGGTGGTTTTTCGCATCCACATATTTTTGCGTCCTGGACCCCATGACCAGCCACCACTAATTTTGTAACTGCGAAGAGTCGAATTCTTCAAATTGCCAATACTATAATACCGCGCCATGCTCTGGACGAAGCCGTCACCACCTTGGGAAATGAACAATGTTGACGGCGTTGATAGCTTCAATTCTTTAATTAAAGTATTCAGTCGTTTTGAATGAACTTGAAAAACCGCAATTCTTTCCGCTCGGTTTAAATCTGCTGTGGTTGAGCCGTAAGTCCTTAAAGCCATATCACTAAAACTTTGATTTGCTGACCAAAACTGATAACCGCCAAGCAATAAAATTGCTAAATAACAAAGGCGAATCAAATTTTTCTCTCTCAGTATTACCTGGAACCAGGAAAAATTTAGTCTCGAATAAGCAAATAGATTAACGGCGAGTAACACCAAACCGAAAAAATGGATCAATCTAATTGGCAATCGGGCATATCGTTGAAATGAAGGTAATGCTTCGTGTTCATTCCCGAGGATGCTGAACATGTATAGCGGCCATAAACCAAGCCAACTCATTGCTACAAAAATTAGTAATGCAATGACGACATTGCGTTGCCTGGCGGACCAAAATGCGGTGATCAGACCGATTATTCCCAAGCCGGTTAAGGGAGATTTATAAGCTCCCAAATAATCTGTAAAAGCCGTCATTAGCAATGCAGTAACGTTAAAAAATCTCTCGCGAATAACGTCATCAAAATAAATTCGGAAACCGACACTTACGTTCTGATCGCTAGATTGTGCAATCCATAATCCAGCAATAATAGCGAATGGCAAAAGCAGATATAAGGCCAGCTTGGGCAGAGGAATCTCTCGAACGTGGTGAGACTTCCAATACAAAAATCCAATTATTATCGTCGGAATTGCCAAAGACGAGGTCGGTGTTTTCAAGGTCAACGCGCTGGCTAAAATTAGACCCATGCCGATGAATAATATCGGTTGAGTTTTCTCCTCATACCAAGCCATCAAGCCCAATGAAAATAGGCCGAGCGACCAATACATGACGGGTCGCTCAATCAAAAGTGAGGGTGGCAGTAATTTCCAAGAGACTTCGGCTGCCAATAACAACAAAATCAAAGACCATGCGATTAAGAATGAGATTTTTCCGGAACAGCCTGATTCTATTTCTAATATTTTCCTGATGAGATCGAAGAATAGAGCCAGCAACGCGACGTGAAATATCGCCAATAGGGCAATGCCTCTGAATTCATTGTATGAGTCAGATGGAAAATGCGCGAAAGCAATAGCCAAGGGCCAGCCTTTTGGGTAAGACCGGAGTGTCTCCATATCCTCGCGCCAGAAAGTATCGGCAACAAAAATCTGTTTTGCCCAGCTTCCCCAGGACGCAAATTCATCAAAATTCCAAAGCAGATATGTTGCCTGATCGCTAAAAAGGCCGACGATGAAAATGAGCATCGGCAATAGCAAACCAGGATGCAGCAAGGCTAATTTCCAGCCATTCCTTAAAATAGGCCGTGATTTGACGGTTAGCTTAATCAGGCCAAAAAAAGCGATTCCGACTATTAATAAGCTTATCCAAAATAGCGGCAAGCCAAGATACATGTTGCCGATAAGCAAACTTAGCGGTAGCAGGACTGAACCTATAAAAAGCGTAAATCCGACTCCACGCATCGGAAATAACGATCCGAGGCCCAATACGACGCCAAAACTAGAAATTAAACCTAGGAGCATTTTTTATCTGTCAAAATTAACGGTTGTCATTATTTGGTTTCTCAGCGATGAGCATGAAAAAATCCCCCTGGGGAGATACAATCCAAAATTTTCGTACTGAAGGTAGACGATAAAGCGGATAAAGAACAGATTGTAGGATTTTTGCCAAATTTGTTTCAGGCCACATTTTTTCGATCAAATGATAAATGTATTCGAAACTCCATGATTTTAAAAACCGTTTAAAGCCGACTATTCGATAGCCGTTTTTTTCGAGCATTTTAGATAATGTCTTGGGCGAAAAATGAAAAAAATGCTGGTACATAAGCATCGGGTAGTGACGGCCCGATATTTTTGCCAGCAGCGTTTCAATATCATGTGTGGTGACAAATATTTTCCCACCAGGTTTTAGCTTTCGAAACAATATATTTAAATCATTCATCGGGTCCGTAAGGTGTTCGATAACGTCGAACATGGTAATGATATCGAATTGCTCATCGGGCAGGTTTACATCTGCAATCAATCCAGCTTGAACATCCAGTCCATGGATAGTTCGGGCGGCATATGTCGCTTCCTTAGAGGCTTCAATACCTTGGGCTGTTTTAACTCTATCTTTGACGCTGGCAAGAAAAACACCTGTGTTGGCGCCAACATCAAGTAATTCCTGATCATCAATCGCCGTATGTTTCTCAATTATCTTCGTCAGAACATTAAATTGAAAATGTTTTTCAACAAGATTTAGATTGCCGATGGCCTCATCCAGATATTTTTCTTCTTGCAGAAATTGTTTAATCGCCTCGCCATCGTACAGTTGTCTTTGCGCCACCAATCGGCAATTATTACAGCGATATATGTCATCGTAATAAGCATACTGAGAAAACCTGGATCCTACGTCATCGCCAATATTTCCGTGAAACAGCAGTTTAAAATCGTTGTTACCGCACAGGTTACATTTTGATAGGCCAGGTATTTCTTGATGCATCGAATGTTAATCCCGTTCTTCTTTAAAGATGAGTGAGCGTTGAACAAGAAAGCTCGACACAAATATGATAGTTTCGACAATTATCTTTGCCAATATAACCGGAAGTGAAAGAAATTCAGAGGCGGCAATTATCAGCCCATAGGAGATAGTCCCCAACACGACGACTGTCATTACATATTTTGGTATAGCAATTTTATTTAGCTCCTCCGAATGGAAAACCAATTTCTTAACCATCAAATAGTTGATGATCATAACGATCGCGCGACTTCCTGCTTGGCTTGCCAAAATCGAACTTCCGAAAGAAAACAAAACAATAAAAATCAAATTGTCGATTAAAGCGGCAAAAAGACTGGCCAGTGAAAATCGAAATAGTGAAAAATAAATTCTTGCCGAATCGAAAACCGGATTAAAATGTGACGACTTATTGTTGTTGAGATAGATAGTTTCAATTGGGATTTCTTTAATTTCGACGCCTATTTTTTTTACGTCGAGCAACATATCCAGTTCAAAATTATATCGGTTTGCTCTGATTCTTAGAAACTTGGTGGCCAATTCTGCCGACATGCCGCGCAAACCCGTTTGTGTGTCGGTTAAATTAATTCCATGGGCCAATTTCAATAGAAAGCGGGTGGAGGCGTTGCCAAATCTGCTTCGAAACGGAATTTCGCCCGAAAAACGACGGCATCCCAAAATCAAATTTTGCCTATTTTGACTTAATTCTTGAGCAACATTTATGATGTCATCGGCTTTATGCTGCCCATCTGCATCGACGGTGATGATGCCCGTATCATCGTCCCATTTCCCACAGATATGGTTTATACCGCTTTTTAACGCCGCGCCTTTTCCTAGGTTGATCGCATGCTTAAGCACATCGACGTTAAAAATATTAGAAAGATTCTCAAAAATTGCATTATACTCTGATTCACTTCCATCATTTACAACAACAATGGCGGTAAAATCGTGGTCCAGCAATGACTGGGCAAGCAGCTGTAACTGAGCATCAGGGCGGTAAGCTGGAATGAGGGCGATCAGTTTCAATTTTAGTATCCAAATTGTGGATAGTGTCTAGTCTTTAAGCCAATATTATGCAAAACAGTGCTCCAGACAACATATTTGCAAAATAGAAAAAGAAAAATAGAGTTCGGATAATTTCATGACTTCTAGTTGCGTCACTTTTATACATTCACCGAATAGATTTTATTCGGAAGTCCAGAATAATGGCGTCATTTTTATGCCGGTCTGGGCTTATACGCTCGCGTCGCATATTGACGAGAGCAAACAATACAATTTATCTCTAGTCGATACCCGTTTCGAAAACATTAAAGATGTCGACTACGCCGACGTATTTTTGTTCAGTGGTATAAATCAAGATCTTCCCGATATTCTGCAATCACGGTCGGCGCTGGCAGCCCGGCACCCCTCCGCAAAATTCGTTCTCGGTGGTCCGATATGCTGGTCTTTCGATCAGGTCGATGATCTCGATAAGCTGGACGCATTTGACTACATCGTTATTGGTGACGGCGAAGCCGTAATTGATCATCTTTTGGCGCAGATTTTGGCGGGTAGTGCAGACGAAAAAGTTATTAGAAATAGAGAGCGTTTTGCGCTATCGCAGTCAAAGCCATTTTATCGTCAAATGGTAAGCTCGACCATTGACCGCTATTACGGCGCCGTGCTGGAAATTTCGCGCGGCTGTCCGTTTCTTTGTGAATTTTGCGATATTCGGATTTTACCCGATAATAATCGTCCCCATAGCAGACAAGTTGACATGATCGTTGAGGAAATCGACTATCTGTGCAGTCTGGGTGTCCGAAGTTTTCTCCTCGCCTGTGACAATTTTATTGGTGATCCGCGCTGGGCAGAAGAAGTTGTCGACGCTATCTTAAAATGGCAGGAAACCACCGAATACCGCCCGGTATTTTATACTTGGTTAACGCTCAATCTCTATAAAATGCCGGACCTCATGCGTAAAATGCGGCGCGCCGGATTTGATAGTCTTTTCATTGGCGTCGAAAGTTTTAACTCAAACTCATTATTGGAAACGGCAAAGGTGCAAAACACCGCATCCGGCGTGATCGGTGCGGTGCAGGAAATCCAATCATACGGCTTTCCAGTAGTTGCCGGTCTAATATTCGGTTTTGATTCTGATGATGAGAACTGCTTTGACTCGACTTTAAATGGCTTGCTTGAAGCTGGTTTGATTTCTGGTGATCCATCGTTGTTGACTGCCCTGCCGGGAACGCCGTTGTTCAAACGGATGAAATTGGCAGGCCGGATACGCGACAGTAAATATGGGCTCGGTGGGCATAAATATCACACCAATATTAAATACCTGTTGTCTCGGGATTTCTTAATCCAAGGCTATCTGAAATTTGCTGTAAAACTAAATAGCGGCGAGTATCAGTATGCCCGGTTTAAGGCTTTCTTAGATAACATGGCGGGCGAGAAGTATATTTCGCTTGGCGGGCGCAGTTATTTTAACCCGAAACTGGCGATCCAGGTCATGCGTAAAAATCCGGCAGCGCTGAAATTGACTTTGCATCGGCTCGGTGCCTTTGCCTCTTCGCCGGCAAATATTTGGTATTTGTTTAAAGCACTCGGCTACACCATGTTTAAATCGAAAATTGAAGGACGATTTTCATATTTCCAATTTTGGTTTGCAATCTGGACGACGATTATCGTCAAGTATCAGGGAATTTCTGAGGCTGATTTTGATATTGAATCCCTGGAAGGAAAAGTTGAGACGAAACACATAATTCCTGATGGCTACATTGACAGTGCCGGCGAGGCGATTCCTGAGAATAAGACTTTGGCGCAACGCCGCGAGACTTTAAAAAGCCTGGAATCGCTGGTTAAGCAAAAAATCGCCTGATATTGCTGAGAAATGGTGCCGCTGGGAAGGATCGAACTTCCGGCCTCCCCATTACCAATGGGACGCTCTACCACTGAGCTACAGCGGCTCGTGGATTTATTGGGAATTGTGGGGGAGTATCTATACCGCAAATGCAAATCGGGCAAGCCTGTTTTTGACCGACACTTGACTATGGCGGGGGTAATCGGCGACAAGCTCTCTATGACCAAGCAAAAAAAACAACCGAACATTACCGACGCCAAGGCAGCTGAGGCCCAAGAGCGGGAAAAGCGTCTGGCTGAGGCTTTAAGGGAAAATCTCAAGCGCCGCAAAAAACCCATTAAATCGCCACAATCAGATGAGTAAAGTTTGATCGCTCAGTTAAGTTGATTTAAGAACAGCTTCTATGGATAGAATTCGCATTCAAGGCGGTACGCCGCTTTCAGGAAATATTCAAATTGGCGGCGCTAAGAACGCGGCGCTGCCCTTAATGGCGGCCTCGCTGTTGACGTCCGAGACTCTGTGCCTGTCGAATTTGCCGCATTTGGCGGATATCACGACGATGGTGCATCTGTTATCCGAACTCGGCGTCGATATCAGCATGAATGGCGATGCGCCCAACGGCGGGCATATCGGCCGGGTGTTTGGCCTCAGTGCCCAGGAGCCTGAAGATAAAACCGCGCCTTATGATCTGGTGCGCCGGATGCGTGCGTCCGTTTTGGTGCTGGGTCCCTTATTGGCGCGCTGGGGTGAAGCCAAAGTATCGCTGCCGGGAGGCTGCGCCATCGGCACCCGCCCGGTTGACCTTCATCTCGAAGGGTTTAAGGCACTGGGCGCCGAGATCGAATTGGAAGAGGGCTACATTCGTGCAGCTGCGCCCAACGGTCTTAAAGGCGCGCATGTGGTGTTTCCGTCAGTGTCGGTAGGGGCAACAGAGAACGTTTTAATGGCGGCAAGTTTGGCCGAGGGCACAACGACGATCGCCAACGCCGCCCGCGAGCCGGAGATAGCTGATCTCGCCCACTGTCTGCAAATGATGGGCGCTGATATAGACGGCATTGGCACCGATACATTGACAGTGACCGGCAAAGCGAGCTTACACGGTGGCGATCACGAGGTGATACCGGACCGGATCGAGACCGGCAGCTATGCCGTGGCGGCTGCCATTACCGGCGGCGATATTACGCTCACCGGCACTAAGCTTGAGCTCATTGACGCCGTTGCCGATGTGCTGGTGCGTGCCGGCGCAGACGTTAGCGAGACGGATGATGGTCTTCGCATCACCCGCACCAATGGCGGCATCAAAGGTGTTGATGTCATGACCGAACCCTATCCGGGTTTCCCGACCGACATGCAGGCGCAATTGATGGCCTTACTGGCGGTCTCGGAAGGGGCCTCAATGATAACAGAGACCATTTTTGAGAACCGCTTCATGCACGTGCCGGAACTTTGCCGGATGGGCGCTGATATCAATGTCCATGGCGCTTCGGCGATTGTGCGTGGTGTCGAAAAACTCTCTGGCGCTGAACTGATGGCGACCGATTTACGCGCTTCAATCTCCCTCGTGCTGGCGGCGCTGGCCGCTGACGGCGAGACCATCGTCAACCGGGTCTACCACTTGGATCGTGGCTATGAGCGGGTCGAAGACAAACTCGCCGCCTGCGGCGCTGATATCGAACGGTTAGAGGATTAGACTTCTATCTCAGTGATGGTGATGGAAGAGGCTATTACACCGCCATAAATTGCCGACCCTTGGTGGCCATTAAATGATGTAGTTCCAGCGGAAGCACCACCGGCCCTCACTTTAAAAGTTGTAGACGAAGTTGTGCCCGCAGCCATGAAATGATTAAAACTTACGCATTCGGCATGGTTGGCAGTTTCCTGCTTAAATCCAGCCGCCAAGGCATTTGACGTGCTGTCTTGGAATAAAGCGACGGTATAGTTTAAAGAGGTGTTGTTTGCGAAGAAGAAAACTACTTCGACTTTTAGTTTGTTAGCGGTATTGGTTGGAGTAATTGAGAGCGACATAAATTCATCACCCTCGGTGTTTTGCGGGATCGTATTATCAAACGGAATGGTACCTGTACCGGTCGTAAATGTGCCAGTCTGCGTATTCACAACCTGGACAATTTTGCCGCCACCACTTGACGCATCTGTCCAGGATGGGTTGGCGCTGGCACCGTTGGTTTTAAGCACCTGGCCGGACGTACCGGCCGCCAAACGGACATAATCGGTGCCGTTGTAATAGAGAACGTCACCCTGCGCATCCGAACCCATGGCAATCTTGGTGCCATCGACCGCATTACTTGCGATCTTGGCTGTGGTGACACCGGCGTCATCAATCGAGATGGTGCCGGTGCTGGTAATCGGGCCGCCGGTCAAGCCGGTACCGGTGGCAACAGAAGTAACTGCGCCATCGGCATATTGATCCATCGATTGCCATTCGGTGCCGTTACCCCGCAACCAGACAACTTCGTCTTTTTCAAGGGTAGTTACTCCGTCAATGGTATCCGAGCCACTGGTTGCAAGTGTGACCGTATCAGAGCCGGTCGTGTTGTTGCGGATGAAAATATTAAAACCATCGCCAATTTGATTATTTGATATCTCTGGCAATGTTGCGGTCGCATTGGCAGTGATTTCAAATTTTATTTCTTCACCACCGTCTTGCCGGTCAATCGTGTAGCTTGATGTCTTGATATTAACCGGAATTGTCGTTGAATTGTTTCCTAAAACGGGCATTTCTATTTTCTCCTTGGTTGATTTAAATATGAGTTATTAATCCATTAACTTGGATTTTTATTCCATATCATAAGAACAAGTCGTGAACCTAGAAAAAAATTTATTTATTTGGATTACCGATTGACTCTAGACCCTGGATCAAGTCCAGGGTGACAGGTTAAATCCACCTCGTCATTCTGGCGAACGCCAGAATCCAGTCTAAATTCATATTGAAATCTTAAATTTACCGGGACGGTTTACCTAATCGATAACATAAACAGTCGTCATACGCGGGCCCATTCTATCGTGCTGGCTGCGAATCCAGCTTGCATCTGCTTTTAATATGGATGCGCGGATCAAGCCCGCGCATAACGGCAGTGCTTTTGATTAAGGTGGGGGTGTAACCCCAATAAAATTGTAGCCAACGCCTTGAAAACCCTCTAATAATGCGCGCGCCCAGCTAAATACTTGGGGAGATAGACCCGTGTTATCGAACGATAAACTCGTTCTTGCGTTACCGAAGGGCCGGATTTTGGAAGAAGTCATGCCCCTGGTGAGCCGTGCCGGCATCGAACCGGAAGCGGCGTTTGCCGACGAGGAGTCGCGCAAATTGCGCTTTGCGACGAACTATCCGGACCTCGATATCGTGCGCGTGCGAAGCTTCGATGTCGCCACCTTCATTGCGTTCGGCGCTGCCCATTTTGGCGTCTCCGGCCAGGATGTGTTGATGGAGTTTGATAGTACAGAGATTTATGCGCCAATCGATCTCAATATCGGCCACTGCCGCATCATGGTCGCTGAACCCGCTGACATGGCGCCGGAAGACAACCCGCAGCGCTGGAGCCACATCCGGGTCGCGACTAAATATCCGGAGATTACCCGGCGTCACTTTGCCGCCCGGGGTGTGCAGGCCGAATGTATCAAGCTCAATGGCGCGATGGAAATCGCCCCCTCGATGGGCCTCTGTTCGCGTATTGTCGATCTGGTGTCGACAGGTTCTACCTTGAAAGCCAATGGCTTGGTCGAGGTCGAGGAGATTGCCAAGATTACTTCACGTCTGGCGGTCAACCGGACAGCGCTTAAAACCCGCTCGGAAGAAATGACCCATTGGATCGAGCGTTTCCGTGAGGCCGTCGATGCCGTGGCGGCTTAAATCAACAGACGCCAGCTTCGCCACAGATTTTCAGAATTTTCTAAATATCAAACGCGAAGCTCAGACCGACGTCGAGGCAGTGGTGGCCGAGATCGTCGAGGATATCCGTGCGCGTGGTGATCAGGCATTATTTGAGTATACCAGCCGCTTTGACCGCTTTGATCTGACGGCAGAGACCATTCGAATTACAGCCGATGAGATCGCGGCAGCTTATAAAACCTGTAGTCACGACCAGCTTGATGCGCTGCACCTGGCGGCCACACGTATCCGCAGCTTTCATGAAAAGCAGCTGCCGGAAAATATCAGCTATGAGGATCAAGACGGCGTTAAGCTCGGGCTCAAATGGGGGGCCGTAGACGCCGTCGGTATGTATGTGCCGGGCGGTCTTGCATCCTATCCATCATCAGTCCTGATGAACGCAATCCCGGCAAAAGTCGCCGGGGTTAAACGGCTGGTGATGGTTGTGCCGACACCGGAGGGTGAGATCAATCCACTGGTTCTGGCGGCGGCCAATATCGCCGACGTTGATGAGATTTACCGTATTGGCGGCGCCCAGGCGGTCGCGGCACTTGCCTTTGGTACTGAAAGCATCAAGCCCGTCGATAAAATCGTCGGTCCCGGCAATGCCTATGTCGCTACCGCCAAGCGCCAAGTGTTTGGTACCGTCGGCATCGATATGATCGCCGGACCGTCTGAGATATTGGTCGTCGCCGATAGCCAGAACGATCCAAGCTGGATCGCTGCGGACCTGTTGTCACAAGCCGAGCATGACACCGCGGCGCAGGCTATTCTCATCACCGATAATGCGGATTTTGCCGAGGCGGTCGTTCAGGCAGTTGATGTTCATTTACAGAAACTGCCGCGGACCGAAATTGCCGGCAAAAGCTGGCAGGATTTTGGTGCGGTTATCACGGTTGATGATTTGACTGAGGCGATTGCATTGATTGACGTCATCGCGCCGGAGCATTTGGAACTCGCCATTGAAGCGCCGGAAGAGATGGCCGCAAAACTCTCTCATGCCGGGGCGATTTTCTTAGGCCGTCACACGCCGGAAGCACTCGGTGACTATATCGGCGGGCCAAATCATGTCCTGCCGACCGGTCGCTCGGCGCGTTTTTCCTCCGGCCTTGGTGTTTTGGACTTTATGAAACGGACGACGCTGCTAGGTGTTACTGAACAATCAATCGGTGCGATTGGACCGGCAGCGGTAACCTTGGCAGAGGCCGAAGGTCTGGATGCGCACGCCTTATCTGTGGCGATCCGATTAGCAGATACAAAAAATAAACCGGATGGCGGGTAAGTGACATGGATGAACGCCGCCGTATCGTTAACGTCTTCCTGGACGAAGGAACAGTTGGCCGCCGCAGCCCGGAAATCGAACATGACCGAGCGGTGGCGATTTTTGATCTGCTTGAAGAGAATTATTTTGCCCCTGCCAATGGTGAACTTGGCCCGTTTTCCCTGCATTTGAGTTTGGCAGAAAATCGCCTGCAGGTTGATGTCCGTGATGAAGCCGAAATTGAAATATTTAAATTCAATTTACCACTGTCGAGTTTTCGATCGGTTATCAAGGATTACTTTTTAATCTGCGAAAGCTATTACGATGCCATCAAGGCGGCGAGCCCGTCTAAGATCGAAGCTATCGATATGGCGCGACGCGGTCTTCACAATGAAGGTTCAGAAATCTTGAAAGAACGCCTCATTGAACATGTTGAAGTGGATTTTGATACCGCGCGGCAGCTCTTCACTCTCATTTGTGTATTGCATATCCGGTGAGTAGGCGATGAATGACCTGCCTTCCGCCGTCCTCTTCGCCTGTACCATGAATTCGGTGCGCTCAGCGATGGCGGAAGGAATTTTAAAAAGTCTCCACGGTGATCTCATATATGTCGATTCAGCCGGTGTCAGGGCAGGCGAACCCAATGGTTTCATGATTGAAGTGATGGCGGAAATCGACATCGATCTTTCCAGTCATGTGTCGAAAACCATAAAAACGCTTGATGATATGTCGTTTGATCTCATTGTCTCCTTGTCACCAGAAGCGCAGCATGCCGCGGTGGAATTGACGCGCTGGATGTCTTGCGATGTTGAATACTGGCCAACCCACGATCCTGATGCCATCCGCGGACGCCGGGAGTCCCGGCTCGACGGCTATCGCCAAATTCGTGACCAGATATATGGCAAAATTGAGCAGCGATTTCCGCCGCAAAACTAACTGCAATCAAATAAGGAAGTGGCGGAATTTTGCGATTTATTAGAAAAAGTCTTGACCTCAAGGGGCTCTAACCCTTATTTCATTGCGCCAAGTCACAAACAAAGGTGAAAAATGGCTAAAGAAGAACTATTGGAGTTTGAAGGTACGGTTACCGAATTGCTGCCCAATGCGATGTTCCGGGTGGTGCTGGACAATGATCACGAAATTCTCGCTCACACTGCGGGTAAAATGCGGAAACACCGCATTCGGGTTCTGGCCGGCGATCGGGTCAACGTCGAAATGACTCCTTATGATTTGAGCAAAGGGCGAATTACCTTTCGCTTTAAATAAGATGAGGGCGCTTAATTTATTGAGCGCCGTTTTTTTTCGTAAACTGGCAAAGGGCTTCACCGATGCTGGATAAATCCTCTCCGGAATTCATTTTAGCTTCAGCCTCGCCCCGGCGGGTGGATTTGTTGCGCCAGATAGGCATTGCGCCAGATCACATACTGCCGGCCGAAATCGATGAAACCTGCCTTAAAAATGAGCAGCCGCGCGAGCTGGTTGCCCGGTTGGCGGCGGCCAAGGCGGCCGCAATAGCTAAAGATCACCCGGATGCATTTATTTTGGCTGCCGATACCGTGGTCGCCTGCGGCCGGCGCGTCATGCCGAAAGCCGAAACCGTGGCTGATGCACGCGCCTTCCTGAAACTGCTTTCCGGCCGCCGCCACCGGGTGATCGGTGGACTTTCAATTATTGCGCCGGATGGAGCATCGAGCGCGCGGGTGGTTGAAACGGCAGTAACGTTTAAACGCTTATCTGAAGCTGAACTGGATTTCTATTTGGCCTCTGGTGAGTGGCAGGACAAAGCCGGCGCCTATGCCATTCAAGGTTTGGCGGCGCGCTTTGTGCGATCACTCAATGGTTCCTACAGCAACGTGGTGGGATTGCCGTTGTTTGAGACCAGCCAAATGCTCAGCGGACTTGGTTTTGATTTTAAATAGAGCGGCGGATGAACCTGGAAGTCTTCATCAATCACATACCCGGCGAGACGAGGCTGGTAGTTGCGCAAGACGGCCGGCTTATTGATCTGGTCATCGCCCGCGATCATGAAAACACCATCCTTGGCAATATCTATCTGGGCCGGATTGAAAAAGTCGTTGCCGGCTTGAACGCTGCCTTTGTCGATATCGGTCAAAACGTATCGGGATTCTTGGCTGCCGCCGATGGGCAAATTTTTGATCGAAACGCTGAAAAACCTAAACCGATCTCAGCGATTTTTAATGAAGGCGATAAAGTCTTGGTTCAAGTTACACGGGAAGCCTCGCCGGGCAAGGGCGCCAAGCTGACAACTCGCCTCAGTTTAACCGGCCGCACCATTGTACTGACGCCTGGAAGGACCGGCGTATCCGTTTCAAAAAGCATCACGGATGAGAATGAGCAGCAGAGATTGCGGGAGGCGCTAGCCGGCTATGCACAATCTGAGGCGGGCTTGATCGTGCGAACGCGGGCACAAGGTGTTGCCGATGAATTTTTAAAAAGCGAAGCCGAAGCTTTAACCGACATTTGGCTGGATATTGAGGCGACGCATCAGACCATGAAACCACCTGCCTGCGTGCACCAAGAATCTAACGCCGTTGCAAAATATTTGAGGGATCGAGGTGATCCAGCTTGGCAACGGATTGTCGTTGATGATCGCACGGCTTTGGCTCGGTTTACGGATTCTTGCGCTGATGCTGTACCCGAACTGGTACCCTTATTCGAATTGGCGGAAGATCCGGTTGCACTGTTGGAAACCCACGATTTGGATCAGCAAATTGATGATCTGCTGCAACCGCATGTGAGCCTTCCTTCGGGTGGGCAATTGATCATTGAGGAAACCGCGGCTCTGGTGGCGATCGACGTTGATAGCGGCACCCATACGCGTGACCGTGATCCAGAAGCGTTTGCCCTCGCTGTCAATAAAGAAGCGGCCCATGAAATTGCCCGGCAGGTGGTTTTGAGAAATTTATCCGGCCAGATCGTGATTGATATGCTGCCTCTGAAACGCCGGGAAAACAGAGATAAAATACAAAACACCTTGGCCGAAGCTTTGGCGGGAGATGCTGCAAACTGCAATATTTTTGGCTTTAGCCGGTTGGGCAATTTGGAAATGACCCGGCGGCGGATGGGTGAAAGTTTAACCCGGCGGTTTTTGGTTAAATCGGCGGCGGCTCGATCACCCGAAAGCGCTGCGTTGGATGCGTTCCGGGCCATATTGAGAGAGCTTGAACGCAATCCCGGTAAGTCTCTTACCGTTCAATGCGGTGCTGAATTACACGCATTGTTGACGGGTGAAATGCAGCGAATTTGGCAGAGCCTGCTTGAACGCACCGGCCCGGTTGTCGTATTAGAGAAATCGCCTGAATTATTGGTGGCACAATTTGATATTCGGATTAATTGATTTAGAGACGAGAAATGGCGACCAGCAAGCCACCCAAGAATAACGGCAAACGCAAATGCCCTAATTGTGGTCAGCCGACCATGCCGAAATTCCGTCCATTTTGTTCGGCCCGATGCTCTCAGCTTGATCTTTCTAATTGGCTCAATGAAGACTACCGCGTACCGGTCGTCGAAACCGATGATTTTGACGAAGATGATTTTCCTGATGAAGAGATTGAGAATTAGGTAACCGGTCACGCGTTATTGATGTGTACTGCGCCTGCCCACAATTGTTCTAAATTCCAAAATAGCGTAAGGCTGCACCTCGATTCGAATATCAAAAGGGGTGGGTGTTGGATTCCATACTGGCCAAAGAAGCGGCTGATCAATGGTCGATTGAGCATGATATCGATTGGGATTTGCCGATCCGCTATCCGTTTTGGTTCCGCCGCTCGACCTATATCAGAACGATCAGCCAGATTTATCATGGCGAGCGGTTAACCCAGCGCGCCTGCCAGCGCTTGCTGACGGAAGTCGACGATCCGTTGGTTAGCCAGTTTTTGGCCTGCCAATTGGCCGACGAGCAAAAACACGAAGCGGTGTTCGCCAGATATATTAATCTTATGGGCGACATTGCGCCGATCGAACCGGCGATCAAGGACCCATTAGAAGGGAGTCTCGCCTGGCAAGGCTCGAAATTGGGTTCGCCCTTGGGAGTGATGATTTCCTTTCATATTGTTTTTGAGGGAGGTGCCGTGACAGTGCTTGATCGCCTTGGCCGAAGTTTACCCTGTCCGCTGTTTCGCGCCATCAATACCAAAGTGATGGCGGATGAAGCGCGCCACAATGCCTTCGGTACGAAATATGTGCGTGATCAATTGCCGAACCTTTCTAATGAAGAACGTCTAGAGATTTTTGCGCATGTTGCCAGGCTTTGGCTCGATTGTGCGAAGGCCACGGAAAACCGTTATTCAATTCCGATTGCCTTGGTGACGCGCTTAAAATCGAATTATCTCGCCGAGAACTGGGAGCGTCAAAAACTGCAGCTCATTAAAATCGGTCTTGTGACCGCAGATGAGGCAATGAAGACAGAGGCAAGCCTAAGATGATCACCGTCATTATTCCGACGCTCAATGAGGCTGATTACCTGACGCCTTTACTTGGCGATTTGTCACCTCAAATTGATGGTCATGAAATCATTGTTGCCGATGGCGGCAGTGTTGATGATAGTTTGGTGATTGCCGAGAAATTTGGCGCCAAAATCATTCGATCTGACCAAGGACGTGGCCAGCAGCTCAAAGCCGGAGCTGATCACGCCTGTGGCAAAGTATTGCTTTTCCTTCATGCCGATAGCCGCTTTCCGCGAGATGGCTTGGCGGCAATCGAACGCCAACTGATTGACCAGCCCGCCTGTGTCGGGGGCAATTTTAGGCTGGTCTTTGATGGTGATACCAGATTTAGCCGGTGGCTGATCAAATTCTATGCCTGGATTAGAAAACTCGGTGTCTATTATGGTGATTCAGGCATTTTCGCCAGACGTGAAATTTATATCCAGATTGGCGGTATTCAACCTTTCGCCTTGATGGAAGACTATGATTTTAGCCGCCGTTTGGAAAAAGCCGGGCCGACATGTTGCATTGCAGAACCAGCGCTCATTACATCTTCACGCAAGTTCGAGGGCCGGCATGCGCCAGCAATAATCTGGGGCTGGTTTAAGATTCATGCGCTCTACCATTTCGGTGTTTCACCTGAAAAATTAGCAAAACTTTATTACGGTTGAGTAAGTTTCGAACACGGAGTTTTGATCCAAGGTGAGTTTCGGAAGGCTTGGCGGCGTGCGTCAAGCCGTCTTTAATATGAATATCACCGGCTCATAAGAAAGAAACTCAACGATGACTTCTCAAACTAATCAAGCTCGTAAGAAATCTCCCGGCTTCGAAAAGCATCCGGGATACATGGTCCATATCGAGAATTCGCCGCGCCGCGTCCGGGTTGAGTTGGGTGGCGAGACGATAGCTGACAGCGCTAATATGTTGCTGCTGCGCGAAAGCGATCATGTACCGGTCTATTATTTTCCGCGCGATGACGTGCGGATGGATCACTTGTCCAGGACGGAGCAAAGCACTTTCTGCCCGTTCAAAGGAGAAGCGTCATATTGGTCAGTTTCAATAGGTGACAAAGCAGTTGAAGATGCAGTGTGGAGCTATGAGACGCCGTTCGAAGAGGCGTCTGGCATCAAGGATTATCTCGCTTTTTATTGGAACAAAATGGAGCGCTGGTTTGAGGAGGATGAAGAAATTTTTGTCCACCCTCGCGACCCCTACAAGCGCGTTGATGCGATTAAAAGCAGCCGTAGCGTGAAAATTGTGCTCGGCGGCGAAACCGTTGCCGAGAGCTCAAACGCAACCTTTGTCTTCGAGACCGGCATGCTGACCCGATATTACCTGCCAGTGGATGATATCAAGATGGCAGTATTGACACGATCTGAAACGACGACACGATGTCCTTATAAAGGCATCGCCAGCTATTGGTCGGTTGAGGCCGGTGGACAGGTTTATGATGATATTGTCTGGAGCTACCCCGAGCCACTTCCCGAAGCACCAAAGCTCAAGAATTTACTTTGCTTTTTCAATGAAAATGTCGATGCCATTTTGATCGATGGTGAAGAACAGGTAAAAGCCCAAACCAAGTGGTCCAAATTTTTAGCTGAAACTTTGGATGGCCCAGAACATATTGTCTGATTATTATAGCGGCCTTTGCTGAATTGAGGGGGTGTTATGTATCGGGCTGCTATCTTAGACGACTATCAGAGCGCTGCGCCGGGATTGGCGGATTGGGACGAGCTTAAAGATCAGGTCGAGTTTGTTTTCTTCGATGATCATCTTGATGACGAAGATGACGTCGCTGTGCGGCTCAATGAATTTGACATTGTCCTGATGAACCGCGAGCGCACGCCGTTTTTAAAATCACAGCTTGATAAATTGCCCAACCTCAAACTATTGCTAACCAGCGGCAGGCGAAATTTCTCAATTGACGTGGCGGCGGCAATGGCAAATGGGGTGACCGTCTGTGGCACCGAAATGCTCGGCCACCCGACACCTGAATTGGCCTGGGGGCTCATTATCAGCCTGGCCCGTCAAATCCCGTTGGAAGACCGGTTGCTGCGTGAAGGCGGCTACTGGCAAACCACGGTCGGCATGGGTTTGCGGGAACGGACATTGGGGATCGTCGGGCTTGGCCGGCTGGGCACGCCGGTAGCCAAAATTGGTTTGGCTTTTGGTATGAAAGTGGTGGCCTGGAGTCCTAATTTGACCGCTGATCGGGCAGCCGAAGCCGGTGTCCAACGGGTGTCAAAAGAAGAGCTGTTTTCAAATGCTGATTTTATTACGCTGCATATGCCGTTGAGTGACCGGTCACGGGGAATTGTCGGTGCGGTGGATCTCGCCAATATGAAATCAACCGCCTATCTCGTCAATACGTCGCGCGGACCGCTGGTCGATGAGGCCGCGCTCATTAGCGCACTGGAGACAAATGCGATTGCCGGGGCGGGGTTGGATGTTTTCGACATTGAGCCGTTACCGTTGGATCACGCCTTTCGCCGCCTGCCGAACACGATTTTAACCCCCCATTTGGGTTACGTCGTTGAAGATAATTATCGGCTTAGTTTTGCCCAGATGATCGAAAATATCGACGCCTGGATAAACGGCTCTCCGATCCGCGTGATGACGCCTTAAACGGCGGAGCTAAAGTTCTGGCGGGGCTAATGTTTGCCAATTCTCAGCCAAGTTCAGCGGAGCGTCGGTTTTTTCTTGCAGTTCTTCAAAGGTTATACCGGCAGCAATTTCCCGTGTCACGAAACCTGTCTCGGTTATGTCAATGACGGCCATATCAGTAAACACGGTGCGGACTACACCGAAGCCAGTGAGGGGGTAGGTACATTCGCGCATAAGTTTCGGCTCGCCAGTTTTGGTGCAGTGATCCATCATTACGAAAATACGCTTGGCGCCGACCGCCAAATCCATCGCGCCGCCAACGCCTGGTGGTTTTGACGTATCGAGGGTCGCCCAATTGGCGAGATCGCCGTTTTCAGCTACCTGATAAGCGCCGAGAACACAGATATCGATGTGACCGCCGCGAATCATAACAAATGAATCTGTATGACTAAAATAACTGCCACCCGGCAGCAGCGTCACCGGTTTTTTTCCGGCATTAATCAGATTGCCGTCTTCTTGTCCGGCTGCTGGGGCCTCACCCATACCCAAGATGCCGTTTTCGCTGTGGAACACAATCTCCCGGTCTGAAGGGACGAAATTGGCCACCATCTCAGGGCTGCCGATGCCAAGATTAACATAACTGCCGTCGCCAATTTCCTGGGCAATGCGCCAGGCAACTTGCGGACGGGTTAGACCAACTTTTTCGAGTACCGCTGTCATATCAATTTTTCCAATTTATCGCTTTGTTTAACCATTATGCACAAACACCCGGTTAACAAAAATACCTGGTGTGATAATAAGTTCCGGATCGAGTTCGCCGAGGTCTACGATTTCGTCCACTTGAACGATTGTCAATGTTGCCGCCATCGCCATTACCGGGCCAAAATTACGGGCTGATTTATCGTAAACAATGTTACCCCAACGGTCGGCTTGGCTGGCGCGAATGAGCGCGACATCGCCTTTAAGCGGATATTCAAGAACATGTTCAACGCTGTTAATTTTCCGGCTTTCTTTGCTTTTGCTAAGGTCGGTGCACGCCGAGGTTGGCGTAAAAAAGCCGCCAATTCCAGCGCCGGCAGCGCGCATTCGTTCGCTCAATGTACCTTGCGGGACAATCTCGAGCGCAACCTCGCCAGCCTGATAGCGATCTTGAAACACCACTGATCCGGCACTGATCGGATAAGAGCAAATGATGCGTGATACCTTACCTGCGGCGATCAAAGCAGCCAAACCGCAATTTCCCTCTCCGGCATTGTTCGAGACAATGGTGAGATTTTTGGCTTCGGTTTCAATCAGCGCTTCCAGCAGATCGACCGGCGCACCGGCATCGCCAAAGCCACTGCTCAGAATTATTGCGCCGTTTTGGATATTCGCGACGGCGGCGGCAATATTGTCCACGCGTTTATCAATCATGGGTGTTGAATAAGTGGCTAGGCGGGACTGGTCAATCGGATAGATCGGAGAAACAGAATTTGTCCGCTGTTTGGTCAACTGTTAGTTTTTGACTTCTTTGACGTTAATTTGTTTAGGCGGGCGGCAGCTCGGGCGTAATTTCGTTTCGCCGAAAGCTGGTACCATTTGATAGCCTCGGCTCGATTTTTTGGCACTCCTGTGCCGGTTTCATGCAATTGCCCCAGCATATAGGGCGCGATACGGTGGCCTTTTTTCGAACTTTCGGTGTAAAGCCGGATCGCCTCTTTAATATTTTTGGTCGTTCCCAATCCCAATTGATTCAATATACCAGCGCCGTAAAATGCGGAGGCGTATTTTTGATCCATCGCAAAACTATACCACCGCATCGCTTTTTCGTAGTCACGTTTAACCCCTTTGCCTTTATGATACAGCAGACCAAGTGTGTATTGAGCACGGCCATATCGTTTCAATGCTGCGCGGCGATATAATTTAAATGCCTCATTTATATCTTTTTTGACGCCGCGGCCTTTTTCATAAAGCCGGCCAAGATCATAGAGCGATTTGGCATGACCCGATTCTTCGCCGGCCTTGCGCAACAGCCGGGCAGCTTCCTTATTGCTTTTTTTAACTCCAAGGCCGTAGCGATGCAGTAAGGCGAGACTGTTCATGGCAAGCGCATGCTTGGCAGATGCTTTGCGAAACCAAAAGGCTGCTTTGACGTAGTCTTGTCTGGTGCCTAGGCCGTCCCGGTACATTGTAGCAAGGTTGTTTTGCGCGCCAGCATGATCTTGTTTGGCTGCTTTTTCGTACCAGCTGCGGGCGAGACGAAAACTTACCGGCCGCCCCCGGCCACGATGAAAGAGCAGTGCCAAGGCATACTGAGATGCTGGATGGCCTTTTCTGGCATCGGCTGAGAATTCGCTAAAGGCTTTTTTGTAATCCTTATTTTTGACTGCTTCTAGGCCGGCCTTGTAGTCCGCATGAGCTGTATGAGCGACCAGCCACAAGGATACAAAAGCTGCAAAAAATCCCATAATTTTAAGAGATTTAATCACAATTTGCCCCTTCTTGGGTGCTGAAATCATAATAGCAAAATAGTTTAGTATGATGGCTAATCAAGTTATTGGTTTTGTTTTCCTACCGTTTATTGGGGTAATTATACCATACGTAGTAACCTCTATAAATATGTCTACTCGTGCCGTTCAGTCGATCTAATTACCCCTAAAAACTAAGAATAATCGGCCGGGAAATATAGCGGAAAACCGAAATAAAATAGATGGTTAGCTGTGATGGCCATCACAGAACTCTTTACCGCGCCTGCCTAGTATGACAACCGGTTGTTAATGCCTATTGCCCAACGACACACGATAAATTGTTCATCGTTTAGAAGTTTTCTGGTGGAGCTTAATCCTGAAATTTTCAGGAGAATCTTTGAAGTTGGGTCAGGTTTATTTAGAGGGGGCCGATTATGGCTGATGAAACACTCACTGGTGCAGGTGGTCGCGACAATTTGAATATTGGAGCAGACGGCGAAGATAATGCACCTGAATCTTTTCTTGTTGAGGCCAATTCGAGCGATGCGGTAACGCTGCCGGATGGTTTTAACTTTGGTGATGCAAAATTTGAGCCTTCCGGACCAGACCTCGTTCTGACATCGCCGGATGGCAAACAAGTTGTTATCCAGGACTACTACGAACAAGATCCTCCCCCCGATCTGCATACCCCCGTAGGCGGCGAATTGGCTGGCTCCACTGCCGTTCGTCTGGCCCAGACAAATGCTCCGACGCAAGGTCAATTTGCGCAGGCTGCCCCCTCAGCCGATGCCCAGCCTATTGGCCAGGTCGAAAGTGTTTCCGGCACGGTGACTGCCATCCGTGCCGATGGTACGCGTGTTGAACTGCAGGTTGGTGATCCGGTTTTCCAAGGTGATGTTATGGAATCGGGAGCCAATGGCGCCGTAGGTGTCGTGCTGGCTGATGAAACCACTTTCTCGATGGCTGAAAACGGCCGCATGGTACTGGACGAAATGGTCTACGATCCGGGTACCCAGGAAGGCAACATTTCGATGTCGGTTCTCAAAGGCGTGTTTACCTTTGTGTCCGGTCAGGTTGCCAAGGTTGACCCCGACGCCATGGTTCTTAAAACACCGGTGGCGACGATCGGTATTCGTGGTACGCAGGTTGGTATTGATCTAAGTGGTGAAGATCCCAACGGTATGAAAGTCGTTTTGATGGAAGAATCAGACGGCTTTGTCGGCGAAGTTGTGATTGCCAATAACGCTGGCATTCAGATTCTGAACCTGCCGGATCAAGGCGCCAGCGTTGCTAGTTCTAACACTGCGCCTTCAGAACCGCGTGTTTATAATCGCGCAGAAATTTCCGAATCTTTCCGTAGCGCGTTGGAATCACTGCCGACCACAGTTGGCACTGGTAACAATTATGGTGCCGATGATCAGGAAAAAGAAGAGGAAGAACAGGAAGAACAGGAAGAACAGGAAGAGGAAGAAGGCGGAGAAGAGCAGGCTGAAGGCGAAGAATCTGGAGAAGATGAGTTAGCCGAAGGCGAAGAAGGTGAGGGCGAAGGCGAAGAAGATTTAGATGACTTTGAAACCGCTGCCGGCGAAGGAGAAGAAGAGATAACCGACGAAGAAGCCGCTGCTGCCGCTGCAGCTGCACAGGCTGCTGCCGAAGCCGCTGCTGCCGAAGCTGCCGCCGCCGAAGCTGCTGCCGAAGCTGCCGCCGCCGCCGAGGCTGCCGCCGAAGCCGCTGCTCAAGCTGCCGCCGATGCCGCTGCCCAAGCTGCCGCCGAAGCTGCCGCCAGGGCCGCCGCCGCCGCCGCTGCTGCCGAAGCAGCCCGGTTAAAGGCCATTCAGGATGCTATTGATGCGGAAAATGCCGTGGCGGATACAGCTACGGTCTCGATTGAAGCTGCTGCCGGTGATGAAGATGGAGAAATTGCGCTCGCCATCAGCGCCGGTATATCCGGATCTTCAACTGATGAAGTTCAAAGCATCAATATCACTAATATTCCGGATGGTTCGACACTGACCTATCAAGATGCAAGTGGTGCCGATCAAACAATCTCAATTAGCGACGGTAGGGCCACACTTTCGCCAGCTCAATTGAGCGGCTTATCGATTACCCCGCCCTTGGATGAAAGTGCTGACTTTGCGCTATCGGTAAGCGCAACAAGTGTTGATCCGGACTCCGGCGTAACTGCGACAAGTGGTTCGGTTGGATTGGGAGTTACCGTTGATGCGACAGTTGAGCCACCGGTTGTTGCTACAAATATTTCCATCGGCGACGAAGATACGGCAATTCCGGTCGATATCTCAATCGCCAATGTTGAAGCAGATGGCACCGTCACCAGCGTCACAATCAGCGGCATTCCGGAAGGCTCCGTCCTGATGAGCGGCGGTGAAGCGCATTCCTTAACTGGTCCTGATGCGAACGGATTTTATACTGCTGAAATCAGGCCTGACCAAGTCGATGGCCTGACCATTACGCCGCCGCAAGATGATGCGCACGATTTCTCGCTAAGCATTACCGCAACAGCAACGGATATTGATCCTGATATTATTGCCGAACATGCAGCGCTGGAAGTGGCCGCGACTGATGCAAGGGACGCCGCCGATGCAGCAAGAACGGCTGCTACTGAAGCACAAACCGCTGCCGATGATGCAGCAACCGTTTCAGAAGATGCTGCCACTGCATTGCAAGAAGCGATCGATAATGATGCACCTCAAGAAGAAATTGACGACTTGCAAGCAGCGGCGGACGCTGCTGCCGAAACGGCTACTGATTTGCAAACCGCGGCCGATACTGCAGATGAGCAGGCGACGGCGCTGGAAACGGCTGCCGACGAAGCCGAATCAGATGCTGCTGCATTGGCGCCAGCTGCCGCGGCCGCTACTGTGGTCGCCGCCGCTGAAGCTGCTCAAGTTGCTGCCGATGAAGCTGCTCAGGCAGCAGAGACGGCCGCCAGCGAACTTACCGTTGCCATCCAAGACGCCACTGATGCCTCTATTGCGGCTTCAGATGCTGCCTTAGCTTCAGCTGCAGCCGACGTTGCCTTGGCTGAAGCAATAGAAAATGAGGCTGACGAAGAAGAAATTGCCGAATTGCAATTGGCCGCTGATGCTGCAGCTGAGGCGGCTTTGGAAGCAGCCGCTACTGCCCAGGCGGCGGCCGATGCGGTTATTGATGCTCAAGCCAACAGTGAAAGCACCGCAACAGCTGCGACCAATGCGCAAGCTGTGGCCGATCTGGCCGCTGCCGATGCGGTCATCGCTGTCATCGAAGCCGATGAAGCGGAAGTTGACGGTTTGGTTACCAACACCAGTAAACCGATGGCGTTGGCTGTAACGGTCGATGCCACTGTTGATGCACCGGTTGTTACTCCGACCGCGGCGTCAGGCGATGAAGATACGGCAATCGATATCGATTTCACGGCAACTGTTGATACCGAAGGTATTGCCGATGGCGAGTTAACGTCGGTAGAAATTAGTGGCATTCCAGTGGGTTCCGTTTTAACTGCTGATGGTACGTCGATGACGATTACCAACGGCAGTGTAACCTTGAACCCGGATCAGCTGGCTAATGTTCAGATTACCCCGCCCGAAGATGATGCCAATGATTTCACTGTACAGGTGAGAGCCACTGCAACGGATATCGATCCCGATTTGCTTATCGCCTCCGAAGATGCCGATGCGGCGCTGGCAGCTGCTATCACCGCTGAAGCAGACGCAACAACTGCAGCCACTGCCGCCGCAGATGCCGCGACTGCTGCTGCTGATGCTGCCACTGCCGCCGCTGACGCCGCCGCCGAAGCCGCGACGATTGCCGCCGACGCCGCGACGGCGCTCCAAGAAGCGATCGATAATGATGCGCCGCAGGAAGAAATTGATGCCTTGCAAATAGCCGCTGATGACGCCGAGGCAACTGCTGCTGAATTGCAAACCACTGCTGAAACTGCGGCACAGGCGAGTACCGATGCGGCGGATGCCGAAACTGCTGCTAATCAGGCATTGACTGATGCTCAAACAACTCTCAGTGAGGCTACCACCGCCGCCGCCGATGCTGCCGACGCGGTTACCAACGGCTATATTACCAACACCAGTGATCCGGTCGATCTCGACGTGACAGTAAGTGCGGTTGCCGATGTGCCGGACGTCACGGTGACTGCCGCTACAGGCGATGAAGATGCGGCGATCCCGTTGGATATTTCGGCCACCGGCGATTTCCCGGATGATACGCTCGAGAGTTTTACCATCAGCGATATTCCGGCAGGTTCCGTGCTGATGAGCGGCGATACAGAAATAACCTTGACTGGTCCGGATTCAGAGACTGGTTTTTACAGTGCTGTGCTGTCGCCTGATCAAGTAACGGGTCTGACTATTACGCCACCTGCCGATGATGCCAATGATTTTGCCCTGCAGGTGAGTGCGACGACATCTGACACTGATCCCGATACCAAAGATCAGGTTTTTGCCACCAGTGCACCAATTGCGTTAGCCGTTAGTGTTGCGGCCACGGTTGATGCGCCGGATGTAGGTGTGACAGCGGCTGTCGGTGATGAAGATACCGCCATTGATATTGATTTCACGGCCTCCGTCGAAGCAACGGATGGTGACTTGCTGTCGGTTGCAATCAGCGACATTCCAGTTGGCTCCGTTGTGACCGTTGATGGTACAGAGATGACGATTACAAACGGCACGGTTACCTTGACTCCAGATCAATTGGCGAATGTGCAAGTTACACCACCGCTAGATGACGCGGATGAATTTACATTGCAAGTTAGTGCGACGGCGACAGATACCGATCCCGATACCAGGATTGTGGTAACCAACACCAGTGATCCGATTAATCTTGACGTCACGGTGAATGCCACGGGCGATGTTTCCGTTGATGTAAGAGATAATATAATTGACGAGGATTCGGGGCCGATGGTGCTGGATCTGACGGCGACAATCTCCGATATGGATGGTTCCGAGACACTTGCAGAAGTTGTCATTACTTTTGATGAAGTGCCGGAAGGTTTGGTCGTTACTGGTGGCACCTTGGTCGGTAACGTTTTGACCATCCCAGCTGCCAATGTTGATTCGGTAACAATCGAAACACCTGAAAATTGGTATGGTGTTCTGGTCGGCTCAGCAATTGCCTACTCAAATGAAGGTGAAAGCTTATCCGACGGATTTACGATCACCATCAATGCGGTTGATGATGCACCAGAGGTAACGATCAATACCGGCGCGTCTATTGGCGAAGGCGAATTGGCAACAGTAACAGCCCAGATGCTGGATACCACCGATGTCGACACTTCTGATGACAATTTGACCTATACGGTAAGCGACAGTGGCACCGGCACGGTGCTGGTCGATGGCGTTGTGGCCACGACTTTCACCCAAGCTCAGTTGAATGCCGGCCTGGTGTCATATCAACATGATGGCACGGAAAATGAAGCAACCTCCTTCACCTTCACCGTAACCGATGGCACGACGATAGTTGGCCCGGAAACCTTCAACTTTGTCGTCAGCGACGGCAATATCGCACCGGTCGCTACCGACGATGTCGACACGGTTGGTGACGATATTGGTGATATTACCTCCGGCGACGTGTTGACCAACGATTTTGATCTTGATGGTGATGTCTTGAGCGTCACCCAGGTCGAATTTGAAGGCACGGTCTATACCTTCCCGGAAGGCGAAACCTCGCTCACCATCGAAGGAGATATCGGTACGCTGACCATGAATAGCGACGGTACCTATGATTTCGTCAATAACGAAGGCATTAATGAAGGCACTGGTGAATTTGAATGGGCTGAAGGAACGCCGGATTGGGTTGATCCCTCAGAACAGCAGGAGCTTGATCCTGTTCAAGTCAACCAGGAAAATCTGACCATGCCGGAAGGTGGCGAATCCGTCACTGTGACTTTCCAAGGTGAAGCGGCCGGTTACCACAATGTGGTTGGTTTCTACAAAATTGATGCCGACGGCAATCCCTATGAACCACAGATTGCCTGGGACGACGCGTCACAGCAGGGCAGCGGCGGCGACTTAATTCCAGGCGAGTCTCAATTTACCATTGATGATTTGGGACCCGGCGAAAGTTTTGGTTTCTTTATCATTAAAAATGGCGCTAACGAATACCCGTGGATCGACGACGTTCCCGATAACCATTACTTCGAGTTTAGTGCCGACGGTGAGTTGATCGAATACAACGAGGCAGGAAATCCGGTTGGTCAATCCGAAGGCGATGGCGACGATGATGACAACGAAGGCCATAATATCGACGTCGACGATATCTTTCATGCCGTTGACAACAATCTGACTGACAGTCTTTTAAATACCGATAACATCACTCATACCAATTCCGGTATTGATCCCGAAACTGGTGATTTGATGATCGGTTTCGAAGACCTCTATGGCGGTGGCGACGAAGATTATAACGATCTGATGTTCTCCGTTGAATATGAAGGAACACCGATCCCTGCTGAGGATGTCTTTACCTACACGGTGAGCGATGGCGAATTCACCGATACGGCTAATCTGACGCTTACGGTTGAACATGACAATGACGCGCCGGTCGCAATTAACGATTCCGGTTCGACCGATGAAGATTCCTCGGTGATTGTGGATGTCTTGGCGAATGACACGGATGCCGATGACAATGACGTGCTGACGGTGACGGATGTCAGCCTGCCGGCTGGCGTTGACGGCACCGTGGAAATCGTTGAAATCGACGGTGTCACGCAAGTGAAATTTACGCCAGGTGACAGTTTCGATGCTCTAAATACAGGTGACACGGATCAGGTTGAAATCACTTACACTGTTTCTGATAGCGAAGGCTTAACCGATACAGCTGTTGCGACGGTTACAATCACCGGCACCAATGATGGCCCGGTAGCAGAAGCAGTTATCGGCAGTGCCGGCGAAGATGATTTGTCTATGACGGTCGATATTGCCGATCAGATCAGCGATCTCGATCACACTGACGCTGAATTGGCCATTTCAATCAATTTTGATGACGATGATGATAGCGATGTTGATGTCGATTGGGATGTTAGCATCGTCGGTACAGAAGTTACTTTTACCCCGCCGGAAGACGCGTTTCAGTATTTAAATGAGGGCGAAACGGCGACCGATACCTTCACCTATACGGTTACTGATCCGGAAGGTGCTTCGGCCACCAATACCGTGACTTTGACAATTACCGGCTCTAATGACGTGCCGACAATTACCGGTGATACCACTGGCGCAGCGACGGAAGATAGCGTTCTGACCGTGGATGGCCAGCTAAACATCGTTGATCCGGATACCGGTCAATCTCAGTTTGATGCGGTGTCTGATGAAGTCGGGTCTTACGGTTCATTCTCAATGGATGCCAATGGCAACTGGACCTACGATTTAGATAATAACGCAGATATAGTTCAATCTTTGCCGGCTGGCGAGATCGTGACCGAGACTTTCACCGTGACCTCTGTCGATGGCACGGCTTCGGAAACAGTCACAGTGACCATTACCGGCACCAATGATGTGCCGAACATTACCGGCGATTCCACTGGCGCAGTGACGGAAGACAGCGTTCTGTCAGTAGTTGGCCAGCTGAATATCATTGATCAAGATACTGGTGAATCTCAGTTTGATGCGGTTTCCGGTGAGGTCGGTTCATACGGATCATTC
This sequence comes from uncultured Rhodospirillaceae bacterium, assembly GCA_913020445.1. Taxonomy (GTDB): domain Bacteria; phylum Pseudomonadota; class Alphaproteobacteria; order Rhodospirillales; family UBA2165; genus TMED23. The sequence goes on from CAJWAR010000013.1 coordinate 33,759, forward strand.
TCGATGGATGCGGCTGGCAATTGGACCTACGATTTAGACAATAATGCCGATGCGGTACAAGCTTTGCCGGCTGGCGAAGTCGTGACCGAGACATTCACCGTAACCTCTGTCGATGGCACTGCTTCGGAAACCGTTACCGTGACAATTACCGGCACCAATGACGTGCCGGTAATTACCGGTGATTCCACCGGCGCAGTGACGGAAGATAGCGTTCTGACCGTCGATGGCCAGCTGAATATTGTTGATCCGGATACCGGTGAATCTCTGTTTGATGCGGTTTCCGGTGATGCCGGTACATACGGTTCTTTCTCGATGGATGCGGCTGGCAATTGGACCTACGATTTAGACAATGATGCTGAAGCTGTCCAGGCTTTGGGTGTTGGCGACAGTGTAACCGAGACTTTTTGGGTGACCTCGGTTGATGGTACGGCGACGGAAGCTGTTTCAATTACCATCAATGGCACCAATGACGCGCCAGAAGTATCGGGTGTTTTGGTGTACACCATGAATGAAGATGGTTCCTTGACCATCACCGAAGATCAATTGCTGTCCAATGCCAGCGATGTTGAAGGTGATAGTCTGAGCATCTCTAATCTGCAGACCGCTGCAGAAAATGGCACTATCACGGATAATGGCGATGGCACGTGGACTTATAATCCACCTGCGGATTTCAATGGTCCGATCGCGTTTTCTTATGATATCAGTGATGGCACGGATACTGTGACTGCCGGAGCAATTGTTGATATTCATGCCGTTAATGATGCGCCGGATGCGGTTGACGATGTATTGGCGAGTGTTGCCGAAGATACATCCTTTACCTTCACGGCAGATGATTTACTCGGCAATGACACCGATGTTGATGGTGATACGCTCAGTATTATGGATATTGGTCAGCCTGATCATGGTTCCATTACCGACGATGGCAACGGCAATTACACTTATACACCGGAAGACAACTATAATGGCCCGGTCAGCTTTACCTATACTGCAACCGATGGCACCAGTGGTCATTCCTTTGTCAGCAATGACAGCCTCGCGACGGCCCAGGATATTGGCCGCGATAGTTTCGGCGTTGGTGAAGATGCGCTGGTTGATGATGACAGTCTGCCGCGTGTTCGGATTGAAGGGGCCGTTGACGAACCTGGCGATGTCGATTATTTCTCGTTTACGCTACAGGACGGAGAGCAACTGCACCTCAATATAGATTCGGAAAATCAAAGTGACTCCGTTGACGCCTTAATCTTAATCTATGATGAAGCAGGCAATATCGTCGCCTCCGTGGACGACTCTTTCGGCTCGATGGATCCATTTGGTACCTTTACGCCAACCGAAGGCGGCACCTATACGGTCGCCGTTCAGGCTTTCCCTTGGCAAAATGTTGAAGGTGCCACGGAAGAACAACTTGCTCTGGCCAGCGGCGATTATGTGCTAAATGCCAGTGTTGTGCCAACCGAGGACTCCACCGGTTTCGGTGACGCGCCGGCGACGATTTCCGATGTTGATACGGCAACTGATTCTGCATCTGTTACGTTTGATGTGGACTCAGTTAATGATGGCCCGGAAGCCGAAGCAGTTGTCGGCAGCGCTGGCGAAGATGATTTGTCTGTAACAGTGAATGTCGCTGATGAAGTAAGCGATGTTGACCATACTGATTCAGAACTTGTTATCGCGGCAAATATGGGATCGACCGGCTGGACTGCAAACGTTGATGGCATGGATATCACGTTCACACCTCCAGAAGGCGCGTATAATCATTTAGCAGACGGCGAAACGGCCGTAGAAACATTTACCTATACGGTTACTGATCCCGACGGTCTGGAATCAACCAATACAGTTGTTATGACCATCAATGGCGCCAATGACGGCTTCACAGTTGACGGTAGCGTTGCGGCTGGCACCTTGGAAGATGATGGCGTTGCCTTCAATATTTTTGATGCCATTACGATCACCGATCCTGATGCTACTGACACCCACTCAATTAACGGCTACACGCAACCGCAAAATGGTACGGTAACAGTCTCTGCTTTGGGTGCAGTTGTGTTCTCCCCAAATATCGATCCAACAACCGGCGAATCCGTTTTTAATACGATGGGTGTTGGTGATACGGCGACCGAAACCTTCACCTACACAGTGGATGACGGCAGTGGTGGAACGTCGATTGAAACCGCAACGATCACCATCACCGGCACCAACGATGCGCCGGTCGTAACAACAGCAATTCAAGACGGCACCACCAGTGAAGATCAAGCCTACAGTTATGATGCTTCGGCTAATTTCGCCGATGTTGATAATGGCGACTCGTTGATTTATTCCGCGACATTGGATGATGGTTCTGCGCTGCCGGATTGGATTTCAATTGATCCTGTAACCGGTGAAATTTCCGGCGTGCCGGATAATGATGATGTTGGTTCGTTGAATATCAAAGTAGTTGCTACCGATGAGTCCGGTTGGGCGGCCGATGACACCTATCAACTTGATGTCATCAACACCAATGACGGCCCAGTTGCGGTTAATGATATCGGCACCGTGGATGAAGATGCTTCAGTGACGCTGGATGTTCTGGCGAATGACACCGATGTAGATGGTATCGCGCTGTCGGTAACAGATGTGAGCCTGCCGGAAGGCGTCGATGGCACGGTTGAAATCGTTGAAGTTGATGGTGTGACCCAGGTTAAATTTACCCCGGGTGAGACCTATAACAGCTTGGCGGTTAATGAATCCGAAGACGTTATCATTTCTTATACGATTTCCGACGGCGCTGGCGGTAGCGATTCAGCGATCGCTACTGTGACAGTTACCGGTTCCAATGATGGCTTTACTGTTATTGGCGATGCTGCCGACGATATGTTGGAAGACGAGCTGTCGACGACGTTTAACGTTTTCGATGACATCACCGTAAGCGATGGTGATGCGTCCGATACTCACAGCATCACCACCTATTCTCAACCTGACAATGGTACGGTTGAAGTGCTGACTGACGGTACCGTGACGTATACGCCACCGGCCGGCCACTTTAATAGCCTGGCCGAAGGTGAAACGGCAATTGAGTCCTTCACCTATACGATCGTTGACGGTAATGGCGCTGAGTCCCTGGAGACCGCGACAGTTACCATCACCGGTACCAATGACGGCCCGGTTGCAATCGGTGGATCGGAATCCGACCTTTTAGAAGATATAGCATTCGCCGGTCAATTGGCGGCGACAGATGTTGATGGTGATACTTTGACCTTCTCCTTGGCCGATAATGGTGGCCCCGCCCATGGCTCCATCACGATTGGTGAAGACGGCAGCTACTCTTACCAACCTGATCTGAATTACAGTGGCACCGACAGCTTTACTTTCGAGGTCAGCGATGGCCACGGTGGTACAGATACCGCAACAGTTACGCTTTCTGTCACCGGTGTTGCCGATGATCCGATCGTTGTTGTCAGCAATGAAACTGGCAATGAGGATCAGTGGACCCAGCTAAATCTGGATGCGGATCTAACTGACACGGATGGTTCTGAAACTCTCAGCGTATTGATCTCAAACGTACCGGACGGTGCTTTGTTGAACCCGGGTACTAATTTGGGTGGCGGCGAATGGACAGTTTCTCCGGAACAGCTGCATCTGGTTTGCATCCTGCCGCCGGAAAACTTTAACGGCGACATCAATCTAACCTTGGCGGCGACATCGACTGAAGCCGATGGCGACATTGCGACAGTTGAGCAAAACTTCACGGTAACAGTTGATCCGGTCAATGACGCGGCGACAATTACCGGTGATGATACAGGTTCCGTCACCGAAGACAGTATTTTAGCAGTATCTGGTGATTTGGATGTAACCGATCCGGATACCGGCGAAAGCATCTTTGATGCCGCAAATGCAGTTGGCGATTACGGCTCCTTCACGATGGATGTGAACGGTAACTGGACCTATAACCTCGATAACGACAATGCCGATGTTCAGGCCTTGGGTGTTGGTGAAAGTATGTCTGAGACCTTTACGGTGTCGTCGGTTGACGGAACCGCGAGTGAAACGGTTACCGTTACGATCAATGGTACCAATGACGGCCCGGTTGCGGTTGATGACAGCAATACTGTTGATGATACCGCCGATTCAGTTATTGGCTCGGTGACGGCCAATGACAGCGATGTCGATGGTGATACGTTGAATGTGACCGAAGTAGAGTTCAATGGCACGACCCATAGTTTCCCGGAAGGGGAAGACAGTCTTACCATCGTCGGTGATCACGGTACCTTGGTGATGAATTCCGATGGCAGCTATGAATATACCCGAAGCGGCGAAGGTGGTGGTACGGCCAGCGAAATTGTCGAAGCCGGCGGCTATGGTTCCAGTGAAGCTGACTGGACGAGTGCCGGGGTTTCCATTTCGGCCTTTGATTTCGGCACGTCCTATACCGATGGTAATGGCGACTTCGATGCCTCCTTGGCTGACGACAGTGTTGTCGTTACCAGTCAAGGTCTGGGCGTAGAAGGCACGCAAGGGGGTGCGCAAGCATCCACGCAAATCGAGTATGATCCGAATTCTGGTGATTCCGAAGCGCTAGCTCTGACCTTTGATACCAGTGTCTCAAGTGCGGATGTGACTGTTGCCCGCCTCTATCACGGCGAAGGCTCCGACGGTGAGCAGGGCATGTGGCAAGCCTATGATGCCGACGGTAATTTGGTCGGCAGCGGCGAAATTGATGATGAAACGGTTGCTTATGATGGCAGCAGCAATGTCGGCACCCTGAACATTGATCTTGGTGGCACGGCTTTCCAGACCGTGGTCTTCACGGCGACCCAAATGTCAGGCAGCCAAAGTGACTTTAAAGTCCAAGGCGTTGAATATGAAACAGTTGGAACCTTGGTCGGTGACGGCGGTGAAGACGTCTTCACTTATACGGTCGCCGATGATCAAGGAGCTACAGATACCGCTGCTTTGACCATCACCGTTGATGGTGATGATGATCCCGCTGATGCGCCTGTACTGACGATCTCGGCAACCTTGGTTGAAGCAATTCCAACCGAAACGCTATTTACCAGTACGTTTGATGACGGCGCTGCTGATGGCTTCTCCTATGTTGATGACGCTTTCCGCGACACCGATGAAGGCGATTACGCCAAAGGCCAGATTAAAGATGGTGGACATCACGATGACGATGGGCGCTTACGGGTCGAGCTTGGGGGTAAAGATGATGACGATATTACCGACATGTCTGGCGGGTTTGAGCAAAGCTTTACCGTTGATGAAGATGGTGCGGGCTCCATTACGTTCACTTATAAAATCGATATGGACAGCCATTATGAAGATGACGAATACGCCGAAGTATTGGTCAGCATTGATGGCGAACTTGTCAATATTGCCGGTAATGACTATGTCACGCGTGTCTCCGGTGGTGATGATATCGGTTGGACGACAGTAACCATCGACCTTGGAGATTTGGATGCCGGTGATCATACTGTTATGATTGGTGGCTATAACAATAAGAAGACCTATCACAACGAGAAAACCAAAATCGATTTTGATGATGTTTCTTTGAATGTCGGATCAAGCGATCCGGGCAGCACCTTTGAAGTCGATATTACCGCAGCATTGACGGATGATACAGAAACCTTGTCAGCGGTCACGATTGACGAGCTGCCGGAAGGTGTCGCGTTTGTCGGCATTGACCAAAATGACGATGGCACATGGACGCTGACAGCGGATGATCTTGTTGATTTGACCATGACGGTGCCGCCGGGTACCGATGATTTTGATATTAGCGCGTCGGTTACCTCGACGGAAGACAATGGAAATTTTGCCACGACAACGACCTCTATCACTGTTGATGTCCCGGTAATTGATGCCGAGGACCATGATCGTATGGGCAGCTCATCTGACGATACCATTGTCGGCATGGATCGCGACGACGATGCCGATGCTGATGCCGGAGGTGATGATATCCTCTACGGCGGCGCCGGTGATGATACCATCGACGGCCAAGGCGGCGATGATGTGATATTCGGCGGCTCCGGTGTTGACTATATTGATGGCGGTGATGGCGGCGACGTTATCTACGGCGGCAGCGACGACGATGTTATTATCGGTGGTGAAGGCAACGACCAGCTTTATGGTGGCTCCGGCGATGATGAATTTATCTTCAGCCTCGGCGATGGCGAAGACACTGTCTTCGATTTTGATAATGGCGACGTTCTGACCTTCGAAGGCATCGATCTCAATGACGGCGATGCTGTCGAGTTCGATACCGATGGCGATGATGTTGTTGTCACGGTTATCGGCAGCAACAATGAGCAGTCTAAAGTGACGTTGAAGGATGCTGCCAAAGACATGGATGATGATGAACGCCAAAATGTCGGAGATGGCTACTCTGTTACCGATACCGGTGACGGCTCCATCAATATCATTGTCGATACTCCCGGCGGCTAATCTATAGAAATTAAAATATGCGAGGTTTAAAAAGGGCTGCCCATAGCGGGTGGCCCTTTTTACTTTTTGGCGCGTGAATCGATCATGTCACGGAAGGCGTTGGTCACCCGCTCCATATATGGCCTGAGGTAGTCGAAATTATCGGCATGATCAAAAGAATGACGCATGGCCGGATTCATTTCGAAGATCAGAATTTTGCCTTCCTCGGTCACATTAAAATCGATACCAAGGAAATCGAGGCCAACCAGATCGGGCAGTTTTTCCAGCCGTTGATAAATTTCATCGCCCAAGTAAGCACGCGGGTCAGCCATGAAGGATTTTTCTTCTTCGATCATCCAATCATGCTCGGCCATTAGCGTTTTGCGGTTGGAGCCATGCACGTTCCACGTCGCATCTATATGCAACACAACGGGATAGAGCTTTCCATCAATACTGAAAAACCGCATTTTGCGATGATATTTCTGGTGGAAGAAATTCTCGATAAACTGAATCAGATAAAGCTCTGCGCCGGAAAGTTCCTCGGCGGCGGTGACAAATTCTTCCAAACTGTCACATTTGATAAAAGTGCGTCCGGTATGCGTACCGGTTTCGCGGATCAGCACGGGAAATTCGAACTTATGTTCTTCAAGCAATTTGGTGAGGTCGTATTTATTTGAACTTTTTGCCGGCACCCGGATGGATTTACCCATCTCAATGCCATCGATATCGAGTAAACGTTGATAGTTGTTGTCCCGGGTCGATTCCATCACACGGGTTGGATCATTGATAACGGACAGCGTTGGATTATGTTCGAGAAATTGGGCGGCGGTCTGCAATGATAGGAGTTCAACATCCGGGTCCGCAATGGTGTTAATCACAACATCGAATTTTGGGATACGGTTGGGGTGCAGCAGATTATTGTTCAGCACCAAATAACTGATGGTCGTGTAATCCGCCGCGTCCCAGAAATAGCGGCTCGAGAAATTACCGCCGCGCAGCTTCAGCTTATGCTGGCCTTTGCGGCTTTGGCCGAGCGTGTAGTAAGCGTTTTGCACGCCCCGCAGGCGGAGAATTCGGGCACGTGGTTCGGTAACGCAGGTCGAAACAGTTATCGGATTGCGCTTAACGCCGGCGCGGAGCGTGCGGCGCGCGTTCCTTTCATTGCCACGTGATTTTTGGATGGCGGACAAATTAAAATAAGATGGCAGATGCGTTGGATCCAGCTCAATGGCGCGTTCAAATATATTAGCAGCTCGATCTAAATCGCCGGAGCGAATGAGCGTTGAGCCAAATTGACTGTAAAGAGTTGAGCTTTCAGGCGTGAGGGCGAGGGCGCGCTGGAACATCGCAACGGCTTCCGGAAACCGGTCCAATTCCTTGAGGCAAAGCGCCAGACCACCATAAGCGCTGGCGTTATCTTTGACTTTGGCGATAAAGGCGCGGAATTTAGTGGCGGCACCCTCATGATCACCAGCGTGTCTAAGCTCATTAGCCGCTGCCAGCTCAGTGGATGACGGTTCTTGTTCCGGAGCAACAGTTGGCTGTTTATTGGGAGTGTCGGAAGACCCGCGTTCCTTTCACCCGTTCCTTAGAAAATGCGCCCACTTCTCGGCACCGCCGTGATTCTCCAGCAAATTAAGCAGGGCAGCGACAACCGCGCGGTCATATTGACTGCCGGATTCTTCAAGTAAAATATTTCCGGCCGCTTCGATGGAGATGCCGTCGGAGCCATCACTTGGATTACACAAGCCCAAAAAGGCATTGGCGACGGCGACAATTTTAGCCGGCAGCAATATCTGACCGCTTTGCAAGCCTGCCGGGCCGGAACCGTCATCAGCTTCAAAGCTTTGACGGATAGCTTCAACAACCGGGCCTTCAAAATCGATTTTTTCAAGCAATTCGGCGGAGGATGAAACGATATCTTCGCCGTCAACAATGGAGCCGAGATTGAGCAGCGCGCCGGCAAACTCGGCTGTGTCGGTATCGATTTTATTGGCTTCCATATCTTCGGCGATGGCGCGGGCAACCTCACCAACATGATTGGAGCGGGCAGAGGTAGTCGGATCACGCCGGTCAACGATAGCTGCCAAGGTGCTGACCAATTGCCGCAAACGGTTCTCGCTTTTGATCTGTTCTTGCGAGAACTCCGAGATGTCATCCATGATCATCAAAATGCCAGGCGGATGATCGCGGTCGCCTCTAAGTGGAATATGGTCGGAGCGAATAACCTGCAACGAACCATCTTCCTGCTCAAATCTTTGAATGTTACTAGCGCGAATTTTCTGCACTGATTCCTCAACGCCTTGATCTTCAGCATCGGCAAAATCAGCCAGCATCGTTTTGTTGATCTCGGCGTAGTATTTGGCTTTGACCGGTCCCATGACGCCAGCCATGGTTTTGCCAAACATTTCCTCGGTTTGAATGCCGGCGGCTTTGGCAGCGGGTTCGTTGGAGAACGTATAGCTCGTGGTGCCGTCAACGGCGACGATGTGGGTCGATTGGCTGTTGGTGATAACGCGCATAAATTTAGAGATATTTTCGAAGCGTTCGGACGAAATCCGGAACTTTTCAGCCGCTGCGGCGGCCCTTAAAGAGGTGCCGTGACGCCAGATCGCAATCATCGCAATGGCAACGCCAACAATGATGAGGACAAAGACCACCAATATTGTCTGCAGGCGCGTCTCATTAGCGGATAACGCCTCGGCACGGGAAATTTTGCGCACCAATATCCAGGGGAGATCAGCGATCGGGCGCGACGTGACCAACACTTCTTCGCCCGAGTAATCCCGCTTGATGGCAAAGCCGCCAGGTTTATCGAGGGCAAAAGCGGCGGCCAAATCCGGCGTATCAAACGCCATTGAGCGTTCAAGTGGTTTTGCACCATCTTTGAGAGGAGTCAAATATTCCACAGCGTTGCCAGATTTGCGGACGAGATAGGTTTCGGTGGTTTTATTGGTATCACCCGGTTGTTTCATAAGATCGAACAGTTCTTCATCAATAACGCGAACGCCAAGCGCAATGCCCAATCCTTTGGCGCCGGCATCCTGTTGCACACCGTAAACCGGCAACGAAAAACCCATGGTAGGTTCGTTTGTCGCCCCTTTATACATATCAATAATTGCCGGTTCACCATCAAAGCTCTTGCCAATCGCGGAGCGTTGCTTGCCCGAAAGAGGGGGCATGGCGGGTGTCAGTACAATAGGTTTGCCATCCGAATCCAGCAGCGCAATCCCGGCCGTGCCGGCGCGCTCAACATTTGAATTCGTCTCAGCTTGAGGTGCGAGGGGAACAAATCCGTATCTATCTGCAACTGCCACTAATAAATTTCGCAGATATCCCTGTTGGGCTGTCGCGTCGGTGACGCCTGATTTGTCGTTATTTGCTTCGGCAAGTTCAGACATATAAAGCTGCAAGGACTGATTCTCAGTCAATTCGGCAATCGATTCTAGATTGGATTCAGTCCAGTCGTTGACGTTGCTAACCTGATTATCGGCAACGATGCCGAGCTTGATCTGCCACTCATTGAGCGCCCGTTGACGTTCGCTTTCGACGAACCGGAAGGAGAAAAATACACCAGCGCCGATGACCGCGATCATGACAACAATAATTATGCCGACAATGAGATTAACGCGGCCCTTGCGGGTTTCTTCTTCGGCCTCTTTATCTTTATCAACCGCCTCTGTTTCGTCGTTCTTTTGTGGCTCTTCGGCCATTCAATTGCCTCCCGAATTCACTCTTTCGCTTAAGCTACTCTAAATAGAAGGTTTTTTGAAGCACGGGATGTGAATAAATATGATATTAATCACAGACCGTTAAAGCGAAATCGCGTAATATTCAATATCGGGTGAATATTGGGGTTGTGACTATATTTCTAAGGCATCTGAGGTTAGATTAGAATAATCGGTTAATAAATTTGGTTGTGATTGATTTGAAGCAAATTAAATATATTGCTGGCTTAGGTATTTTAGCCGCTGCTGCACTCGTTATTGGTGCCAGTGAAAACTCGGCTGCGCCACTAACGCCGGTGACAACAGATATTCAGCGATCGGCCAACCAAGCAGGCTATGTTGAGGTGCGTAAACGTAAGCGCCGTTCCAAAAAGCGCCGCCGCGGTAGATCGGTCGCGACCGCGAGTGCGGCGCGCGCTAAATCGGCCAAAGGTAAGTTATCGACAAACGCATTGTTATTTGGCACCGCGGAAACTCAATCGACAAATTTCAAGCCGTTCAAGAAATGGCGCGGTGCGATGGCGAAAACCGCCAAGGAGCAAACCGATCTCGGTGCTTTTAAGAAAAAATTTGGTAAATGGGTAAAGTTTCTCGATACCTTGAAAGGCAAAGATCAGCTCACCCAGATCAAAGCCGTTAACAAGTTCATGAACCAGGCCAAATATATCCTTGATATAAAAAACTGGGGCATCAAGGATTACTGGGAAAGCCCAGGTGAGTTTTTCGCCAAATTCGGTGATTGTGAAGATTACTCCATCGCCAAATATATGGGGCTCAAATATCTTGGCTTTAATCCGGAAAATATGCGTGTCGTTGCGGTCAAAGATCTCAATCTCAAAGTCGGCCACGCGATCTTAGCGGTCTATTACAATAAGCGTATTCTGGTGCTCGACAATCAAATCAAAATCGTCGCTGACAGCCGTAAAATCCGCCACTACCAGCCGGTCTATTCGATCAATGAAAAATACTGGTGGCGGCACCGGGTCGGGTAGGGTGATTGCCTATTTCTAACTCTGGATTTCTGCAGCGTCGAAGCCGAGTTTATTCGATACTTCTCGTGCTGCTTCGCCGAGAAGTCTCGCCGCTACTCCGGTTGGCCTATTGTCAAATGAGCCTTCGTAGCCAAATGTGCCGATAACGGCTACTAAATGTTTCTCATGATTGAAAACCGGCGCTGCCAGAGAGGCGATACTGGGTGAAAAATCGCCGGCTGATCGGCCAAAACCGTCTCGCAATGTTTCTGCCTGGATCGCCTTTATTTCAGCTTTATTACGATTCCCCATACGGCGCATCTCTTGTTGCAGCAACGGCCCGGTTTGTTTTTTGTCGAGCCAGGACAGAAACACCCGGCCCGAGGCGGTAAGGAGAAGCGAAAGGTTCGAACCAACGGCTAGATTTAGTGCGATCGGCGCCAGGGGCACCTCGCGGTGGACGATGATCGGGCCATTATCTCCCCACACGGACAGGTGAACGGTTTCGCCAATTTTATCCCGCAACCGGGCCAAAAATGGCAGCGCCGCACGTACCACGTTCAGGCGGATGATCGCCGCCAAGCCGACGCGCAGCGAAGCGGTGCCTAAATCATATTTACCGGTCATTAGATCTTGTTCGATCAAGCCTGCCCTGATCAGGCTGACCAAATACCGATGCGCCTTCGCTGACGGCAGATCCGTTGCATCTGCAATATCCTTCAACGCCAGCGGTCCACCGCCTTCGGTTACCGCCAGCAAAACACGGCCACCAATTTCCACCGACTGGACGCCACCACTTTTAGATTTGTTGTTGGATTTTTTAGCCATCCTTATACCCGATTCCCACCCCACAGATATTGATTTTGACTTTACATTATACAATACTTATTACATATTTTGAAATTATACAATATGGGCGGCAGCTTTATTCGTCCAGTAAAAAAAGTAGTGAAGCAGGACCGCAAAGATGGATTTCAATTTCAGCGATCAAGATTTGGCCTTCCGGCAAGAAGTCCGGGATTTTATGCGCCAATCAATACCGGATGATTTGCGCGAGATTGCCGAACACGGTCAGCATTTCCGTAAAGAGCATTACGTTCGCTGGCAAAAAATCCTATTTGAGCAAGGTTGGGCGGCGCCTGGTTGGCCGGTTGAACATGGCGGCCCCGGTTGGACGCCAACTCAGAAGTATATATTCCAGGAAGAGCTCGGCCTTTCCGGCGCACCGATGCCGCCGCCTTTTGGCACGGGTATGATTGGGCCGGTTTTAATTGCCTTCGGCAATGACGATCAAAAATCTGAGTATTTGCCGCGTATTTTGAATGGTGATGATTGGTGGTGTCAGGGTTATTCCGAGCCGGGTTCGGGTTCCGATTTGGCCTCGCTGAAGACAAAGGCGGTTCTGGATGGCGATCATTATGTTGTAAACGGCCAGAAAATATGGACCTCTTATGCGCAATACGCTGACCGCATGTTCTGCCTGGTACGCACGGATGATACGGTCAAACCGCAAGCCGGCATCTCGTTTTTGCTCATCGATATGGACACGCCCGGCATCACAGTGCGGCCAATCATTTCCCAGGATAACGATCACACGCTGAACGAAGTATTTTTTGAAGACGTCCGGGTGCCGGTGGAAAACCTGGTTGGTGAAGCCGGGCAGGGGTGGACCTACGCTAAATTCTTACTTGGCCATGAGCGTAGCTCCATCGGCGATATTGCCGGCTCCAAGCGGAGCCTAGCTAGGTTGAAGAAAATCGCAACTGCTGAAATTTCAGGTGGCCGTCCGCTCAATGAAGATTCGGCCTTTAGTCGTAAATTGGCCGATCTGGATGTTAGGCTGATGATCCTGGAGGTAACCCAGTTCCGGTTGCTGGCTGATGAGGAAGCCGGCAAGGATATTGGTCCAGCGGCTTCAATCTTAAAAATTAAAGGCTCCGAATTAAGCCAATTGATCTCTGAGACGGCTGTTGAAGCGATTGGCTATTACGGCATGCCCTACGTTCACGATGCAGTGCAGCCGGGCGGCAATGAGCATGCGATTGGCCCCAAATATGCGACCGGCATCCTGCCCGATTACCTGTTCTTGCGCTCTCTCAGTATTCTCGGCGGCACCAATGAAATCCAGCGTAACATTCTGGCCAAAACGGCGCTCAGGTTTTAGGGGGCGACGATGGATTTCACTCTGAACGAGGAACAACAACTCCTTAAAAATAGCGTCGAACGCTTTGTCGAACAGGATTACGGCTTCGAGAAGCGGCGCGATATCATCAATAGCCCGGACGGGTTCGACCGCGGAATTTGGACGCAAATGGCAGATCTCGGCTGGCTTGGCCTGCCGTTTTCCGAAGAAGATGGTGGCTTTGACGGCACCCCGGTGGAGACCATGATATTGATGGAAGCCCTTGGCCGCGGGTTGATGGTTGAGCCTTATCTGGCGACGGTGGTATTGGGCGGTGGACTAATCGCGGCCTGCGGCACGGCGGATCAAAAATCAGCCATTCTGCCGAATATCGTTGCCGGTGAGATGCTGCTGGCCTTTGCCTATGCCGAGCCGCAATCCCGCTTTGATCCGGCAGACGTTATCACCAGCGCCACCAAAGACGGCAGCGGCTACCTATTGAACGGTCACAAAGCCGTTGTGTTTAATGGCGGCTCAGCTGATAAAATCATCATTAGCACTCGGACTTCCGGTGATCAACTCGACCAGGGCGGGATTAGCCTATTTATCGTCGATGCCAGCGCAGCTGGTTTAAAAATCAAGTCTTATCCCACCATAGATGGATTTCGCGCAGCGGAGATCGAGTTAAGCGATGTCGTCGCAAACGACGTATTGGGGGAGATCGGTGAGGCTTATCCAGCCATTGAGGCGGTACTTGATGCCGGCATTGCGGCAATTGCCGCGGAAGCGGTTGGCGCCATGCAAATGCTCCACGATGACACCCTCGACTACCTCAAAACCCGTCAGCAGTTTGGTCAGGCCATCGGCTCGTTTCAGGTCTTGCAGCACCGCATGGTGGACATTTATATAGAACTTGAGCAAGCCCGCTCGGCAGCGGTCATGGCGACCCTACGTCTGACAGCAAATGATCCGGAAGCTCGCCGTCACGCACTCTCGGCGGCCAAAGTACAGATTGGCCAAGCCAGCCGGTTTGTTGGCCAGCAAGCCGTTCAGTTACACGGTGGCATCGGCATGACCGATGAACTCAGGATCAGCCATTACTTCAAACGGTTAACGATGATCGCTACCCAATTTGGCAGTGTCGATTATCATCTCGACCGGATGGCGAACGCGACACCTCAATTAAACCAAGAGGAAAAACAATGACCGATAACACTTCAAGCACCGGCATGATGCAGGATAAAGTGGTGGTCGTCACCGGCGGCGGCAGGGGCATTGGCCGGGAAATCGCTTTATTGATGGCGGTTGAAGGCGCCAAGGTCATGGTCAATGATTTGGGCGCCGACCTTGATGGCGGCGGCGCGGATCAAGGGCCGGCGCATGACGTCGCTCAAGAGATCAAAGCCACCGGCGGTGAGGCGGGTTACAACACCGAAGATGTATCAAAAGGTAGCTGTGCTGAAAATCTCATTACCGCAACAATCAGCGAATTTGGCCGCATCGATGCGGTCATCAACAATGCTGGTATTTTACGTGATACTGTTTTTCATAAAATGGACGAGGCCGCCTGGAACGCCGTCATTAATGTCAATTTGACCGGCTGTTACAATGTCGCGCGCGCAGCAGCGACCCATTTCCGTGAACAGGAATCCGGTGCCTTTGTTCATATGACGTCGGTTTCGGGCTTGATCGGAAATTTCGGCCAAGCTAATTACGCGGCGGCAAAGATGGGGGTCGCTGGACTTTCCCGCTCGATCGCGATTGATTTGGCGCGCTATAATGTCCGCTCAAACTGCATGTCACCTTCCGGTTTTACCCGGATGATCGGCTCGATCCCAATCACCAGCGATGAGCAAGCCAAAGAGTTCGAACGCCTCAAAGAGGAAATGCGGCCGGAAATGAACGCGCCTTTGGTAGTCTTTTTGGCCAGCGATGCGGCCAAGGATATCACTGGCCAAATCTTCGCCACCAGCGGCAACCACTACTATTTGCTCGATCAGCCCCGGCCCGTGGTGTCAGAGTTCAGAGATAAATGGACGCCTGAGATGGTCGCCAATGAGTTCTTGGGCAAAATCAGCGACAAACTGACGCCGCTGGAAACCCTCAATGACGTTTTAGATTAGCGTGCCGCAAATGTCGCGGAGGCTTCCATTGCCACATTTCCCTCGGGTGTGAGCGCCCACAAATCGCAGGCGGCTCCTTGCTCCGTTGGATTGCCCACCAAGCGAATGTCCTGATTGGCGTAGAGTGGCGCCATCGCCCGCATCTGGAAACTGGTCATGGTTTTATCAAGCATATGATCACGCGCCAGCTCCAACAGCCAGGTTGCCGTAAGCGGACCATGCACAACCAGGCCGGGAAAGCCCTCGACGTCCGTGGTGTAGGGATAATCGTAGTGGATACGGTGCGAATTGAAGGTGCAGGCTGAATAGCGGAATAGCATAGTTTCATTGATATTGATGGCACGATCCCATTCGATACTCTCCGGCCCTGTTTTTGGCTGCGGCGGTGTGCGGGCGCCGTTTTTATCTTCTTCCTTAAAAACCAAATCCCAGTCGTCTTCTGTGCAGAGACCGTTCGGACCAGTGATCGTGTGCGCGTAGGTTACAAACACGAGTTTACCGGACTTACCTTCCTTCGGAACCATTGAAACAAGTTTTCGCTCTTGCGTGACAACGTCGCCAATCTTAATCGGCTGATGGAAGCGGGTGTGCGAACCGGCGAACATGCGTAACGGCAGAGGATCGTCGGGACCATTGTCGATTTCGGGGACCATGCCATCTCGACCTAAATCCTCGGTTAAAGGAAAACGGGGAAAGAGTACGTAATGCCAGCCGGGGGGCACCAGATCGCCAATCTTCGGGATCGGATCGCGCCGATTTAAGGTTACGGTTAATTTGTGAACGCTGGATGCGGTGACCACATCTTCCATGATCATACTGCGGCCAATATATTCGCTAAATTCGTTCATCGTACCGGCCAACCTTTTATCCTTTCAAGTTCGCGCAATATTGCTTATAGCGCGTTTTAGATTAAACCGTCGCGGCGCTACCCAGTAGTGCCGTCACCTCGCTTGAAAAAGTGCCGCCATTGCCTTGCACCAAAGCCACCTCGGCGCTGTCGATTTGACGCTTACCGGCTTGGCCGCGAAGTTGTTCGATCGCCTCAATCATCAGGAAGATGCCATACATCCCCGGATGAACGCAGGATAACCCGCCGCCATTAGTATTAACCGGCAATTTGCCGCCTGGTGCAATCGCACCGTTCTCAACAAAGGCACCGCCTTCGCCTTTGACGCAGTAGCCGAGATCTTCCAGGAACATAATGGTGTTAATGGTAAAGGCGTCATAGAGCTCCAGCACATCAACATCACTGGGTTTAAGCCCCGCCATTTCAAACGCCCTGGGGCCGGAACGCGCCGCCGCCGTGACCGTCAAATCATCCATCTGGGCGATACTAGCATGAGAATGCTCGGCCGCGACACCCAGCAGATAAGCCGGTGGATGGGGAAAATCCTTGGCTCGATCCGCCCTGGTCATGATCACCGCACCGCCGCCATCGGTCACCAGACAGCAATCTAAGATACTGAGCGGATCAACCAGCATGCGGGCGTTTAAGACATCATCAATGGATAGGGGGTCTTGCATCATGGCGGCCGGGTTCATTTGCGCCCAACCCCTCGCCGCGACGGCGACTTCGGCCAATTGCTGACGGGTGGTGCCGTATTCATGCATGTGCCGCGCTGCCGCTAAGGCATAAGATACCGGTGGATTACGGGGCTTATACATGGCTTCCCAGGGATGATCTGGAATAATCAGCTTGCCGGCGCCGCTGCGCAAATCGCTGCCGAAAAGAATGAGCGCGTTCTCACAAAGATCGGCCTCAAGGGCCAAGGCCGCCCACTGCATAAAATTAACAAACGACGAGCCGCCCGTCATCGTACTTTCCATCACCTTCGGCTTGAGGCCGAGATACTCGCAGGTCAGCAAAATAGGAATATCCCCATGCATGGCAACGCAGAAAACACCGTCAATATCAGATTTTTTTAAACCGGCATCGGCTAGGGCGCGATGCATTGCCTGGGCCATGTGATCATACTGGGTGTGGTCCGGCACAATACCGCAATCGGAAAGACCGATGCCAACTGCCGCCGTGGCGCCGCGTAATCTATTGGTCATGCTCAGCCCTCCCCATCGGCAGGATCGAAGACAATATAGGGGCGATCTTCATCCGTGATGATGCGGGCCGTTACCTTCATATCAATGGCGACCTCTTCGGGTGGTATGTTTTCGACGCGGCTAACCATGCGCGGGCCTTCGGCTAAATCAATGATAGCGTAATTGTAGTCGCCGCCGCGCTCCGGTTTCTGCCGGATGACGCTGGTGGAATAGACGGTGCCGGCGCCGGTGGCGGCGACCCAATCAAGCTCATCCGCACCGCATTCAGGACAAATTGCGCGGGGGAAAAATATGTGCGATCCGCAGCTCCGGCATTTTTGCAGGCAAAATTCGCCAGCTGTCAAACGCCGATGAAATTCCGCATCTGGGCCAAGTTTAGCTGGATCCTCTGGGGCTACATTGGTCACGCTTTTTACTCCACCATCATTATTGTATAGTTTCAAAATATGTAATAAGTATTGTATAATGTAAAGACACATTCATTAGCCAGGGGAACCCATGGGCACCATGTTTGGCACCGGCAAAGTCGTCAGCTCAGATCAAACCGTTGATAAACGGGATTTAGCGACACGTACGCTTCAAGCAGCTTCAGCACTCGACTCCCTCGGTATTGGTGAGGGCGATGCTATCGCTACCTATATGCGCAATGATTTTCCGTTATTTGAGGCGCAAGGCGCAGCAGCGCTCCTTGGTGCTTATTTCGTTACCATCAACTGGCATTTCAGGGGATCTGAGGCCGAATATATTTTAACCGATTCCGAGGCCAAGGCACTAGTTGTTCATGCCGATTTACTTGGTGAAATTCGTGATTTGATCCCGCCCGGCGTGGCCGTATTCGTTGTTCAGACACCGGGTGATATTGCTGCGGCTTACGGCATTGATGCCGCCGCCAGCGTCGTGCCGGAAGGTGAGCAGATTTGGGGAGACTGGATCGACACGTTTGCTGAATGGTCTGCTGCGCCTCGCACGCCGCGTGGCGTGGTCTTTTACACGTCGGGCACGACTGGCTTACCTAAGGGTGTTTTCACGCATCCGACGACAGCAGAACAACAGGCAGCGGGCGCACAAGTTGGCGAGATCGCCTATAAGCCAAGATCGGGTATGCGAATACTGCTCAATGGCCCGTGCTATCACGTCGCCGTCAATCATTCCGCGCGCATTGCCTTGGCGAATGATGCGGATTTAATTCTTCAACATCGTTTTGATGCCGAAGAGTTTTTGCAGCTGATAGAGCGCCACAAAATCACCCACGCTCATATGGTGCCGACGATGTTTGTCCGGCTGTTGAAACTGCCCGCGGAAATACGCCTGCGCTACGATATCTCCTCGTTGGAGTGGATCACTCACGGTGCGGCGCCCTGTTCACCGGACATCAAAAAAGCCATGATCGAATGGTTTGGACCCATCTTAGCTGAATATTACGGCGGTACGGAAGTTGGTATTACGCATCTCTGTTCCAGTGAAGAATGGCTGGCCAAGCCGGGCACTGTCGGCAAGCTGACACCAAATTCGAAGATCGGAATTTACGATGATGAAGGCAAGCTGGTGGGCCCGGGTGAAATTGGCGAAATCTATGTTAAATCTGTCATGGTGCCCGATTTCGATTACAAAAGTTTACCGGAAAAACGCTTAGAAGTAGAACGTGATAGCCTGGTCAGCATTGGCGATATTGGCTATCAGGATGACGACGGCTTTTTATTCCTCTGCGACCGCCGCAACGATATGGTGATCTCCGGCGGGGTTAATATTTATCCGGCAGAGATTGAGTCGGCTCTGGTGACCATGGATGGGGTGCGCGACTGCGCCGTGTTTGGTATCCCAGATGCTGAGTTCGGCGAAACGCTAATGACCATGATCGAACTTGAAGACAGCGCCGAATTGAACGAAACGGCGATCCGTGAGTATTTGATTGAGCGCCTGGCTAAATACAAGGTACCAAAAGTAATTGAATTTCGTGATGATCTGCCGCGCGAGGATTCGGGGAAAATTATGAAGCGCCGGTTGCGCGATCCGTTCTGGCAGGATGCTGACCGCCAAATTTAAACCGGGCTTTATTTCATGCCGAGCAAATTCGGCAGCCACAAGGCCAGGACCGGAAACAGAATAATCAGCGTGATGCGGATCAGATCAGCGTAAAAGAACGGCAAAATACCGCGGAAAATAGTCTTTAAGGCGATGTCTTTGGCAGCGCCATAGATAACAAACACATTCATGCCAATCGGTGGTGTGATCATGCCAACCTCCATCACCATGACCAGGATCACGCCCCACCATATAGGGTTGTAGCCGAGCCCGATAACCAGTGGAAAAACAAACGGCAAGGTGATCAGCATCGCGGCGACAGTATCGAAAACACTACCCAGGATGAGGTACATAATCATCAGGACAAAGATAATTGCCAGCGGCGGCAAATTGGCTTCGGTAATGAGATTGGTGAGCGCTGCCGGCATGCGCGTATCGGCGATAAAAAAGGAGAATATTGAGGCACCGGCGATGATGATATAGATCATCGCTGTGTTTAGCGCAGCATCCCGCACCACTTCGCGCAAAACGCCGAGCGATAATTTTCCGCGAAAAACGGTGAATAGAAATGCTAATACGGCGCCGAGGGCAGCAGCTTCATTGACCGTGAACACACCGCCATAGATGCCGCCGATAACAGCCAGAAGCAGTAGCATAACTCCCCAACTTTCCTTGACCACTTGCCAGCGTTCCGGCCAGGGCATTACCTCACCGGCCGGGCCGGCCGAGGGGTCGAGGCGGACAACGATCGCAATGGCGAGAAAGTGCAGGGCAATAGCGACGATAGCCGGAACTAAAGCAGCGATAAAAAGCGTGATGACAAACTGCTCGGTTAAGAAAGCATAGATCACCATGATGATGGAAGGCGGTATCAGCATACCGAGCGTTCCGCCGGCGGCAATGGAACCGGTGGCCAATGAAGGCGCGTAATTGTGCTTTAGCATTTCCGGCAAGGCCACCCGGCCCATGGTGGCGGCCGTGGCGACGGAAGACCCACATACTGCACCAAAGCCGGCACAGCCGCCGATAGTAGCCAGCGCCAAACCACCTCGGCGATGGCCAATAAAGGCATTAGCCAGCTTGTAAATATCCGCCGATAATCCAGATGCACCGGCAAAACTGCCCATCAGTAAAAATAGCGGGATGACAGCAAGGTCGAGGCTCGCGATTACACCAGCTGTTTCTGTCGCAGCTAACGTAACTGACGCGCCGAAATTGTTAAGCAAACCATAGCCGATGATGCCCGCCACACCCATGGCAACGCCGATCGGCACGTGCAGCAGGATCAGTGCAAACATAGCAAGCAATCCGAGGACGGCCAGTAAAATTGGGTCCATGATCTCTGTTTACTCCAAAACTTCGGGCGCGCGTAAAATAACGCGAAGCAGGACAAGAAACTGTACAGGTATACAGAAAATGACAAAGCCGGTCACCACCCACCAATAAGGCGCAACTTTTATGCCGATGAACCAAGTGGTCTCGCCGGCTGAGGCGAGTTCTTGGGTATAGCCGATAAACTGCCAGCCCATAAGGGTAAAAAAACCGAGCGTTATGAAGGCGGCGAAAACATCAAAAATTTGATGCCAGCGGGGGCCAAACCATTTGCCTAAAAAATCGATGGAGATGTGATAGCGCTCAATAAGGGCGGCTGGCAGAAAGGTCGCCGACATTATGGCAACCCCCAACCGCGCAATTTCCGCAAAGCCATCGATTGGTGCCGAGAATAGCCAACGTAGCATCACGTCAGAAATCGTGACCAGCGCCAGCAAAACAAAGCCCAAAATGCCAAGAAGCGAGAGCGATCGGGCAATCCGACCGCCCCACGCTTCGGTATTCGATATCGTGTCAGACATCCTAGATCTTCGATTAGATCAGGCTATTTACCAGCTCGTATCGCACTGACTTCAGCGCGTACTGCTGCTAATAGTTTTTTACGGCGGTCATTTTTACCAGCCCACTTGTTGATAACCACCGCCATTTTTGCATCAAACTTTTTTTGGTCTCCGGCAGACAGGCGGTTAATGTGCAAGGCTGGATTTTTTTCAGTAATTTTCATTAGTTTTACATTACCCGCGTCGTGGACTTTAACGAAATTATCAGTAGTCACCTTGCCGCTATGCTTCATAATTGACTTTCGTGCATTATCCGGCAGGCCATCAAATATCTTTTTATTCATCACAGTTGCCAAGGATGCCGTGCCAAAAAGTCCGGTACCCGTGTTGGACATCAGAGTATGGCTGGCAACGTCTTTGATACGAAACGCGTAATAGCCGTTAAACTCCAATATTGACCCGTCCAAGATGCCCCGGCTGATATTTTCGGCAATGGTGGGTGCCGGCATGCCGACCGGTGTTGCGCCGATAGCTCTTATCGAAGCGCCGAAGACCGGACCGGGAGCTCTGATTTTGAGCCCCTTCAAATCACTTAATTTGCTGATCTTTTTCTTGGTGAAAACATAATAAGGGTGGTTTTGAAAGAGCGAGACGACAAAAACATTTTCGAATCCCCGCAGCATACCCTTTTTATATATGCGCCAGACCGTGTTAGCTGATTCATAAACGTTTCTGAACAAGCCAGGTAGTTCAAACACATCATTGTCCGGGAAACGTCCAGGAGTATAGGACGGAATGATCCACGACATGTCGACAACGCCATCGAGCGCTAGCTTGAGCTGAGACCGGGGGTTTTTGCCGAGCGAACCACCGGGAAAAGTATCGATCTGAATAGTGCCGCCAGAATCTTTACTCGCATCCTTGGCGAAGGGCACCATCACACCCGGGAATGTCGGCTCTTTCGCTGGTGTGAATACTGCATATTTCAATTTCTTGGGGGCGGCCACAGCATCCCAAGCGGAACCAAGTGCGATGATCGCAGTAAGAACGCTAATTGCTATTGTCTTTAACATGATAACTCTCCCTTGTCGTTTACGTGTCTTATAAAAAAATCAATTTTACATTATATAATATTTATTACATATATTGAAATTATTCAATATGTATCATGACGCTGACAGTTTTCTAATCGGGCGTCCATTCGAGAAAACCAGTTCCATCCTTGGCCAATATTTCAAGGAGTGGAGCCGGTGTCCAATAATGGCCAAACTGGTCTTGAAAATGGCAAATAGTTTCATAAATTTCTTTGACGCCGATCAAATCGGCATAAAACATCGGCCCGCCTTTATAGCGTGGAAAGCCGTAACCATAATGCCAGATGACGTCGATATCGGCGGCGCGATAGACAATGCCCTCGGCCAGTAATTTTGCTCCTTCATTGATCAAGGCATAGATGCAACGCTGTTGAATCTCGTCATCGTCAATTTTCCTGGGTTCAATATTGAGCTTTGCCGCTTCCTGTTTGATGATGTCATCAACCAGCGGATCATGATGCGGTCTGCGATCACCCGGCTCATATTTATAAAAACCACTGCCGGATTTTTGACCAGCCCGGCCAAGTGCCGCCAAGGCTCGGGAAACATTGAAAAAGGGCTTAGGATTAGCCGCCGTGGCGCCGGTTGATTCGAGGACACTGTTCAAAATATCAACGCCTGCCATATCGTTCATCGCCCACGGTCCCATGGGGAAACCAAATTCGTAAATGGCTTGATCAATTTGCTCGATCGACGCGCCTTCAAGCAGCATTTGATCGGCTTCGCGCATATATCCCATGGTCAGCATACGGTTGCCGACAAAGCCGAATTCTGAGCCAATACCCACCACGACACCCATTTTTCGGATTTGCTTGGCGAGTTTGAGCGCAGTAACCACAACTTCAGAAGAAGTTTTATCGGTGCGCACAATTTCCAGCAGTTTCATGATATTCGCCGGGCTGAAAAAATGAAGGCCGATAACCGATTCCGGTCGTTTGGTCATCGCCGCCATTTCATTAATATCGAGGGTTGACGTGTTCGAAGCCAGAATGGCGCCCGGTTTACAGACGCCATCCAATTCGGCGAAAACCTTTTTCTTGAGATCCATATCTTCAAAAACAGCTTCGATGACAAGATCAACGTTACTGAGGCTGTCATAGCTTGCGGCACCACTGATGCGTCCAAATCTTTCACTTTTTTGCGCTTCGGAAATACGCCCTTTAGCGGTGGACTGGTTGTAGGTTTCTTCGATCAAGGCCAGCCCACGCTCGAGTGCCTCTGCCGATGGGTCAACGATCGTGACGTCTAATCCGGCGTCGGCAAAAGCGATGCTGATGCCGATCCCCATGGTGCCGGAACCAAGGATGCCAACCGTCTTTATTGGCAAAGCTTCGATTGCTTTGTCGAGGCCGGGAATTCGGCCGATTTCTCTTTCGGCAAAAAACACATGACGTAAGCCGCGCGCTTCGTCGCTGACAATGGCTTCCTCACCGGTGAGATGTTCCTGTCGGATGCCTTCTTCAAATGGCAAATTGATTGCATCGTCGATCGCCTGCAAAAGCAAATGCGGCGCGTTTTGACCGCGCATGCGTTTTCCGGCAAGCGCTTTCATTTCGCTTATAAATGCATCGTCATAGCCTTCAGTATCAACTGTCATGTCAGAAGTTTTGCGCACGCCACTATCTGCTGCGAGCAATTCCTCAACATAAGCGAGAGCTTCGGTCTTTAGGTCGCCATCAAGGATGCGGTCAATCAAGCCGATTTCCAATGCTTTTTTGGCAGTGATCGCGGCGATACCGAAAATCATTTCCACGGCTGCTTTGGCACCGACCACGCGCGGCAATCGTTGCGTGCCTCCGGCACCCGGAATGATGCCAAGCGAAAGCTCGGGCAAGCCAAGACGTGCGTTAGCCACGGCACAGCGATAATGACAGGAAAGTGCAGCCTCTAATCCGCCACCAAGAGCGGTGCCATGCATGGCGGTGACCACTATTTTCGAGCAGTTTTCGATTGCCGCATAAGCCTCACGGTAATTGGGTTCGCCGACGCCGGTATCAAACTCATTTAGATCAGCCCCGGCCATAAAAGTCCGGCCATCACAGATTAATAAAGCTGCCGCGACGTCATCTCGCTGGTCAATCTCCTTAAAGGCTTCCAACAAACCGGCGCGCATCTGCTGATTGATGGCATTGACCGGTGGCTCGTTTACCGTCACGAGGGCGATATTATTGACAACTTCCAGGCTAACATTATCGGACATTATTAAACTCTTTCGTATTTAAGTGAGAATTTACACTCACAATAATCAATTTATGCGACTTCAAATAACCCGGCGGCACCCATGCCGCCACCGACGCACATGGTGACAACGACATATTTAACGCCCCGGCGTTTGCCCTCAATGAGCGCGTGTCCAACCAACCGGGCACCGGACATGCCGTAAGGATGGCCGATCGATATGCTGCCGCCATTAACATTATAATTATCCGGATCAATACCGAGCGTATCCCGGCAATAGAGGGTCTGACAGGCGAAAGCTTCATTGAGTTCCCAAAGGCCGATATCATCGACTTTGAGGCCATGCTGGGCGAGCAATTTAGGTACGGCAAAAACCGGACCGATACCCATTTCCTCAGGGGCGACGCCGGCGACCGCCATGCCGCGATAGACGCCTAGGGGCGTTAAACCTTTTTGCTTGGCAATGCTGCTTTCCATGAGCACACAAGCTGATGCGCCATCGGAAAGTTGGCTGGCATTGCCGGCGGTTATGGAGCCGCCCTCGATCACCGGCGGCAGGCCTTGCAAACTTTCAAGCGTCGTCGCCGGACGGTTGCCTTCGTCTTGTTCCAAGGTCAAGGTATTCTCGGAAATCTCTCCGCTCTCTTTATCCTTAACCAACTGAACCGATTCCAACGGTGCAATCTCGTCATCGAATTTACCCGCCTCCTGGCCCGCCGCCGTGCGTTGCTGTGATTGCAAGGCATAGGCATCTTGGGCATCGCGGCTGATATCATATTTATCTGCCACAAATTCAGCGGTTTCCAGCATCGGCATATAGGCGGTATCCACTGCCGCTAGCACCTTGGCATCCTGCTCTGCACCCGCCCATTCAAAATATTTCATTTGAACAGCCGAAATGTTCTCCTGCCCGCCGGCGACAACAATATCCATATCATCGACAATGATTTGCTTGGCGGCTGTGGCGATAGCGGTCAATCCGGAGGCGCATTGACGGTCGACGGTTTGCCCTGAAACCGTTGCCGGCAGACCGGCAACAAGTGCCGCAAGTCGGGCGATATTGAACGCCGCAGTGCCGCCAGCTAGCACCGCACCAACGACGACGTCATCGATTTCTCCGCCATCGACATCGGCCCGTTTTACTGCATGTTGGATGGCATGACCCATCAATGTCGGCGACTTGGTGTTATTGAAGGCACCCCGAAACGCTTTGCCGATGGGCGTGCGCGCGGTGGAAACGATGACGGCTTCTCTCATTTAGATCTCCCTTGGTAGTGACACTGCTAATTATGTTAGCGCCCGTTAAAACTTGGCTTGCGCTTCTCTAGAAAGGCCGACACACCTTCGACAAAATCCTCGCTACTGCTCATTTCAGCGAAGCTGTCGACCTCCTCCGTCAATTGATTATCAAGGCTGTTGACGGCACTCACATTAAAGAGGCGTTTGATCTGGGCGTGGGCGAGGGGTGGTCCTTGAACCAGCCTCTCGGCGATGCGGTTTACTTCATCATCGAACGTGTCGGCTGGAAATACATCGTTTACCAAACCATACCGCTCGGCGGTTACAGCATCAAACTTGTCACCCAGTAACGCCAACTCCATCGCCCGGCGATACCCGACGATTCGGGGCAGGAACCACGTGCTGGCGCCGTCCGGACTGGTGCCGATTTGAACATAAGCCATCATGAAGTAGGCCTCACTGCTGGCGTATACCAAATCACACATCGCCGCCAAACTAACACCAAAACCGGCAGCTGGTCCGTGAACCGCGGCAATTACCGGCTGGCGGGCGGTGGCAATTGTTTTAACCAGGGGATCAATCGCCATTATGTCTTTGGCAAATTTCTCGGCGCGATCCGCCGGCGGTAAATCCAAGCTCTCCTTAAACATCTTGATGTCACCGCCAGCCATAAAGGCAGGTCCAGCGCCTTTCAAGACGATACAGCGAACGCTATCGTCAGCTGTCAATTTGCCGAATGTTTCAATCAACCCATCTAAAAGCTCATTGCTTAACGCGTTGAAAAAATCCGGCCGGTTCATTGTTACTTCGGCAATGCTGTTTCGGCGAACGGTTTCCAAGATGGTCATTAATCAAATCCTCAATGTAAATAGGCGAGACAGCCGGTGTCTGCCAATATCTGGTTAAGTGCCGAATTATCCGCTGCTGCGGCGTAGCGATCTCTTAAGTCACCCAGCGAGCGGGCATGATATCTTTGCGATAATTGAGTATAAGCTTCGCCATCGAGCTCAACCGAGAAAGTCTCTTCTTCGGCAGCTATCGCCTCAGCGTTGGCCGTCGACCAGGGCAAGAAGTGGGTTCCGGCATCGGCAAGCAAAGGCTCCAAGGTCGGCTCCAAACTTTGCCAATCTTCGAACGGGCCATCATTGCGAGGTGCTGTCATCCGCAAAGCCCATTGTAAGATATTGGGCTTGATTGACCGGATGATGGCGCCGGCTGTTGGGTCAAGCGCCATTTCATATACTTGAGGGCCGAGACCAAAATCAGCAAAGGCCGGACGGTCGCCAAATAAGTATAGCCGGTTCTCAAGATGGGGTTCCAGAATTTCCAGCAGCCGAATAAGATAGCCTGATAACAATGGCGCTGTTTCTGCGTTGGAGCCAACTAATATTAGCCGCTCAGCCATTCTCACGAGAATTTTTTCAGCCATTTCGTCAACTTCACCATTATCCCCATAAGGCAGAATTTCGCGGGCCAAAATATGCGATCCGGCCAATTTGTCTGCTTCAGAAACCCAGCGATGATGAAACATTAATTTCATCCCCCATTCATCACCATATTCTTCGATTAACGCCGAGAGAAAAGCGAAGGTCGGGTCGGTCGGATGGACAGAAGGCTCCGGAAATATTTGCTCCATCTCTTCGATAACCGGGGTTGTATCTTGAAGGATTTTCCCATCCGGCGCGACGACCAGCGGGATTAGCGGCAGACGAGTTAATTTCTGATATTCCTCTTCATTCTGGAAGCGCTGCAGCCACTGATGAGCAATATTCTTATAACGAAAATAAGATCGGATTTTAACCGAATAGGGCGACATCTCAGTGCCGAATATTCTGTACTCTTTACTCATTGCATTTATTCCGACCAAATAGCGTTATCAATAACGGTGGCCAATTGGGGCCACATTGCAGAATATCAAACTTTTCTGGCAGGCTACAATCGCCGAAATTGATTGTTGAATAGTTGTCTAATTTGCAATAGATTAATTATTATGCAATATAAATATAAAGTCAACAAAGGCGTAAGCCGGGGAACGACAATTTATGACTAATAGTAATTTCCACTCACTCACCCCCGATATACTGGCCACGGGGACCACCACGGTCGGCTTGATATTTGCTGAGCGCGCCAGGCGCGATCAAAACCGTGACGCCATTGAAATGGGGCCGCGCAAGCTTACCTATGGAGAGTTAAACGAGCGGGTAAATCGGCTCGCCAATGTGTTGCTTGAGAAAGGGATTTCCCGCCAGGACCGGATCGCTCTGTTGTCTCACAATTCAATTGAGTATCTCGAAATTATAATGGCCGCGGCAAAAATCGGTGCCATTGTCTGTTGTCAGAATTGGCGATTGTCGCCGGCGGAACTGACCCACTGCATCAATTTGGTTGAACCCAGGATCATCATCAAACAGCCTGAACTTAACAATTTGCTCGACTCGAATAGTTTGGTGCCGCACCTGACAATTGATCTCGGTGATGAGTATGAGGCGCTTTTAGCCAAAGCTTCAACACCTGATCCGAGCCAACGGGTGGCCAGTGAAGACGGCCTGATTGTGCTCTATACCAGTGGCACAACAGGACTGCCCAAGGGCGCAGTTATCAGTCACCGGGCGATGGTCACCCGGACCATGGTTTATGCGGCTGAGCTCAATGTGCCGTCCAACGATACTTTTTTTGCCTGGTCGCCCTTGTTTCACATGGGAGCCGCCGATCAATCTATCGCCACGCTGCTCAGAGGCGGCAAGGTATTTGTTTCTGATGGGTTTGAACTTGAGCTGATGTTGCCGGCGCTGGAGCGCAACACAACGCAATGGTTCAGTCTGCTGCCTGGAATTATCGAAAAGCTGATTGATGCCGTGAAGACAACCAAACCTAAGTTGTCGGGTGTCGGCCTTGTTGGCGGCATGGCTGACTTAATCACGCCCGACCAGATCGGCGAAATTTCGGAGCTATTCCAGGCACCCTACTTAAATACATTTGGCTCGACGGAAACCGGGCTCCCACCAGCCTCCGGCGGCCTCATTCCCATTGGCGTCGTACCGGAAAAACTTTCTAAGCGGCAGACCGGCTATTGCGAAGTGCGGTTGCTTGATCTGGATGATCAGGACGTCGCCGATGGCGAGCCCGGCGAAGTTACTGTGCGCGGCCCGACGCTCTTTAGCGGCTACGTTAAAAATCAGGAAACCAACGAACGCGATTTCAGGGATGGCTGGTTCCACATGGGAGATGTGATGCGCCGCAATCCCGACGGCACTTTGGATTTTGTCGATCGCGTAAAATACATGATCAAGTCAGGTGGTGAGAATATTTATCCGGCAGAAATTGAAAAAGCGATTATGGCGGATTCCCGCGTCAGTGAAGCTGCCGTGATCAAAAAGAAAGATGATCAGTGGGGTGAAGTTCCGGTTGCTGTCGTTGCCCGGCGGGATGATAGTTTAAGTGAAGAAGACGTTGTCGAATTGTGTCTGCAAAAGCTCGCTCGCTATAAACGGCCGAAAGAGGTTCACTTTATCTCGGCCGATCAATTTCCCCGCAGCACGACGGGGAAAATCCAGCGCAACGTGCTAGAGAAGCGGCTAACCTAGAGGCTTTTTTTACTTTCCAGGTCCCGTCGGCAAATCCCTAAATGGTACATCTTTATCGATCCGAATATCTGCGGGCAGGCCGAGGACACGTTCGGCGATGATATTACGCATGATTTCATTGGTGCCACCGGCCACTTGAGAGACCGGAGCAAAGAGGAACGAGTCCTGAAAAGCCGCCGCCATTGGTGACAGCTCTTTATCCATCACATTGCCGCCCATGCCGATTAAATCCATACCGTATGAGGCAATTTCCTGTTGTTTCTCGGCGCCAACCAATTTCATGATAGAAGCTTCCGGCCCCGGCTGTTGGCCTTGGGATAAGGCGGTGATCAGGCGGAAATTTGTGTATTTAACACCCTGGCAAGTGATGAACCAATCGACCAGCTTTTCCCTGACGGCGCCATTTTTGAAGGCGGGTTGGCCGTCGATTTCGAGACTTTGCGCCAGCGCAAAGATCTCTTCAAAGTCTGGGCCGCCGGCGTGACCAACAGCCATGCGTTCGTTCATTAGCGTCGTCAGCGCCACCTTCCAGCCACCACCGATTTTGCCAAGCCGCTGATTATCGGGAATACGCACATCGTCAAAAAATACCTCGCAAAAATGAGAATCGCCGGTGATCTGCTTAATCGGTCGGCATTCTATCCCAGGAGATTTCATGTCGAGGAAGAAAAATGTTAGGCCCTTGTGTTTGGGTGCGTCAAAATCTGACCGTGCCAGCAATATGCCGAAATCGGCCGTATCGGCAAATGAGGTCCATATTTTTTGGCCATTGATAACCCATTCATCGCCGTCCTGCTCCGCCTTGGTTCTGATCCCGGCCAAATCGGACCCGGCTGCCGGCTCCGAAAATAGTTGGCACCAAAGTTCTTCGCCGCGTAATGCCGGCTCGACATAGCGCTCAAGCTGTTCTTCAGTCGCGTAGGCAAACAGGGTGGGCATGCACATGCCGAGACCAACCCGAAAGACGTTATAGACCAGCTCATAATGACGCTCTTCTTCGTCATAAATAACCTGTTGAATTTCAGTGCCGCCGCGTCCGCCTAACCGGGTTGGCCACGTTATCGCGGCATAGCCGGCATCGGCCTTGATCGCCTGCCATTCTTTAGCGTTCTTGCGGCTAAACGAATCCCGGGTGCGGTATTTGTCACCATGCTGCTGGAGAAACGCTCTCACTTCGGTGCGGAATTCAGCCTCTTCTGGGGTGTCGTTAAAATCCATATGCGTCACTTATCCGGTTGCTTGTTGTTCGAGCTGGCTCATCAGCCGTTCTTGCCAAAATAACGAACCGCCGATTTCCAAACCGAGTGATTTGGCGCGCCGGAAATACATATGACAATCGGCCTCCCAGGTGATCCCCATGCCGCCATGGGTTTGGATGTTTTCACGCGCTGCCAGTTGGAAGGCATTACAGGCGGAGAGATGGGCAGTAGCGGCGGCTTGAGCAAGTTCGGCAGAATTTTCGCCTAACGCCCAAGCGCCATAATAGGCATTGGACCGCGCTAATTCCGTGGCGATATAGACGTTGGCGAGTTTATGCTTCACCGCCTGAAAGGAACCGATGGGACGGCCAAAAGCATAGCGTTCAATGGCGTAATCCCGGGCCATTTCCAAACACGCCTGAGCGCCGCCAGTTTGTTCAAACGCGAGAATTACGGCAGCCTGGTCCAAGATATTTTGAACCGACTGCCAACCCTGCCAGGCGTCACCAAGCGGCTCGACCTCGACGTTTTCAAAACTGAGCGAGACCGTGTTGCGGGATGGATCAACCGATTCTATCGGTGTTGACGTTATGCCGGAGGCACTTAGATCACAAAAATAAAGACCGATATCGCCAGCTGAGTCATGAGCGACAATCACCACAAAATCAGCAACAGAACCATCTGCTACGGGATATTTATTACCGTTCAATCGCCCATTCTCAACAACTGCTTCGATACGGGCGGGGCTGGGATCACCAACACCCTCTGCCAAAGCAAATGTGCCGATGATTTCTCCTGCTGCCATTTTCGGCAATAAATCGCACTTTTGCGCATCGCTGCCATGGGCGCAGATAGCACTCGTCGCCAGCGACACCGAAGTTGAAAATGGCACCGGGGCGAGCACGCGGCCAATCTCTTCGGCTAAGACACAGAGCACTTCGCCGCCCAGTTCAAAACCGCCAAATTTTTCCGGGATGCCGGCACCGAGCCAACCGAGCTCTGCCATTGATTTCCACAATTCAGCATCATATTGAATTTCTTCATCGAAAACGCGCCGGATGGCGGTCATCGGTGAATGCTCACGGAGGAAATCCCGCGCCGTATTGGCAACCGCCTTGGCGTCTTCTGATATATCGAAATTCATCAGCTTAAGCTGTTACGCGTGCCACGGCTGCCTGATACTCCGCCTTCATTTTGGCGATAAGATCAGCCACTGGCAAAATTTCATCAATGTCAGAAACTCCGTGACCAGCCGACCATATATCCTTCCAGGCATGCTTATCGGCATTCAGATCTTTACCGAAATCAATTTCCTTACTTGGTAAATTTTCCGGATCAAGCCCGGCATCAACGATACTCTTGCGCAAAAAATTTCCATGAACGCCCGAAAAAGCATTGGTGTAAACGATATCATTCAAAGTACTATCGACGATCATTTCTTTGTTGGTCTGATCAGCGTAAGCTTCGTCGGTAGCGATAAAGCGCGTGCCGACATAGGCGAAATCAGCGCCGGCCGCACGAGCCGCTGCGACATGGGCGCCGTTTGTTAGCGAGCCAGCCAAAGCGATATAGCCATCAAAGAAATTGCGGACTTCGCTCAATAGAGCAAATGGATTTGCCAGGCCGCCATGCCCGCCCGCACCAGCAGCGACCAATACAAGACCGTCAACACCTGCCTCCACTGCCTTTTTGGCATGCCGGGCATTGATCACGTCATGAAACACTTTGCCGCCATAGCTGTGAACGCCGTCGATTACTTCTTTAGCCGCGCCCAAAGACGTCAACAGCAGCGGCACTTCGTGCTTGATGCACATTTCTAGATCAGCAGCGACGCGGGGATTGGATTTATGAACGATCAAATTGACGCCGTAGGTTCTTTGCTGGCAGTCCAACCGGTCAAACTCAGCTTCAATTTGAACCAGCCATTCTTCGAAGGTTTCGGTCGTTCTTTGGTTTAATGCCGGGAAGGAGCCGATCGTGCCATTAGCGCAACAGGCGACGAGCAAATCTACGCCCGAGACCAAAAACATCGGCGCAGAAATAACCGGAAATTCCACATTTTTAAAAATATCGTTTTTCATTTGAACTCTCAGTAAGTACGAATAGCATCTAGCTTGATTTGTGAATATCTGATAAGTTGCTTATATAGCAATATATTGTATATTAAGCAACATTTTACAATAAGGTGAATTACTCTATTATTACCGTTAGTTGAAGTATGTTTTCAAAATGTGGATGAAAAAGCCAGCTGATGATTAAGCAAAACAAAAATCCATCTGACAGTGTCGGCGGTGTTCAATCGGTCGAGGTCGGTACCCGTGTGCTGCACGCGGTAAAGAGCGGCGGCGGGCCGATGGGGTTGAAATCCATCGCCAATATCGCTGAACTGCCGCCCGCCAATACCCGGCGCTATCTTGTCAGTTTGATACGGTCCGGCTTGGTCGAACAGGATGCGGCAACGGGAAAGTATAATCTGGGCCCGATCGCCTTGCAGATCGGACTGGCGGCTATTATGGGCTTGAACTTGGTCCGCACCGCCGTACCCATCATGGCCGAATTGCGGGAGCTGATCGGCGAAACCGTGGTATTAACGGTCTGGGGCGATCATGGTCCGACGATTGTGCATTGGGAGGAATCCTTAGCCCCGATTACCGTCAACGCCCGAATCGGATCGATATTTCCAGTGCTTAATACGGCGACCGGTCATGTCTATTTAACCTGGCTGTCGCGGCAACAAACCAAGACTTTGGTAAAACGGGAAATGCGCCAACGGGACAAAGCCAATCCGATCGATATCGACGCCATTATCGAAACCACCAAAAAGAATGGTATTGGCCGCTTTTTTATCGAAGATATGCGCTCGCTCAGCACTCTTGCAGCACCCATTTTCGATCACGAGAACAAGCTGATCGCCGTCATTACCACCTATGGCTATAAAGGCAAATTCGACAACTCAATTTCGGGTCCGAATGCCACCGCTCTCAAAAATTCGGCCGATGAAATTTCATTTAAAATGGGATATGCAGGAGCCTAAATCATAGTTTTGCCGGGCTAGGTAGTGCGCGCCCACTTAATTAACTGGGATACTCTTTTGCTGCCGAATATTAAAAACAAGCCAAATAAAAACTGTAGCGCAAACTCAATTGCGTAAGAATTTATTGTAAAATCCAGAAGGCCTTCTCGTCCGTTTAAGTAAATCGCAAATCTACCGACAATTTTAGGTACGGATAATATCGCCAATACCAAGCCAAAAACGGCGATACAAAGAGTCAGTATTTGACCGGAGTCGGTACCACTCAGGTTTTGATGACCGACTTCGCCCGGCACCATTTTGGTGGAAAGCCAAGATGCGCCGAACCAAAATAATAGGAAGGCTAAGATCTCAAAACCAAGAGCGAAGGCATTATAAGTTGTACCAATTTGGAGCATGTTATCGCTTGCATAGGTTAAAAGAGCATGTATCGAGAACATTAACTGTCTTATTCCCGAATACAGCATATAAAGAGCTAACACTCGACACGCTAAAAAGGCCCATTTCTGCGGAGTCATATTTTACTGTCCTTCCTATTCTACGACAATTTCTGACACTGTATGATGGTATCACAACATTTTAATATAGGGGGAGTAGTGAAGGCCTAAACCGCTCGCCTATTGGCGGTTTCCATCGCCCCCGATATCTCGATCAAACCCAAATCCAGGCCGGTGACAAAATGGGCGGCGCGGCGGAGCGCCCGGTCGGCGCTGTCTTCCATGACGAAAGTATCAGCCTCGAGATAATCCGGAGCATGGATGCGCGCGCACCAAATCTCCAGGACATTGTGAAAGGTGGGGGCGTAGATAATGGCGGCCACCTCGGCCCATGACCGGTCGTCCAATTGATCATCCGGGCCCAAAAAGTGGCCGAAATACTTAACCGGCGTATTGGCCGCAGGTTTACATAGTTCATTCATAATATCTCTCCTCGACATATTGTCTATGGCGAGGCCAGAGGGCTTTTTTGGACCGAAGGTTGTTTTTTTTGAGAAAGGAGTTGCGCATTCCGGTGAAAAATCTAATTTGGCGCAATTGAAAATGGGGATACTAAAGTGATAAATGCTGCAATTATCGGGCTCGGCTGGTGGGGCCGTCATATTGTTGAGACCCTGCAGGGCAAGAGCGAGAAAATCGGTTTTTCTCGGGGGATTGATATCGCACCGGACGCCGCCCAGGATATTGCCGCGGCACAAAGCCTGACAGTTACCGCCGATTATGCCGACGCGCTAAACGATCCGGCAGTGGATGCGGTCGTACTGGCAACGCCGCACAGCTTTCACGAAGAACAAATCATCGCCGCCGCAAAGGCAGGTAAACATGTCTTTTGCGAAAAGCCACTGGCACTTGATCTCGCCAGCGCCGAGCGTTCGGTTGCGGCCTGTGAAGAGGCTGGCGTGGTCTTAGGCCTCGGCCATGAAAGACGCTTTGAGCCGGCCATGCAGGAGATCAAACGGCTGGTTGCCGATGGTGAGCTTGGCACCATCATGCATATCGAAGCGAATTTCAGTCACGACAAGCTGGCTAATATGGCTGCTGACAATTGGCGGGTGTCATCAAAAGAAAACCCGGCCGCCGCAATGACGACCACCGGTATTCATTTAACCGACGCCTATCTCAATATAGTTGGGCCGATTGAGCAAGTCTTCGCCATGACCGCGACCCGCAATCCGGCCAACGCCAATGGCGATATTCTAAGCTTTGTCCTGCGTTTTAAATCGGGTGCAACGGGAGCTTACACATCCATCCTGGAAACGCCGCTTTATATGCGCCTCGCGGTCTATGGCTCTGATGCTTGGGTTGAAGCGCGTGACTATACGCATCCAAGTGAAATGGGCACGACCGATCTCTTTATCAGCCGCGAAGAAGGTAAGATCGAGAAATCGGCGTTTCAAGATGTTGATACGGTAAAACTCAATTTTGAGGCCTGGGCCGATGCGATCACCGGTGATGCCGACTATCCCTTTACCAAGGAACAGAAGCTGCAAAATATTGCTGTTCTTGAAGCGATCTGCCAATCGGCTGAAACCGGGGCGCTGGTTACCGTTCAGTAACCTCAAATTAAGTCAGCACCACACTTAAATGTGATAAAACTAAACCGCCAGCCGGGGTGTATTGCTGCTTGATTCACCCCCCCGATTATCTTATGAACACGTCTTCTACAAGACTCTGTAAAGTCGATAAGAAAACACATTTAAACAAATAATTCTGCCTAAAGAGGAGATACCTATGGGGTATACGGGATACGAAATGGATACGACGTTCCTGCAAGAGGAACATCACACAAACCCACGCCGGCTTTACTCGATTACGGGTGCGGACTGGCAGCTTCGTGTTGATCACGAACGCCTGCGGGCTGAACGCCTTGAGCGCGCCCGCGCTGAAATGGCCAATGACGATTTGGGGGCATTGGTTGTGTTCGCAGGCGCCAACATTCGCTACATCACTGGTTCCTATCAGGGTAACTGGAAATACAACATCAACATTCGCTATGCTGTTCTTTGCCGCGATGCTGAGCCGGTGCTGTTTGAAACCGCTGGTTCCGATCTGCAATGCGCGATCATCGATCTGCCGTGGATGAAAGACCGCATCCGTCCGGCCATGACCTGGCAATGGGCTGAGGGCGCGGTTGGTGAAATGGCTGACAAAATGGTTGCTTCGATCCTCGACGTGCTTAAAGAGAACGGCGTTGAGAAAGAAAAGATCGGTGTTGATAACTTCGATTTGCCGGCGCTTCACGCCTTTGAAAAAGTTGGTATCAACGTAGTTAACGGCTGGCCGGCATTCTCCCGCGCCCGTACGGTTAAAACCCGCGACGAGATCGAACTGCTCAAACAGGCTTCCTCGCTTGGTGATGCAGCGATGTGGCACATTAAACATGAATGGCTGAAACCAGGCGTGACCGAACGTCAGATTGAAGCTGAAGTTCATAAATTCATGCTCGATCGCGGCTGTGAGATCATTTATGACATCATCGTCGCTTCCGGTGGCAACACCTCTCCGTATCGCCGTTGGGCAACCGATAAAATTATTCAGCAGGGCGATTTGATCATCATCGATATTAACGCTGTTGGTCCAGGTGGTTATTACATCGACTTTGTGCGGACGCTTAAATGTGCCGCCAAAATGACCCAGGCTGAAATTGATCTGTATCGTGAAACCTATGATTCGCTTTATGCTGGTCTGGAAAATCTGCGGCCAGGTATGACTTCGGCTGACGTTGTTTCCAAATTTCCGGAATATGACGATGACAAATACGGCACGGTGACGTTGCAGCAATTTGCTCACTCCATCGGCATCACCTTGTATGAAGGTATGTGGATGTCACGGGCGTATTCGCTGAAATACCCGGCCGAGATCAAAGAAAACATGTACTTCGCAATTGAGACATTTGCCGGTCATCCTGGATTGCCGCAGACCTGCCGTCTCGAAGAGAATGTACTGGTTTCCAAAGATGGTCCGGTCATTTTTACCGTCATGGAACATATGGAAGAAGCTGTCGGCGATTACCGCGTCGGTGAATTCCACCATTCAAGCGTCGACGGCAGAGACCACTAAGCCTAGCTTGAAATAAAGTTCTCGAAAAACCGCTGCAGGAAACTGCGGCGGTTTTTTTGTTGAGCCTCACAAAAATCTTGGCCTTGCTGAGGGGATTCGCTAGGCTTTGCCAAATAAAAA
This sequence comes from uncultured Rhodospirillaceae bacterium, assembly GCA_913020445.1. Taxonomy (GTDB): domain Bacteria; phylum Pseudomonadota; class Alphaproteobacteria; order Rhodospirillales; family UBA2165; genus TMED23. The sequence goes on from CAJWAR010000013.1 coordinate 71,004, forward strand.
AATAATCATTCTCAGGAAGGACTTCTTAATGACTGCAAATAAACCCCCGTATCGCGCCGAGCATGTCGGCAGCTTTATCCGTCCCGATAAATTGCTCAATGCGGCGCGGGCCAATAAAGCGGGCAATATCGACGACGCGGCCTTTGATGAAATGAAAAACCAATGCATCGCCGATATTGTTGCCTTTCAAGACAGCATCGGCATGCCGTCGGTGACCGATGGCGAATTTCGCCGCCGCGTCTGGTCGGGTGGTGTCAGTGATGCGCTTGAAGGTATGGGGATCAAAGAGGCCGGCACCTTGACTTTTAAAGGCGAGGACGGTGACGTCTTGATGCCGCCGTCGCCCTACGCTGAAAGTAAACTTAAGCGCAAGCACCGGATTGTTGCCGACGATTATGTTTATGTGAAGTCGCTGAGCCCCAAAGGTCAGCCCAAAGTCACCATGGCATCACCGCCGGTGATGCACTTTTTCTTAGGCCATGAAAGCTATAACCCGGATGTCTATGAGTCAGACGAAGCGTATTTTGCTGATCTGACCCAGGCGTACCGCGATGAAATTGTCGAGCTGGCAGCAGAGGGGTGCACCTATATCCAGCTGGATGATACGGCGCTGCCGTGTAATTGCGATGAAAAGGCGCGGGAAAGTATTCGGGCGCGCGGTGAAGACCCGGATGAGCTTACCGATACTTACGTTAAAGCAATCAATGCGGCGGTAGACGGTCGGCCCGATGACATGTTTGCCGGCATGCATATGTGCCGCGGCAATTTGAAAGGTCTCTGGATGGCGGCCGGCGGTTATGAGCCGATCGCCGAGAAAATATTTAATCAGCTCAACATCGATGCGTTCTTTATGGAATACGACAATGAACGCTCCGGCGATTTCCAGCCCTTGCGGTTTTTGCCCGCCGGCAAAGTGGCGGTGCTGGGCTTGATCAGCACTAAAACGCCTGAGCTCGAAGACAAAGACGCGCTCAAACGCCGCATTGATGAAGCCGCCAAAATCGTGCCGTTGGAGCAGTTGGCAATTAGCCCGCAATGTGGATTTTCTTCCGGCGGCGGCGGTGGTCAGGTGGTGACCGAGGACGATACCAAGCGTAAACTGGAACTCGTTGTCGAAGTCGCCACGGATGTTTGGGGGTCGGTCTAAATTATGGGAAGTGTGGAGGAAATACTGGATTTGCAGCTGCCGTCTTCGAAAGAAGAGATAGCCCGCATGCAATCGACGCAAAAGAAAGTGGCGCTGGCGCAAGCTAAAAAAGCCAAGTTTTACCAGGGCAAGCTCGATCACATTGATCCTGATAATCTGGATGATCCCGAGGAATGGGCGAAGATCCCGATCATTGATAAAGAAACCCTACGCGAATTGGGTGTCGAAAACTTCCGCGAGCTGTTTTGTATCGCCGAGCAAAAAGATATTGCTGAGTATTGGCGCTCGGGCGGTGCCACTGGGGTGCCGCTCTATTATCCCCGCACCTACACCGATATGTATTACACCTATATCCAGCTTTGCCGTTGCTGGACTGTGGCCGGGCTCAACGAGGATGACGTTTGTCACCAGTCTTTTCCGTATGGTGTTCATCCGGCCGGGCAATTGTGGTCGCGCACCGCCAATCAAGTCGGCATCGGCGTCTTATGGGCAGGCTCGGGCGCCAACACGCCGTCCCGCGTTCAATTGGAGTTGATCGATGATCTTCAGCCGACCATCTGGATGGGTATGCCAAGCTATGGTCTGCATCTGGCTAACTTGGCAGAGGAAATGGATATCGATCTCGCCGGTGGCAATGTGCGCAAAGTTATTGTCGGCGCCGAGGCGCTATCTGCAGCCAAGCGGGAAAAGCTGGAACGCAGCTGGGGCGCCGAGGTCAATGATTTCTTCGGCATGACTGAGATTGGTATTTTAGGCGCTGACAGTAAAGTCCATGAGGGCTTCCATATCTGGACCGATCAGGCATTGTTTGAGGTCGTCGATGAAAATACAGGACTTCCAGTACCCGAAGGCGAAGAGGGCTTGATGGTTATCACGCCGCTGTTTTGCAATACTTCAACGCCGTTTCTGCGCTGGAGTTCTGGCGATATCGTCCGGATTTCAAACGAAACCTCGCTGGAGGGGCCGTTTTCGATTTTCCCAGTGATGAAGCATGCCAACCGGACGGTCGGCTTTGCCAAGATCAGAGGCATCAACATCAATCACTCCGAGTTCGAGGATTTCATGTTCCGGGTGCCGGATATCAACGATTTTAAAGTGGAATTCACGGCAACCGATGGCTTGGATGATCTGGTCGTAAGTATCGAAGTTGACCGCAAGTCAGATGCCGATAAGGCAGCGGAAACTTTGGCGGAAAAAATTCGCGACGTCTTTGAAGTTCGTCCGGTGATCGAGATATTGGAGACCGGCACGCTGGCGAAAGAATTTGAAGCGAGCGTTAAAGCGCCACGCTTTGTTGATAAAAGAAATTAAAAAAACAGGGAACCAATTTATGAAACTAATGTATTTCGATGAATTTAGGCTGGGTGTCGTTGATGGCAGTGACGTCATAGATGTGTCAGATGTGGTGCAGGATATTCCACATCGTGATCAACTGGACCTGATGGCGGGGCTAATTGCTGATTTTGGAAATTATCAAGCCAAACTTGAAAAAGCGGTATCAAATGGTGAAGCCATTCCGCTTTCATCCGTTCGCATTCGCCCGCCACTGCCGCGGCCAATTAACATTGACTGTATGGCGGTCAATTACATGGAAGACGGCACCCGCGATGAGCCGGCGCCGATCAACGCTTTTCATAAATCACCGTCCGGTATTATCGGTCATGAAGATACGATGGTGTTGCAGGACATTCCGGCGACGGTCTTTGAAGGTGAAGCCGAAATCGCCGTGATCATCGGCAAACGCGCCTCCAATGTAAGTGAAGCGCAAGCGATGGATTATATTTTCGGCTACACCAATTTTATTGATGGCTCGGCCCGTGGCTTGCAGCCGCCCGGCAGCAATTCTTTTTTTCAAATGAAATCGCGGGAAACCTATGCGCCGATTGGCCCCTATCTCGTCACCAAAGATGAGATTGCCGATCCGCAAAAATTGCAGATAAAGCTCTCGGTCAATGGTGAGATCAAACAAAAATTTAATTCAGATGATATGGCGCATTCGATAACGCGCTGTATCGAATGGGCAAGCTCTACTCATACTCTGGAGCCGGGCGATATCTTGGCTACCGGCACCAATCACCGGGGGCTGAACGCGTTTCATGATGGCGACGTGGTCGAGCTTGAATGTGAGGGGCTGGATGTCTTGCGTATTCATATCCAAGATGATCTCAAGCGAACCTGGTCGAGGGAAACCAGGCTGGAGCGCCAGGAGCAGGGCTTCAGCAACCCGCCTCACGCGCCGCAATTATCAGGGAAGTATACGCCGGAGGCAAAATAAAGCTGTACCCGTGTAACTGGATAACAGGTTAGGCCGCTACAGCCTGCAATCCTTGATGCCGGCCGCTGCGGCGGATATGCAGGAAAAATAGCGTTAAAATAAGAAGATTTATTACGCCGGCGATACTGCCATTAGCATAGGACCATACATAATCACCGGTCAGATCAAAGGCGATGCCGCCTTGCCAGCCACCGAGCCCCATGCCGACCCAGCCGGTCGCGCCGACAACCGCCATGCCGCGGGCGAGAAAATTAGCTGGCACCATCATACGCACGCAGACCAGAAAGGAGGCCATGACGCCGGAGAAAGCGAGGCCGAATGTCATCGCCAGGGCATAGATTAAAATCGTATTTTCGACATGTGGAAACATGAATATGACCGCAGTTTGCAGCACCGACATACAAATATAGCTTTGCAAGGCGCCGATATGATCCGCCAGTTTTCCCCCCAACACCCGCCCGAAAGCGCCGGTTATCATAAGCGCAAAGAAGACCGTAACGGCTTTCTCCGGCGTCATGCCATGATCCGTCAGCAACGGCACCAAATGAACAATCGGCACCGCCATGGCGATACAGCAGAACACCACCGCTGTCCCTATCCAGGCGACAACGACCGTCGGCGCCAAGGGAAAGGGTGTGCCGTCTCGTTGTTTCGGCGCTTCATGGGATTGCGCGGATTTCAGCCGGGGTGAATCCCGGACGAATAACGCAATCGGGATGGTCAGGATGATATATGCGATGCCCAAGGTTGAATAGGCGGTCTGCCAATCATGTTGATTAATCAGATAGCGGACGATAACGGGTACGGTGCCTTGGCCGACAGCGCCACCGGCAACCGACAAGCCGATCGCCAGACCGATATTGCGGGTAAACCACAGGCCGACATTGGCATAAAGCAGCCCGGTCACCGTGGCGTGGCCAAACGCGCCAAACAGGAAGTAATAAAAATAGAACTCAACAATACTGTCCATGGTGCTGAGCAGTAACAGCGGGAAACCTAATATTACCGCGCCGAATAGGACGATCCATCTGGTGCCGTAACGATCAGCGAGAATGGCCCAAAAAATGCCGGTAAAAGCGGTCGCCAGGGTGATTGCCGAATAGCCGAAAGACAGGCTGCCGCGTGACCAGCCAAACTCGGCCTCGAGTTCTTTTAAGAAAACGCCGACAGATGACAACACGCCAAAGGATATCGCGCTGAGGGTGAAGGTTATAAAAACCATAACCCAGCCATATTCTTCGCGTTCGGTAAATTTTGTGTCTGATATAATGTTTGGCATGTTGGGTCTTAGTAAAACCTAAGACTGGCTTTATCAAGCAGCGTTTAACGGCAGTGCTTTCAATGTCCGCATGAACAATTGCAGCCCGTAATGAAAGGCGATGAAGGCGCCGAGTTCCATGATCTCAGGTTCAGAATAGAATGTTTTGCCGAGATCATAAAAAGCGGCATCGACTTTGGTCGGTTCGGTATACATCAGCTTGGCGTAAGTGAGGGCCCATTTTTCCGCCTTAGAAAACTGCGGGTCATTTTCGAAGCCGCCGCAGCCGGCTTCGATCCGCTCTTCGGAAAGACCACTGTCCATCGCCTTTTTGGACCTGAGCGCAGCAAAATATTCATCCTTGGCAAGGCGGGCCAGCCGCACGCGAATAATTTCTTTTAAGGCGTGATCGACATTGCCGAGCGCATGGGATTGATACATCGCATCAAACAAGGCCTCCGCGTAACCCGGCGCATGGGCCATGATCTGCAGAAAGAGGGTGTCCGGCACCATGAGTTCTTGCGCCAGCTCAAGCCGGGTTTGAAATTTTTCCGGATCGAGCTGATCTAAGGGGACGGGGTCAATAATTGCCATACCTATTTCCTATTCCGCCGCACTATCTTGTGTTTTTTCTGGGGCGCTATCGAGTGCGCGCTGCAACGGCCCTTTGGTGTGTGAGATCGGCTTGTCACCATAAATACGGGCTGATTCTTCCTGGTCGACCAAGCGGCCATCAGGGGTGAACATCGGATAAAAACCGAGCGTGCCGAACCAGGTGTGGTAGCCGATATTAAAGCCGATGAAGGAGCCAAGCTCGACGATCTCTTCAATCGTGTAATGTTTTTTCAGCTCATCATAAAAAGCTTCATCGACCAAATCGGGATCGGTATCCATCAAATCGGAATATTTGAGCGCGATTTTCTCAGCCGGTGTGAAGTTATCCGAGGCCGCGTAATTGTCGATCCCGTCATCGATCATTTCTTCGGTTAATCCCTGCTGCTTCGCCGAAGCAGACCGGACATTACCTCAATAATTACAATCGGCGGTTCGCGAAAGCTGGACGCGGATAATCTCCTTCAGCTTATGATCGACGATGCCGGTATTAAACACCGTACCCCAGGCAAAATACATTGAGGCCGACAGTTCCGGATTGTGGCCGAGCATGGCGTGGAAAGCGGGGTCGGGTGCGCGGTGGCGCAGGCTTTTTTTGATAAAGCCGCCGAGCTTGGTTTTCTTAAGCTCTTCAATATCGAGCATGGTGATATTAGGCATATTTGTCCTCAGCGCGTTAATTACTTTAGACCAAATCTAAATCCGTTCTCCCGGCTTTACCAACAGAAAATCGTCACAGTTGTGTGTGCGGGGGTTCCTTCAATAAGGGGACATGTTCTTGGCACTTCCTATCGACCTTTAATACGTTGGCCTAACGTGTCCCCGCTTACGGTGTAGAAGTAGTTAATTCACCACAAAGGTCACAAAGCACACGAAGATTATTAAACCACCGAGGTCACAGAGAACACGGAGAATTTGATTTTGGTTTGTACGGAAAACCAGTGGTTTCGGTATAGTCATGGCTATGAGTTTTCACTTTCCAATGCTGGCGATGAAAATTTTGTGGTATCCACACTTTGAAGTATGAGTTTCGCAAAAACTATTGAAATTGGGGCTGCCATCAAACCAACAAATATAAAAGAAATGCCATGAGACGTAAAAATTCCAATGCTCTCAATGAAACTTGGAACCTTCCCGGCTTTGCCATAAACATCCATAAGATTGTCCCTGATAGCCTCTCTAAAAACCGTCTCCACAATTGCTGTTCCAGCGATCATGATCACTGATACCACTAATGTTCCAATTAACCAGGCATATAATTGCGATAACTCTGTAACATCTCGTTTCCAAAGAATAAAATAAAATACTGGAAGCAAACTGACTGTGTGAACTATGAAGGAAAATGGCTGTAATGGAACAAAATCCACCAACACAGCAACTGCCGTTACAAGCATAAGTACATAAAAATTAGCCAAGAAAGGATACATGATCGAACAAATAATTTTCATCAATAACATAGTAAATCATCCACTTTCTGTCTGAAAATTAAATTGTCTAATCATCAATCAGAATACCTATACTGAAACCAACTGTTTTCCGTACCCCCTCTGAGCCATCCATCAAACCGCACACTTCCGCAACCTGAATTGACCCATTTCCAAGGGGTTTTTCGTACACGTTCTAATAAGTGTAACCAATTATATGTTTTCAGCCAAAGATTAATTTGTTGGTTTGATAGTCACCCCTACCCAACCCTCCCCCATCAAGGGGGAGGGCTTATGGTTTCAGGTTCACAGCCTCAGTATTGGTGAATGAGATTTATAAGTAGTTTTCCTCCCCCTTGATGGGGGAGGATTAAGGTGGGGGTGCGGATAGATGTTCTTTGTGTTCTCTGTGCCCTCGGTGGTTTAATAATCTTCGTGTGCTTCGTGCCCTTTGTGGTTTATTTTGCAGCGCAAATTAAAGGGGACACGTAACAAGAACATGTCCCCTTAAATCAAAAAACCCGGTCTCGCCAGAAACCGGGTTTCTCAGAATAGATAACAGCGCTGCTACTCCAGCGGCACCATGTTGTGTTTGGCGAGGATCGATTTTCTGAGCGCGTCGTCCTGCTGTTGTTCTTTGGTCAGATTGCTCATTTCCTCGAACTGGCCTTCTTGATTGCCCGGTCCGAAGATGCAGATCATTTCACAGCCTTCCTCCGATTTCACCTTATGTGGTGTGTTCGGTGGAATATGGATGGTGTGGCCTTTGACAGCCTCGACGACTTCATCGCCGACTTCCCAGCGCGCCGAGCCGGAGACCATATAGAAAGTTTCGAAATCCTTGGCATGCATGTGACGGCGGGACTCGAACCCCGGCGGACATTTTTCCTCACACATTTCATAGGTGCCGTTGGTGTCGGCGGAATGAACTTTCACCGTCATATCGTTCATGCGTTTAAAAATACGGCCGCCGCCGGGTTCGATTATTGGCATGTTGTTACCCCTTTAAAGTTTATTTTTATCAACTTTGGTTTTCTGGAAAGTTTTCGACCCAAATGGTGTTGTGCTTGGCAGCAACGGCGGCGCCGGTTTCAAAATCGGCCCGTTCTTCCGGGGTCAATGCTGTCATATCTGCGAACATCGCTTCGGTGGTGCCGGGGCTGTAGACCATCAAAACCCGCACACCATCATCGCCAGCGATCATTTGATGCGGCACGCCCGGCGGAATGTGGATCAAGTCACCGACCTTACCTTCATGTTTTTCTTCGCCGAGCAAAAAAGTGGCACTGCCTTTTAAGACATAGAATGTCTCGTGGCTGACCGTGTGCATGTGGGGGCGGGAGGCAAAGCCAGCCGGGCAGCGTTCTTCGCACACTTCGTAAGATCCATCGGTATCACCGGCAGTTACTTTGACGAACATGTCATTGGCGCGCTCGTAGAGATTACCGCCTTCTGAATCGAGTGTTTTCGCTTTAGCCATTTTTATTCTCCCCATTTCAAATTTACTGTAATGCTTCTGAAATAGATAATAACGAATTGGTATAGTTGATGCTTTTTTGGCTGCCAATCTTTCAGAAGCACGCTGCAAATAGCTTAATCCGAGCGCTGGCGTAAAACAAATCCAATTTTAAAAAATTATTGTGAACACAAAAAAAGCCCAGCCTCTTTCGAGACCGGGCTTTTTGAATACGCGTGTAACTGCTTAGTTTGCGAGAACGTCTTTCGCTAGCGTCGAGAATTCTTCGTCTTTCATCAGGCGCTTGTGAACCAGGCCCCATTCTTTGACGGCCATGAGAACTTCCATGGCTTCCTCTTCATTTGCCTGGATTTGGAATTTATCCAGCCAGTGTTTGCAGTTGTCGATACCGGAACCTTTACCCATAACAGCTTCTGGTTCAGCTTGGCCAACCAGGCTTGGGCGGAACGGCACGACTTCGGTTTGATCTTCGTAACCGCAGTTGAGCAGCCACGTTGCGATGATACCGGATTCAACTTTGAACAAATTATCGCCAACAATTGGACGGTTCGAGGCAATCTGGATCTTTGAAATTTCAGCCACCATGTCGGCGAGCTGTTTGAACTGCTCGGTTTTGATGCCGATGTCGATATTGTACAGGCATTTAAGCGCCATAACCGTTTCTTCCATTGGCACGTTACCGGCACGTTCGCCAACACCCAAAACAGTAGATTGGATAACTTCAACACCTTCAGACAGCGCCATAATCGTATTGGCTATACCCATACCAAAGTCCATATGGAAATGAGCTTCCAGCGGAATATCCGGGAAGCGGTTTTTCATGGTGCGGACAAAGAACTGCATGGCGTGGATCGAAGTAGCGCCCATGGTATCAACCAAGGCGAGGCCGTCCATATGACCTTCTTTACCGACCCGTTCGATTAAGTCGCAAACCCAGACGAGGTCTGAGCGGGTGAAGTCGATTGGGAAGAAGACAACTTCAAGACCTTGATCGCGCGCAAAAGAAGTAGACTCGATGGAAAGATCGATCGCCCGATCCAGTTCCCAGCGATAGCCTTTTTCGATGAGGTGCGGGCTGGCCGGCACTTCCATGATGACACCTTTAACACCGGCATCGACAGCGCGTTTAACGTCATCCACCATACAGCGGGCGAAAGAATATACTTTCGGGCCAAAATCACGTTTGGCAAGCTCGGTAACAACTTTAGCATCGTCTTTGGAGACCACCGGCATACCGGCTTCAAGACGCTGTACGCCAATTTCTGCCAGGCCTTCGGCAATCCGCATTTTGTCATCATAGTTATACGCCAGACCGGCTTGCTGTTCACCATCACGCAAGGTCACGTCATGGATGCGAATATTATCAGAAAATTTCCAATCTTTGGTGACTTCCGGATCGAAGTTCCAAGGGCTGGTGAACCAGCCATCTTGTTTCCAAGGTGTGTCTGTCATCTATAAATTCCTCCTAAAGTTTCCCCCCGTAGACCTGACTAAAAAATTTGTGTACAGGCCTTCCGGATATTTTGAATTTCGTTATTCCGGCGGGTCTTCCACTTGTCTTATATAAGACCCTCCCCAGAATTCGCGGACCATACGTAACGATTTTAGACCTGTCAAACCGTCTGAATGCACAACAGGGTTACCGAAATGAGGTAGCTGGAACCGGTCCCGCAATATGAGATTAAACGGCAGTAAAGCCGCCATCAATCAGCAGATCGGAGCCCGTCATAAAGGAGGATTCATCGCTCGCCAGGAACACCGCACCGGGCGAAATTTCATCCGGCCGGCCCAAACGTTCAAACAAGGTGAAATTGTTTGCGCGCGCGTGTTCGACGCTGTCGAAATTACTGACATAGCGGTCGGTTTCAATCGGCCCCGGCGACAATGCGTTGCAGCGAATGCCCTGCTTGGCGTGATCGAGGGCAATGGCGCGGGCCATATTGATGAGGCCGCCCTTGGCGCCGCAATACCACGGCCGACCCGGACGCGCGACCCGGCCCAATTGGGAGGCGACCAGAATAATCGAGCCGCCGCCATCTTTTTCCATTTCCGGAATCGCATGTTTGCAGAATAAAAACGAGCTGTTGAAATTGACATCCATCAGGCGGCGCCAGTCATCCGCATCAATCTCGGTCAGCGGCACATAGGGGATATCGGTGATGGCGTTGCTGACCAGAACGTTGAGACCACCGAAACTATCGACCGCCGTTTTCACGGCTGCTTCGGCACTGGCTTCTTCGGCAACGTCAGCCGTCATCGCCACCGCTGTGCCGCCAAGTTCCGTCAGTTCATTGACGGTTTCCCGGACGGTCTTCTCGTTGATGTCGAGACAAAGTACGGCGGCCCCTTCTTTGACGAAATCAACACAGATGGCGCGGCCAATGCCGCCACCGGCGCCGGTTACAATCGCCTTTTTGTTTGCTAAGCGCATAAGTCTTCCCCACTTATTATTTTTTCAATGGACCCGTTTTATCTGGAGCCTTCGGCTTTTAAAAGAAATAACTTTGTGATCTATATATTGTCATGATGAAAATCGCCGTCCTTGTAACGCTCGACAGTAAATCTGAGGCTGCGGGCTTTATGTGTGAGGTCTTGCAGGGCCTTGGCGTCGAGCCGTGGTTGATGGATCTCTCCCTGAAACCCCATGATAAGCCGGGAGCCGATATCGGCGGTGAGGCGCTGGCGGTCAAAGGAGGTGCGACCTGGGCGGCGATCGGCGAGATGGAACGGGCCGCCGCCGGTGAAACCATGATCAAAGGTGGCACCCAGGCGTTGGTCGAAGCTTACCAAGCAGGCGAGATATCCGGCGCAATCGGTGTTGGCGGCGCCAATGGCTGCACGGTCTTTTGCGGCATGATGCGGGCACTCCCTGCATTGTTCCCGAAAGTTATGGTGACGCCGGTCGCCGCGACAGCCGCCGTGCAGTGGTATGTCGCCGAAAGCGATATCGCCATGTATCCGACGATCAGTGACATTGTCATGAACCGCATCACCAAGGCCGTAATGGAAAACGCCTGCTATGCGGTGGGCGGCATGGCCGAGGCTTGGCAGAAACGAAAAAGCGCCGAGACGGACGAGCCGCCGCTGATCGGCGTGTCGTCTTTCGGTAATCTGCAAAAATGTGTCGACCGGGTGACCGACCGGCTGCAAGACGAGGGCTTCGAGGTCATGCACTTTCATGCTTCGGGGCCGGGCGGCAAGGCGCTTGAAAATCTGGCCGGCCAGAAAGAACTGGCGGGCGTGATTGATATTACGACCTCCGAGTTATGTGATATTTTAAACGACGGTGTTTACCGCACCAGCGATAATCGGCTGACGTCAGCGGGGGCGGCGGGGCTGCCGCAAGTCGTTGTGCCGGGCGCCATTGATCACACCAATTGGTGGGTTGGTGAATGTCCTGAGCGCTTTCACGACCGCGAGTTCTATCAATACAATGTCGAAATATTGCTGATGCGGACCAATGCAAAAGAAATGACCGAGCTCGGTAAAATGGTGGCCGAGCGCTTGAACGGCGCCACCGGCCCGGTGACGGTGATGATCCCGAGCCAAGGTTTCAGCCAGCACATCATCCGCAAAACCCAGGATATCAACGGCAACGAGATTGGCGACTGGTTGCAGCCGGAAACGGATCAGTGTTTTACCGCTGCCGTGAAGGCTAATTTAACCAGCGGCGACGTTAAAGAGTTCGATCTTCATATTAATGACGAAGCCTTTGCCGATGCCTGCGTCGATGAGTTTTTAGACCTAATGAAACAAGCATGACCGATATCACCACCAAATCTTTCGAGACCGATGTGCTGATCGTCGGCGGTGGTGCTGCCGCCACCCTGGCAGCCTTTGAATGCGCCGAGGCCGGTGTGCGCTCAATCCAGGTGACCAAAGGCCGGGCGACCAGCGGCACAACGACCGTGGCACGCGGTGGCTTTGCCGCCGCCATGGGCCCGGAGGACAGCCCGGAACTGCATCTCAAAGAAATCCTCGAACATGGCGGCGAGCTGATCGATCCTGAGCTCGCCGCCGTCTGGACCCGCGACATTATCGAGGTGGTGAATGATCTCGAAAGCTGGGGTACGGATTTCGTTAAAGACGATACGGGCGCGCTCGATCTCAAATCCTTCCCGGGCCACAGCCAGCCCCGCGCCGTCCATCACTACGACACCACCGGCAATAGGCTGACCAAGGCGCTGTCGGCGAAACTGCGGGCCGACGACCGGATCGAAAAACATTCTCTCACCTCCATCGTTGATCTGGTCAAAGACGGCGACCGTGTCACCGGCGCCTGGGGGGTTGAGTACGGCACCGGCACATTGGTCTCCTACGCGGCCAAAGAGGTTATTCTCTGCACCGGCGGCGGCAGCGGGCTGTTTTATGTCAACGATAACCCGCCGCAGGTGACGGGCGATGGCTATGTGTTGGGCTACCGGGCCGGTGCGCCCCTGCTCGGTATCGAGATGATTGATTTCCAGGCGATGTGCTGCTCACCGGAAGAATTGTTCGGTTTTGCCCCGCACCCAACCGGCTTTATCAACGCCGGCGCGGTCTTTAAAAACCAGGACGGCGAGGAGTTTTTGAAGCGCTATTACCCGGAGACAGCCGAGCAATCGACCCGCGCCGAAGTGATCCTGGCGATGGCGCGGGAAATTCATGCCGGACGGGCGGGGCTCACCGGCGGTATTTTTATGGATGCGACCCATGTGCCGCTCGAAACCATTCAGCAGATGATCCCGCATGTCTATAAGACCTGCCTCCATCGCGGCATTGATATCACCAAGACCCCGTTGGAAGTCGCCCCCGGCTCCCACACCTGGCTGGGCGGGCTTAAAATCGACATCGATGGCAAGACGCCGGTTGATGGGCTCTGGGCAGCGGGCGAAACCGCCGGCGGCATTCATGGCGGCAACCGCATCGGTGGCTCGGCTCTCTCAGCGTCATTGGTATTTGGCCGTCGGGCCGGCAAGGCGGCATCGAAATTGATATCTAAAAGTGAAACTCCTACGCCGGTGAACATCCCCGCAGAAGCTGCCGATTGGCTCGGTGATCTGATGGCGCGGGATACCGGTCCGTTGCAGGCCGACGTGCGCCTTAAGTGCCGCATGCTCGCCCATGAAAAACTCGGTTCCATCCGAACCAAAGAACAATGCGAGGAAGCGATTCAAGAATATCAGCGCATCGAAGCGGTCGACGTACCGGCAATGCGCTTGTCCGATGATGCGCAGAGCTCGGATAAAGCGCTGGGCCAGGAATTGGAAAGTGCGCTTTCGATTAAAAATCTCTCGCTCTTGGGACGGCTCTTGGGCACGGCGGCGCTTCATCGGGAAGAAAGCCGCGGCGCCCACTTCCGCTTGGATTTCCAGGACACCGATGACAAAAACTGGCGCGTCGTCACCCGGCTTGAGCAGGGGGTCGATCGGGAGATTGAGTTTGAGACGGATGGAGTGGTCCCCTCTTAGGGGGACATCTTCTTGGCACATCCTGTCGACCTTACTATTGGTCGCCTAAGGTGTCCCCGCTTACAGCGTTGAAGTATTTAAAAAACCACAAAGATCACAAAGCCCACGAAGAATAAAAACCACAGAGGCCTCAGAGAACACAGAGGGAGTCTAATCGGCAGGTATACGGAAACCCAGTGTTTTCAGTATGGAACCTCCTGTCCGCTTTGCTCTTGGAAGCGGACACAGATTGATTGACTAAATTTCGGCGGCTAATATCCAAAAACGGTCATTGGCCGTTTCTGAACTATTCAAATAATTGCGTGGGTAACCTATCCTAGTTTGAGGATATCACCTGTTACAGTGTCGGTTAATACCCAATGCGCGATTTGGCCATCTTCACCTCTATCGTAGTCGCCATATTCATCAGGCCCCGATACACCGGTAGCTATAGCGCCTTTTTTTTGGCCTAACGACCAATTGAGAATGCGTCCAAGCCATTTCAGGGAACCGTCCGTATTTGTATCAATGGCCGAGTCCAAATATTCAAATGAGAACTTCGTTCCTTCCATTTCGTTAACTCGAACAAGCAGCGCCTTTGTAAAAACCACATGGTTGTCCACGTATTCTGGCAGCAAAGCGAGATTGTCTCCATTTGCCGACATCCGAGAGGAGGGATAAAGCAGGCCCGAAAACTGTTGAGTGTTGTTCACGATCTCTCCAAGATGCAATTCGCCAATAGCCGTCGTTAGCTTATATTTGTAGGTTTCTCCGGTGCCGACATCGCACATGAAAGCTTGGCTAAGCGCTTCCTTAGTCTCTCGATTGTCATCCTTTGATAGCGCTTTATCTATTTCTTCCTTGGGGAGCGAGTCTGAATTAAGAATGATGTCTTGCTGGGTTTCTTCGCGGCTCGAACCGCTCCCTCCCCAAAGCGGGCGTTGCCGTCGCGCACCCAATTCTTGGAATATGAAATCAGTATAGCCAATATTGTTGATCAACATTTCTTTTGAAGTACGCCAAAAACTCAAAACTAGTTCATCACCTTTCGCAAGACCAGGCAGCTCAAAGAAGACGACTTCCTTAGACATGGCACAATAGAATTTGGGTGCACCATCGCGGTTCACCCGACCAAGACGTGTTTGACCGGGGTCAGGGTAGCTCAGGTCTCTTATTCGAATGCCCGCTGATAGGTTAAAGTCATCGTTACATTTTCTCGCTCGATAGAGGAATGTTCCAGCGTTAAATGTCGGAGATGTGATTGTTAAGCCCTTTATTAGGTGCCCAATTAAATCCTTAATCTCGTCGATTTCCAGATTTTGCAATTCAGAATGGATACGTTCAAATATTGAAAGCTCGGGCATAAAATGTCTCGACAAATGATGGATTGATGCTACCGATGATCCGTGGTGAGTGCGCCAACAGCTGACTTTTCCCCTATACCGAAATCAACTCTTTTCCGTATCCCCTCTTAGCCAACTCTCGAACCTTACGTTTCTGTGACCCGATTTGACCCATATTTAAAGGGATTTCCGTACACGTTCTTATAAGTGTAATGTAAAATTAATTTTCAGCCAAAGATTAAATACACCCCCACCCCATAATAAATTCTTGGCCTCCCCCACCTGCCTCTGCCGAAGCTACGCGCAGGCAGGTCAAGGGGGAGGAAAGCGGTTTCGGGTAACATCGCTGTCATTCTGGCGAAGGCTAGAATCCAGTTACATCTCTGGACCCTGGATCAAGTCCAGGGTGACGGAGTGGGGGCGGATGAGTGAATCTTTGTGTGCTTCGTGTCCTTTGTGGTGCATTAATTACTTCAACGCTCTAAGAGGGGACACCTTAGGC
>CAJWAR010000014.1 GCA_913020445.1 uncultured Rhodospirillaceae bacterium
CCCGGGAAGACTCGAACTCCCAACCTCCTGATTCGTAGTCAGACGCTCTATCCAATTGAGCTACGGGCGCCGAAGAGGAGGGGACACTATTCAAAACGGTCCGCAGTTTCAAGACATCTTTTGAAGTCTTTTTTGGAGTGCAAATAGACCAAATTTGAGGGGATTTATTTATCTCGGAATGCTTTAACCTTTGCTTGTCAAATACAGGTACTTTAAGTAATACTTGATAAGTTGAAGGGGGGCATGTTAATTCCTTCTACTAAAGCATTGATTTGTAGTATTGATTTGACCAAAGTTGCCGTAGTTTTGAGTGCTTGATTATTGGGGGCTTTAGTTAATTTGAACGAGGAAAAGCGGCGCGATGACCTTTATAAATAATCGGTCGATTGTTGTTAGCGCGACAGTCCTGATCACCGGCCTTTTAACAGGGTGTTCATTTTCATCCGAATCTCTTTTGCCGTCTTTAACGGGCGAAGATCCGTCGGGGACCTCTCAGCAGCAAGCGCAAGCGCCCGCAGCCAGGCAACAGGCTGCACCGGTACGTAGCCAACCAGCAGCCCAGCCACCAGCATTGGGAACGACAAAGTTTGAGCCTAAGGGTGTAACGTCGGGTTCTAATACCGGAACGTTTGTTGGCCAAAAAGCCGTTGAGCTTAGAAATGAATTGCGCCGCCTGCAGGGTGGTGTTTCGAAGAACAATTCCGAACTGCAATCGGTCCGCGCCAAAACGGTTCAGGACTCGCAACGTTATCATGGTGCCGTTTCCGCCATTAACGCGCGTTTGCAGGTTGGCACCACGCCCGGCAATCCGGTTCTCGTCGAACAGTTCAATCAAGCCTTGTCAGACCTCAAGAAAATCGGTGACGACATCAGCGACATGAATGTGCTGACGACAAATGTAACGGCTGATTCAACCCTGGCTGCCTTTTTGGCCGAAAACACCCGCGCCGCCTTCAGGCTCTCCGGCGCCGTCGATGCGGACCATCAACAGCTGGCGATATTGGAAGACGAAGTTAATCGCACAGTGGTGCTGATCGACCGTTTATTGAAAGAACTTTCTGAAGACATCCAACGCCAAACCAACTATGTCGCCACCGAACGCAGCAATCTCAACACCTTATCAGCCGCCGTTAAATCCGGTGAATTAATGGGCGCCAGCCTAACCAATCGCGCGCTCACTGCCGCCACTGCCGGGACAATAAATCGCCGCACCAGCCCACGTTCACTCGCCGGCCGCCGGCCGTTGGTGGTTATCCGCTTTGATCGCGCCAGCGTGGCCTATGAACAAGCCCTTTACAATGCGGTCAGCCGCAGCTTGGAACGCCGCCCGAACGCAACCTTTGAACTGGTTGCCGTCGCACCTGCTTCCGGTGGCGCCGCCCGTGTCGCGCTCAATTCGAACAAGGCGCGCCGCAATGCGGAAAACGTTATGCGCTCACTGCAACGGATGGGCTTACCGCCGCAACGGATTGCCGTTTCGGCCAGAACCAGCCAAGCCGCGCAGTCAAATGAAGTTCATCTGTATTTGAACTAGAGCAAACAAATAGATTTAAAAAGCCGGTGCATCAAACGCCGGCTTTTTTTTCGCCAACTCGATTTATGAAAAAATGAAAAGTCACGGCCTTTCAACATCAGGATATTTTTTCCTCATTGCCGTCATCATCGGGTGGGGCACATCGTGGCCGTTCTTAAAAATTGGCCTGAACGAGATTCCGCCTTGGACCTATCGCGGTCTGATCTCACCGACGGCGGCAATTTTTATTTTTTCCGCTGGCCTGTTTATGAAAAAAAACATGGCGGTGCCGCCCGGCCAATGGAAACAGCTAATATTGGCAGCCGTCTTCAACGTTATGATCTGGCATATTTTCAGTGCCTGGGGTATTCGCCTGCTTGGTTCCGGTCAAGCCTCAATCATCGCCTATACGATGCCGCTTTGGGCTGTTGTATTCAGCATGATGTTCGTTGGCGAGCGGCCAACACCACAGCGTCTTTTAGGACTATTTCTTGGTTTAATCGGGCTCGCCACATTAACCATTGGTGAGTTCGGTATATTTACTGTAGCACCCTTAGGCACCACCTTTATGATGATTGCCGCAATTTCCTGGGGCGCCGGCACCGCCGTGCAAAAACGGGTGAATTGGCAGATGTCGGCGATCGCTTTAGCCGGCTGGCAACTCCTTATCGGCGGAGTGCCGATTACCGTAATTGCTTTTTTTCTGGAACGTGATCAATGGCTGACGATAGCTCAGACGACGTCCCAGGCCGCTATCTGGTCGACAATTTTAGTTCTCGTCTATCCCATCATTTTTTGCTGGTTTGCCTGGTTCCGGATTGTCAAAGAGGTGCCGGTTTCGGTTTCCACTGTGTCGATCATGCTGGTCCCGGTGATTGGCGTTTATAGCGGTAATATTATTTTGGACGAACCGATCAGCTGGCGGGAGATTGGCGGACTGCTCCTTGTTTGCAGCGCCCTGGCGCTGGTATTATTGCCAACCTACAGAAAAAAGAACCTGCCCAATTATTAGGGATTTCGTTTGTTGCTATCATCCGTCCAAAGCGCTGTTAACTGCTGCAAGCGTCTCTGAAATATCTATCGGTTTAATTAAGTATTGCGTAAAACCAGCGGCCATTCCTTTTTTTATTTGCGACGGCATGGCGTTGGCGGTAATTGCAATCACCGGAGTTGACGTTAGAGACTTATACGTCTTAAGAACCTCCAGCGCCTGGTACCCATCCATTCCTGGCAAGTTGATATCCAGGAGAATCAAGTCTGGTGGATTTTGCTCAATAATATCTAATCCAGATTCAGCATCGGTCGCAACAGTAAGTGAAACGTTCTCCAGATTAGAAAATATCTTTTCCATCAAGGCATAATTCGCCGGGTTGTCTTCAATATACAGCACGGATTTTTTACCATTCAGGGAAACGGCACGGGTTTCATTTGCTTCAGCAACACTTTCTCCCGGGGATAGTTTTTTGCTGTAAAGAGGCAACTCAAACCAAAAAATGCTGCCTTCTCCGACCTTACTGGAAAATCCGACATTACCATCCATCAGTTCGAGCAAACGCTTCGTAATTGTTAAGCCAATGCCGGTCCCTTCCACCTCGGAAGCCTCCATACCGAGCCGGTTGAAGGGCTGAAACAGATATGCCTGCTTTTCTTCAGGTATGCCGGGACCATCATCTTTAATAAATATTTTCAGCCGGCCATCTCGTGCCTCGCCACCGATTTCCACGTTGCCACCTTCATGGCCGTATTTAATGGCGTTTGAAAGAAAATTAAGGATAATTTGTTTGGTCCGCGTTTGGTCCGCCTTAATTTCTGGAAATTCATTTAGTTCGGAATTGAAATCAATCTTAACGCTTCGTGATTCTGCTGATGGTGCCACAATTTCAATGCATTCTTTGACTGTTTCCTGTGTGTTTATTCCTTCGATCGAAACCGTAGCATTGCCGGCTTCAATTTTGGCGAGATCAAGGACATCATTAATTAACGAAAGCAGGTGTTCGCCACCTTTGGTGATGTACTCTATGGAGCCCTTCTGATCATCAGTCAGAGGATTCTTTTCATCGATGAGTAACAGCCCGCTAAATCCAAGGATAGCATTAAGTGGCGTTCGAAGTTCGTGGCTCATTGATGACAGAAATTCGGATTTTGCCTGATTGGCTGAATCAGCTTTTTTAACCGCTTTTTCCAAATTCTTTTGAATGATTTTGCGCACAGTAATATCGCGAGCGGCACCGCGATATCCGGCAAATTCTCCATCTTTATCAAAAAATGGTTTACCAATTAAATTAATATAGGCGTTATTTTCATCTGCAGTCGGCAAAATAATTTCAATATTTTCGAATTCGACCCGATTTGATAGAGCGGATTCAAATCTTACGCAGGCTTCAGTATTATTCACCAAATCGAGTGAAGAAATAATGCTGGTCCACGATTTAAATATTACTTCTTCTTCAAGAAAATTATATTTGCCAAAAAACTGCTCGGAAATTTGGGTTATTGCCAAATTGGCGTCGGTCTCCCAAAACCAATCTGTTGCCAAATCAGCAACATCTTCAAGAACCTGCTGATTGTGGCGAAGTTTATCCTCAATTTGACTGCGCTGTTCAATTTCAGCTCGCAATTCCTTGGTCCGGTCGGATACATTTTTTTCCAAAGTCTTGGTAAATGAATCAACTTCAACTGCGTTATTCTTAAAAACCTGAATTGCGCGCGCCATTTGCCCGATTTCGTCAGCACGGTCGAGGTCGGCGACTTTGATCTCCAAATCACCGCCTGCCAATTCGGTCATGGTTGATGTCATGCGGCCAAGTGGACGGGTATACAGCCTAAAAGACCCGATGATGACGCCCGAAATGACTATTACGAGAATAAGCGCTGTAAATGTTCCGCCAATAATTAAACTCTTGATCGAATTTTCAAGTCTCTGCCGAGAATATATCAGAGTAAGAACGCCAAGATTTTCAGGCTGACCTTGATTGTCGAATACAATGGGACTTTCAAATTTTAAAAATGCTGAAATTTTTTGTGGTTTGACGCCATTTGATAACAGCAACTTTCCATCAGGAGAATGGATTTCGGCGTATTTAAAATCCTGGTCCAGTGATAAATCTTTTAGAAATACGCTGGCCCCTTCGATATCCAGTTGCCACAAGACGCTCGACAATACCTTTGATTGGAGCTGAGCAACAAATCCTACACGACTTTCGATCAGACTTTTTTCTTCATTCTCTAAATGCACAATGGCAATAAATATCGAAGCCACAATAACAACGAGAACCAGAAATATAGCCAGTAGTAAGGATTTTACTCGGAGAGAAGTATTATTCATGTCCTCCGACACCCTGAATTATGGTCAAAACTCTAACCTCAAATTTCCATTTCTAAATCAATCCATTGACAATAATTTACCGGCATCCAAGGAACCCTGGCAAATCCTGGCAAAATTTCGCCTAATATTCGGGGAAATAATCTGCGATTTAAACTATAGCGATAAAAAATTAGCTGGTGTGTATATTTGTATTTCGATAATTTTCTTAGGTGTAACAGTTTGTAAAAAAATTTGGTGGCTAGAATTACCTATTTTATCCAGGTAAACACTGCCTTTTGACGAGTCAAACCCAGTAGCGCATTCAAAGCTGATTTGTTATTCTCTGCTGAAACTGGACCTTCAAGGATTATAAAAATGCGCCGCCTGCAAATCATGCTTTTTTGTCATCTTATTTTTTTGATAATTGTGAGTGCAGCAAAGGCGCAAAATGACGCTGACCTAAGAAAAATAAAACTGCCTCCGGGATTTAACATCAGCATTTTTGCCAGAGTGCCGAATGCCCGCTCGATGGTGATCGTACCGGAACATAACGCGGTGTTTGTCGGCAATCGTCGCGGGGGCAGCGTCTATGTCGCCGTTGACAAAAATCGCGATGGCCGGGCCGAAGACGTCGCTCAAATTACTTCGGGTCTGGTGATGCCTAATGGAATAGCATGGAAAAATGGTTATCTGTATGTCGCCGAACAACACCGTATTTTTCGCGTTCAAGTTCCGGATTTAAAGTCCTTTGGCCGCCATCAGGCAGAAGTGATTTTTGACGACCTGCCCAATAAGAGCTGGCATGGCTGGCGCTACATCGCCTTTGACGAAGCTCAACGGCTCCATGTGACTGTCGGCTCACCTTGTAACATCTGCACGACTCGCGGCAATGAAGGCACCATCATTCGGTTGGACAAAAGCAATCGGGCGGAAATTATTGCTCGAGGTATCCGCAATTCGGTCGGCGTGGATTTTCATCCCCGCAACGGACAACTTTACTTTACCGATAACGGTGCGGATTTTATGGGCGACGATTCACCACCGGATGAGCTTAATCACCTGCGTCAAGAAGGCCAGCATTTTGGCTTTCCCTATTTTGGCGGCGGGTCAGATCGCACCAGGGAATTTAGCAGCCGGCAACCGCCTGAAAAAACCACCGCACCTATCGTTAATTTCGGAGCTCATGTCGCCGCGCTCGGTATTCATTTCTATCGTGGCACCCAATTTCCGAAAACTTACCGCAGTGATGCTTTCGTCGCTCAACATGGTTCCTGGAACCGCACTGTGCCGCAAGGCTATCGCATCATGCGAATTCAGATGGATGAAAAGGGCAAGGTATTAGGCAAAGAAGTTTTTGCCGATGGCTGGCTGCAGGGAGGGTCTTCCTGGGGACGGCCGGTTGATATCAAAGAAGCGCCGGATGGCGCGCTATTGGTTTCCGATGACAGTGCCGGTTTAATCTATCGCATCAGCTACCAGAAATAATCAGTCCGGACGCTCACTACCGGCGTAGAGCATACGATCACGCTCAGCCTGCCAGATGTCGGCATAGCCGCAATCTTTATAGTCTTCAAAATATGGCCCACCCGTGGTGTAGTGCAGATTGGAAATCTCATCCAGCGGCGCTTCAGGATCATAGTCGACCAAATGGTTCCAACGCTGCGGGATATCACCAATCAAAGTATCATCGCCAAGCCAATGAAAACGATGAAGCTCCAATCCGCTGGCGGTATTGACGTAGTCCGGCGTAAGCGCACTGCATTTCGCGCAATTGAATAGCATCACACTCGACCAGTTTTTCTTCTCGTACTTGGTTTGCGGCTGATCAAGAAATTTTCGCTCTTCCGGCGGCACATGGTCATGTTTGACGCATTGCACGGCAAAACTTTCGTCCCGCAGCTGCCACAGATTGGCCATGTCATCCAGGACCAGCATATCGCAATCCATAAAAAGGGCCCAACCCTCGAAGTCACACAGATAAGGCGTCAGAAATCGCGAAAACGAAAAATCGGTGGATTGCAGATTATGGCGTTCCCGCCACATCAGATCGCCAAGATGTTTGAGGCTCAAGGGCGTTATCGAGACCGTTTCGGTGGCGCGCGCCTGAATGGAATGACAAAGAACATTATAGGCAACTGCTTCACGCGGGTCGTAGCCAATAAATATTCTGATCATATGTTCTACCTAGACATCGATTGCAATATTGTCGATCAGCCGGGTCTTACCGAGCCAAGCTGCCGCTAATAGCCGTGCCTTCCCGGCAACAATTTCAAGTTGTTCGAGACTTGTCGGATCACAGACTGCAATATAATCCACTTTGGTAAAGCCCACGTTAAGAAGCTCAGCCGTTGCCGCGGCAATACTCGAAGTGACCTGAGCGCCGTTTGCAAGCGCGTACCCGGCACCTATTAACGCCTGATGCAAAGCCGGTGCCGCTTGTCGATCCTCGGCACTCAAATAAGCATTGCGCGATGATAAAGCGAGCCCGTCAGGCTCACGCACAATCGGACAACTGACAATGTCGACTGGTAAATCTAAATCTTTGGTCAGGCGCTTGATCACGCAGAGCTGCTGATAATCTTTCTCACCAAAGTAAGCGCGATCCGGTAAGGATTGGATGAGTAGTTTAGCCACTACAGTGGCGACACCGGTAAAAAAGCCGGGTCTAAAACCACCTTCCAGCAGATCACCGATCCCCGGTACAGCAACCGCCGTCACAGCGCCGTCCGAATACATTTCCTCAACCGCAGGCGCAAATAACAGATCGACGCCTCTGGCAGCTAAGGCGGCGGCATCTGCCACTTCATCCCGGGGATAAACATCTAGATCTTCGCTCGGGCCAAATTGCTTCGGATTGACAAATAAGCTGGTGACGGTGCGAGCATTGGTTTGAACGGACTGCTCGACCAATGAGAAATGACCGTCATGCAGTGCTCCCATGGTCGGCACCAGACCAATGCTCAGGCCTTCTTTGCGCCAACTCGCAAGAAGTTGCCGGAGATCGGCAACCGTGCGAACAATCTCTAACTCGTCAGACATTTATTTTCAGGTATTTTCAGGCATTTATTTCTTGCCGTAGCAATGCTCATCAGCCGGAAAGGTGCGGGCTTTGACTTCCTTGGCATAGTCAGCGGCGGCTTTGTCCATTTCCTCAGCGATTTCGGCAAAGCGTTTGACAAATCTCGGCGTGAAATCGGTGAACATGCCAAACGCATCTTCGGTGACCAGAATTTGGCCGTCGCAAGCTGCCGAAGCGCCGATGCCGATCGTCACAACGTGAATGTCACGCGTGATTTCTGCCGCCAAATGTTCGACAACACCTTCGATCACAATCGAAAAAGCTCCCGCATCGGCAATTGCATGGGCATCTTTTTTGACCTTAGCGGCTTCATCTTGATTACGTCCATGGGCGCGATAGCCACCTGCCACGTTGACCGATTGTGGTTTCAAACCAACATGACCCATCACCGGAATACCACGCTCCACCAGGAAGCGAACGGTCTCAGCCATTTCGGTGCCACCTTCGATTTTTATCGCTGCACAACCGGTTTCAATCATCACCTGCGCGCAATTTCGATAAGCCTGCTCGGGACTTTCCTGGTAGGTGCCAAAGGGCATATCAACAATCACGCAGGCACGTGAGGAGCCCCTAACAACAGCTGCACCGTGATTGATCGCCATGTCGAGCGTCACGCCCAAGGTCGAGTCTAGGCCGTACAGAACCATCCCTAAGGAATCACCGACGAGCAAAAAATCGCAATGCGGATCGAGAATTTTCGCCATCGGCGCCGTGTAAGCTGTGAGCGAGACAATTGGCTCACCGCCTTTGCGGGCAGCAAGGTCTGGAACACTTACTCGGCGGGTTGGACCGGATTTAGGAACAATTTTTAAGGTGCTGTTAGTACTCATGCTCTGCGCTCCTTAGGTATTTATGGCAGGCTCAATTTAAATCAGGCCGCTGGCATATCACATAGTGCGGTGATTCACCAGTACCAGCACTATTTTTAGCTCATGCCCTATAAAAGCCAAATTTTACCGCTAAATCCCGGCTTAATCCTTGAGATTGATCAACAAAGTCGGGCATTATCATCAAAACACCATAAAAAGTGCTCACGACTAAGAATATAAGGGAAATTTCACTCATGCTGGGACTGCGCAATCGCTTGGCTTTACGCCCAATGTTAACTCTCATTGGCGGCGTCCTGATACTGGCAGGCTGTCAGCATGAGGGCGAATTACAGCTCAGCGACCAGGCCAATACGCCAGCTGACAAAAATATAGTCGAGGCCGATCCCAAAAGCGAAGCCAATAAAGAAGCACGGGCAACGCCGGAGGCAGCATCGGATAGATTTACCGGACCCGCAAATCGCTCCTCGGCAGTGGCGCAAAAATACATGGTCGCGGCGGCAAATCCGCTGGCTGCCCAGGCGGGACTTGAGATATTGCGCGCCGGCGGCTCGGCGGTTGATGCGGTGATCGCAACCCAGCTTGCCTTGAACGTGGTCGAACCGCAATCCTCCGGCATTGGCGGCGGTGCTTTCCTGATGCATTACCAGGCCAAATCCCGGGCCATCGAAGCCTTTGATGGCCGGGAAACCGCGCCGGCCGCAGCAAGCGGTGATATGTTCCTCAAAAAAGATGGTTCGCGGCCGAATTTTCATGATGTTGTCCCCGGCGGTCTTTCGGTCGGTGTGCCGGGGGCACTTCGCATGATGGAAAGTGCCCATAAAAAACACGGGCATCTATCCTGGGCCCGGCTGTTCGAGCCCGCGATCAAGCTCGCCGATGAAGGCTTTAAAATTTCAAAAAGACTTCATACATTGGTTAAAATTGACCGGCATCTCAAAAAGTTCAGCCTGTCAAATGCCTTTTTCTATGACAATGCCGGTTTCGCTAAGCCGGTTGGCACATTGTTGGTCAACAAACCACTGGCCGAAACCTTTCGCCAAATTGCCAAAGACGGTGCGGATGCCTTTTATAACGGAGATATAGCGGCTGATATCATTAAGACGGTACGGGGTGCATCGCTTAATCCCGGCCGAATGACCGCCTCAGACCTCGCCGCCTATCAGGCCAAAAAGCGATCTCCGGTGTGTTCGTTCTATCGCATGTGGCTGATCTGCGGCATGCCGCCGCCGACTTCCGGCGGTATTACTACCCTGCAAATCTTGGGACTTTTGCAAAGCACTGATCTGTCACGCCTCATTCCTGGTTCCGCCGAGGCCGTTCACATGATCGCCGAAGCCGGCAGACTCGCCTTTGCTGATCGCAATAAATATCTTGCTGATGATGATTTTGTCGCCGTGCCGAAAGACCGGCTGATCGATCCCGGCTATCTCGCCAAACGGGCCAAGCTTATCTCGAAATCCCAATCGATGGGTAAAGCCAAACCGGGTAAAGTGAAGCTCAAGACTGCTCAACTACTCGGCACCTATGCGGCTCACGAAGGAGAATCAACGTCCCATATCAGTGTTGTGGATGGCGCAGGTAATGCAGCTTCCCAGACCTCGAGCATTGAAAACGCCTTTGGCTCACGGCTAATGGTGCGGGGCTTTTTGCTCAACAATCAACTTACCGATTTTTCCTTTGTGCCGGTTGCAAACGGCAAGGCGATCGCTAACCGGGTGCAGCCCAAAAAACGGCCGCGCTCATCGATGAGCCCAACGCTGGTTGTCGACGGCAGCGGAAAATTTGTCATGGCCGTGGGTTCCCCAGGCGGCTCACGCATCATCGGCTATGTCGCCAAAACTTTGATCGCAGCACTTGATTGGAAAATGGGCGTCCAGGCGGCAATTGACCTGCCGCATTTCGTCAACCGCAATGGCACCACCGATCTCGAAAAAGGCTCCAATCTGGAAGTGCTCAAACCGGCACTCGAAAAACTGGGCCACAAAGTCCGCATCCGCAAGCTGACCAGCGGTCTCCATGCTATTTTCAAAGCCAAAGACGGCAAACTGTATGGTGGTGCTGATCCCCGGCGCGAAGGCGTCGCGATCGGCGATTAGGTCTTCGTTAATACCACAGCGCCGCGCCTTCTTTGATATTCTCCGGTAATTCGATGCCAAAGATCGTGCCCTCTTTGCTGGTTCTTAAAACGTTCAAATCACCGCCATGGGCGCGCATAACATCGCGGGCTATAACCAGGCCAAGCCCCGTGCCATCCGTCTTAGTCGAGCTGGCAAAGGGCGTGAACAGATTTTCTTTCGCTTTATCCGGCAAGCCCGGGCCATCATCCTGTACTTTTATACAGACGGCGTTTTGTGGCTTGGGCGACACGGCAACATTGATATTATGAGCGCCCGCTTGAATGGCATTGCGGGTGAGATTGTTGAGCACGCGAAAAAGCTGTTCGCGGTCCGCCTCAACCAGCAGTTCCCGTTCGACCTCATTTTTCCAGCGGGTACCGTTTTCACCAAGGTCTGATATTTTAACGGCGGCTTCCACTTCATCGACCAAATCGCGCAGTGAAAAACAGCTCGGCGTCAGCAGGGGCGAGTTTTGGCGGGCGAAATTCAAAGTCTGCGAGCAAAGATTAACCGCCTTGTCGATGGCACTAAACAATTTGGGCAGCAGCCGTTTAACTTCGGGGTCTTCACTGCCGGTCAAGCGATCTGAAACCAGCATCGCTGTCGTCAGGGAGTTGCGCAAATCATGATTGATTTTAGCGATCGCGGCACCGAGAGCTGCCAGCCGGCGGCGCTGACGCATCGCCAGGCGAACCTCGCGCTGCATGATGCGCAATTCCCGCTCAGCAATGCCGATTTCATCACCCCGGTTGGAGCGATAGATATCGGCCCGTTCATCTTCAGGATTGGCGCGAAAGTTTTCCATACTTTCCGTAATCCGCCGCATTGGCCTGACCATCAGCCATTGCAAAGAAAGATAAACCAAACCGCCGGCAATGAGCGAAATGACAATTGAAAGACCGAGAATGCGCCAAGAGAAATCGAGCATGGCAGCCCGCATTGGCTGCTCATCAATCATCACTTCAACTATGACAGCAGCGTCTTTTGGTGACGGTCCGATAACCCGCAAAACCCGGTTCTCAGATTGCAGAACGGTTTTGAAAGCATCGACAATCCAGCCGAAAAAAACCGGTTCACGCAGATCAAGCGTGAGGTCAACCGATGGCAATTTGCCGAAATCAGCTTCGCCGGGACCGAGCACAAAAAGGCTGCGAGTCGGTTGGCGCAGAACAATGTTATAGGTTTCGGTGTGTTGCAGCAGGCGTTGGCGCATGCCGGCACTGACATTCCGGGCGCCAATATCTTCAAGCGCCAGGGTGGCCAAATGGGCCGCGGCAATGCGCTCCTCAAGATAAACTTTACGAAATCTGCCAACAGATGGCGCATAGATCATAACCTCGCCAACCATCACGAAGATAAGCGTCAGCAAAAGCAATCGAGCCGACAGGCTACGCAACATCGGTTGCCGCGTTATTTCTCCAGGATGATCCGGTATTTCAGCCATATCGCCAGCCTACACCAGCCGATTTGCCGAGACTACACTTTGTTAGAATTGAGGTTATAAACCCAAATAAATTAGCCAAATCGCGACAAAAACCTCACTAATTTGCGGGTGCGGGTACTGAATAGAGATTCTTTAAAAAACTCTCCTGCCGCCCGTTTATTGGCTTCACCCAAAGTCGGGTAGGGTGAAATCATGCCGGCAATTTTGCCGATTTTGAGCTTTGAACTGATGGCCAATCCCCATATTTGAATAAGTTCTCCGGCCTGGGGGCCAACGATGGTCGCCCCTAATATGTGACCCTTCGGTGTCGCGACAACTTTAATAAAACCAGCTGTATTGCCTTCCGTGACCGCTCGATCATTTTCAGCAAATGGCCAGTTGATGACCCTAAATTCCAGCGCTTGATCGCGGGCAGCTTGTGCGGTCAATCCAACTTGCGCCAATTCAGGCGAGGTATACGTCACCCAGGGATAGGCAGCCTGGTTGACTTTGGACGGCAAGCGAAACAAGGCGTTACGAATGACTATACCAGCATGATAACCAGCGATATGTGTGAACTGATGACCACCCGCCACATCACCAATGGCAAAAACCTTTTTGTTGGAAGTGCGCAGCCGTTCATCGACTACGATGCCCTGCGGTGTGTAATCAATGCCGGCTTTTTCCAATTGGAGATTGTCCAAATGTGGCCGCCGGCCGGCCGCAACAAGAAGATGACTACCCGAAATTTTTTCTGAACCGGCGTCACTTTCAACCGTGAGCTCGACGCCGGCATCCGCCTTTGCTGTCGCCACGACTTTGACACCTTCCCTGAGCGTAATGCCTTCCTGTACGAGTTGAGCGCGCACAATCTCCACTGCGTCCGCATCGTCACTGGGCAACATGCTGGCCATTTCAAGCACAGTTACCGCACTGCCCAATTGCCGATGGGCCTGTGCCAGCTCAATCCCGATCGGGCCACCACCGAGGATGATCAAATGTTCTGGTATGTCGGATTGGTTAAAAATATTTTCATTGGTGTAATGAGGCGTTGCCTCAAGGCCGGGTATCGGTGGCACAACCGGACCCGATCCAGTCGCGACAACAAATCGCCGGGCTTGAATGCGCTGATCACCGACCGTGACTTCGCCGGGGCCGGAGAATTTACCTTCGCCTAAGAGGACATTAACGCCGTAGTCTTCAAATCGCTCCACCGAATCATGCGGGGCGATTTCGTCGATAGCGCTCTGGACATGATCAAAAACATTTTTGCCGTTGATGTTTATATTGTCGGCCTGGATGCCGAATCGGCTTGACGTTCTGGCAGTTTGAGCGGCATGAGCTGCCGCCAGCAGCGCTTTTGACGGCACACAGCCAGTGTTCAGACAATCACCACCCATTTTGTCCCGCTCGATCAATATTGTATCAATGCCCAGTTGGGCAGCGACCGCGGCAACGACCAAACCACCTGAGCCGGCACCGATGATGCAGATATCTGTTTTGACGGGATTGGTGGTCATAGTTGTTTTTAGCCTATTGCGATTTTTTTAATTTCCGATAAGCCACCGGGATGAGAGCCAGCAAGGCCAGCCCCAGCAGCGGGACCAGAATTTCAGGTGACCAGATCATTGATATATCAGGTACGCCCCCCTTATCAATGATATGACCCAACCCATTACCTAAGCTCGAATAGACAAAGGTGCCCGGCATGATACCAAAAAAGGTGGTGATAACGAAGGTCCGAACCGAAACACCTAAAAAGGCCGGTACAATGTTAACCAGCCAAAATGGAAATAACGGAACAAAGCGTAATACCAACAGGTAGCTGAAGGCGTTCTCCTGGAATCCGGTTTCCATTTTTAGGATCGTCGTCCCGCATTTTGCATGAAAAAAATCAGCAAAGGCATAGCGGGCCGCCAGAAAAATTATCACCGCACCCAATGTCGCGCCGAACAAGACCAGCAGACCGCCCTTAATCGCGCCAAACATAAACCCGCCGGCGATGGTCAGCCAGATGGCACCCGGTAAGCTGATCGCCGTTGCCACCCCGTAAGCCAAAACATAAGCAAAAGTGGAAATCGTGTAGTTGTCCTGCTTCCACTGCATAATGGCAGAACGGTTTTCTTGCAGAGACTCAAAACTCAAATAATAGTGAAAATCCATGGCAAACGCGCCGATTAACCCGCCAACCAGCAAAACCAGCGGCAGAATACGCCACGGAGACAAGGCGCTTTTTTGGGCGTTCGCGGCAGATTGAGTATCGTCGGCAATCTTGTTACCGGTAGTCTCAGTGGTGGAGCTTTCAGTCATGTAGTCCTGGAAATCCGTTCAATTTATTAAATACGAAAGAAAACCCAATTACTTTATAATACAAGTAGGGATTTTCGGAGCATTAGTTACTGAATGAAGTCTCTTTCCTCCAGTCACCATTGCGTGAAGCCTATTTGAATGCTTCTATTCTTTGTGCGATGTATCGTTGACTTATGGGGTCCGAGAACGTATACACCGGGCCTTGCTTTTAACGGTTCAGATGATCCTAAGGTTTTGACGATTTTCGGAGAACCGCAAAGAAATTTTTTTCGGAGAAGTTTAGTGAAACGCACTTTTCAACCGAGCAACCTTGTGCGCAAACGTCGTCATGGCTTCCGCTCCCGTATGGCTACCGTCACCGGGCGTCGGATTATTGCCAAACGCCGTGCCAAAGGTCGCAAAAGCCTTTCCGCCTAACGCCGCGAGATTGAGGCGGTCCAGTGGTGGCCTATCCAATAGAACGATTGAAAGAACGCCCGGAATTTTTGCGGGTTGCTTCGACGCGTCAGCGCCATGCTGCGCCCGGTCTTGTTTTGCAAATGCGCGAGCATAGCGAAAATGAGCGCCTTGCTGTTGAGTATGGACCAATTCGGCTGGGTTTCACTGTCAGTAAGAAAGTTGGCAATGCGGTCGTCCGAAATCGCGTCAAACGGCGCCTGCGGGCGGCGGCGGCGGCTGTACTGCCCAACCACGCCCGGCCCTATCGGGATTTTGTTATCATTGGCCGGCAAAATGCGATTAAACGATCTTTTCCTGATCTTAAGGCTGACCTTGAAAAGGCGCTTAAAAAGCTTGATGCCTATGAGGAAACGCCATGACCGTCATAGCTCATTTTTTCCGTGGATTTTTTTTAACCTTCATTCGCGCCTATCAATGGTTGGTCTCGCCGGTTCTGCCAGGTTCGTGCCGCCATCTGCCGACCTGCTCTCAATATGCTGTCGAAGCAATTGATATTCATGGGCCTTTTCACGGATTTTGGCTGGCCTTGAAACGGGTTTTGCGCTGTAACCCATGGGGCAGCAGCGGCTATGATCCGGTGCCCCCGAAATCGCCAGCTGATAAGGGATCAAAAATAACCGAAAAGTCGGTTGCAGAAGAGCCAATGCACGGATATACCGAGCGCGCAAATTCTTCAAACGAAACAAATTCACAAAAGTTTTCCGCCACACATTCGTCGGGACCGCCGTAGAGAGATAAAGTCAGGAAACTAAAAAACCATGGAACAAAAAAACCTGTTTCTCGCCATCGCGCTGTCGGCCCTCATTATGGTCGGCTTTCAGTGGTGGAGCGCGAGCCAGCAGCCTCCCGAAGAGACGCTAACCGCCGAACAGCAAAAAGCTGCCCAAACCAAGCCCGGCACCCCATCGACGCCGAGCATGCCGGCAACATCTCCGGCGACCCCTGGTTCTGCACCCGCCGCGCCCGGTATGGCCGTTCCGGTACCGGGTGGTGTCGATAGCGCTGCTGCCCAGGCTGAGGCCGTTAAAAAAGCCCTCGCCGCCTCGCCTCGTTTGAAAATTGCCTCACCCCGCGTCCGCGGGTCGATCTCATTGGTCGGTGCGCGGTTTGATGATCTTATCCTGAACGACTACAACGAAACCATCGAAGAGGGCAGCAAAAATATATCTTTGCTGTTACCGTTCGGTAGCGCTAACCCGTATTACGCCGATTTCGGCTGGGTTTCGGCCGATACCAAAACCCCCGATGCGGCAACCGTCTGGACCGCCAACAATCCGACACTGGCACCCAAATCGCCGGTATCGCTGAGCTGGCAAAATGCCGATGGGGTAAAATTTATCCAAGATATTTCACTTGATGACAATTATATGTTCACGGTTAATCAGCGGGTCGAAAATAGGGGCAGTAAGCCGGTCACCGTTTTCCCCTTTGGCCGCATCTCGCGGACCGGCACGCCAGAAATTACCGATTTTTATATTCTTCATGAAGGCCTCTTGGGCGTCTTTGACGGTGTGCTGAAAGAAATTGATTATGATGAAATTCAGGAAAGCAAGCTGGTCCAAAATAAATCCAAAGGCGGCTGGATCGGCATCACCGACAAATACTGGCTGACGGCCTTAATCCCAGATCAAAAAACCGCAGCGGACAATCGCTTCTCCGACCAGCTGCAAAAGAACCTCGACAATTACCAGGTTGATTTCAGAGGCGCTGCCCAGGCAATTGTACCGGGTGCGACCGGCGAAACCGGCAGCCGTTTTTTTGCCGGTGCCAAAGAAGCTCAGTTAATTATCGACTACCGGGATCAGCTCAACATTACCCGGTTTGATCTGGCCATTGACTGGGGCTGGTTCGAGTTCCTCACCAAACCGATATTTTTTGCCCTGGTTTATTTCACCGGCTTTCTCGGCAATATGGGGCTTTCGATCCTGCTGTTGACGGTTCTCATCAAGCTGGCGTTTTTCCCGCTCGCCAATAAATCCTACCGCGCCATGAGTAAAATGAAGCTGTTGCAGCCGGAAATGCTCAAACTGCGTGAGCGCTTTAAGGACGATAAAGCACGGTTAAACCAAGAAATGATGGCGATGTACAAACGTGAAAAGGCCAACCCGGCTTCTGGTTGTTTGCCGATTTTGCCGCAGATTCCGGTGTTCTTTGCGCTCTATAAAGTGGTGTTTGTCACCATTGAAATGCGTCACGCGCCGTTCTTTGGCTGGATCAAAGATTTATCCGCCGCCGACCCGCTGACACCGTTTAATCTCTTTGGGTTGATCAACTGGTCACCGCCGGAAATTTTGGCGATTGGTGTCTGGCCGATCATCATGGGTGTGACGATGTTTATTCAACAAAAACTGAACCCGCCGCCGCCCGACCCAATGCAGGCTAAAATATTCATGTTCCTGCCGATCATGTTCACCTTTATGCTGGCCCGCTTCCCGGCCGGTCTGGTGATCTATTGGGCCTGGAACAATGCGCTTTCGGTGCTGCAGCAATATGTCATCATGCGCAAAGCTGGCGTGCAAATCGGTGGTGGTCCGGCTAAAAACCCGGCAAAGAAAACGAGCTAAGAATAGCTAACCATTTGCCAGAAACGGCGTTAGGATATGCCCGATGGAGACGGAGACGGAAGCAGCTGATCTTGAGGCTGGCCGGGTATTGTTTGCGCAAACCTGCGATTTCCTGATCAGTGCCGCGAGCTTTAACCAATTACCAGAAACCGAGCTGCCGGAGATCGCCTTTGCCGGCCGGTCCAATGTCGGCAAATCAAGTCTGCTGAACGCCTTGACGGGCCGGAAAAACCTCGCCCGCACGTCCAACACGCCGGGGCGCACGCAACAGGTAAATTTTTTCGATCTTGGTGGCCGGATGATGCTGACCGATCTGCCCGGCTATGGCTACGCCAGAGCCGCTAAATCGGTTGTCGATCAATGGACGCGATTAATCAAAAGCTATCTCCGGGGCCGGGTCCAATTGCGCCGGGTGTGTTTGCTGATAGATTCCCGGCACGGCCTCAAAGACACCGACCGGGAGGCCATGGATTTGATGGATGAGGCGGCTGTCGCCTATCAGATCATCCTGACGAAATGCGACAAAATTAAAACTGCGGAGCTGGAAAAGTTGCTCGCTAAAACTCACAAAGAGATCGCCAAACACGTTGCCGCACATCCGGAAATAATGGTCACCAGCGCATTTAAATCCAAGGGCATCGAAGAAATGCGCGCGGCTTTGGCAAGCCTGGCTGATAAACCGGCTGGCTAACCTCATAAAATCATTGGAGATTTCCACTTTGTATTTCGGGCGAGTTAGGCTACAGTCGCGCGCCCAAATAGGATTTAGAGAATAAAGCTTAAGATCATGAGTAAAACAGAGGACAAACTAAAGGAAAAATCGCTTGCCCAGGCAGCCGTGTTGGGCGAGGCGTTGCCTTATATGCGGCGCCATGCGGGCGAAACCTTCGTCATAAAATATGGCGGCCACGCAATGGGTGATAAGACGCTGGCAGGCCTATTCGCCAATGACATTGTTCTCTTGGAGCATGTTGGGATCAATCCCATCGTGGTGCATGGCGGTGGTCCGCAAATCGCTGAAATGCTCGACCGGTTGAAAATTCAGTCCTCTTTTGTTGATGGCTTAAGGGTCACCGACGCCGCTACGGTCGAAGTGGTGGAAATGGTTCTGGCCGGCACTATCAATAAACAGATTGCCGCGGCCATCAACGATGCCGGCGGCTTCGCTATCGGCCTATCAGGCAAAGACGGCAACTTGATCAAAGCCTCAAAAGTTCGTCGTACCCAACGCGATCCGGATTCCAATATTGAAAAAATTCTCGACCTCGGCTTTGTCGGCGAACCTAAAAGCATCACCACCCACGTATTGGAGGTCTTTAAAGAATCTGACATGATCCCGGTAATCGCACCCATCGGTGCCGGCGAAAAGGGCGAGACTTATAACATTAATGCTGATACCGCCGCCGGCGCCATTGCCGCGGCGATGACGGCAAAACGGCTTTTGCTGCTCACCGATGTCGCCGGTGTCCTTGATGCAGATGGTAAGCTGATCTCAAAAATGGAGGCCAAACAGGCCCGCCAGATGATCAAAGATGGGACGATCCAAGGTGGCATGATTCCTAAAATTGAAACCTGTCTGAACGCAGTTGAAGATGGTGTCGATGCGGCCGTTATAATTGATGGCCGGGTGCCCCATGCCCTGTTACTGGAACTCTTTACCGAGCATGGCGCTGGCACGTTAATCGAAGCAAGTTAAGCCGGCAAAGCTTGGCTGGATATTAATCGGCAAAAGCAAATCCTCCCTTGCCTCGACGTTTAACTTCGTACATTGCGTCATCGGCGCGATTGAGGAAATAATCGAGACTTTCCTCGCTGTCTGAATTATACATCGACACGCCAATCGATAACCCCAGCGGTTGTTTCTCATCGCCCGAGTATATTCTAAATATTGCACTGTCTTCGATCATTGTGTGAGCGCGTTTTTCGGCGCTTTCCCGATCCATGCCATCCAGCCACATCGCAAATTCATCGCCGCCAAAGCGGGCAACAGCATCGCCGGGCCGGGAGTGTTTTTCCAAGAATCGGGCCAATGCGATGAGGGCTTCGTCACCGCGATGATGGCCGTGAACATCATTGACCAGTTTAAAATTATCCAAATCAACATACAGTAATGCCGCCGTCCCGCCAGAATGCTGTAATCGTTCCATCCGGCGAGGTAATTCTTCCTCCAAAAAGGCGCGGCGATTGAGCAGCCCGGTTAGCTCGTCGGTGCGCGACAGACGTAAAATCCGTTCATGATGCATCACCCGCTCGATCGCGATGCCGAGCTGATCTGACACCGTATCGATCAGCGCCAATTCATCAGGCGACCAATCCGTCGCTGCATCACCGCGCCAGACACAGATCGCACCGTTGACATGCTGACGATATCCGGTGGTCGCCAGCAAGCCGCTCCAGCCTTCGCCGGCCACCGGCGTCGTGCCATCAATTTTTTCAATTTTGGGGAAAATCTCGGCATCCGGAGGCATTGCATTTTCGTCGCCACACTTAGCCGCCAAGACAAAATATTCGCCCCGCTTATCATATTCATCACGGGTATATATTTTACATCCTTCAAAACTGGAGGCATGCACAATATAATCGATCGACCCGGTCAAAGTCTTCAGTGGCTCAACTTCATCACGGATAATACCAACGAGATGCCTTAACAGTTTTTCACGGATACGCGCTTCATCAAGCGCTACCTTACGCCGACTGTCCTCGGTAAAATCCCGGCATACTCCGCGGCTGCCCCGCCATTCACCGAACTCATCAAAAAGCGGTATCGCAGAGACCTTAAGCCGCGCCTGCTCACCGCTCGCAAGAAGCATTCTCACATCAATATCAGATGTCGTTTCAGTGGCAATAAACGGTGACGGATCTTTGGGATCGGCCGATTCCAAGCCAAACTTATCCGGACTTTGGCCGATAATATCATCCGGTGCATAATCTAGTGCGCCGCCGGGCGATATGAAAACAAATGTACCGTCGGGACCAAGTTCCCAGGCAAAGTCACTTGATACATCGACGAGATCCTTGTATCTGGCACGTGAATCTACCAATGCGGATAACATATTTCGCTCAAAGGTTTGATCATGGGTTAATAATAAAATGGCATCACCATCCTGAACCGGCACCGCTGTTACATTGAGCTGAGTTTCGTCCTCGACGACGACACCACCCAAATTCGCCCCCTGCCCCCCGTGCGCCTGTCGAATGAGATCATGCAACTGATCCGGCTTCTGGTCGGCAATGAGCGCTGCCAACGGAGCACCTTTTTTATTTGTCTCCAGCACCACACCGTCTGGGTCGACCAATACGGCACCTTCCGGATAGGCCGCCAAAAAGCTCTTCGGAGAGCCGTTTAGCGCTTCCAAAACCTTGGCCGACATATTTTTGATGACTTGGCTAACCACCGTTTATGTCACTCCTTCCAGTTACTTACATAGCAAGTCCAGAAGTCAAATTAAACGGTAATAAATTTTTATTTTAACCGGCTGAACGCACAATACGCTCAGATTCTTCGAAAATTTCAATATCAGTAGACGGTTCGCCAAACAGAAATCCTTGAGCGTAGTTGACGCCACAGTCACTAACAAATTTTAGAGTATCGTCGTCGTCGATAAATTCAGCAATGGTTTCGACATCGATATCTTTACACAAGCGCGCAAGAGCCGACAGAAAAGCCTTTCCTTTGCGGGCTATTAAAGCGTTTTTGACGGCACTGCCATCAAGCTTCACAACATCGACCTCGAGACTGGCGAGATACTGAAAACTCGCTGCACCGGCACCAAAATCATCAAGGCAAACTTCATAGCCTTCGTCGCGCAGCGTCTGGAAAAAACGGTTAGCGGTTACCAGATCGGCGATGCGCGAGGATTCAGTTATTTCAAACAACAGCTTACCGCGCGCCCAGAAGTTCAATTTGAGGAGCTCTTGCAAGCCTTTCAAGTAATTCATATTGGTGATCGAG
The DNA here is from genome assembly GCA_913020445.1 of uncultured Rhodospirillaceae bacterium. Classification (GTDB taxonomy): domain Bacteria; phylum Pseudomonadota; class Alphaproteobacteria; order Rhodospirillales; family UBA2165; genus TMED23. The sequence continues at coordinate 21,552 of CAJWAR010000014.1, forward strand.
TTACCCGAAATGTTCACCGCAATCGAATAATCTTTGTCGCGATGTTCGAACAACCATTCGATCACCTTTTTCGCCATTGCCAGATCAAATTGCCAGATCATACCGACTTCTTCGGCAAAAGTGATGGTTTCGAACGGGCTCTCTCCTTCCGGCATGTGGTCGAACCGGACCAGGGCCTCATAATGATGAATTTTGCTTGTGCCGATATGGATAATTGGATGAAAGGCGACTTTAAACTTACCGCCGGCGACGATGTCGCGAAACTGATGAACCGAATTCATCGCGTCGTCGACCATACCGGACAAATTGGTGGTAAAATCCACCATGTTAAAATCACTGCCCTTATTGGTTTTGAATTTGTTGATGGCAAACATCAAACCGTTGGCCAGATCAGCATCATCAACATCATCATCACCGAGGGCGATAGAAGCTGCCTCAGCTTCGATACCTTTTCCGGTCGGATCAATCTCCTTGGTCGCCTGTGTCAACTGATCTTGGATATCCTGAACATCAACAGCAGAATCATGAACCAGGGCAAATTTACCTTCACCGACTTCGGCCGCGGCGTCGCCATTGATCGAATTTGCCCGCAAGGAGGCGCTTACCGTATCGACCAGCGATTGCTCCGCATCGTCATCAAGTTGATCTTTCAATGCTTCCATCGCCGGCATGGAAACCAAACTAACTTCGGCTTCGATACCGGATTCTTTGGCTTCTTTTATCTGCTGTCCGGCAAGTTCCGAGAAGGTTTCAGAGGTGTAGAGACCACTTTTGCCATCGCGTGAAAGATTCTTACCCGAGGGCGTCGTTGTGCTCGTGGCGCCCGCCCGCAAAGCGAGGAAAAAATGGTCGCCCAGGTCACCAAGCCGATAGCCGGCAAATGCCAAAGGCACCGAATCCCGGCCATTTGAGCTCAATTTAATAGTCGCGTTTTCGATGCGCCCGCGCTTCTTGGCGATATTGATCAGCTGTCCCGCCAGGGTGCGGTCCGCCGCACCAACCAAATCAAGAAAATTTTGCCCCATAAGTTCAGCCGGCGAGCAGCCGATAAGGGCTTCGGTCGCACCGGCGGCAAAGGTAACTTCTTGTTCTTCGTTCAATTCAAACAATACATCTGCCCAGCAAAAAGCAAATGCAACGAAGCGGTCGCGCTCGGAGCGTGCCTCGCCAGATGCATTATTTGGTGTTGTATCAGGTGCCATTGTTTTAATTGGGGATATTATTTTAGAGAATTCTCCAAAAACTTTCTATCCACACTCAGCCTCGTATATGCTTAAAATTGGGGGCATATTATTATACTTACTTTTACCTGTTTCGAAAATTGATATTTCCCCCTGTTAATTAAAGATCGGGAGAAATGAGAACTTTCTCACCTAAATTTTTTTGGTTATTTATCAATTATTTTCATATTTTTTTAAAATTATTCAAATTTTCCTCGGATTTTTCTGGGATTCTCTATAAAAATTCACGATATTCCTATACATGTCCGAACATCATTCAGAATTACGCAAAATCGAGACTTGGATTTTTGATCTCGACAACACCCTCTACCACGTGTCGGCCAATTTGTTCGATCAGATTGACCGGCGCATGTGCGCTTACGTCGCCGATTATTTAAACATACCCGCCGCCGAAGCCTATAAGGTGCAGAAAAGTTTTTTCCGGGAACATGGCACAACTCTGCGCGGCATGATGAACTGCCATGATATGGACCCGGAACCTTATCTAGAGTATGTCCACGAGATTGATTTTTCACCGATCCAGACCGACGAGAAGTTGGCCAATGCGCTGGCAGCATTGCCGGGCCGCAAATTCGTTTTTACCAATGCGGCAACAAAATACGCCGGCCGCGTTCTCGAGCGTCTCGGTATTGCGCAGCATATCGAAGACGTTTTTGATATTGTTGACGCCGGCTATATTCCAAAACCCGACCCGGTGGTCTATGCGCAATTCGTTGATAAATACGACATTGATCCGGCGGGCGCGGTTATGGTCGAAGATATTGCGCGCAATCTAATGCCGGCCGCGGAGCTAGGTATGAAAACCGTTTGGGTGCAAACCGACCGGCCCTGGGCCCACAGTGATGCTGATTTGGCTGAGCCTGATTTCACCACTGATAATTTGTCGACGTGGTTATCCGGTGTTGCCGGACATTGACAATACTTGACTTCCCCATTGACTTTCGCAGCCTTTGCCACCACATTCCGGACCTTCTTTAAGAATATTAAAAGGTATATTTGACGTGAGTGATCAGGATTTACAAAGCATCATCGATGCCGCGTGGGACGCGCGCGATGGTGTAAACACGGAGACAACCGGCGAAGTGCGGGACGCCGTTGAAGCGGCGCTTGATCTATTGGATTCAGGCCAGCAACGCGTGGCCGAACCGATCGAAGGCAGCAATTCAGGCTGGCAGGTTAACCAATGGCTCAAAAAAGCCGTGCTATTGTCCTTCAGTCTCAATGGCATGGAAACCATCAACAACAGCCCTGGCGACGGCAATTGGTGGGATAAAGTGCCGTCTAAATTCTCCGGCTGGACGGATGCGGAATTTTCCGCCGCCGGCTTTCGCGCCGTGCCCAATTGCGTCGTCCGCCGCTCTGCTTTTATTGCGCCGGGTGCGGTGCTGATGCCGTCTTTTGTGAACCTTGGCGCCTATGTCGATAAAGGCGCCATGATTGATACCTGGGCAACGGTTGGCTCCTGCGCTCAGATTGGTAAGAACTGTCATATCTCAGGCGGTGCCGGGATTGGTGGCGTATTGGAACCTTTGCAAGCCGATCCCGTGATCATCGAAGACAATTGCTTTGTCGGTGCACGCTCGGAAGTTGCCGAAGGCGTCATTGTCGAAACCGGTGCAGTGCTTTCAATGGGCGTGTTTATCGGCGCCTCGACCAAAATCATCGACCGCGCAAGCGGCGAAATTCATCAAGGCCGCGTGCCGGCTTATTCGGTTGTCGTGCCGGGCTCTTTGCCGGGCAAAGATTTGCCAGACGGCTCACCGGGGCCAAGCCTCTATTGTGCGGTGATAGTTAAAACCGTCGACGAAGGTACGCGCGCCAAAACTTCCGTCAACGAGCTATTGAGAGATTAGAAAACCGTGGCCCCACAGTTAAATGCTTTGGACTTATCCCGCGCCATGATTGCGTGCCCGAGCGTGACGCCTGAAGACGGTGGCGCGCAAAAAGTGCTGCAGGATGCCTTGGCAGGTCTCGGCTTTACCTGTCACAGCCAAACCTTCTCAGATGACAATACGCCGGATATAACCAATCTCTATGCACGGATTGGCTCGGCTTCACCCAATTTCTGCTTCGCCGGTCATACCGATGTTGTGCCGGTTGGCGATCCGGACAGTTGGCAGGATGATCCATTTAGCGCCGCAGTGAAAGACGGTGTGCTCTATGGCCGGGGTGCTGCCGATATGAAAACCGCCATCGCGTGCTTTGCCGAAGCGGCGGCGCTGTTTCTCGAGAAACATGGCGCTGATTTCGGCGGCTCAATTTCGTTTTTGATCACCGGCGACGAAGAAGGCCCGGCCATCAATGGCACCCGTAAACTGCTTGAATGGACCAAAGAACAAGGTGAGGTTCTCGATGCCTGTCTGGTCGGCGAGCCAACCAATCCAACCAGCCTCGGCGAAATGATCAAAATCGGCCGCCGCGGCAGTCTCAATGGTACGCTTACAGTTCATGGTGTGCAGGGCCACACGGCCTATCCACATTTGGCGGACAATCCAATTCATCGGCTGGTGAAAATGTTGGATGTTTTGTCCGCCGAGCCGATCGATGACGGCACCGATCATTTTCAAGCCTCGACTTTGCAGGTGTCGACTGTCGATGTCGGCAATCCAGCAACCAATGTGATCCCCGGCAAAGCAACGGCGGTTTTTAATGTCCGCTACAACGATCTCCATACCTCAGCGACGATTGATAGCTGGCTGAGGGAAAAACTCGATGCCGTTGGCGGTGAGTATGAATTGGATATCTATGTGTCCGGTGAGAGCTTCTTGACACCGCCGGGACCGTTTAGTGAAATTATTGCTGACGCCGTTCGGTCAGTTACCGGCAACGAACCTGAGCTTAGCACCACGGGCGGCACGTCTGATGCGCGCTTTATCAAGGATTACTGTCCGGTGGCCGAGTTTGGCCTGATCGGTCAGACCATGCACAAATCAAACGAATGTGTCGCGGTAAAAGATATGGCGGCGCTGACAGAAATCTACGCCGCCGTGCTGGGACGCTTTTTCGAGAAAAGCAGCTAAATCAAATGGCCCTCCAATGGCACCTTTAAGTGAAGTAATCAGATCACTCTATGGCGCTTTGCGCCTCGCCCGCGGCGATACCGGCGGGATGGCTTTCTTTAATACCAGCCACGAAGGTTTCTGGCGCTCGTTTACCGCTGCCGTTCTAATTGCGCCGCTGTTCGCCATGCTTCTTATTGTGCGTTACTCAATCAACGAGCCGACAGTACCGCTATTTCGTTTTGCCGCCGTCGAGATAATTGCCTATGTCGTAAGCTGGGTTGCCTTTCCTTTGTTGCTGTTCTACATCACCGACATTCTCGGTAATGGCCATCGCTATATCCGCTATATCGTCGCCTACAATTGGGCGTCGGTACTGCAAAATTTGCTTTATCTACCCTTTGCTTTGCTGGTCGAAGCCCACCTGCTGGAAGGTGCAGGTTCCACATTTTTCGGCATAACTTTGCTGGGGCTGGTTTTGCTTTATACCTGGTTTGTTACCCGCACCGCTCTTGATGTCGCCAATCTTTTAGCCGCCGGATTGGTGATGATTGATCTGGTGCTGAGTATATTTATCAATACCATCACCCAAGGGATGCTGCATGCTACATAGAGGAACGTTAAATGCCGGAATCGTCTGATTTACCCGATTGGCCAAATTCATTCGTAAACTACCGGGGCATTGTGCTGCCCAAACATTGCGATCATTTCGGCCATTTAAATGTGCGTTATTACGCCCATTTCTTCGACGATGGCGGCTTTCAAATGTGGCATCATGCCGGCATCAAGCAAAACGACCTCGGCAAGGATGGTATGGGCGCCGTCGTCGCCAACATCTCGATCGATTTTATCCATGAAATTACCGCCGGTCAGCCACTGGTCATCAAAGGTGCTTGGATGAAAGTTGGCTCTAAAAGCGTCACCCATGAACAACGCATGTTTAATGCGGATACCGGCGTCCATTGTGCCAGCCAAACGGCCGTCGAGGTATTTTTCGATATGCAAAAGCGGCAGTCTGCGCCCATGCCCGAAGACATCAGAGCAAAAATTACGCCACTTGTAATCGACCCTGAAGATTAGTCAAAAAATCAACTTATCAAGATATTGTCATAAACATACCAATCGACTGGCCCCACAAAAAATGTAGCGGCAGCATGATCAGAATTCCCAAAATCATGTAACAAATCAATGCCTTAGTGACATCTGATATTTTAAGGTTGCCAAGTGCTACGGCGACGACGACGGGCGGCGTTTGATAGAAGAAAGGAAAAATTCCCCAAGCCGTCATTGACGCCATAATGATGTTTAGTTCCGACCACCCGGTGGCCTGGGCAAGCGCCTCGGCCATCGCTACCATAATAGGAGGCTGCGCCGGCATGGTCGTAAATAATGCAACAACGATACCGGTCAATGAAATTGAGGCATAGTTCTGGAAATCTGCCCCCTTTTGAAATTCAAAAAACTGCATTAAATTCTCGGCAATGAGCGTGCCCAGACCAGCATGATTGGCAACCGCGCCGAGACCAATCACACCGGCTAAAAACAGCAGCGGACCGTAGTTGATCTCACCGCCTAAGACACTTGGTGGCAACATGCCGAGCCTGGGCAGCAGACATAAAATTGCCGCACCCAAGGCCACCCAGGCGGGCGAGATACCGTGCAGACTATCGGTGATCCACAACGACAGAGCGACCATTAAAAAAAATAGCAGGCGTTTTTCTTCGCCGCTCCAAGCCGCGATTTTCTCATGGTGATCCGGATGGCGGGGCGTGTCTCTAAACAGCAGCGCAATCAATGCCGGGTAAACCACCAGCGCAAAAACACCCATCACCGGAAAATTAAGCAAAAAGTAATCAGCATAGGTCAGCTGAATATTGAGCACGCTATCCGCCGCACCGTAGAGCGCCATATTCGGCACATTGGCGGGCAAAATATTAAACGCCGGCACCATCGTGCCTAAAGATGCCGCCATGATCAGACCGGTTCGGCCTTTGCTTTCCTCACCAAACCCAAGCTCTTTGGCCAAGGCCGCCATAATCGGCACCAGCAATGCCACCCGTCCCGACGCCGATGGCACGATAAGAGCCAATGACGCCGCAACCCAAAAAACGCCATAGACCATGCCAATATATATCTTCGGAAAATGCGTCAGCAATGAGCGCACCAAACGTGTATCGAGACCCGTTCGCTTGACCCCTAAGCCAAAAACAAGGCCGCCGAATACCAGCCACATGGCGCCGGCGTGAAAGCCGGAAAAAACCACTTTGGGCGGCGCGACCGCCAGCACTACGGCCACAAATAGGAATATTAAGGAACCAAAGTAGGAGGGTACAATCGCCGTCGCCCATAACCCAATCGCCAGCACAATGACGGCGCCGGCTTTCATGACAAGTGGCTCAATGCCCGGCGGGGGCGGCATCAGGAGCAAGGCCAGGCTTAATAGTACCGACAGTCCAAAAATGACCATGGACGGGCTTTTAAGAAATTTAATGGTAATCCCCCTTTATATCTTTAGACCAGCGGTGTCGCGCAGTATGCTGAACCAATATGGCAGAAAAACCAAAAATACCATCCACGGCAAGCGATTTGTCCCAGCTATCACCGTGGGCGCCCTTTCGCCACAAGATTTTTACCTTGTTGTGGATCGCGATCGTGGTCTCAAATGTCGGCACCTGGATGCATGATCTATCGGCTGGCTGGCTGATGGCGACATTAACGCCCTCACCGGTGTTGGTGGCATCGGTTCAAGCCGCGACGACATTGCCGGTGTTCTTGTTTGCTTTGCCGGCAGGTGCCCTTGCCGACATTGTTGATCGGCGGCGGCTTCTGCTCATCGTCAAAATTTCTCTGACCGTGATCGCTATCGCCATGGGCGCCAGCGTTTACTTTGGCGTGATGAACCCATGGTTGCTGTTGATATTCACGCTGTTCATGGGAACCGGCGCTGCCTTCATTGCGCCCGCCTGGCAGGCCATTGTGCCACAATTGGTGCCGCGGCAGGAACTCCAGCAAGCGATTGCGCTCAACTCTGTCGGCATTAATGTCAGCCGGGCGATCGGCCCTGCAGTGGGTGGCTTGGTCATTGCGGCAGTTGGTCTTTGGGCGCCGTTTATGCTCAACGCCGTCAGCTTTATTTTTGTCATCGGTGTTTTGCTGTGGTGGCGGGCGGGCTCCGGCGACACCCGGGCATTACCGGCGGAACGATTTACCGGCGCCCTTCGAGCCGGCTTGCGCTACACCCGTGAAAGCGGGCCGGTGCGTAACACACTTTATCGCGCCATCGGTTTTTTCCTGTTTGCCACCGCCTATTGGGCGCTCCTGCCTTTGATCGCGCGGGATCTGCTGCAGGGCGGACCAACATATTACGGGCTTTTATTAGGCGGCATCGGCATCGGCGCGGTGCTGGCAGCGCTTGGCTTGCCGTGGCTCAAAAAGCATCTCGGGCCGAATAAAGTCGTCGCCTTGGGCTCCGCCGGAACCGCCGCGGTGCTGGTTATATTCGCTGTTTCGTCCAATCAACTTGCCGGCATCATGGCCAGCATGCTGGCCGGGGCCTGCTGGCTATCCGTGCTCTCAAGCCTCAACGTATCGACGCAGCTTGCTTTGCCTGAATGGGTGCGCGCCCGTGGCCTCTCGATGTTGCTGACGGTGTATTTTGGCGCCATGGCCGGCGGCAGTATTATGTGGGGCAATATCGCCAGCGAAGTCGGTGTCCCAACGACACTGCTGATTGCCGCCGCAGGCGCAGCATTGGCGATCCCGATAACCTGGCAGTGGAAAATTATTGCTGATCCGAGCGTCAATCTGACGCCGTCTTTTCATTGGCCGGTTCCGGTAATGGCGGAAGACATCGCCGAAGACCGTGGTCCGGTGATGGTAACTGTCGAATACCAAATCGATCCACTTAACCGGGAAGCTTTTCAGGCAGCGATGGAGGAATATGGCCATACCCGGCGGCGGGACGGCGCTTTTTCCTGGGGGATTTTTGAAGACGTCTCGGAACCCGGGCGCTATCTCGAATATTTCCTGGTCGAGTCGTGGCTCGAACATGAACGCCAGCACCACCGGGTCACCGAAGCCGATCTCGACGCGGAGCAAAAAGTGATGCAGTATCATTTAGGCGACGAACGTCCGATCGCCCGCCACCTCATCGCTCCAGTACCGTCGCAATAAACGAGCTATTTATCGACTGTCGATTAATTATTGATACCGGCAATAAAGAAAGCTGTTGAAAACAAACACTTTTTCTCAACGTGACAGGCACTTTTGTTAATCTTTGGAGCTATTTATCGACAGTCGATTAATTATTCAATAAATCACTTCAGTGAAATAGAGGCCTTCCGGCGGGGCGGTGGGGCCGCCTTTGGTGCGGTCAGCTGCTTCAAACGCGCTCTTAAAGTCTTCGAATGACCAACGGCCTTCACCAACAAGTTTCAAAGAACCGGCGAAATTTCTAACCTGATGGTAGAGGAACGAGCGCGCCCGTACGTGAATGCGGATTTCCTCGCCTTCTTGTTCAACTTGGATATCGTCCAATGTTTTGAACGGACTATCCGACTGACAATTGGCGGCCCGGAAAGTTGAAAAATCATGCTTGCCCGGCAGCACCTCGGCGGCTTTTTGCATCGCCTCGGCATCAAGCTTAACCGGCACCCACCAGGCCCGGCCCCGCTCAATCGTCAGCGGTGAACGGCGTGAGATAATTCGATAGACATAGGCCCGCTGCTGAGCTGAAAAACGGGCATGGAAATCATCGTCAACCGCCTCGGCCGACAACACCGAAATCGCCACATCTTTAAGATGGTGGTTCAACGCGTCCCGAACTTTATCGCTGTTTGTCGCCTTTTCTAAGTCAATATGAGCGACTTGGCCCAAGGCATGAACACCGGTATCGGTGCGACCGGCAGCGAAAATCGTCACCTGTTCACCACAAAAATTTGCCACCGCCTCTTCCATGCATTGCTGCACGCCTAAGCCGTTTTTTTGCCGCTGCCAGCCGACAAAACCGCCGCCGTCATATTCGATAACAAGCTTGTAGCGCTGCACTAGTCCAGCCTCCTGCCAATCGGCAATTCAAACCCGCGTAAAAAGTCAGCCGCCGCCGTCGGTCCTTTGCCCGCACGTTGGACATTGCTCAGACGCAAGGCACCGTCACCGCAGGCAATGGTCAATTGATCATCCAGTACCGAGCCCGGCACACCAGTACCCCCACTCAGCTCTGCCGACAATATCTTGATGCGCTCCCCATCTATCTCAAACCAAGAACCCGGCCACGGCGTAAAAGCGCGCACCAACCGCTCAAGCTCCGACGCTGATTTCCGCCAATCAATGTGGCCCTCCTGACGTTCAAGCTTGCTGGCATAGGTCACACCCTCCGCCGGTTGCGGCATTGGCGTCAGCGATCCCTGGGCGAGGCCGTCGAGTGCTTCAACAATCAATGCCGCCCCGATCTCGGATAATGCGTCATGCAGGCTTGCCCCGGTGGTCTCGGAAGTGATCGGCACTTGTTTAGTGATCAGCATATCACCGGTGTCCAACCCTTCATCCATCTGCATAATGGTGACACCGCTAATCTCATCACCGGCTAAGATCGCCCGCTGAATGGGTGCTGCACCACGCCACCTCGGCAATAACGAGGCATGGATATTAACGCACCCCAATCTGGGTGCCATCAAAATCGCTTGGGGCAGGATCAAGCCATAGGCAACCACGACAGCGCAATCGAGCTCGAGTGCCGCAAAGGCGGCTTGTTCATTTTCGCTTTTGAGACTTTTGGGCGTGCGAACCTTGAGCCCAAGCTCTGCCGCCTTAGCCTGAACCGGGCTGGGATTTAATTTTTGCCCGCGTCCGGCGGCGCGTGGCGGCTGGGAATAGACGCAGGCAATTTCGTGGCCGGCGTCAATGAGCGCCTGAAGCATCGGCACGGAGAAATCGGGTGTGCCCATAAAGGCGAGACGCAATTTCTCAACCATTTTGAACAGCCGCCCGATAATTATCCATGAGCGCCAACTTTCACCGGTGGCAATTGGGCTTTATATTTTTTGAGCTTTCGAAGGATGAGATCGCGGCGCAATTTGGAAAGGTGATCGACAAACAGCACGCCATCGAGGTGATCCATTTCATGCTGAATACAAGTCGCGAGGATGTCGCTGGCTTCAACCTCTTGGGAGTTGCCGTCCCTGTCCAAATACCGCACACGCACTTTTTCGGGCCGGGTCACTTGGGCATATTGTTCCGGCAAGGAAAGACAGCCCTCTTCATAATCCAACAGCTCTTCCGAGCGCCACTTAATCTCCGGATTAACCATCTGATAGGGATGATGCTCGTCCTCATTCTTCGTCACATCAACAACAATGATGCGTTTGGTGACGCCGACTTGCGGCGCCGCCAAGCCGATACCGGGCGCGTCATACATGGTATCCAGCATGTCATCCATCAGCTGCCTGAGTTCATCCGTCACTTCCGTAACCGGCTCACAGGTCAGTTTGAGGCGCGGATCGGGTGCCACAATGATTGGTAAAAGTGCCATGTTCAGTACATCTATCCTCGTTTTCTCGCTTGGAGATAAGACAAGCGGGCAGCTAGGTCAAGATATGCTCAAGATGAGCGCAAATTATCTGCCAACGGCCCATTTAAGGCGATTGCTATTTGGGCGGCACTCGGGCTAGATTCGATACGGATAAGGGGGTTCCGTCTGGAAATTATGGACATCAATGTAATTTTGATAATTTTAGCGGTTTTGGTTCTCGGGGTGATGATTTTGCTCCTGTTAAAGGGCGACCGCAGCCGTACCAAAATGAATCAGCAGCTTGCCCAATTTGGTCAAATGTCGGAACGCCTTGGCCAAGCCCAGGCTGAAATCAGTGGCCGCCTGGAGCAGAGCCAGGCCGCTGTTAATGACCGGTTGGAGGCGCTTTCCAAGCGCTTGGGCGATGGCCTCACTCAACAGACAGAGAAAACCGGCGCGACTTTGAAACAATTGCATGAGCGATTGGCGGTCATTGACACCGCCCAGCAAAACATCACCGGTCTGTCGGAACAAATGGTGGGGTTGCAGGATATTCTCTCTAATAAACAAGCGCGTGGTGCGTTTGGTGAAATTCAGCTCAATGATTTGGTGACCTCGATCCTGCCGCCCTCGGCCTACGAGTTTCAGGTAACGTTAAGCAATTCCAAACGCGCCGACTGCGTTATCGATCTGCCGAACCCGCCCGGGCCGATTGTCATTGATTCTAAATTTCCCCTTGAGGCCTATCACGACCTCCGTAATGCCACCGAAGAAGTCGATCAGAAACTCGCCTTGCGCGGCCTTGGTGCGGCAATTCTCAAACACGTTCAAGACATCAAAGAAAGATATATCATCGCCGGTGAAACGGCGGAATCAGCTTTGATGTTTCTGCCGTCTGAAGCGATTTATGCTGAACTTCATGCCAGCCTGCCGGAAATTGTCGAAAAATCGTACCGCTCTAAAGTTTGGATTGTCTCGCCAACGACATTGATGGCAACCCTCAATACGGTGCGTGCCGTTCTCAAAGATGTCCATATGCGCGAGCAAGCTGGGGTCATTCAAGCCGAAGTTCAAACCATGCTCGAAGATGTCAAACGCCTGGATGATCGCGTCGCAAAACTGCAAACTCACATGCGCCAAGCCGATGATGATTTAAGCCAGATCAGCACCTCAACCGGTAAAGTTACTAAACGCGGCGAACGCATCACTGAAATTGAAATGGGCGAGGAAATCGGCTCGGACGATATCGCGTCATCCGCGTCACCCCAGTCGATAGTTGAAAATTAACCATTACCCGAATAAAATTCGATCTTGCGCAAGCTGAAACACCATTTACATTGCTTATTAACTAGGAAAATACTGTTTGAGCACGTCACATGGATGCCAATGAACTTTTAAAAATCGCCCGCGATAAGTCTGTTGAAGGCCGGGAAACCTTGGGTAAGGTGGTTTCTGATCTATTTGCGGATGGTCATACCGTGCTGTCGGATCGCGAACGCGCGATAACGCTCGATATTCTGCACCAGCTGGTCCATGATTTCGAAAGTTCGGTGCGCCAAACCATCGCGGAAAACATCGCCGACTGGCCTGAATTACCGGTCGGCCTAGCGATCTTTTTGGCCAATAGCGAAATCGAGGTCGCCTACCCAATATTGAGTAAATCCGGCGTTCTCGAAGATGAGGCGCTGATCGAAATTATCCACCAACGGACCATGGAGCACCAACTGGCAATCGCCATCCGTCAATCTGTCAGCACCGATGTTTCAGATGCCTTAGTCGAAAGCGGCCATGAGGAAGTTATTTCACAGCTGTTAGAGAATAAATCCGCCTCGATTTCGGAAAAAACCATGGAATATCTGGTCGATCAAGCCGAACGCGTCGATTCATTCCGCGAGCCAATAATTCGCCGTGATGATTTAGCTCCAAAACTGGCGCAGCGCATGTATCTTTGGGTATCGGCGGCGCTCAGGAAAGCGATCACCGACAAATATGATCTTGATGAGAACCTGATCGATGATTTGCTGGAACAATCAGCAGTCCAGACTTTTGCCAAATTGACCGCCGCCGGCAGTCGGCAGCGAAAATCCGACCGGCTGGCTGATGAACTCGTTGACGAAGGCGTTATCGATGTTGAGCTGTTGGTGCAGTCATTACGCTCCGGCGAGATTAGCTTATTCATTTCGCTGTTTACCCGGATGAGCGGGTTGCGTGAACAATTGGTCAAACGGATATTGTTCGAGCCAGGTGGCGAAGGTCTCGCAATTGCCTGTAAGGCAATCGGTATATCAAAATCAGAATTTTCGGATATATTCGCCTTTAGCCGCGGCGCCATACCGGAATCGGTAAAAGATTTTTCGGCTGAAATAAGGGATATCCTAAAGTTTTTTACCGCGGCCACCCAAGACTCCGCCGAGACCGTCATTCAACGCTGGAAACGGGATTCCGACTATCTGTCGGCCCTGCGCGACCTCGAATTATCGAGTTAGAATTCTACTTAAGTCATTGATATGTAATATTAAAATTGACTTAATAAATTTCGATCAAAAGTTTGATTGAAATTCGATCCAACAATTTCCTAAAGCGTCGTATCCAATTCTTCCCGCACAAAATCCAAGTCTTTTTCAGATTTCACTTTGAACGGCGCGCTGTCGACGAGGCAGACATCCATGCGGACACCGGCGTCGAGCACACGCAGAGATTCGATGTTCTCTTCTAGCTCCCGCTCGGTTGGCGGTGAGTTGACAAAGCGGTCGAGCGCCGCCCGTTTATAGGCGTAGATCGGCACATGGCGGTAGAGCGGCCGATCACCGAGATAATTAGGATCACGGGAAAAATCAACGATGGTGCCGACCTTGCTGCTTTTCATTACATAGACGACGCGGTGCTCCATCCAATTGACGCTGGTTTTGACGATTGAGCTATCTTCAAGCTCACCCTTTTCCAACGGGCAAACCATGGTCGCCATACCCACTTCCCGGTCGACCAAGGCATACATCAGGGCGCGGATATATTTTGGCTCAAGCATCGGCATATCCTCATGGACATTTATGATCAGATCATGGGTATAAAACCGGTCGAACCGGTTGACCGTTGCGGCGATCCGCTCGGCGCCCGATTCAGTTTTGTAATTATGATTTTTGAGATGTTCTTCCGGGTCAGTTTTGACCGTGTAAGCACCTGCTTCCCCCAAAGCTTCGGCGACGCTGTCATCAACACAGTCGACAATGATACTGCCGATTCCCGCCTGCTTTACCCGCTTGTATGATTGCACGACCATCGACTGCCCGTTGATATCGGCAAGCTGTCGTTTGGGCTCGCCAAATTCATCCAGTTGCGACGGGATGACGATAAGGGGGTTGAGGATCATGCGGTCACAAAGATTATTTCTGTAATTTTCCGGCAAGGCGCAACCGCAAGGCGTTTAATTTGATAAAGCCTTCGGCATCCCGCTGATCATAAACAGTATCTTCTTCGAACGTCACGACATCTTCATCATAGAGACTGTTGGGCGATTTCCGGCCGAGCACGATAACATTGCCTTTATAAAGCTTGAGGCGCACGGTGCCACTCACGTTGGTCTGTGACTGATCAATCGCGCTTTGCAGCATTTCGCGTTCGGGCGAGAACCAAAAACCGTTATAAACCAGCTCGGCGTAGCGCGGCATCAACTCATCTTTGAGGTGCAGGGCTCCCTTGTCCAGGACCAGACTTTCAACAGCCCGCCTGGCCGATAACAAAATCGTGCCGCCTGGAGTTTCATAAACACCCCGTGATTTCATACCGACGAAGCGGTTTTCGACAATATCGATCCGGCCGATGCCATTGGCGCCGGCAAGCTCGTTTAGTCTGGTCAGCAAAGCTGCGGGGCTCAGTTTCTCACCATCAACCGCTACCGGGTCACCGGCTTCGAACTCGACTTCGATAATAGTCGGTGTATCAGGCGCGTTCTCAGGTGAGACAGAGCGCGTAAACATGTTTTCATCAGGTTCAGTCCAGGGATCTTCGAGCGCTTTGCCTTCGTAAGAAATATGCAAAAGATTGGCATCGGTCGAATAAGGCGGTTCACCCGCTTTATCTTTGGGTACCTGTATCTGATGTTTTTGGGCATATTCGATCAGCTTGGTCCGGGAGTTTAAATCCCATTCCCGCCAGGGTGCGATCACTTTAATGTCCGGATTGAGGCCGTAATAGCCGAGCTCAAACCGTACCTGATCATTACCTTTGCCGGTCGCGCCATGGGACACCGCATCGGCGCCGACTTCCTTGGCAATTTCAATTTGCCGCTTGGCGATCAACGGCCGGGCAATCGAGGTGCCCAACAGATACGTGCCTTCATAGATGGCGTTGGACCGGAACATCGGAAAGACATAGTCGCGGACAAATTCTTCGCGCAGATCTTCGATATAGATTTCCTTGATGCCCATCGCTTCGGCTTTGGCCCGGGCAGGCTCAATTTCTTCACCCTGACCCAGATCAGCGGTAAAGGTCACAACCTCACAATTATATTCATCCTGCAGCCAACGCAATATAACCGACGTATCCAGCCCGCCTGAATAGGCCAATACAACTTTTTTGACGTCGCCACTTTTCGCCCCGTTTGGCATAAGGTTCTTCCTTTACGTGATAAATTTTAACCGGCGGCGCAGTATAGGCATATGGCCCATCACTTCAAGAACAAGCGAGATATTGAGTGCCTTTAATCAGCCCAACCATCCTTAAATAATCCTAGTGATTCTACTTATTTTCAAGAAGTTCCGTAAAATGTTAGTATAACGAGCAATTAAGAGCCACAAAAGAACGTTACGGAAAGACTTCAAAATGGCAAAGACAGCCAAAAAGAAGGCGGCTAAGAAAAAATCATCGGGTGGCTTCTTGGACCGCCTTAAAAAGTCCGTCGTTGGTGACAGCCAGGACGGCATGGGTGGCTTTGTTGACGATGATAGCATCGACCTTGATAGCGGCGTCATCCAAATCGATGATGCACCCCCGGAAATAACGGTTTCGACAGCAGAAATTTTGCGCGAAAGCACGGAATCTGAAAGCAGTGAAGTGCGCGGCAGTGAGGGCAAAGTTTTTGTCATCGACCTGGGCCCGTTCTTTAAAGCGATGGGTACAAAGCCTGGCGGAAAACTCGGCAAAAACTTAATCATGTTTGCGGAAAATTTATTAGCCCGCGCCATCGGCCGCTCCGGCACCTACACCCTGCATGGCCAAACCCAATTTCTGTTTCGTTTGACAGTCGATGAAGTTGAAGGGTGGAAAATGGCCTCCAAAATTGTCAATGAGCTGGGCGTTAATTTCCTGCGTGACGGCTTCAATCCCGAAGAAATGCTGCCGGAAGTATTGGCCATGGTTGACGAAGAGGACGCCTTCGACGCCGACGGGCAGTTGGTTGTCGAAAAAGCCTTAGCCGCTCGCATTCCCTATGAGCCGGAAGAGATTAAAGAAAAAGATGAAAGCGGCCCTGAATGGTATTATGAGGAAGGCATTGATCCCGATGCGGATAAAGTTCCTGAATGGGATGTTGCTGATGATGGCCATCGCTCTGCCAGTGACCGGGTGGAGCGCGGACCACCGCGACGAACAAAGCAATTGAGTGTAGACCCTAAGAAGAATCGCCGAAAAATAAAATATGGCCGGCGCGATTCCGACAATCCCAACGCCTCGGTTTGGTAAAATTTAGCCGCCTATTACGGCGGTTAAAATCTCCTCAACATTATCCGGCACTTCATTACCCCGCCAGGCAATATGCTGATCCGGCCGAATGAGCAGCAATTTCGCGCCGTAGAATTCTTCGGCCGCCGCTTCATTCAGTTGGAATATAACCAACGGCACACCCAATTTTTTTGCCGCCTGTTCAAATTCCGGCGTCTGCGGCGCATCCGGGCCGATCAGCGCGAGATTGAACCACGGGCTCAGTTGGTCATACACCGAGGCTTTTTCACCGATCCAGTAATGCGGCAACCGCCCGCCGGGCGTCGCCGAGGGAATGTAAGTAGCGGGCTCATCCGGCGGTGGCGGCGTGCCGTCGCTGACAATTAATGGCGAGCCGTCATAACGCGCGCCGAGCACGATGCCGAGACTGGCAAACTCTTCTTTAAAAGTGGCCAAGTCTTCACGCAAGGCATTGCGAGCGGCTCGCCCACGGGCACTTTCTTCTTCAATAAAATCAGGAAATTTAAGGCTGCCTATTTTATCCGCATATTGGCCGGAAGTAGCGGTGTTCCTAACACCAACAGGCCGCCGCTCGACCTCATAACTCGCGATTAGATTATCACCGCCCCAGCCTTCGACCATCGCGGCCAGCTTCCAGCCGATATTGGCGGCGTCATCAATACCGGTGTTAAATCCGAAGCCGCCCGACGGCGTAAACAGGTGGACCGAGTCACCGGCCAGCATCACACGACCCTTTTGATAGTGATCGGTCACCATGGCGAGACCGGCGACCCACTCCTGCACCGAAATGATCTCGACATCTATGGCGGCGCCCACCGCAACGCGAAAAATTTCTTCCGCATCAACTTGATCAAACGGCAGATCAGGCGGCACTTCAGAGAGCAGAAGAAATTCATCGTCACCGTTGAGCGAAATAAAATCCGTGCGGCCTTCCGGATTAATCGTCCAATAGTGCCAGGAATCAGACATATTCCGCACTTCCTTAACCATCGGCGAGCGCACATAAATCGACGCCATACTGCCATCATAGAAACGATCACCTGTGCTTTGACGACCGGCATATTTAAAGCCCAACTGCCGCCGCACCTTGCCTTGAGCACCATCACAGCCCGCCATATAGGCGCAAGTTACAGTTTCGGTTTCATCATTTGCCAAATTTACGATCACCGCCTCAACCTGATCGTCTTGGTCTTCAAAGGAGATTAATTTCCAGCCAAAACGAATGTCAGCCTCGGCAAAACTTTCAGCATGCGTTTTCATCACCGCTTCAAAATACATTTGATTGGAGCGGTGGATCGGCTCAGGTGTGAGTAAGGTTTCACCCCAGGGTCCTGGATTACTGATTTTCTCCTTGAGGGTCGGCATCGGTATACGGCCAAGCTCGTAGCCCGACATGCGCGATACATAGGTGCTATCGGTCGGGTAATTTTCCGGCAGGCCGGTTCTGCGGATCGCCGGCGCTGCCCCGTAGCGACGGAGGTGCTCCATCGTCCGGCTATTGATGGTGCTGCCTTTCGGGTGGGTTGGTGTTTGCTCGCGTTCATTTACCAATAAATGGGAAACCCCGCGGGTCGATAATTCCATTGATAGGCAAAGCCCAACCGGGCCGCCGCCGACAATTAAAACTGGGATTTCGATTTGGGTCATGTTACTCAGCGGCGGATTGATCACGCTGCAATTGGCCGGTCAACCAGGCTTCGACAATGGCTTCGAGATTTTCGTATGGCTGAAAACCGACGGTCAAATAGGCGTAGCCATTTTCATCATTGACGACGACAGTGGGAAACCCGGACACACCCAAGCGCTGAGCAAACTGAAAATCCTGCATGGTTTTTTGTTTGAACTCGTCGGTCGGCAGCAATTTGGCAAATTCCGCTTTGTCCAAGCCAAAATCCGCGGCAAGATCAATGAGGACATTTTCTTGGGTGACGTCCTGGTTCTCGGCATAAAAGGCGCCTTGCAGATGGGTGAAAAAATTGAGCGCCACCACATTGCCCTGCATTTCCCGCGCCGTCACAGCAGCCCGGCAGGCCGGTTCGGTATTGTAAACAAAGTCGTCCCGTTCCAGGATATCAAACTTGAAAGGCTGGCTCGAACGTTCGCCAATTTCGTGCCAATGCTCGTCCAGGAACTTTTTGCGTTGAGCATCCTGCGGCTCGGTCCAGTCGATATGCAGGCCGCCGACGACCAAAGTCGTTACCGCACGGCCGGCGCATTGTTCTTCCAGCTTACGCTTGGCAGGAGCAAAGCCGTAGCACCAGGAACACATCGGATCACCGACATAAATCAATTCTTTGTTGAGCGTCGTCATGGCGCCTTCCTTCAATAAACCAGTTTTCAGACAGCACTATGAAAAAAAACCCGCCTTGTGGCAATGTTCCATTACTGCTTTTACCAAATTTGCGGCGGATAAAAAAAACCCGTCTCCTGGCATCTACCTCAAATGAGCAAGAGGCGCCGGAAGACGGGTTTGAGATATGGGCAGAACCAACTGCCCCGGGGAAACAAAATGCGAATTAGGTTTACTTTGAATTACGTTCGATAATCGGCACCATTTGATCACCCCAGCTTCCCGAACCAGCGTGATAACGTGACGCCCGCATCAACTCGACAGTCAATCCGGAATCCGCCGCTTTAACGATCGCTTCGTTTAAGCGGTGCAAGGAATTGGCCACCATACGCAGCGCACTATCCTGGCCACCGGAAAAACTGCTATCCGGATCAGGAGGGGCCGGCTGGAAACCGCTTTGGTTCCCAGTCTCCGTATTTTCAGTTTTTGCAGTCATAACTCGTCTCCTTCTAAACAGCTGTTAAGCTGCTTCAGAGTTGAACTGGTCGGATTCAGTTGATTCCGACATTGCGGTTGTTGAAGATTCGCCACCCGAGATAGCCACGGCAACAGCATCAAAGTAGCCGGTACCAACTTCACGCTGATGGCGCGTCGCGGTGTAGCCGTCTTCTTCACTGGCAAATTCAGCTTGTTGCAGTTCCGAATAAGCTGCCATGCCACGTTCGCCATAGCCTTTAGCCAATTCGAACATGCCGTGGTTGAGCTGATGGAAACCGGCCAAGGTAACAAACTGGAATTTGTAACCCATGGCACCGAGTTCCTGTTGGAAATTGGCGATGGTTTCTTTATCCAGATTGGCTTCCCAGTTGAAGCTTGGGCTGCAATTGTAGGCCAGCAATTTACCTGGGAACTCAGCATGAATCGCGTCGGCAAATTGCTTTGCTTCGTCGAGATTTGGCTTCGATGTTTCCCACCACAGCAAATCAGCATAAGGCGCATAAGCCAATTGACGGGCGATACACGCTTCAACACCGGCTTTGATATTGTAGAAGCCTTCAGGCGTGCGTTCTTCGGATTCAATGAAGGGACGATCCCGTTCATCAATGTCACTGGTCAGCAGTTTGGCGCTTTCCGCATCGGTACGGGCAACGATCAAAGTTGGCACACCCATAACGTCAGCGGCCAAACGAGCGGCTGTCAGATTGCGGATATGCTGAGCGGTTGGGATTAGAACTTTACCACCAAGATGGCCGCATTTCTTTTCCGACGCCAATTGGTCTTCGAAGTGAACTGCCGCAGCACCTGCTTCGATGAACGCTTTGGTTAGCTCAAAGGCGTTGAGCGGGCCGCCAAAGCCGGCTTCAGCATCGGCAACGATCGGCGCAAACCAATCACGCTTGGCGCCACCTTCGGAATGCTCGATCTGATCGGCGCGTTGCAGCGTCCGATTGATACGGCGAACCAGTTCAGGGGCGGCATTGGCCGGGTACAGGCTTTGATCAGGATACATGGCACCGGCGGTGTTGGCATCGGCGGCAACTTGCCAGCCGGAGAGATAAATGGCTTTCAATCCGGCACGAACCTGCTGCATTGCCTGATTACCGGTCATGGCGCCCAGCGAATTAATGTAGTCCTCTGTCTGTAATAGCTGCCACAGACGATTGGCGCCTCTTTCGGCCAAAGTTTGAGAAACGACCACCGAGCCTCGCAGCTTTTCGACATCTGCCGGCGAATAAGGCCGGTCGATTCCGTCGAACCGGCCCTCAGGTGCTTGCGGGACCAGGTTGCTATAACTTTCTTTAGTGCTGCTCATAACGGTTTTCCTTTCCTCAAAACCGGGTGTTTGGTAAAAAAGTAGTGATTTACTAATTAACTATCTATTCGATTGGCGCACTTTTTACTAAAATGAACTAAGAGTCTATAACTTCTTGAAACTAACGGGTATAATTGATACAGTTTTGTGACAATAGTTTTGTCAAATTGTAAAACTTGTAAATATCGAAAAGATTGAGAATCAACACGTTATGGCGATACGGACCCAAAAAGTCTTTGCCGGCACCCGAATTCGAAGGATGCGCCGGGAATTAAACCTGACCCAGATGCAGATGGCCGACGATCTCGGCATCTCGACCAGCTACCTCAATTTGGTCGAACGCAATCAGCGGCCATTAAGCGCTCAGCTGTTATTGCGCCTGGCGGATGCCTACGACATCAATCTCAAGGAGCTTTCCGGCGATGATGACAGTCAGGCAGCGGCCTCACTGAAAGAAGTTTTCTCCGATCCCATATTTGAAGGCCTTAAACTGTCGAACCATGAATTAACCGATCTAGTCGGCGCCAGCCCGTCAGCAGCGCAATCGGTGGTAACCCTTTACCGCGCGTACCGGGAATCGCTGACCAATAATTCGGCGATGGCCGAGCAGCTTGCCAGTCATGAAGGTACCGCTCAAACCGGGGCTTTGCGTTTTCCGATCGAAGAAGTGCGTGATTATTTTCACGATACCAACAATCACTTTCCAGAACTGGAAAACGCAGCGGAAATCTTGTGGGCGGATGCCGAGCTGAATCTCGATGATCTTTATTCAGGGCTCAAGGATCATCTTAAAGCCGCCCATGATATTTCGGTCCGGATTATGCCAATCGATGTGTTGCCCGACACGACCTGGCGGCTGGACCGCCATAGCCGCCGGTTATTTTTATCCGAAATCCTGAACGCCCAATCCCGCATCTTTCAGCTGGCGCTTCATGCTGGGCTTTTGGGCCACCGCAATCTACTCGATGAAATGGTGGCGCGGACCGATTTACAAGGCGATGAAGCCAAGCAATTATGCCGGCTTGGTTTGGCAAATTATTTTGCCGGTGCGGTGACCATGCCCTATGAGCGGTTTCAAACCGCGGCCGGTAAATTGCGCTACGACATCGGATTGCTCGGCCAACGCTTTAGCGCTAGCTATGAACAAGTCAGCCACCGCCTGACGACACTGCAGCGGCCCGGCGCCAAAGGTGTGCCGTTTTTCTTTTTGCGCGTCGATCATGCCGGTAATATCTCAAAACGGTTCAGCGCCTCCGGATTTCATTTTGCCCGCTTTGGCGGCACCTGTCCGCGCTGGCACATTCATGAAGCCTTCCGCACGCCGGATAAAATTATCCCGCAAGTCGTCGAGATGGAGGACGGTACCAGCTATTTCACCATCTCCCGCACGGTCAGAGGCATGGGTGTTGGCTACAAAGTACCCGAACAACAGCTTGCCATCGGTATCGGCTGCAAACTCGATTATGCCCGCCAGATTGTCTATTCGGACGGTCTTGATCTCGCGGATACCAGTTCAATTACGCCGATCGGGGTAAATTGCCGGCTGTGCATGCGAATGGATTGCAACCAGCGCGCCAACCCGCCCCTCAATCGCCGGGTTGCGGTCGCTGAGAATCACCGCGGAATGTCGCCGTTTACCTTTGCCGAGCTTTAAGCCAGTACCTTACATTTTATCGATTAACGAGACGCTATAAAGTACCCTAGTAGGAATTCCCTAGTATTGTTACGGAAAACGCGATTACCGGCAGAATTTCACACTTAAAACTAGTTACAAATACGTATATTTTTTAGTTAGAGTATTTGGTACAAATTTCTATGAAAGTGTGACAAATTTTATTATGTTAGAGGTGTTGAGGGACCCGATATGGCAGACGATAAAGATTTGTCCGGGGATAAAAAGATGAAATCTAATTTACTAAAGAAAATAAAAAAATCGATGATCGGCGATATAGATGATGGCATGGGTGGCCCCATCGACGACGACGGCGTTGATCTTGAAAGTGGCACCATTGTCGTTGATGACAGCACTGGACCTCAAGAAATTGTTTCGACCGGAGCTATTTTACGGGAAGGCTTTGATCACGAAACCGATATTTTCTTTAAAGGCTTTACCGGCACTGTTTTTGTTTTAGACCTTAATCCCTTTTTTGACTCGATCGGCACGACCTCGTCTTCACGCATCGGCTCAAGCCTGGTCGAGTTTGCCATAAATATATTGGGCCGTCAGTTAGAAGGTGTTGGCGCCTATAAAAATTTCAGAAACGAACAGTTCTTTTTCCGGCTCAACAAAGATGATGCCGAAGGCTGGGTCATGGCGGCCAAAGCCGTGAATGCCATCGGTGAGCATTTCCTCCGTGATGCTTACGAGCCGGATGACATGATTTCAGAGTTGCTAGCATCTGTTGATGTTAATGATCTCAAAGGCGCTGATGGTCATTTTGATGGCGAAACCGCGCTGGAAAATAAGGTTTCCATCACGTCGCTCGAAGACGCCATTAAACATTCTGTCGAACCGCTGTGGGAAAAACTTAATCATGCCGGCATTAAAGGCGAGAGAAATATGAATTGGGAAACCGAAACCAAGGAAATGCGGAACGCGCTAGATAAAGTTGAGCGTGGCCCGGAACGGCGCCAGCAGACAATGCAAGCACCGAGCGGTAAGGAACGCCGCAAATTAAAAGGCCGCCGCGATAGCGACAATCCCAATAAAACTGTTTGGTAGCTGAGATTAAAATTTAACAAGAGGCGCTCCACTGGGCGCCTTTTTTTATGCCGCCGGTTGTTCGGGCCTTTTCTCAGAATTTTTTTGGGAATATTTGCGCGCAGCTTGACTGGCTGATTTAAGCTGGCCACAGGCGGCCATAATATCGCGCCCGCGCGGCATGCGGATTGGCGCGCTGAGACCGCGCTCATTGAGGATTTCCGAGAACTGCTTGATGGTGTGATGGGACGAGCATTCGTATTCAACGCCGGGCCATTTATTAAACGGGATTAGATTGATCTTGGCTGGAATGTCTTTCAAGAGCCGGGCCAGTTCTTTGGCGTCGGCGGCTGAATCATTAATGCCGTCGAGCATGACATATTCAAAGGTGATCCGCCTTGCATTATTGGCGCCGGGATATTTGCGGCAGGCCTCAAGCAATTCCGCGATCGGATATTTTTTATTGATCGGCACTAGGATATCTCTGAGCTCATCCCGGACGGCATGGAGCGAGATTGCCAAACCAACCCCCAATTCCTCACCACAGCGCTCAATTAATGGCACAACACCTGAAGTCGACAGCGTAATGCGCCGCCTCGACAGTGAAATACCCTCCTCATCCAGAATAATTTTGATGGCTTTTGCGACTTCTTCGAAATTATAGAGCGGCTCTCCCATGCCCATCATAACGATATTGGTGAGTTGCCGGTCATGGCCATTTGACGGCCATTCATTATAAGTGTCTCTCGCCACCATCATCTGGCCGACAATTTCAGCCGCCGTCAGATTACGCACCAGCTTTTGCGTGCCGGTGTGGCAGAACGAGCAGTTCAACGTACAGCCGACTTGCGATGAAATACACAAGGCACCGCGGCCATCTTCCGGGATAAAAACCGCCTCAACCTCATTGCCATCCTGGGTCCGCAACAGCCATTTATGGGTGGTGTCTTCGGATAATTGTTCGGTGACTATTTTGGGCTTGAACAACACATAGGTTGCTTTCAGTTTTTCCCTGAGCGGCTTGCCCAGGGTTGTCATGTTGTCAAAATCAGTTTCACCCTGATGGTAGATCCAGTGCCAGAGCTGCTTGGTGCGAAACGCTTTTTCACCAATGCTGTCAAGCTCGACTTGTAACTCTTCGCGGCTGAGTCCGATCAGGTTTTTCTTGGCAGATATTTCCGGCATTTACTTCACGCCGCAGGCCTTACCGATGGCTTTATAGGCCGCGGTAAAACCGCTCAAGGAATAGGTATCTATTGTTTTGGTGCCCCGGCCGGAAAAGCCGGTAACGACCATGGATTTACCCCGGATCATCATGCCGGCAAGCGAGCGGTCAGCTTTTTGATCATGCGCCCAAGCAGTGCCGCGGTCGGTGAACAGCCGATAGACCTGGCCATCGATATTAACGGTCACTTCGCTGTCCTTGCGATACACATAGCCGGCGCGAAGCTCAAACACATCGCGGCTTTGTTCCGCCGGACGGTGGGTCACCAGAATATAAGTGTTGCCGCGGGATTTGTATTGGCCGGTTTCCTTTTTGGGCAGGCTGGCGATATAGCAGGTTTTGGCTTTACCTTTGCCATCAAAAAAAGCGCTCCAATCGCCAAAATTATTGATCAGTGTCTGGGCCTGGCCGTCAACGGACAAGATCAGTAACAATACGCCAGCGACTGGGCCACTAATATTAACTTTCAACCAACTATTCATTCTTCTTCCACTAATTCGTCCACTGAATCTTCTGGGCCATAATGACTATCAGGTGGCGTATCCAAAAACTGGTCCATTTGCGTCCGCTGGGTGGGACTGCCGTAAACGTGATCCGGCAAAGATTCAAGCTCGCCGCCCGGCGTTTCCGGTCGACGGGCAAAATTACCCAGCGATTTTACCCGATCATACATCACAATGGCACCGGCAAGTCCGACATTGATAGAGAATTTTGTCGGAATTTTGATCGTATAGCTGCATTTTTCGATCATTTCCGGCGATAGGGAGCCCCGTTCCGGCCCCAGAATATAGGCCGCCTGGCGGGGGTGGCGAAAACTT
Source organism: uncultured Rhodospirillaceae bacterium (assembly GCA_913020445.1). Taxonomy (GTDB): domain Bacteria; phylum Pseudomonadota; class Alphaproteobacteria; order Rhodospirillales; family UBA2165; genus TMED23. The sequence goes on from CAJWAR010000014.1 coordinate 46,823, forward strand.
GGCAGATCAATTGCTTCGTCGATCAGCTCAATACCAACTAAACTACAGCCTTCCGGCAAGACCATCGAGTCGATATTGGGGAAGCTATAGAAGGGCACATGGGCGGGCGCGTCCGAGGTGTCGGTCCGGCCACCGGCGCGGCGTGTATAAGCCGCATTGACGGTAAACATAAAGTCAGCGCCAAAGGCATGAGCCGAACGAAACAGACTGCCGACATTCATGGATTTACTGATCTTTTCCGCTCCGATGCCGAAATATCCGCGCATCAAACTCTCCCACACAAACAATTTACGTGTAATTGGCTCCCAATTTGGTCAAAATCATTTAAGAATCAAGGGTTGAGTTCAGTTATAGCTGAATTTTGTTAAGACAATAAGGCCTGAAGGATCGCAACAAGATGTGGGAACGGCGAATTAGAATGTGGTCCGGGGTCATCATCGCCCTCTATGTCATTCCGCATGTCATAAACCACGCGCTTGGTCTAATTTCCTACGACGTCATGGAAAGTATGCGCCACGGTATGAAGGCGATTTGGGGCCCCCCAATCGGGGCGCCTTTTTTATTGCTGGCTTTTCTGACCCATTTCTTTTTATCTTTGTTTGCGCTGTATCGGCGAAGCTCGCTTCGAATGCCGCTCTGGGAGGCCGTGCAGATCGGCCTCGGTATCCTTATTTTCCCGATGATCCTGATCCACGTCATTGGCACCGCCATCGCCGGACAAATCATCGGATTTGACACCACTTACGAATATTTGATCTCGGTATTGTGGATCGCCAAACCCATGCGCGGCGTCCAGCAAAGCTTGATGCTGCTGATCGTCTGGGGGCATCTTTGGGTCGGCCTGCATTTCTGGCTCCGGCTCAAAGCCTGGTACCAGGACTGGTTTATTATCATTTATGCCTTTGCTGTCGTGACGCCTGTATTGGCGCTTTTGGGGTTTGCCCGCATCGGCCGGCAGTTGGATCAGGTTAACGCAAGTGATCCCAACTTTCTCAACCGCGTTTTTAAACCGGTCAATGACTATGGTGCGGAAAGCGTCAACAATTTGCTCGGCCTTGAATTTATTGGCTGGTACGTTTTTGGCGGCCTGGTGATCTCGGTTTTTGTCGCCCGCTTCATCCGGCGGCTTTATCGTAATCGTCATGGCATATATCGCCTCAAAGTGACGGATAATATTTTACTCCGTGCACCGGTCGGACAAAGCATCCTGGAAACTTTACGAATTGCCGGTATTCCGCACGCCGCCGTCTGTGGCGGGCGCGGGCGTTGCACGACCTGCCGGGTTCATGTCGGTGAGGCTTTTATGGAACTGCCCCTGCCGGAGGAACTCGAACGCAAAGCGTTGACGCGCGTCCATGCGGAGCCGGAAGTGCGGCTGGCCTGCCAAACGAAACCACGGCGGGATTTAGCCATTCGCCCGATGCTGCCGCCAACTGCAACCGCCAGAGATGCCAATCGGCCCGGCGGCATTCAGGGCCGCGAGCAGAAAGTCGCGGTGATGTTTATTGATCTCAGGGGATCAACCAAACTCGGTGAGGAAAAGCTGCCCTATGACGTGCTGTTTATTCTCAATCAGTTTTTCGCCGAGATGTCGGAAGCCCTCGCGGAAACCGACGGCCATTATGCGCAGTTTTCGGGGGACGGCTTGATGGCCTTGTACGGGCTTAAATCAGATGTCGATCAGGGCTGCCGGGACGCAATTAAAGGGGCTGTCAATATGGTCGAACGGCTGGCCATGCTCAACGAGCGATTGGCACGCGAGGTTAAAGAACCGCTCCGCATGGGCATCGGTATTCATTGCGGCGATGCCATTGTCGGTACCATGGGCCCACCGAGCGCGCAAAACTTTTCGGCCATTGGTGATGATGTCAACGTGACGGCACGGCTCGAAAGTCTGACCAAGGAATACGGCGTGCCGCTGATTATTTCGGCTGCGGCGGCAAAATGTGCGGCAATCGATGTCTCAGGATTGCCCCAGCATCAAGCGGATGTGCGGGGCCACGAAGGTGACATTACCATTTACACCGTCGCGGAACCCCAAAATATTAGTCTCTAGTAGATACCTTTCGCGGCAAATTCACTGCGTTTTTGGATAATCTGATCAACCAGTTGCTGATCCTTAGGAGAGCTCAACGGATCGTCCCAGGCTGACCTCGCCGCCTCTTTTTCCGCCATTTCGCGTGTAATACCAAGATCACGCAGTTGGGCATCATCCATATTGGACAATTGATAGCGCTGGCGGGCGAGTTCATTCCGGCGCTTCACAATGAGGACCGCATTATTCACCATAATAGTCGCTGTTGCCTTAGCGGTGAACCAGATGCTTTTACCGGCAGCAGCAAAAACTTGCGAAATATCAATGCTTTTATCCATAACGGACCTCACTAAGTTAAAAAGATTAATCGATGAGCCTGATATGCGCTTATTCGATTGATTAATCCAACGAATTGTTTTAATAGTACCCATTAGATATTCTAATGATACAAAGGTATCAGAAATGAACATCAATATACCCACCGATGTGTTACGCACCTTTGTGGCGATCGCTGATACCGACAGCTTCACCCAAGCTGCCGATCAGGTTTTCCGTACTCAGTCAGCCGTTAGCCAGCAGGTTAATAAGCTCGAGCAGACCATCGGCAAGGAATTGTTTGTGCGCGACGGCAGGAGCATTTTTTTATCGCCGGACGGCAATGAGTTCGTTGGCTATGCCCGCCGGATATTGAAATTGCATGACGAGGCGGTCTCCGTCTTTACCGAGCCGTATCTCGAGGGTCTGGTCCGCTTCGGTATTCCGGATGATTATGTCGAAGCCTATCTGCCGCGCATATTGTCGAGCTCGGCGGAAGCCTTCCCGCGTATTCAGTTTGAAATTGAGTGCCAATCCAGCGAAGAATTGGTTGCCGAGCTAAAAAAATGCAACCTCGACATCATACTGATTACTAACCGGCCCGGCTTTCCGAAAGGCGATGTCGTGTCGCGCCAAGAAGTTGTATGGGTTACGTCACCGACCCATTTTGTTCACGAAGAAGATCCGCTGCCGGTTGCCTTATTTGAAGCGACCTGTTCGGTCCGTCAGGCGGTGTTGGAAAAACTTGATAAAATGGGGCGCAATTACCGAATGGCTTATTCAAGCCCCAATCATGCTGGCCTCACCGCTGCTGTTAAGGCCGGCCTAGCGGTCACGGCACTGGCGCGCTGTGCGGTGCCGGCTGGTTTGCGGGAATTGACGCCCGAGGAGGGATTTCCGGCTTTACCGGCAAGTCCGCTCAGCTTGTTACGTTGCGAAAACCGGTCGCAGGCGATCGACCGTGTTACAAGCCACATCCTGGATGGATTTAATAACGGCTTGTTTGCTGCCTAGCGACTATTCGGCGGCTGGGGCCGGCTCGGGCGCTGTGGCGGTTTCTTTGATCGGCAGATGAAGCAGGGCCGCAACGATGCCTAAGCCAATGGCGATTTGCCAAACCAGCGTATAGGAACCGGTTGCGTCATACAGGTAGCCGCCCAGCCAAATCGAGGAAAACGATCCCAATTGGTGGGAGCAGAAAACAATCCCGGCCAAAGTCGCCAAATATTTAATCCCAAAGAGCTGACCGACCAACGCGTTGGTCAGCGGCACCGTCGCCAGCCACAAGAAACCAATGCAAAAACAGAAGATCAATACCGACGTTACTGATATCGGGAAAATCAAGAATATCGAAATCACCACTGCACGTGAGAAATAAAGTATGCTGAGGAGATATTTCTTAGAGTATTTATCGCCGAGATAGCCGAACCCAAACGTGCCGATCAAATTTGTAATGCCGATGAGACTGATCGCCGTCCCCGGCAGCCAGTCCGGCATATTCTGGTTGAGCAGGAATGTTGGTAAATGGGCCATCACAAACATAACCTGAAAGCCGCAGACAAAAAAACCGGCCGTGAGAAATAAATAACCGGAATGCTGGCGCGCCCGGTCTAGCGTCTGCAACAGGGTTTCAGCCTGCTCTTTGCCGGCTGAATGATCTTCCGTTTTGCCCTTCAAAATATAGGCCAAGGGCACGATCATACTGATCATCACGGCGAGAATTAACAGCGCGCCGACCCAACCGAAATTGAGAATTGTGAACTGATTAAACGGCGCGAGGAGAATTTGACCGCCGGTGCCGACTGAGCCGCCGATACCGAAAAACAATGTGCGTTTGCTTTCCGGCACATTGCGGGCGATCACCGAAAGCAAAACTGCCCAGGTCGTGCCGGCGCCTGAAATACCGATGATGATACCAGCACTGGCGTGTAACTCCCATTCTGAACTGGCAGTAGCGAGCCAGACTAAACCAAGGGCTTGAAGAATACCGGCAACCGCGATGACCCGGCCGGAGCCGAATTTGTCGGCGATGGCGCCGACGAACGGTTGTGATACGCCCCACAGTAAATTTTGCAGCGCCAGAGAAAACGAGAACGCCGAAATACCGATGCCGAAGGCTTGCGAAATCGGCGACTGGAACAGACCGAAGCTTTGCCGCATACCCATTGAGAACAGCAGAACGAGACTGGCGCAAAAGACAATGAGAATGGCCCGGTTGCTGACTTTGCCACTGGTATTTTCTGGCATCAAGTGCTCCTGAGAGTTATTGTTCGACACCCAAACGAATAGATAAACTCTATCCGCCTAAAGAGCGAGACGCAAACAAGTGTTAATTTCCGACTGTCGTGAAATTCACACCAATTCACAACTTTGTTAATTTCCGACTGTCGATTAATTATTATGCCTTTAGAATCAGTACTGTAGTTCTGCCAGATTCTCGAAATAAGCCAGCGCTTCAGCATTAGCCAGTGCTTCTTTATTTTTAATCGGGCGGCCTTCAACAATATCGCGGACCGCCAGCTCGGTAATTTTGCCGGATTTGGTGCGGGGGATATCCTGGACGGCGATGATCTTGGCCGGTACATGACGCGGCGTGCAGTTCTGGCGAATGCGTTTCCGAATGGCGTCTTGGAGCTCCTCGGTAAGCTCATGGCCGTCCCGCATAACAACAAACAGTACAACGCGGGTATCACCGTCCCACATTTGGCCGATGCAGAGGCCCTCGATCACTTCATCGAATTGCTCGACCTGGCGGTAAATTTCGGCTGTTCCAATGCGGACACCGCCCGGATTAAGCGTCGCATCGGAGCGGCCATAAATGACCATGCCGCCGCGCGCCGTCAGCTCGACCCAGTCACCATGGCACCAAACATTCGGATAATCTTCAAAATAGGCAGCTTTGTATTTAGCGCCATCATCATCCGCCCAAAAACCAACCGGCATGGAGGGAAACGGTTTGGTGCAAACCAGATCACCGGCCTCTTCGCTGAGAGACTTGCCGTCGTGATCAAACACATCAACCGCCATGCCGAGGGCGCGGGTTTGAATTTCTCCCCGCCACACTGGGCTGACCGGATTACCAAGCACGAAACAGCCGATGATATCGGTGCCGCCCGAGATCGAGGCCAAATGAAAATCCTGTTTGATTTTTTCATACACAAAATCAAAACTTTCCGGCACCAGAGGCGAGCCGGTCGACGCCATGGCTTTAAGCTTTTCGAGATTATGGGTTTTGGCCGGCTCCAGTCCGGCTTTCTTCACCGCATCAATATATTTGGCCGAAGTGCCGAACAGCGTCATGCCTTCGGCCGCGGCAAAATCAAACAGCACATTGCCGTCGGGATAAAACGGTGAGCCGTCATAAAGCAAGAGCGTCGACTGACAGGCAAGGCCGGAGACCAGCCAGTTCCACATCATCCAGCCGCAGGTGGTGAAGTAAAACACCCGGTCCCCGGGCTTTTCATCGCAATGCAAAAGATGTTCGGAAAGATGTTTCAAGAGCGTCCCGCCGGCGCCATGGACAATACATTTGGGCACCCCGGTCGTGCCCGAGGAATACATGATGTAAAGCGGATGATTGAATGCCAATCTGGCAAACGCGATATCCTGAGCTTCAAAATCGGCGATGAAATCGCCCCACAGCACAGCATTGGGAATATTTTCCAGCGGCGGAAATTCGCGCGAATACGGCACAATAAGTGTTGTCTCGACGCTCGGCAGTGCCGCCAATACTGCCGCCACTTTTTCAATATTGTCATGGGATTTGCCGTTATAGAAATAGCCGTCACAAGCCACGATCAGCTTGGGCTCAATTTGACCAAAGCGGTCGAGCACCCCCTGGACACCAAAATCCGGCGAACACGATGACCAGATCGCGCCGATGCTATTGGCCGCCAGCATGGCGATAATGGTTTCCGGCATATTGGGCATATAAGCGCCGACCCGGTCACCCTCAACCAGCCCCGCCGCCCGCATGGCTTGCGCCAGCCGGGAGACTTCGTCGTAAAGTTCCCCATAGCTAAAGCGCTTCTTCACTTGATCCTCACCCCAAAAGACGAGCGCGTCAGCATCATCACGGCGGCGCAGTAAATTTTCCGCGTAACTAAGTCTGGCGTCCGGGAACCACACGGCACCCGGCATCTGGTCGGGATTTTCGAGCACGACGGTACCCCAGGTCTCCGCGCTGACGGCGGCAAAATCGATCAGCGACTGCCAAAACCTTTCGCTTTCCTCGATGGAGAATTTATAGAGACCTTCAAAATCACCGATCGTGACATGCCAATCGTCTTCCGCCGCTTCAATAAAGCCCGTGATATTGGTTTGGCGAACCCGGTCTTCTGACGGCTGCCACAAAATTTTGGTGTCTTGATCGCTCACGATTGCGTCCCTGGTAAGGAGATTAGTTGGCAGAATTATAGACAATCCTGCCGCCATTGCCACACCCTCAGCGATGCTTTCTGTTTCCAATCCCGCCCGTTTGATATATCGATTAGGCCAATGAGTGACGAGACCCCATGCTAGACCGCCTGCAATCCTCCTTTCAGAAGCTCCCCCCAAACATTCGTGGTGGGATTTGGATGATATTAGCCGGCGTCTTTTTCACTTTTCTAGGCGTCATGATCCGCATGGCCAACAAAGAAGTTCATGTGCTGGAAATTGTCTTTTTCCGCTATTTCATTAGCCTGCTGATTATGGCGCCATGGATGATGCGGCGCGGCCTTAGCGGTTTGCGTGGTAATAATCTGCCGCTGCTGGGCGCCAGAAGTGTCTCCAGTTATATCGGCGCGATGCTGTGGTTTGCCTCAATCATTTTTCTGCCCTTGGCCGAAGCGACGGCGCTCGGCTACACCATGCCGCTTTTTGTCACCCTCGGAGCCGTGCTGTTTTTAGGCGAAATTGTGCGTAAACGGCGCTGGTGGGCGCTGTTTGCAGGCTTTGCCGGCACCCTGATCATTTTAAGGCCCGGTATCGAGGCGATATCCTGGCCAGCGTTATTTGCCATTGGTGCCGCTCTCTTTATTGCCATCTCAGCCCTGATGGTAAAAGTGCTGAGCCGTCGAGATTCACCGGATACTATCGTGTTGTACATGGCTGTTTTCTCAACTCCTCTTTCCTTGGTTGCGGCGACATTCGTTTGGGTAACACCGTCGCTGGAAACATTGTTGTGGCTGGTCGGTATTGGGACGGCCTCAACTCTTGCGCATCTCGCCTATACCCGCTCCTTTGCCATTGCCGACGCCTCAGCCGTGTTGCCCTATGACTATTTGCGGTTGCTGATGGTCGCGGCTGTTGGTTTTGCGATTTATGGTGAGGTGCTTGATTTTTGGACCTGGGTTGGCACCGCTGTCATTGTCGGCTCGACTTTTTATATCGCCCGACGGGAAGCTATCACGGCGAGAAAATCCAAGACCGAGCCTAGCTCAGCCTCACCCCTCCAGTAATTTCAGGACATTTTGCCGCAAGACCGGCAATAACTCGACCTCAAACCAGGGGTTCTTTTTTAGCCATCCTGTGGTACGCCACGATGGATGCGGCGTCGGCACGATAGAGGGGTCAAATTCCCGCCAATGATGCACCGTTTCGGTGAGCGTTTTTATGTTTCGCTCGGCTAAATAATATTTTTGCGCATACATGCCGACGAGCAAAGTGAGTTTAATATCCGGCAGCTCGGCTAGAATCTTCTCATGCCAAGCCGGCGCACATTCCGGCCGGGGCGGTTTGTCGCCGCCACGCTCAAGCCGGCCCGGATAACAGAACCCCATCGGCATGATAGCGATCCGGCGGTCATCGTAAAATATCTCACGGGTCACCCCCAACCAATCCCTGAGCCGGTCACCGGAGGGATCGTTCCACGGGATGCCGGTCTCATGCACCTTGGTGCCGGGAGCCTGGCCGATGATCATAATTTTGGCCGAAGATTTTGCCGCCATCGTCGGGCGCGGACCCAGCGGCAAATCATCGGCGCAGATTTCGCAAGCACGGATTTCTTTTAGAACTTCATGCAATTTATTTTTTTGGGATACCATTGGCCAAAATTTCATCAACATAAGCCGGAATGAGATTGGTAGCCGAGCCATACCGCGCTTCGGCAAAGAACGTCGCTCCTTCAGATGGTTCAAGGTTGAGCTCGATTGTGTGGGCTGAGCCCTGGCTCCGTGCATGCTGGACAAATCCTGCCGCCGGATAGACATTGCCTGAGGTGCCGATTGAAATAAATAAGGCACAATCTTCAAGCAGGCCGTAGATCCGATCCATCTCCAACGGCATTTCACCGAACCAGACAACATGCGGGCGCAGCCGGTTTACTTCAGCGCAAGCGGGACAGCTTTCACCCTTGCCGAGATCATCTCCGCACGGGCTCAATCCGCCACAGGCGCCACAGCGCGCTTTTAGAATCTCGCCATGCATATGGATTAAGTTTTCTGAGCCGGCAGTCTCGTGCAGATTGTCGATGTTTTGGGTGACGATGGTTACCAATCCGCCAGCTTTTTCCGGCCATTCTTTTTCGAGTCGCGCCAACGCATCGTGAGCGCCATTGGGTTTGATATTACCGCTCAACAACGGACGGCGGCGGGCATTGTAAAACCCTTGCACTTTTTCCGGGTCGCGGCGAAAAGCTTCCGGCGTTGCGACATCTTCGATACGGACTTTCGACCAAATGCCATCTTCGTCGCGGAAGGTTTCAAGACCGGATTCTTTCGAAATGCCGGCGCCGGTTAAAATAACAATGTTTTGAACGCGATGTTCCATATAGAGTATGGGACAGTGGGAGACATTCGTGGTCAAGGTTCTTTTTATCTGTATGGGAAATATTTGCCGCTCGCCAACGGCGGAAGGGGTATTTCGCTTTGTTGTCAAAGAAGCCGGATTAGCGGACAAGATCGAGATTGATTCGGTTGGCACCGGTTCGTGGCATGTTGGCGACCCGCCCGACCGGCGATCGCAAGAAGCGGCGGCCAGGCGCGGTATTGATATCTCACACCAACGTTCCCGCCAGATCAGCAGCGACGATATTCTCGAATTTGATTATCTTGTCGCCATGGATCGCAGCAATATTGATAATCTCGAACATTTGGTTCCCGCCGACATGACGCAAAAGCTATCACGCTTTTTGGAATTTGCGCCTAAGCTGAACCACTCGGATGTACCGGACCCCTATTATGGCGGGGTATCCGGATTTGACGTTGTGCTTGATCTGATCGAGGAAGCGTCTAAAGGGTTGCTCGCCCATATCCGCAAAAACGATCTCTGAGATGCCAGCCGGCCTTCAGGACAAGATTGCCGCTTTAACCGGCAAGTCACCCAGCCAGGTGTCGCCTTTGTCGGGCGGTAGCATCGCCGACGTTTATAAAGTTGGTTTCTCAAATGATGCTTCAATTGTTGCCAAGCTGGGCGGCGGCCTCGAGTTGGAAGCACAGATGTTGACTTATTTGAAGGAGCGCTCGGACCTGCCGGTGCCGGAAGTAATCCATGTTGAGGACGGTCTGCTGCTCATGAGTTATCTGCCATCCGGCAGCTCGCTCAATAAACTTGCGCAAATTCATGCGGCCGATTTATTGGCGGCGCTTCATCAGATCACGGCGCCGTCTTATGGGTTTGCGTGGGACACGGTGATCGGAGGATTGCCTCAACCCAATCCGCAAACAGAAGATTGGCTCGCTTTCTTTCGTGATCACCGGTTGCTCTATATGGCACAACAAGCGGTGAATAATGGCCGTCTTCCCTCAGGTCTTCTCAACCGCCTGCGCGATTTTTGTCATCAGCTGGATAATTGGCTCAACGTTCCGACCGCGCCCGCGCTCATTCACGGTGATATGTGGGGTGGCAATGTATTGTGTCAGGATGGGCAGATCACCGGTTTTGTTGATCCGGCGATTTATTTTGCCGACGCCGAGATCGAACTTGCCTTTTCGACGCTATTTTCGACTTTTGGCGATGATTTTTTTAACCGCTATCAAGAACACCGCCCGCTTGCGTCCGGGTTTTTCGAAGAACGGCGGGATATTTATAATCTCTATCCGCTGTTGGTGCATGTCTGCCTGTTCGGCGGCTCTTATGTCAACTCAGTTGAGACCACCCTAAAGCGCTTTGGGTTTTAGGTGTCTGGTAAAAAAAGGTGCCTGGCACCGATTATATAAAATTCCAAATTTTATTTTAGATAAATAAGGTCAGCACACCGGTATAACTATAAAGCCGGTTGTTGGATATTTCGCCATTGGCATACATACCGATAATCGGCACGTCGCCGAGCACGCTTTGAACGATTTGCATTTCAGCATTGTCTTCCCCAAACATGTGAGGGCCGCGGGCGACACAGGAAATATAGAGCCCGCCTTTAATATCTTTGCCGGACCGGTGTTTGAGCCCCGCCACCATATCGGCGAGGTCCTGCTGGGCGGCATTCACATCCCGGCTGACAAACATCAAATGGTCGCCATGCTCGACGGGTGCGGCAATGGCGAGAACACCCTCTTCCATATCGACGCCGATTAAATTGCGCACGACGTAGTCACCGGTGTCGGAACCGACAACCGGTAACGCAGCATGGATATAGCCGGCAACTCTTTGCAGATCGCGCGCCAGGACATCGCCAATATCCTCCTGAAACACGTCGACTGCTTTACGGCCATCAAGACCAATAACAAAGTTTTCGCTGCATTCGGTTATTTCATGAACCTCACCAATCGGGCGGCAGCCTTGGCTCAGCGCTGTTGCCACTTTAATCTCCGGATTAAAAATAATGCCGGACACGCCGCCGCCGGTAACTTCATTGGCAATATGATGCTTCGGCGTAGTACAGGTGGTGAGCCCGCCAATGAGATAGCCCTCGGATTCGTTGGCGATATCGTCAATAATTTCGAGCACCTCGGCATTGGCGCAATCGGCATGGAGCAACACCAAAGGCGGGCCGCTTAGAAAATTATCATTCACCGGTTCGTTGTCATAATCCATCAAATCAACGGCATTGATGGTCGGCAGAATGTCAAATGCATCTTCAGGTAAATCGGTCGTCAATACAGCAATCGCCGGAATATCAAAATATTCATGACCCATCGCGCAGATGCCGAGTCCGGCGCTACCGACCCATTGTTCAATTCCAGTTTCATCTTTTAAGGCCTTTAGCACATCGGACAGGTGGGGAGCGACAATATCGGTGATATAGACAAAGCCAAGTGTCGCCTCGGGGTTTGGCGCGAGCTCGCGTAGGCAATCATCTAGAGCAGATTCCCAATCGGTGTTTTGAGCATGGGCAACTTGGAACATTATATTTAATTTTCCTAATTGATTATGGCTATCTTACAAGCTTAACCACCATCGGCAATATGCGTTTTACAATCTCATCAACGCCGCGCGGATTAGGATGAATACCATCTGCCTGGATCATCTCCGGGCGCGCGACGACGCCTTCCAGAAAAAACGGATAAAGTGCGATTTTATAACGCGCCGCCAGTTCCGGATAAATGCGATTGAACTCGTCGGCGTATTCCTTGCCAAGGTTAGGTGGCGCCATCATCCCGGCCATCAACACACGGGTGCCGCTGTTTTTCAAGCGCTGCAAAATATCGTCAAGATTGGCGCGCGAGAGGGCGGGGTCGATCCCGCGCAAGCCATCATTGCCGCCAAGTTCTAATAATAGTGCGTCGGGCTTATCGGCCAAGGCCCAATCGAGCCGTGCTTTCCCGCCGGAAGTTGTGTCGCCGGACACACTGGAGGCGACAACCTGCACATTGAGGCCGCTCTGTTTGAGAGCTTGGGTTAGTTTTTCAGTAAAAGAGTCGGGTTTTGGTAATCCATGGCCCGCCGATAAACTGTCACCAAATATCATTAATTTTACCGGCTCGACTGCAAAAGTTGGCGAGGCACCCCAAATTATCGTCGATAAAAAGATCGCGAGAATCGCTCCCAACAGCCAAAAACGGCTTGTCGAGTTGTGAGAAAGCGCCTTATGAACTAAATGAAGTTGAAACATGAGTTTAATATATGTCCGAACCACACTCGAATTCAAACCTAACGGCCGGCCCTGCGAGCAATGGAGCTATTTATTTGCAGGACGTTCACCTGACACTCGCGAGCGCGGCGGGTGAGGTTAATATCCTGCGCGGTATCTCGCTTGAGGTCGATCAAGGCGAAGCCGTCGGCATCGTCGGCCCGTCGGGTGGCGGCAAATCAACCATGATGATGGTGATCGCCGGGCTTGAGCGGGCATCCTCCGGCCAGGTTGAAACGGCAGGCATAGATTTAGGTCAAATGGATGAGGACGCGTTAGCGCTGTTCCGCCGCGATAATGTCGGTATCGTCTTCCAGGACTTTCATCTTATCCCGACCATGACGGCACTAGAAAATGTCGCCGTGCCGTTGGAATTCGCCGGCATTGAGGATGCTAATGAGCGCGCCCGAGATCGCCTGGCCGCCGTCGGCCTTGATCACCGGCTGGAACATTATCCGGGCCAGCTTTCCGGCGGTGAACAGCAACGGGTTGCTCTTGCCCGTGCTTTTGCGCCCCGCCCGGCCATATTGCTCGCCGATGAGCCAACCGGTAATCTTGACGGCAAAACCGGTCAAGCGGTGATGGATTTATTGTTTGAGCTGCATGATACCGCCGGCACGACATTAATGCTGATCAGTCATGACCGGGCATTGGCCGAGCGCTGTGACCGCATCATCACCCTTGCGGATGGACAAATAACGGATGGGGAGGACGTGTGAGCGCGACAAAAATAAATGGCCCCAATCAACTTGCGTTAGCCCGGAAACTTGCCCGGCGTGAGCTGCGTGGTGGTTTGAAGGGTTTTCGCATATTTGTCGCTTGTCTCGCTTTAGGCGTTGCCGCCATCGCCGGGGTTGGCAGCCTCTCTGAATCGATTGAGCGCGGGCTCCAGCGCGACGGCAAAAAATTACTCGGCGGTGATGTCGCGCTACGTCTGCTGCATCGTCCGGCGAGCCAGGAACATCGGGCGCATTTCCAGGCCACGACCGAAAGCTCCGAAGCGATCGAGATGCGGGCGATGGCCAAAGACACCAAACCTGCCGGCAAACGCACACTGGTTGAGCTTAAAGCCGTCGATAATGCCTATCCCTTAGTTGGCGACATGGCGCTTAAAGATGGGCTGGCTTTAAGCGACGCCCTAAAAAAACAAAACGGTAGCCAAGGCAAACTATGGGGCGCCGTCGCCGAAAGTAATCTCCTGGTCAAATTAAAACTTAAAATTGGCGATACCATCAAAGTCGGCAAGAGCAATTTTCGCCTCACCGGCATTATTGAAAAAGAGCCGGACCGGGTCGCCAATGTCTTGAGCTTTGGACCGCGGCTGATGATTTCTTCCGCCGGTCTCGCTGCCACCCAACTGGTGCAGCCCGGCAGTCAAATCCGTTACCGCTACCGCATTGTCGTGCCGGACGGGCAATCGGCGACCGCCTGGATCGAAAACCTCAAAGTCAAATTTCCAAAAGCCGGCTGGCGGATCAGGAATACCGAGCAAGCCGCCCCTGGCCTGCAGCGCTTTATCGATCGCATGACATTATTTTTGTCCTTTGTCGGCCTGACCACGTTGCTGGTCGGTGGTGTTGGCGTCAGTAATGCGGTGGCGAGCTATCTCGACAGCAAGGTCAAAGTGATCGCGACCTATAAATGCCTGGGCGCCGCGAGCGGCTTGGTGTTTCGGATTTATTTTTTGCAAATTGCGGCGCTGGCCGGGCTCGGTATTTTAATCGGGCTGTTGTTTGGCGCGATTGTGCCAGCCATCGCCATTGTTGCCTTGGAAGGGGTGCTGCCGGTCAATCCGGAGCCGGGCCTTTATCCATTACCGCTGATCACAGCGACCGTTTTCGGCGCCTTGATCGCGCTCACTTTTGCGCTCTGGCCCTTGGCGCGCGCGCGGGAAATCCCAGCCGCCAATCTGTTTCGGGATAAAGTTCAGCCCGCCCACATTCGGCCTCAACGTAAATTTCAGCTGGCTGTTATTCTTGGCGGATTGGTACTGGCCGCGCTGACCATCGCGACCGCCAATGACCGCTGGTTCGCCATCTGGTTTGTCGCCGGCACGGGGTTAGCGCTCCTACTTTTACGCGGCGCTGCCATATTGCTCGTTCATTATGCAAAAAAAATAACCGGCATTAAAAATACGGAACTGCGGCTGGCGCTCTCGAACCTTCATCGCCCGGGCGCGGTGACGTCCAGCATTGTCTTGTCACTGGGGCTGGGCTTGGCGGTCCTGATCGCCATTGCTTTGATCGAAGGTAATCTCAGCCGTCAGGTAAAAGAGCGCCTGCCGGTGATGGCGCCGGCGTTTTTCTTTATCGATATTCAACCGGGCCAGACAGCGCGCTTTGATGAGACCGTCACCAGCGTTCCCGGCACCGGCGATTATAAACGCGTCGCCTCACTGCGCGGCCGCATTGTTAAAATTGCCGGCGTGCCGGTCGAGCACGCCAATATCTCACCGGGAGCCGAATGGGCGGTTCGTGGAGATCGCGCTCTCACTTATGCGGCCACACCCGCTGAGGGCACTGAAATTGTCGCCGGTGATTGGTGGCCGACAAAATATAGCGGACCACCGCTGATATCATTAGATGCCAATCTCGCCCGTGGCTTTGGTATCGGGCTCGGCGATCATCTCACTCTCAATATTTTAGGCCGGGAGATTGAAGCGAAGATCGCCTCTTTACGAAAGATCGATTGGCGCTCCTTGCGCTTTGATTTTGCCATTATTTTTGCCCCGGGCACTTTGGAAGCGGCACCCCATAGCCATATTGCCGCCATCCAAGCCCCCAAAGAACTTGAAGACAGGATTGAAAAGGAAGTCAGTGACCGCTTTAACAACATCTCGATCATCCGCGTACGCGAAGCCTTACAGGCCGCCGCCAACATGCTGGATGGCATCGGTGCGGCGGTCAGATCGACGGCAGCGGTGACGATCTTGGGCGGCACGTTGGTGCTGGCCGGAGCGGTCGCGGCTGGCAGGCGGCGGCGCATTTATGATGCCGTAGTATTTAAAGTCCTCGGCGCGACGCGGGGGACGATCCTCAAAGCTTTTCTATTGGAATATGGTCTCTTAGGCATAGCGACTTCGATCATCTCGGCGGTGATTGGCACGCTCACGGCTTGGGCTATCGTCGTCTTCCTGATGGATATGAACTGGGTTTTCATCCCGGCAGCGGTCTGGACCACCATCGCCATCTGCCTCATTGTGACGTTGATTATCGGCTTTGCCGGGACGTGGCGGGCCTTGGGTCAAAAAGCCGCCCCCCTGTTGCGCAATGAATAAGAAATATCCCTTAGATATAAGGGATTAACCATTTTGAATTTAACGTGACATTACCGAAAATTAATACGGTTTCTCTTGATCTCAGGCCCCTTCCTGACATATTAGAAGGGTACGTACAGCTTTAACGAATAAAAAGGGACAATTATGGCTTTTGGACAAAAAGAAGATTATTCACTTCGCGCACAAGGTCTCGCGCAAGCTGAAGCATCCGAATTGGATGTTGGTCTTCGTCAATATATGCTCCGGGTATACAATTATATGGCTTCCGGCCTCGTGCTGACCGGTATTTTCGCCTATGGCGGTGCTAAAATCCCGGCGCTGCTGAACTTAATGTATGCACCAGGTCCAAGCGGCGCGCTGCAGCCTACCATGTTTGCCTGGATTATTATGTTGTCACCACTGGCATTCGTTTTGGCACTTAATTTTGGTATTCAACGGATGAAAGCCTCGACGGCACAGGCTATGTTCTGGGCCTTTGCCGCTATTATGGGCCTCTCGCTGACACATATTTTCCTGGTCTATACCGGCACCAGTATCACCCGGGTCTTTTTTATAACCGCCGGAACCTTCGCCTCGATGAGCCTCTACGGCTATACCACCAAGCGCGATCTATCCAAATTCGGCTCTTTCCTGTTCATGGGGTTGATCGGTATTATCATTGCGTCGGTCGTTAATATGTTTATGCAGTCGTCGGCAATGGCGTTTGTTATCTCCGTCGTTGGCGTTTTGGTCTTTGTTGGCCTGACCGCGCATGACACGCAAAACATCAAGCGGATGTATGTCGAAGGCGAGCACTCGGAAACAGCCTCCAAGAAAGCCGTGATGGGCGCACTTAGCCTCTATCTCGACTTCTTGAACCTGTTTATCATGTTGCTCCATCTTTTGGGCGACCGCAGATAATTAGAATTTTAGAATTTCATGAAAACCCGGTGGCTGGTGCTGCCGGGTTTTTTTGTGTCTTAAAGAAGAACTTTAACGAGCCGATAATTATTAAAGCGCCTCAGGTATTTACGTGATAAAACGAATGTTGATTAGCACCTTTAATTAGGCATAAATCCGGGAGAGCCTTTTGGCTGATACGGCTGAGAAACCACAGGACAAATACAGGATCCCGCTCAAACGCGCCGCAGTCGATGTCAAACGGCTGCCGGATGGCAGTTTGATCCTGCGCTCCCCCTATGATTTGCCCGAGCCCGCTAATGATATTGGTGTTTGGCTGCGCCGCTGGGCCAAAGAAGACCCTAACCGCCTCTTTATGGCCAAACTTCATCGCTCCGATACGACGACGCCAAGCTGGGAGGAAATCACTTACGGCAATGCGCTTAACCAAGTGCGGGCCATCGCACAAGCCTTGGCGAAACGGGACCTATCGCCCGACCGGCCGGTCTTGATCCTTTCCAAAAACGGTATCCAGAACGCGCTGCTGCAATTGGCGGCGATGGATATCGGCGTGCCGGCGATCCACATAAATCCGGCTCTCGCCCTGGACCCCAATCAGCTGGATAGCTTCAAACATGTGCTCGATCAAACCTCACCCGGTCTGGTGTTCGCCGCCGAAGGCAAGCCGTTTGAGGTGGCGCTTCACTATGCCGCCGAGCAGGAAGCCGAAGTTCTCCTCGGCGATATGCCAATTAAGGGACTTAAATCGACCAATTTCAAAAAGTTTACCAAAGCCTGGCGCAAATCGGCAGCCAAAAAAGCCCGCGCGCTCGTCACCCCGGACACCACCGCCAAAGTGCATTTTACCGGCACCTCCCCAAACGAAATGACCGCTATTGTCACGTCACAGGCTACCATGTGTGCCAACCACGAGGCCCTTGCCCAAGTGATCCCGGCTTTAACCACGCGACCGCCGATAATCGTAGATGATGCGCCCTGGCACCGCGCCGGCAGCGGTAATCTGGTGCTCAACGCGGTCTTAAGAAATGGCGGCACGCTTTATATCGATCGCTTTGGTTTGGATGAAGGGGATGATGTTTCATTGGTTTCGCCGTCACCATCGATCCACATTACCGAACTTGTCCCGCTCTATGGTTTGATTTCCCGGCTCGAAGAAAATGTTCTGTTAAGAAAAACATTTTTTAGAAATCTTGATCTGATTTGGATCGTCAGCGGCATGATCACGGCAGAAGCCGAGGCAAAATTGCAAAATCTCGCTGTCGAGCAAATCAATTGCCAAATACCAATTTTGACCAGTTTGACCGGTACCGGAACATCTGCTGTCAATACAGCGCGTTATTTTGCGACAGATGAATCGAATTATCTTGAAGGTAATATCGGGCTGCCCCTGCCGGGCACCTATCTCAAACTCGAAAAGACAGATGACATCGAAAATTCGTTCTTCGAGCTAAAGGTAAAAGGCTTCGATGCCAATGGCGGCCCCGCGCTCTGGCACGAAGGCAGGGTCAGCCAAGCTGAAACCGATGAAGACGGGTTTTATGCCATCAATGAAACCGTTCGGTTAATCGACGAAATGCGGCCGTTTAAGGGTATTGAGCGGATTAGCCGGGTGGATTGATAAAGATTGGCGCATTTCTATAGCGAAACGATCTCATATTATTTTAAGCGTTCAATAAATCCATCGCTGCGTTGAGCTGGCTCATGCGCTGATGATTGCCATAATTGCTGTCCGGATGGTGAATCGTCGCCAACATGCGAAATCGTGCTCTGACCGTGCTTTTATCGGGCATTTCTGAAGGCGCAAAACCTAATACGTGAAGCGCGTCGGCCCGGCCCATGACACCGCCCGACAAGGGCGCAAATAACAGGACCGAAACGATTGCCTGCAAGCGCTCCATTTCTTGGCGCATCTCCTGCCATTTTTCCTGACTGGCCCGGTTTTCCTTTTTTGCCGCCGTGGCTTTAGTTTCCTGCTCGGCGTCGTCTTGGGAGTTCTGAATTCGCACCGTATGCTGCCCATCATCCAATATAAGCGCTAAATTCAGCGCTCGTCTCACAACCGAAACGTCATAGCCAGGTGACAATCGGGCTTGTAAGCGGGGCTTCCGCCGCCACGGCCGGCCCGCCGACGGACCCGATTTTAAGACCGTTTCTTCGCGGTCTCCAGGGGGTGGGCCACCGGGATCTGGGAAACTTCGTATGACATCCTCCGGCACCACCAGCAACACCGATCGGGCCAAATCGGCAACGTTCACTGAGCGCCGTTCGGCGAGCTTTGAAACCATATCTCTGAACACGGATGAACACGGAATCGTATAAGATTGTTTACGTGTTTTGGTTGTCATTCTTTTTTCTTTTTACTTTCACAACGGTTTTCAGAACGTCCCCAAGACGGCAGGCTTGGATCAGCGCCACTTTAATATTTAAGTCTAGGTGTAGGGGGTTAACCCTCAGAATACACAGGACTTAGGGCCCTATATATAGGGGGTCGCAGTATTCTGTCAACTACCATTGTTGTTTTAGTCAATCTCGACCAGAAATACAGCAATTTAGGTCTAAGAAAATTTAATACCATTCCTTCATTTATTTCTATAACACATTGATTATAAAACATTAATTTTCTAATCCTTAAATTAAAAAACATTGGAGATACCACCGGAATAACCTTTAGCCTGCCTGCTGTAACCCCATCCAGCCGACTTCATTAACTTGAAGGTCATCGGATTTTCTTACAGTTTGTTACATAATCATTCCAATTAGGATGTTTTCTGCATATTTCATCTACATTTGTAGTTTTGCATCATATAGTATTAAAACCTTAGCAGTAAAATATAATGTATTAAGTAAAGATTAATATTATATCTCATTGATAATTAACAATATTATTTAATTTCACCGCCAAACTACATGCGTGGTTGTTACAATCTTAACTTTTTGGTATTTTTTGCGTAAATTCCGTTCGATTTAGCAATTTTCTTCAAAAATCCAGCAATTGATTACTACTTTAAATAGATTTTTAATTTTGACGTTGCGGCTGAATTTAATTTGTTTGCACCAAGCTCGCGCCTCGAATAAATTCGTTTCCCATTCAGATCATCTTACCTAGAATAAGGCTAAAATTATAATGTTGAAACTTCCAAAACTCGGATTTATGAGTTTTTTCATCCTGCTTTTCTTGAGCACGCCAGAATTCGTTTCGGCCCAGCAATTGGATCAGATTATTGTTTCACAAGCTTGGTCAAGATCGACCCCGCCGATGGCAAAAAATGGCGCGGTTTATTTTACCATCAAGAACAATGGCCCCAGGGATAAACTCATCGGCGTCATCACATCAATAGCGAAACGATCGACGCTACATATGACAAAAATGGGTTCTGGAACAAAAAGCGGTGTGTTGCGAATGCTGGGGCTTACTCACATCAACTTGCCTGCAAATCAGCCGTTTATCGCCAAACCAGGTGGCCACCACGTGATGCTAATGGGTCTGAAAAAGCCTTTGAAACTAGGCGAATCCTTTGAATTGATCTTAAAATTTGAAAAAGCCGACGACAAAACTGTTACGGTCACGGTTCAAAAGTAAAAAAACCCGGTTTATCGGTGTTATTTGCCGCTTTCAGCCCGACCCTGCCTGATCTGGGCACATTGCTGCGGCATAAATTGGCCCCTGAGCGTCTTCCTGGATCAATACCGCACAGCTTTCATTGGCTTTTTGCCCTGTTACCGAAAAATTGACTTTTGCTGGCTGTCCGCCCCAAGCTGTCAGCCGTTTAACATTAGTAACAATATTATGACTGGTGAGTTGTTTGCCTTTATTTTCACCCGCCCGAACCCGCGTCGTCACCGCTTTTAAAAATCGGACCAGCCACACCGAAAAAGCGCGGTCGCTGTTTCCTTTGATATTGGCAACGAAGGTGCTGGAAGATTTCTTGGTGATTGCCACAGTTGGATAGTGCCCTTTGTATTTTTTCGCTCGCGCAATGAGACGGCGGACATCGCGGCGGCGGGACCCAACAGCGAAGTTTTCACCATCGACAACCATCTGCGGCGTGTAGACCTGTCCACCCTCCATATTGCCGGCATAAATCTTCTGCCGGGCGGTAAATTCCGGTTGCGAAAAGACATCCTTCCACTTTCCCGCCGCGCCATAGACCAGCTCATCCCAGTAATCGACATGAAACTCGAGCGCAACGATTTCAGGATTTTTTGACAGCTCACCCAAATAGGCTTCAGCCGGCGGGCAGGAATAACAGCTTTGGGAGGTGAATAGTTCAACGACGACTGGACTTTTTGGACCCTGTTGCCGATTCTCTGCCCCGGCACCAATAGAAAAACCAGCCAAAAGCGTTAAGCCAATAAAACCAGCGATATATTTTGACCTGGGTATTCCGTTCATTTCCGTTCCTCCCTAAGCACAAATAATAGCGCCTCGACCTGATGGAAGTCGAAACACAGCCCAGTGAGCGTCCCTAGCGAGCAGCTCTACTGACACAAATGCCTATTAGTCGGAAATATTCCGGAATCTACAGCTCAACGCGTCAGCTTTCGCCACCTTCATCGCGCCAGCCCGCCCATTCCTTGCGCAACGATCTATAGCCGGTGGGTTTGGAGCCGGCGAGCTTCATCGCTTTCATCGCTTGATCATTGGGAACCAGGATGGTCGATCGATGGGAGGCGACATTGCCGCCCGCCGACAAGGTCATCAAGATAGCCATCGCGACCGAATTATCAGGCGCCTCGTAGATGGTAATGATGTCATATTCGCCAAACATCCAATACAAATTGATCAATTTTCCACCATAGGCATCGATAACCTTTTTCACTTCTTTTTTGCGATCAGACGGTTTATTGGACAATACCGCCAATGATTCCTCTGAAAGTTTTGCTTCGGTCATAAAGATCGGCATTAAAGACTCCCTATATTTTAGTTTAGTGCTTTAAGACATGGTAAAACATTCGCCGCCATTCGCCAAACTGAACCCGCTCATAGGAGCAAAATATACCCGTTTTTGTGATTTTCGCCGGCTGCCGGGAGATCACCGGATGGCGATTAGTTGCGGCGCGACGGCAAATACCATGATTTCGCCTTAAAATCTTCGCCCCGCCAAAGTTATCCACAACTTTCTGCCTAGATTTAGAGCATTCATGCAGAACATCTACTAGATATGGTGGGTTTTCTCCGATATAGTCAACATGGGAGAGAGATAAAGACGCAACCTGGGTGCACTGGTTTGCGGTTTTAACGTCAGGGGAAAAATTGGCGAATGCGCCTCCGTTCTCTCTCTTTTAGGCCAAAATTGGGTCTTATTCTGCTGGGTGGCCTGTTGCTGTCCGGCTGTGCTGTCGGACCGGAAGACAGCGCTGAGCGAAACCGCAGCTTCTGGAACCTCACCGCGATATTTTCGACCGCCAAAGAATCCAGCAAAGAAACGGCTAAAGAAGACGTCACACCGGTTGACGATCCTTCGCGCGAAGAGGCAAACGATTATAAGGATATTCCGTTGATCGGCCGAATCTTGGCGGCAATATTTTCACCGGCAAATTTACCAAAAGACGAAGAACTTGCCGTCGATGCAGACGATAAAAAGGCGGCCACGCCTAAGGATTACCGGGTGCCGGTGCGTCTTACCCGCATCACCGAGGATCATTTACTGGCGGACCGCGAGGCGCCGCTGTTGAAGGTTTTCCATGTGACCAATGGGCGGTTGCATGCTTTTTCATCGCCGATTACCATCCGCGGTTTGGCCGAAGATGTTAATGGCATTGCGTCGCTAAAAATTAACGGCCGGTTGGTGCCGATGCGCTCCCGCGTATTTGCCAAAAAGCTGCATGTGCCGTTCGGCGAACATCAAACCTTAATCGAAGCGGAAGACAACGCCGGCAATATCGCCTATTTCCAGTTTAAATTGGTGCGCAAATCCGCCCGTCAAAACGCCGCCCGGCTGCGTCCGGGGAGGAACAGTATCGACATCAGGCCGGTTCGCAAAGCCGTACCGCCGCCTCGCCTGGCGGCGATGAAAGAGCCAGGGGTGTATATGGTGTTAATGGCAGGCTCGGCGGCAACTCATATCGTCAAAATGCCGAACCTCAAAAAATGCCGGGCCGCCGTCGAGTTCTCAACCAACGCTGCCTGTACGGTTCACTCCGGGCGGTCAGGCTAAATGACGTCCGCCTCCCTGAGCTCGGCAATTTCCGCAGCGCTGTAGCCGATATCGTTCAGCACTTCATCGGTATGTTCACCACAGGTTGGCGGCGGCTCAACAAGTCTGCTGGGTGTCCGGCTCATATTTATCGGCTGGCCGACCAGTTCGATCTCGCCGCGCTCGGTTGAGTTGATCGTCTGAGCGAGCCCGAGATGTTTTATTTGCGGATTTTCAAACACCTGATCGATGGCGTTGATCTCACCGCACGGCACACCACTGTCGTTTAAAAACTGCACCCAATAATCGGTCGTTTGCAGTTTGGTCTTGGCTTCGATGAGTTTGTTTAAGACGTCGCGATTTATAGAACGGTCCGCCTGCTCGGCGTAATCCGGATGATCAAGCAGCTCCGTTAACTCGATCGCCGCACAGAACCGCCGCCAGATCGCCTGCCCGCCAGCGGCAATATTCATATGACCGTCAGCGGTCTCAAACACACCCATCGGGATCGTCGTCGGATGATTGTTGCCGGCCTGACCGGGCACGTGTTGATCAACCAGCCAGCGGGCGGCTTGAAAATCCAGCATGAAGGCTTGCGCCTGCAATAGCGACGTCTGAATCCACTGGCCCTCGCCCGATACTTCGCGCTCCAGCAAGGCGATCATAATACCTTGGGCGCAAAACAGCCCCGCCGTCAGATCGGCAATGGGGATACCGGCCCGCACCGGTCCCTGGCCCGGCAAACCGGTGATCGACATCAGCCCGCCCATGCCTTGGGCGATTTGATCAAAGCCGGGCCGGTCTTTATAGGGACCATCCTGACCAAAGCCGGAAATGCTGGCATAGACCAGTCCCGGATTGATGGCTTGCAGGCTGTCATAGTCGATACCGAGGCGATTTTTAACATCCGGTCTGAAATTCTCGACCACGACATCCGCGGTGACGACCAGTTTCTTAAATACCTCAACACCCTGAGCTGATTTTAGATTAAGCGTGAGGCTGCGTTTATTTCGATGCAGGTTTTGAAAATCGGAACCTTCGCGGGGGCCACCCAATTGGGATTTATCCGTATTTTCGGGCATTTCTACTTTGATGACATCGGCGCCCCAATCGGCAAGCTGACGTACCGCTGTCGGGCCTGAGCGCACCCGGGTGAGATCCAGTACGGTAAATCTCGCTAATGCCGTGCTCGCTTTTTTGAGCGACATTTTACTCCTCCCCAATTATCCGATCTGGCGCAATTCTTCGGCGTAGCGTTGAGCGCGCTCGACATAACCATCAGCAATTTCTTTCATACCCGCAATCTGTTCCGCATCCATCTCCCGGATAACCTTGCCGGGCGAGCCCATGACCAGGGAATTATCCGGAATTTCCTTGCCTTCGGTAATGAGTGAATGGGCGCCGATCAGACAGTTTTTACCGATCTTCGCGCCGTTGAGTACAGTGCTGCCGATACCGATCAACGAGCCGTCACCGATCACGCAGCCGTGCAGCATACTCATATGCCCAACTGTGACATTTACACCAACAGTTAGGGGAAAGCCGGGATCGGTATGGAGTACGCAGCCATCCTGAATGTTTGAACGATCTCCAATAATGATCGGTTCGTTATCGCCACGCAACACAGCGTTCCACCAAATGCTGGTTTCAGCGCCAAGATGGATATTGCCCATCAGATTGGCGTTATCGGCAAGCCAATGGCTGTCGCTCGCATAGCTTGGTTCAAACTCGCCGAGGGCATAAATCATATGTTTTACTCCAATTTATTGACTGCTATTTTCTTGGACTGTAGCGGAGAAGGGGAAGCGAGTCCCGCGCCCAATTAAAACTTGTCTTTCTGTGCCACCTTAAAATCGTTATAAGTTTGAGCCTAACAATAACAACTAAACATATTTTCTGGTAACCACTGTAAATGACTCAATCAGAAACACCTGTCCAAACACCTAAAGACACCCCTAAATCTTTTGCCGCTCTTCGCCATCCGGGTTTCCGCGCTTTTTTTGTCTGCATGGCGCTAGGCATGATGGCCGACAACATCGAGCACGTCATCAGCTATTGGGTCATCTTCGAAAAGTTTGAATCACCGATGCTTGCCGGTTTTGCCGTGATTGCCCATTGGGTGCCGTTCCTGCTGTTCTCGATCCATGCCGGCGCATTGGCCGATAAGTTCGATCCCCGGCGAGTCATTCAATTGGGTCTGGTTCTGTTTATCCTGGTATCGCTGGCCTGGGGATTTCTGTTTTATTCGGACACGCTTGAAATGTGGCATGCGGTTGTGCTGCTGATCATTCATGGTATTGCCGGTGTGCTCTGGGGACCGGCCGCCAATATGATGGTCCACGACATCGTTGGCAG
Organism: uncultured Rhodospirillaceae bacterium; assembly: GCA_913020445.1. Classification (GTDB taxonomy): domain Bacteria; phylum Pseudomonadota; class Alphaproteobacteria; order Rhodospirillales; family UBA2165; genus TMED23. The sequence goes on from CAJWAR010000014.1 coordinate 71,830, forward strand.
CGAACAACTGCAAAGCGGTGTCAGGCTGTCGGCGACGGCACGCACGCTCGGTATGTTGATGGGCCCGGCGATCGGCGGCGGGCTCTTGCTGTTGGTCGGCCCGGCCTGGGGCATCATTATAAATGCCGCGATTTATGTGCCCTATGTGGTGTGGCTGATCAAAGCACCTTACGGCCATGGTTATCGCAAGAAGATCGGCGATGTTGATCATGCCGCCCCACCACCGCGCGCGATTAAAGGCTTTTCAGATATCGTCCATACCTTCAAGGAGGTTGCCGGTAATCGCGTCATCGTCTCGATGACCCTGCTGGCAGGAGCGGCTTCGCTGCTCGTCGGCATCGCCTATCAGCCGCTGATGCCGGGCTTTGCCCGGGACCTGGGCGCCACCGAGGCAACCTTCTTTTATAGCGCGCTGTTGACCGCCGGTGCGGCCGGCGCTTTAACAGCAGGCATAGTTTTGGAGATGAAAAACCTGATGCAGCCGCAAGCGCGAACGGCGTTCAGGCAAGTCATCCTCTGGTGCATTTTGATGACCGGCTTTGCTTTCGCCACCAATTTTTACCTAGCCCTGGGGTTATTATTTGCCGCCGGCTTTCTCGAACTTTCTTATAAATCAATGACGCAGACCCTGGTGCAGCTCCGCGCCCCGGTGGAAATCCGGGGCCGGGTGATCGGCCTTTATAGCTCATCGAGCCTGGGCCTCATGACCTTTAGTGGCGTCACGGTCGGCTTTGGCGCCGAGCTGGTCGGCATCCATGCCTCACTCGGCTATAGCGCGCTGGCTCTCCTCATCGTCACGATCGGCCTCTATACCTATTCCGAAATTAAGAAGCGCGCCAAAGAAGCGGTGGAGGCGGCAGCGGAATAAAAAAACGGCCGGAACGTTGGTCCCGGCCGCCTTTTCATCGCATCAAAAAATTATCAGTAGGTTTCGAGATTAAACTCGACCGGACCGGCGCGGGAGATCATATCGTGGACCGGTGAGAACAGGGCAAGCTCCGTGAGCTCTTCGGCGCTGGCCTCGCTTTTGACCCGCATATTGACGCGGACATGGTGATAGCCTTTACGGACATCCTCATCCATGCCGAGCAAACCACGTACATCGATATCGCCTTCGAGCTTGGACTCAACCGCTTCAATCTCGATATCCCGGACCGCCGCGTGATAGACCAGTGATGTCGTCAGGCAACCGGCCAAGGCGTGCAGCACAAATTCCACCGGATTGGGCACGCTATCTTCACCGCCGATGAAGGCCGGCTCATCCGCATCGACGACAAAGGCTTCGGTGCGGTCGGTATTTTCTTCAAAGCCGCCATAAAAACCTTTAAAGCTGGACCGGTTGAGCCCGCCATCGACCCAAGTGTTGGTGGCGCGAAACTGCATTTCGGCATAGGCCGGGCTTGCGGTGGTGTTGTCGATGATTTCCATCACCCGGCCGACATCAACGCCGTTCGGGCCTTTGGTATTTTGATTTACCGCTACATTGGTAGACATGATTTAGTTCTCCTGTGACTGATTTAAAGTAAACAATTGTCCGGGGGCAGGGCTTTAGCCCGGCAAAGCGACATGGGAACGGTTGAGACCAATATCAGCAAGCTGGCGGTTGCTTAAGAATCGCAAAGCGAATTCTGCCCGCTTTAGCTCACGCCGTTGCTTGAACCGCCGCAGTGCAGCGGTGACAGTGTCAGCGATTACTTTGAATATTGTTGAGTTGGTCATGGTACGTGCTCCTTTTTTGCTTAGCCGGACGGTTTTGCCGCCGAACGAGGAGCAATCTATAAATTCTTAGCGCAACAAAATACTGCGTAAGCTGTAGTAAACAGCTACGTTTTACGTAGTTAGGAAAAACCCTTAGTGGCTGGTGCCTTCGGAACGGTGAATTTTATTATAGACATTGTATTTGCCGGAAGGCCTGACAAAGGGCAGGCGTTTGACCTCTTCCAGGGTTTCGGCGTCATAGACAATGATGGCGCCTTTCATATCCCAGATACTGACCAGGGCGTAGCGGCCGTCACGGGTGAACTCGACATGGGCCGCTGTCTTGCCCGGCACCGGTTTCAAGGTTTTGACGATTTCCAGGCTTTGCTTATCGATGACATGCATGACGTCCCGGTTGGGGCCAAAGAAAACATCGGTCCAGGCGTATTTGGATTTCTCATGGCTGCGCATGAAAAAGCCCGGGCCCTTGGTTTTGATGCGTTTGATCACCGACCAGTCAGACATATCAATGACACTGACAGAAGCGCCCCTGAGATGCGGCGTCGCCATCACCCGCTTGCCGTTGCGCGTCCAGGTGATGCCCGAACCCAAATGCGGGAAGCCCGGCAGATTAATCTCGGCGATTTCCCGGCGCACTTCCATATGGACAACGACGCCGCGGCCGCCATCCCGGCTGGAACCCATTAATTTGCCGTAGGATTGATTAAAGAAGAAATCATCGAGCGGCTCTTTCAAGGGAATGCGGCGGATCGGAAAGCGCACCCGTTTGGTCAGCAATTCCTCGTGACCCTCTTCATAGGAATGCACCAAGCCCGTTGGCACGATCGGCGGATTTTTGAGATAAGAGATTTCCCAAACTTCCGGCAGGTCTTTGAGGGCGGCGACAAAACTATTGCGGGGTGCTGCCTGATAGACCGCACTGACCCGGGACGAGGTTTTTTTAAACTGGTCCGTCACCTGATGGATTTTTAAGACCGACAAATCCTCGGCGTCCAACAGCACCAGCGTATGGGGCAGATAATTGGCAACCGCAATGGTCTTGCCGTCATGGGAAATCGCCAGATTACGCGTGTTGATACCGGCGCGAATTTCAGCGACGACCTGCAGGCTGTAGATATCATATTTGGTGATCCAGCCGTCGCGCGAGGCAAAGTAAACAAAACGGCCTTCCGGCGAGAACTTCGGTCCGCCATGGAGCGCAAAGCGGCTTTTAAAGCGGGTGATCGGCTCGAACTTATCGCCGTCCAAAATTGTGACGTGGTGATCACCGGTCTCAACAACCACGAATAAATTGAGCATGTCAGCTTTGAAGGTCGGCTTGGCCGGCAGGTCTTCGGTTTTTACCTCAATGCTGTGGGTCGCCATGATTTCCTTTTGACCCCACACCGGCCGTTTTGGCAGGGGCGTATAGATCAAACTCACCAGCGCATCTGCATCGGCTTTGGAAAGCTTATCGGCGAAGCCCGGCATTTGCGTTGCCGGGCGGCCTTTCAAAATAATACCAGCGGCTTTTTTCATACGGACGCGCTTTAGATTTTGCGGCAGCAGTGCCGGGCCCATACGGCCCAGCCGGTCGGCACCATGACATTCGGCGCAATGAGTAGAGAATAATTTATTGGCGTCCGGTTCTGCCTGAACTGGCTTGGCGAAAAATCCAAGACCGAAGGCTAATAGGACAAGACTACTCAGCCGCAACCACATTTTTCTCTCCATCTTTAACGCTATCCCAATCGCCGTCAATCTCGGCATTGGTGAGATAACACGCCGGGTCTTCACCCCAGGGGTCGTCATTCATCTGCAAAGCACGTACCCGCGTATTACCGCCGCAAATATTGAAATAGGTGCAGGCGCTACACCGGCCTTTGATATTACGCGGGCTTTGTTTGAGCCCGTTCATAATCGGGTCCGAGCGGTCCGGCCAAATCTCTGAGAACGGCCGCGCTTTGACATTACCGAGATCATGATGCCACCACATGGTATCGGGGTGGACGGTGCCGAGATTGTCGATATTGGCGACATTGACGCCCGACGAATTGCCGCCCCAGGCCGCGAGCTTAGCAGCAATATGGTCGAAACTGCCCGGATGATTTCGCCGCACCCAATCGAGGAAATATACCCCATCCGCATCGTTATTGCCGGTGACAAACTCCTTATCAAGATTTTGATTTGGGCCGGGCTCAACAGTGGACCAGCAGCGCGCGAAAATCATATCCATGGCGTCGCGGGTGGTGCGATGAACCGCATCGTCTTCCCGGTAGTGATTGCCGCGCCCGGCATAGACCAAATGGGAGAGATAAAATTTATCGATGTCTTCGCGCTCAAACAGATCAAGCAATTCGATCAGCGAGACAACATTATGCTCGGTCATAGTAAAACGGATGCCGACTTTGACGCCGCGTTGTTTCAACAATCGAATGCCCTTGAGCGACGCATCGAAGACGCCCTCGACGCGGCGAAATTTATCATGAACCGCGCCAATGCCATCAAGACTGATGCCGACATAGTCGTAACCAATCTCGGCAATCTGGTCGGCCTTCACTTGATCGATGAGCGCGCCATTGCTCGACAGCCCGACATAAAAGCCCTGGTCTTTGGCGCGTCTTGAAATCTCAAAAATATCCGGCCTTAGCAGCGGCTCGCCACCCGAAAGAATGAGCACCGGCACGCGGAACGCCTTGAGGTCATCCATCACCTCGAACACCTCTGCGGTTGAAAGCTCACCCGGAAAATCAACATCCGCCGACAGCGAATAACAATGTTTGCAATTGAGATTACAACGCCGGATGAGATTCCAAATCACCACAGGTCCCATAGGATTTTTGTGTAGTGATCCCCGCCCGACGGGCGTCGGGTTATTGATCTCCCGCATAAACTGGCTTAGTCGAAACATCTCATGTGTCCTGATTAGGTTACGCGAATTCTGAGGCCGGTTTTCTTAAGGATTTTGGTACTAAACAGCACCTCATGTCCTTGATCCGCATCATCAAGCAGGTCAGAAATTTGCTGCACTTTCTCGAAAACTTCTTCCCGGGTTTTACCGTGCACCATGGCAAAAAGATTGTACGGCCATTCGGGTAAATGACGGGGGCGGCGATAACAATGGGTGACAAAGTCGAGCGCCCCAATTCTTCTACCTAGCTCGGCTATCTGATCTTCCGGCACATTCCAGACCGACATACCATTGGCCTTGTAGCCAAGCGCATAATGATTGGGCACGACGCCAACCCGGCGGATAATACCATCCGCCAACATCCGCTGCATACGTTCCATCACTTCAGAAGCCGGGATACCAACAATATGCGCCACCGCTTCATAAGGCTCCTTCACCAGCGGCAGGCCGGATTGAGTGGCGGCAACGATGGCGCGATCCAGATCGTCAAAGGCGATGGCTTGGGATTTTGGGCCAATGTTGTTCACACCGACACCTTCATTTCGAGAAAAAATTCTTCCGTTTTCGGCATATCGAAAACATCTAAACCGGTTGCCATTTCAATCTCGCCGATCACGCGCGCAATCTCGGAGGGGTCTTCCGCTGCAACGACAAACCACATGTTAAGTTTATGATCGCGCTGGTAGTTATGGGCAACTTGACCAAAGCCGTTGACTATTTTGGTGACTTCATCAAAAAGCGGTTCCGGCACCGCAATCGCCGCCAAGGTCACTGCACCACCCATTTTCTCAGAATTGTACATCGGCCCGAACCGGCTCATCATTTGATCTTCAAGCAGTTGGTTGAGCCGGGCGATCAACGCTTCTTCTGAGAGCCCAATCTTTTCAGCAGCGACGGCGAAGGGGCGTTCACAGATTGGAAAGCCGCCTTGGAAGGCATTTATAATTTGGCGATCGACGTCAAGCATGGGACTGTTCCGTCACTTTGGCTGAGCTATATTTTGCGCCGCGCTGCTTGAACTGCCGGCCACTAAACAGGACAGCCCGCGGCACGTCTGCAAGCTTGGCGATCTTGGCGGCGTCCTCAATCAGACTTTCAACGGCGCCCTGTTCGCGACCGTGGATCATGCAAAAAAGATTGTACGGCCAGTCGGGCAGCCGCCTGGGCCGCTGGTAGCTCAAACTGACATAGGATAATTCAGCCAGGCAGCGGCCAGCATCGGCAACACAGTCATCCGGGATATCCCAGACCACCATTGCATTGGCGCGATAGCCAACTTGACGATGATTGACGACCACACCAAAGCGGCTGACAACGCCTATTGCGATCAGATTTTCCAACCGATCAATTACTTCAATTTCAGATAGTCCGATCATATTACCGACCGCTTCATAAGGGTGCGAGACGAGGGGCAAGCCATCTTCGATTGCCGCGATCAGAGCTTTGTCTTGTGGGCTTAGTTCCATTTGATCGGGAATCCTAAATCCAATTGATAGGCTTCGACGAGCGGCAAATTGAGCACGTCGTAGCCGGTCGCTGCCTCAATCTCATCCAGGTTCGTTTCAACGGTGCGCTGGTCGACACCGGTCACGACGAACCAAAGATTAAACTCATGACTGCGTTCGTAATTATGATTGACCCCGGGGCAGGCATTGATCATTTCAGCGATCTCTTCAAGTTCGTCTTCCGGTACGGATAGGGCGGCAAGAGTGCTCCATCCGGCTTTATGGGGTGCCACGACAGCGCCGATGCGCGAGATATATTTATGTTCAGCCAATTGCTGAAAGTGAGCCAAGACAACGGCTTCATCGACGCCTAATTGTTCAGCAATTTTTTCGTAAGGCCGCGGGCAAAGCGGAAAATCGCGCTGAAAATCGTTGAGCAGATCGGCCTGCAATGGGGTCAAGCGCTCGGGTTTTACAAAATTTCCGTCCATCGCCTAAAGTCCCGTCCGGTTGGCGCGCGCCGTGAGAAAGATACCGCTTGGTTTGTCGGCCTTAATCGTGGTGAGCTGCTCGAAGGTCCGTGTGTCATAGACTTCGACCCGGTCCTCATCGCGCACCGATAGCCAGACCTGTTCGCCGCGCGGCGTGAACTCAAGATGCAGCACGGCTTTACCGGGTTTTAAGGTCTTGATGACTTTGCGGCTCGGCACATCAATCACTTGCACAACATCATTGCGGGGATGGGCAAAGTTAACCCAAATCTGGCGGCCATCCGGCCGGGCGACGGCAAAGATCGGCTGACCATGAACCGGGATGGCATCAATTTTTTTCCAGCTATCGCGCTCGACAACCAGAACTTCATGATGGCCAACTGCCGGCAAGAACAGCTGATCGCCGACGCTCGCCCAGCCTTCCAAATGGGGCATTTTGTAAACCGGCAGCTTGCGTTTACCCCGGCCATAACCATCCAGGATACGCTTCACGCCTTTATCCGTTTGCCAGAGATCAAGCAACGACAAGCCGTCCTCACCGAACAAGCCGGCGATATAATAGCGGCCATCCGGTGTCACCAAGCCGTCATAGGGCAGGGTGCCAATGTCTTTGAACTTTTGAATGACGGGCTTATTGCCATTAGCAAAATCAGCGACCCAGATTTCACCACTATCGTAGAGTGAGAAAACAAATTTCTGACCGGGCGCATCGACCAGGCCAACAACTTTCGAACGCTTACCGTCACCGATCTCGGTCGCCGGAATATCAGCAACCAGATCAAGTGTCGCCGAATTAAACACTTTGACGCCACCCGGTTTGTAGTTCGATACAGCGATCAATTTGCCGTCTTGCGAGATCGCGCCGCCGATGGAATTACCCGACTGCATCACGCGCTTAACAATTTTGCGCTCCAGCAGATCGATTTTACTGAGACCGCCGTCGCGGCCAAAAATAAAAGCGTAGCGGCCATCCCGCGAAAACACGGTCGAGGCATGAGATAGATCACCGAGTCCTTTCAAACCATAAAGGCTGGTGCGATCCGTTGTCTCAACGACTTTGATACTGCCGGCAGCGCGTTCAATGACGACACCCAGATCGCCGGTTCCCCGTAAGACGCCTTGTTGGGTAACACAGGCTGAAAGCAGGAGAGCGCAAACTAAAACAAATTTAGTTTTCATGAGATACTCCCGCGCGCAATTTTTTCACCAGCCAGGCGGCCTCGTCCTGGCTGAGCTCAACCCCCCAGGGCGGCATCGGCGTACCAGCAACGCCATCGCGGATGACGTCGATCAGAAATTCGTTGCTGTGCTCTTTAATCGACGCTGGCAACAAGGCCGGGCCCAGGCCGCCTTTGAGCGTCATGCCGTGACATGAGCCGCAATCATGTTTCAAGCGATAAAGCAGTTCAGATTTGCGGTCCGCGTTCGGTTCCGCTGCCAGAGCGGTACCAACAATAGAAATCAGGAAAACCGAAGACAACAGCGCCCTAAGCATGTTCCGCCTCATTCTGATAATCGAATAAATCAGCGGCAGGAATGCTGCCCCAGATATCAGCGACTTCGATCACTTTGCCAATGACGTATAGCAGGGGCGTCGGCAAATCCTCTTCGACCACGCGTTCCGGCAGATGGCATAAAGTCGTGCGGCAAATTTGCTGGTCCGGCATCGTGCCTTTGGAAATCGCCACGGCTGGCATGTCGCCCGGCATACCGGCCTTTATCAATTCATCACGAATAACCGGCAGGCTGGAAAGTCCCATATAGACGACGAGCGTGGTATCCGGATCAGCCAGGCTTTGCCAATTAAGATCCAGCTCACCATTGTTTTTGCGGTGGCCGGTGACATAACGCACACCGGTTGCTTTGCCCCGGTGGGTCAACGGCACACCAAGTGCCGACGTGCAACCGGAAGCGGCCGTGATACCCGGCACAATTTCAAAGGAGATGCCGTTTTCATGGAGAACTTCAGCTTCTTCGCTGCCGCGGCCAAAGACAAAAGGATCGCCGCCTTTAAGGCGAACCACGGTGTAATTCTTGCGCGCCAGCTTGACCAAAAGCTCATTTATTTCATCTTGGATGAGGTGGTGTTTGTCGGCTGCCTTGCCGGCAAAGATACGGCTGGCGCCTTTGGGCACCAGATTTAGAATCTCGTCGGAAACCAACCGGTCATAGACGACCACATCGGCTTCACCTAGAAGACGCATCGCTTTAACGGTTAAAAGCTCGGGATCACCGGGTCCGGCGCCGATTAAATAAACAGGTCCATAACTGTCTGGAGTTAAACTCATTTGTCCGTCTCCTACCTGTATTTTTTATAGCATTTGGTCCGTTTGGCGGCATTAACCCTGGTTAGTTGGGGGCTAATTTTAGGCAAAAAAAATAGGCGGAACCTAAAGGCTCCGCCCACTTTTGGAGAGGTAACGTGAGTTAGTAGACGTCGTTCCTCGTATTAAAGACGTTGAACTTGCCAGTTGGGGTAATAAGGCGTTTATCCTTGATCACCTTTACAAGTTTGCGCGTCTTATCATCGACTACAACAATGGCAGATTCCTGATTTTTGGCATTCCAAACAGAGAACCAAATTTCAGTGCCTTCCTTGTTGTATTCACCTTGCACGATCCGGCGCACACCTTCGGTAATGCCAGACCATTCGCCGACCGGAATGACTTTGTATTCTTTGCTTAAGTCATTGAGATCAAACACAGCAACCGATGAAGCAATTTCAGCATCTGGGTTCAGCGGTGTATCGACCCATAGGTTTTTGGATTTCGGATGGGTTTTGATAAATAGCGACCCACCGCCTTGACCTTCAAGAGTTTGCACCACTTTCCACGCCTGCTTAGGATGTCCTTTCGGATCAGTACCTATCAGCGAAATGGTATCGTCACCAAGATGGCTGGTTGCCCAAACCGGGCCGTATTTCGGATGCACGAAGTTTGCACCACGGCCAGGATGAGGCGTCGCGCCGACCTTGATCAGCTTAACGAGTTTGCCTTCTTTGGTATCGATAACGACGATGGTGTTTTTGGCATTAGCCGCTGTCAGGAAGTAACGACCCGACGAATCGAAG
>CAJWAR010000015.1 GCA_913020445.1 uncultured Rhodospirillaceae bacterium
GTCGGAAATTAACGAAGTTGTGAATTTGTGTGAATTTCACGACAGTCGGAAATTAACGATTAGCTAAAACGAAAACAGCCGGCGATATTGCGCCGCGATTTCTTCTGACGCCTCGCCCTCATCACCCTCGGCCAATTCGCAGCTATACAGCACCACCGACATCCAGGGCTCCTGTTTGTGAGCGAGGGCGATGACCGTGTGACGCGGGCCGTCATTGACCGGTGGCTCTTTCCTGCCGCCAATTAGTTTGGCGAAAAAGCCTGACTTCTCTTGCGTCCGCTCGGCGATCACCCAGCGGCGGATGCCGGCATAGGCCGACAATGGTTCCGACCATTGCATGCCCTCGTCATCGTCATTGGATTTGTTGACGATGTGGACATTTTCCCCGTCGATCCGATAAGTGCATTTGCCATTGATAAATTCGAGCGGCAGCACCGCCGGTACCACCCCCTCGGGGTTCACCTCATTGCCGTCAAAGTGTTCTGGAAATGTATCTTCGGTCATGGGGTTTTAATAGCGGATCGGACCACATTAGCCCAGTTAAATTAGTCTGTTCAAATCAGCCCGATATAGTACTCTCCTCTCACATTTTTCACCTTCAACGAATGAGCCTGTCATGCCGGAAGCCGTGTTTGAGCCCCTCACCACCTATCAGGAATATCCCGAAGCTGAGATGTTGTCCCGCGCTCGAGAGTTCTATCAAGACATCAAGCGCCGCCGCACGGTGCGCGATTACGGCGCCCGCCAGGTCCCCCGTGAAATTATCGAGGACTGCATTCGGGCAGCAGGTACGGCGCCCTCCGGCGCTAACATGCAGCCCTGGCATTTTGTCGTGGTTGAAAGCCTTGAGATCAAGCGTATCATCAAACAAGCGGCGGAAAAGGAAGAACAGGAGTTTTACCACGGCAAGGCGCCGCAAGCCTGGCTCGACGCCCTCGCCCATCTCGGCACCGATGAGCATAAGCCGTTCCTCGAAACCGCACCGTATTTAATTGCGGTCTTTGCGCAAAGCCACTCCATCAATGAAAAAGGCGAGAAGGTGAAGCACTATTACGTGCCGGAATCAGCCGGCATCGCCTGCGGTTTTTTGCTGGCAGCGCTCCATCACGCCGGGCTGGTTACCCTTACCCACACGCCGAGCCCGATGGGATTCTTGAACGAGATACTTGAGCGGCCCAAAAACGAAAAGCCTTACATGCTGATCGTTGCCGGTTATCCGGCGGCAGAACCAACCGTGCCGGTGATCACCAAAAAATCCTTGGATGAAATATCGAGTTGGAAGTAATTAATCCCTGGTATCGTGAATTCTATATTCGCCTGTCAGTACTTATTAAGCACCCTCCCCATCCCAACCTTCCCCCGCCCAATAAATTGGGGAGGGAAGGAGCTATTGGTGCAACGCATTCGATCTCATCCCCTCCCTCCTTGCGGGGGAGGGTTAGGGTGGGGGGGATTGGAAACATTCAGCAGCCTGGTATCGGTGTTTTATAAGTATATTTTTCACCCGCATAATTAATAGAGAACCCGCCTTTTTCGCAACTTTTAACAAGCTTACCGTTGAAAACCATCCATTTGATACTTCTGCCCATGGGTCCTAGCGATTTCTCGAAAATTTGCAAAAACGTGTCCAAAATATCCGAGGCACCAGCATCAATTTGATCTAAGGATAAGGGGAACTGTGTCTCTTCATTCTGAATATCTACACTAATATTTGCTGGTCTTCGGTAAGTTAATTTTCCGCCGGCAATAATGTCGATGTGTCCGATCCCCACCAACATATTGTCAGACAAAACTTTTTGGGTGCGGGTATTCGGAAATCTCTCTGGCACCAATTGAGGAGTTACCCAGATAACCATGACGATCTCAGATGGGGATCGTTGATCTAGTATTTGCGCATATTCTTGTGCTAGAGCCTGAGGCGTCGTACGCCACGCTCGGGCATTTCCATTTAATGAAAAGCTGACGATAAATAATAAAATAAAAATTAAATTAAATAATCTATTAATCATAATTCCCCCAACAGCATTTAAATAGTATTTCTAATCCCGCCCACCCGGCGTCGTGATGACGTTCAAGAGCACCGGCGTGCCGGCCCTGACTTTTTCAAGCCCGCGGCGCATGGCATCCTCTAATTTATCAGGATCATCAACCTGCTCACCATAGCCGCCACACGCCTCCATGATCATTTCGTAATTGGGGCTCGGCGTCAGATCGACCAGCGGCATTTCATTAGCCTTGGCCGCCTTGCCATCCGGATACATCACCCGGGTCGCCCGGTTGACAGCAAACCACTGCGAATTATTCATGACAATGGTGAGGGTTGGCAGGTTCTGCGCTTTGGCAACGAAGTGCGCTGGTGTCGGCGCGCCGAACATGTACGATCCGTCGCCGACCAGTAAAATAACATCGCGATCGGGCGCTGCCAGTTTCGCCCCCAAAGCCGAGCCTAAGCCATGACCCAAACCACCCGCTTGCCCGCCACTGACAATACTCGACGGCACTTTGTAGTCGACGTGATCGATATTGACGCCAAGTTCGCTAATGATGATGGAATCATCGGCTTTTATTTTATTCAGACACGCTGCCACCCAAGGCGCCAGGATGGGTGTATGCCCCGCTGCATCAGCCATGACTTTTTGTTTATCAGCCGCCTGTTGATTATGGATGGCCGTGATTTCAGCAGCGCGTGATTTGATTGCGTCCGAACTGGGATCAAGGTGAGAGGCCAGCGCTTCACCAATGAGTTCCAGGCTTTGCACCGGTTCGCCCGAAATCGCGATATCCATCTCGAACCCACGATGGGGAAAGCCGGCATAATGCGGGTCTGGCGATAAATGAATAAGCTTGGCGGCAACATCAGGTGACACATTGCGGGGCAACCACGGTACCGCACTTTCGACAACCAAAACCAAATCCGCGTCGGGCAGGAACTTACCGACGGCAAAACCCAAATTCATCGGGTGGTCACTGAGCAAGCTCGGCCCACCGACCTGAACCACCGGCAACGCGTATTTCTCGGCAATTGTGCTGAGCGTTTCAACGGCACCCGGACGCGACCCCACTTTACCGGCAATAATCAGTGGTTTTTCAGCTGCCGCAATCATCTCGGCGGCCTGCTCAATCACCTCGGCTGACGGCACCGCTGGTGCATTCCCGAGAGCGCGTTGCCGGGGCAGTTTTCTTTCGCCACTAACAGCGCGCCCCAATACTTCGCGCGGCAGCGTCAAATAGACCGGCCCGCACGGCTCGGACATGGCAATATCGAGCGCCCGGCCGACAATGGTTTCAACCGGCTGCCCTTCGCGCAACTCGTAATCCCATTTAACGTATTCACGCAGCATGCCGCCTTGGTCAAAGTTCTCCTGGCCCCAATGGATACCGATATTGCGGGAGCCAATGTCGCCGCTCTCAGTCAACGGCGTGCGCCCCGCCATCACCAGGACCGGCACGTTGTCCCGGGACGCATTCATCACGCCGCAGATGGTGTTGGCGGTACCGACGGTGACATGAACCATCACCCCGGCAGGCTTGCCGGATAAGCGGTAATACCCTTCAGCCATCGCCATCGCGACATTTTCATGGGGCACGGTGATAAAGTTGGGAATTTTTTCGCCGGCTTGCGACGCCGCGACCAGGGCTTCGATGATCGGCGCGAAATCGGTGCCGCCATTGGCAAAGACATACTCAATGCCGTTATCCATCAGGGCGGAGAGAAAAACCTCCGCCACCGACTTTTGTTCTGTACCAGCTTCTACTGCTTTATCCATGATCGAATGCCTCGCCTTCAATCCTAATTAGTGATTTTTAAGGATTTTAGCTGGAAATGCCGGATCGTCCAGGGCATAGAATATGGCGGAACTAATAATTTGAACGTTGGATTTTGATTTGCCCCTGGAACCAGTTCACCGGCCACGTCCCGGATTTAGAAAAATACTTGCTGATTTTGAGCTCATCCATCTCAGCAATGCTGTCATCGCCTTTCTGTTTGCGGCGTCCGCGCCGATTGCCATTGTCTTAGCAGTCGGCACCTCAGGCGGGCTCACCGAGGCAGAAATGGCCTCCTGGATATTCGGCGGCATTGCGCTCAACGGACTGCTCGGCATTGTAATTTCCGTCATTTACCGCCAGCCTCTGGCTTTTTTCTGGACCATTTCCGGTTCCGTATTGGTCGGACCGGCGCTGCAGCATTCGAGCTTCCCGGAGGTTATCGGCGCCTTCTTAGGCACTGGCCTGTTGTTGCTCGTGCTGGGGCTCAGCGGGTGGATAAAGCGCATTATGGCGGTAATGCCGATGCCCATTGTGATGGCTATGGTCGCCGGGGTGTTTCTTGAATTTGGCTTAGATTGGATTAAGGCCTTAGGCAGTGATCCGTGGGTTGCCGGATCAATGACGGCGGCGTTTATCTTGCTCTCGTTGAACGCCAACATTGCCAAGCGATTTCCGCCGATGATCGGCGTGCTGGTGGTCGGCATAATCGCCGTTGCACTGGCCGGTACATTTAATCCCGATACCAAATTAGAATACAGCCTGATCACGCCCACCATTATCCGGCCTAAGTTTTCGTGGGCGACCATGGTCGAGCTCGTGGTCCCGATAGCCGTAACCGTGCTGGCGGCGCAAAATGCGCAAGGCATCGTGATCCTCCGCAATGTCGGCCATAATCCGCCAACCAATCTGATCACCGCGGCGTGCGGCGGCGCGTCGATCATTACCGCTATTTTCGGCACTGTCTCGACCTGCCTGACGGGCCCGGTCAATGCGATATTGTCGAGCGGCGGCAAATTGGAACAGCAATATATCGCCGCCGTTATTATCGGCATTTTTGCCATCCTGTTTGGCCTGCATGCGCCGCTCATGACCAAACTGCTGCTGGCCATGCCGGCGACATTTATCGCCACACTTGCCGGATTAGCCTTAATTCGAGTTTTGCAAAGCGCCTTTGTCGTCTCGTTTGGCGGCGGCTTTACCCTCGGCGCGCTGGTGTCGTTTCTGGTGACGCTGGCCGATCAATCACTTTTCAACATCGGCGCCCCCTTCTGGGGCCTCGTCTTCGGCGTGGCAACATCGTGGCTGTTGGAGAAAAAGGATTTCGACGGCGGGAAGACGTAGCCTGGGCGCAATCTCTAAAGTCATACAAAAAGACGGGCCACTTTCTTCTCCTTCCCTCCTTGCGGGGGAAGGTCGGGATGGGGGGACTCTAAATAAATGAAGCCATCCGAAACATACCCCCCTCCTTAATCCTCCCCCGCAAGGAGGGAGGAAATAAAGTGCTGCTTTAAAGACAGAAATCGAACCTGTGAACGTCCGTTTTAAGCACAAATGAGGATACGGGAAAATGAATAGATCAGGAGCCAGTGTAGTCAACAACGATGACCGTGCGATTCTGTATTGGCGAATCTTGTTCGGTCTCAACATTGCCAGTCGCATATTTGCTTCGCGCGATCTTCTCGATCTCGTCTCGATTTTCCGTAAATGCACGGCGAAGCTCAGCATCCGAGATACCTTCGGCGCCCCAATACCTAGTAAGGGCCGTGACGGCCACACGGCATTCAATATACTCACCGTCATTCGATCCGAACCACTTCATAATCCCTTGCTCATCGTCATAGCCGGCGGGCTTGTCATCGAAAATCAGTGCCATGGTGACCTCCAAAATAGCTGGCAACACCATACTACAATTAGAGTTGCCCTTAAAGAGATGCGCCCGCATTTGTCGGAAGAACGGGAGGATTAATAAGACATGTTTTTAATCGCCCGCGGTCAAGTGTTCTTCGATAAATGTCCGCCAGACATCACCAGCCGCGTCGAGAACAAATTCGGCAGGGATCACTCTATCTTTGATGCGGATTTTCCAGCGCTGGGATTTTCTGCCAGTATTATCCCGCAACGTAGAGCTGGTGCTTGTATATACTTCAATATCAGTTGGGTCCTCATCAGTGAACTTGACGCCACCGTGCTTGGTGGCAGTCACGATGATCCGGCAATATCGAAGGACTGGAGCGAACGTTTCGTGATTTTGCACGAACTTGTGCCAGTCGCCTTTCTCAAATTTTTGCGGCCAAATTCCGGCCTCGCGGGCCAGCTGGGCGCGCAATTTACTGTTTTGCTTAATATCCAGCCAAATCCACTCGTGAAGATGCCAAGCTGTCACCGCCGCGTTGAAACAGTGGTACGCAGCCGTCTCATGGTCGTGATCTTCGATTTCGGCGAGCCGGTCGAGCTCCCAATGCAATTTTTTGAGCATGTCGCGCCACGTCTTAATACCGAATGTAGGCAAGTGTCCTGTCATGATCCAATTATTAATATCCAACATGATGCGGCGCAAGCCCAGGCGTCCGATAAGTCGGATGAGTTGAGCGAATAGAAGATTAATTGAAATTTAGGGTGAGCCGGGACATTCCCGCCAAAATTCCCTTTTGAAGTTGGAGTTACGCGAATGGGAAAAAGAATATTATTAGATGAGTTTCACAATTTCTTTGATGGCGCCGAACAGCCCAATTATGGCCATAACCAACGGCGGCGCAAAATCCCAAATCCAGAAATATTTTTGGGTCATCTTTATATCCCGATTGATCGAATGAGACGGGTTCTGGGTGAGGTGATCTCTAGACCAGATGTTGTAGTCAATCCAACAATCTGCACCAAACCGCGCGGCATTATAAGACAGAACCGCCAAAAGAAGTCCCCAAGCCGAAAGCTTGCTGTCGGTGTTAAATTCAAACCCAAGCGGCTGAAATTTTTCGATTTCAACTCCGGGGACGCAAGCCAAAACTATAATGACTCCCGCAGCAATCATTACGTTGCGACCGTGTATTCTGGATCGATCTTGAAGTGGATGGTCACTCATTCCGACAGTCTAGCAAATTATATTCAACCAGTGCACTAACCAGGATTTTGAGCCATGAAATTGACAAAAGCACAACGTCGCGTCCTGCAATTCATAGCCGATTGGAACGATCGTAATGATGGCTACGCTACAATGGTCAGCCTATTCAATTCCCAAAGTTTCAGGTGGAAACAGCGAGGTTTTCTTTTCGTCTTCGACGAACCAACTGCACAAGACCGAAGCTATTCCCTCAGTTTCATCGATGTGTTCGACGGTCATAAGCGGCCCGCCAGATTTCAACCGTACGGTGTCACCAACTTTAATTTGTTCAGCCATTTTCGGCCTCCTCTATTCGTCGAAAGATACTTTGCACCATCTACTATTTAGTACCAAGCCAAAAAGAGATCGAAAAAGGGCCGGTGAAGTCATTGAGCAAATTTGAATGTGCGCAAACGAGGCTGAAATCATGGCAGATAGCGATTTAAAGAAACAAGGTGGTGAATGGTTCAAGCAGTTACGGTTGAAAGCTGGCTTAACACAAGTCGATATTATGAAGGCGTGTGGTTTTGATGGCACAACCTTTGTCTCAAATATCGAAAATGGGCGCAGCCCGATCCCTTCTGGCGTTTCTCCTGCATTGGCTAGGGCGGTCGGCACAAACCCAAAAGAGTTCGCATTAAACTGCCTAAAGTTTTACCGGCCTAATTTATACAAAATGATTAGCGTATAGGAGGCCTAAAAGGAGACAAGTAATGTGGAAAGAATATTTAGAATTGTGGAGAGATTTTATTCCTCAGCTAATTATCGTGTTGACCAGTTTGGCGGCAGGCATTTTCTGGTTTTTGTCCTCACAGGTAGAGATTTCTAACAACCTGGATACCATAGTTGCAGAGCTTCAATGGGCTAGTCAGTTGAGCAGTTATGCAGCTCTCTCGGCGAGTGTAGCGGCTTTCTTCGGAATTATCCGGTTCATCCGTAAATGGCTTTAAGCGCAGTGGCTTTTAACCAGAAAAACAGGAGACGAGCCGTCCCCTCCTATCCAACTTTATTCCGGTTCGACGCGATGGATGTTGTGAGCATTGTTGGCGTCGAGAATCTGGCGGGCCTGATCCTGAATGTTGTTACTTTCGGCGCGGACCCACAGAATAACGCTGCCGGCATCAAGGGCGCGGACAAAGTCTTCAGCTTCGGGCGCCGCCAGGACTTCCTCCAAGACTTCCTTGGCCGCAAGTCCGCTGACAGCGGCGCCAATGACAGTCGCAATCGCGCCGGCAACCGGCCCACCGGCCAGGAATATTCCACCTGATACGGTAAGGGGCCCAAGAATTTTGTATTCGCCGACCAGGGCCGTGACCGTGTCCTGCCAGGTCGAGCCAGAGCTTTCTAAAATATCCAAAGAATCATGCGAACTCAGCAGGCTCAAATCGGATCGTTCAAATCCCGCCGCTAAAAGCTCGGCGACAGCAGTTTCGAGTTCATCTTTTTGGGCAAAGACACCGACGATCTCCGGCACTGTTGTAACGTTCGCCATATCCATTCCTCCTGCACAAGTATTACCTTACCATCATAGCGCAGTTTTAAATATTTCAACATGCCAATTGACTCCAACACCGCTTTCAGCTTAAGCTTTCATCTACCGACCGGCTGGCCGGTTGGTAGATGTGGGAAATTCCGGAAAGGCAGAAAAGGCGTGGACAGACAAACACCCAAAAGCTCCGTCGTTGACCGGTTCGATGAGATTTACCGGGTTACCGTGGCGCTATTTCTTGAGCGCGGCTATGACAATACGCCGTTGTCGCTGATTGCCCAGGAACTTGGGCTGAGTAAAGCCGGCCTCTACCATCATTTTGAGAGCAAGGAACAATTGCTCTTCCAAATCCACAAATACTCGATCGAAGCCACCCTGATACCGGTGATTGAGCGCGCCGAAGGCGAACCTGATCCGCTCAAAAGGCTGGAGCAATATATCCGCGAATTTGCCGAAGTTATGGTTCATGACCCGGCGATCCGCGTGCTGATTGAAGAATCAAAAAGGCTGTCACCGGAAAACCTCAAGGTTATCCACGCGGCCTGGCGCCGGGGTTTCGAGTTAATGCGCTCAACGATTGCCGAATTGCAGGCATCAGGGATGGGCAAAAACAATTTGAACCCGACGATTGCCGCTTTTGCCGCGATTGGTATGTGCAGCTCGACACCCTATTGGTTTAGCCATGAAGGGTCCGAGATGATCAGTGATGTGGGCAAACATTTTGCCGAGATTTTTTGCCAAGGCGCGCTAAACGATCCGCTGGCGGACAAGGACTAAAAGTAAAATTTAGGGAGGGATGAAATATGGTTGTTTTTTACCGGCGCATGCCGCGTTTTGAGTATTTGAAACCGCAAAGATTCGAGGACGTGCTGGAACTATTGGCCGACGGCACGCCCAATCGCTACCGGGTTTTCGCCGGCGGCACCGATCTCATGGATCAACTCAAGCAAAGAAAAATCGATGTGCCGGAAACGGTGATTGATCTGAAAGGCCTCGCCGAGCTCGACTTTATCGATTTCGACAAGTCTTCGGGATTGCGCATCGGTGCTTTAACGACCGTGACCGATGTCGCCAATTCCCCCGAAATCGATCAGCACTACTCTGCCCTCGCCCAGGGTGCTCGCGAGATCGCCTCCATTCAAATTCAAAACCGGGCGACGATCACCGGCAATATCTGCAACGCTGTCTCGTCGGCTGATTCGGCACCTCCCCTATTGGCACTGGGAGCAGAAGTTGTCTGTGCTACTGGAAAAGGCGAGCGATCCATCAAGATCGAAGACTTCTTCACCGGTCCCGGTGAAACTGTGTTGCAGCCGGATGAACTGGTGAAAGAGATCAAACTGCCGCCACCCACCAAGGGCAGCAATAGCGTGTATCTCAAATTGGCGCCACGGGGCCGCATGGATCTGGCCTGGATCGGGGTCGCGGTCTGGGCAGAAATCTCGGCTGGTAAATTTACCGAGGTTCGCATTGGCCTGGGCGCTGCGGCGCCGACACCGATCCGCACACCTAAAGCCGAAGCAGCGTTGCGCGGAGCCGAAGTCAGTCAGAAAAATATTGAAGCCGCCGCAGCACTTGCATCCGGCGAGGCCAAGCCACGGGAAAACAGTTTCCGGGCGGGTGGCGAATACCGTCACATGATGGTCGAGGTGCTGGTCAAACGCGCCCTCACTCAGCTGGCCGGATAAGGGAGAAAAACGATGGATAAAATAACTTGCAATTTTGTTGTTAACGGCAGCGCCGAAGAAGTCTCCTTCCCGCCCAACCGCACCCTTCTGCATATGCTGCGCGAAGACCTTTTGTTTCACGGTGTCCGCGAAGGCTGCAGCCATGGTGAATGCGGTTCCTGCAACGTTATTCTCGACGGTAAGCTGGTCAATGCCTGCCTGATCCTGGCGGCCGAGGCCGATGGGTTGGAAATCCTGACCGTCGAAGGCATGGCCGACGGTGAAGACCTGCATCCGATCCAACAAGCCTTCGTTGATGAAAGCGGTATGCAATGCGGCGCCTGCACGACGGGCATGATCCTCTCGACCAAAAATCTGCTGGATGCCAATCCTGACCCGAGCCGGGAAGAGATCAAGGATGCGCTGGCTGGCAATTTCTGCCGCTGCACGGGCTATGCGAAAATATTCGAATCCGTCGAAGCTGCCGCCGAGACCATGAAGGGGGGCCAGCAATGAGCGATCAACCCGCAAAAATCGGCGACAATTGGCCGAACCTGATCGGCAAACGCCTGCCCCGTGTTGACGCGGTCGAAAAGGTCAATGGTGACGCTAAATATGCCGGTGACTTTAATATGGCCGGTCAACTCTGGATGAAAATCCTGCGCAGCCCCCACGCCCACGCCAAAATCATCAGCATCGATGCCAGCAAGGCGCTCGATATGCCGGGCGTCAAAGCAGTGGTAACGGCTGAAGATTTCAAAGGCTGGTCCTGGGGCTGGGGTCCACAGACCCGTGACGAGACACCTTTGGCCGAGGGCAAGGTCCGCTATTTCGCCGAAGCTGTGGCAGCGGTCGCTGCCGAAGATGAAGAAACCGCCGAGGAAGCCTGCGCCCTGATCGACGTCGTTTATGAAGAACTGCCGGGCATCTTCGATGCCGAAGAAGCGATGCAGGATGGCGCGCCGCAGGTGCACGACTATGTCGAAAATAATCAAAGCTGGGATTTCCATATGGATTACGGCGATGTCGAAAAAGGTTTCGCCGAAGCTGATTTGGTGCGGGAAGACCGGTTCGAGACCGGCCGCACCCTGACTGGTTTTCTCGAACCACCGGCCGCCGTCGCGCAATATGATACCGCCGGCATCACTATTTATGCGGCCAAGCAAAGCCCGTATTTTATCTATCGCCAATTGGCGTCCTGTTTCAAGCTGCCCTTAAGCAAAGTCCGGGTGATCCAGCCCTATGTCGGGGGCGGTTTCGGCGGCACCAAAAACGATTCAACCGCCGGTGATTTTTGCGCTGTCATGCTGGCCAAGAAAACCAAGCGGCCGGTTAAATTCGTTTACAACATGGAAGAGGTGCTGACGACCTGCCGCCGCCGCCACAATATGATTGTCGATTGCAAAATGGGCATGAAAAAAGACGGCACCATCACGGCGGTGCAGACCAAAGTGATCGCTGACGGCGGTGCTTATACAGCGATCGGGCCACTGACCATGTATCTCACCGGTATCATGACGACGCTGCCCTACAAGCTCGATAACTACAAACATGATGCCTATCGCATTTTCACCAATCATCCGGTGAGCGCTGCGATGCGCGGCCATGGCGTCACTCATACCCGGTTTGCCGCTGAAATCCAGATGGAGAAAATGGCCGACGAATTGGGCATCGATCCGGTCGAGGTGCGGATGAAAAACGCCATCGAAGCGCCGCATGAGACAATTAACGGCATTACGGTCGATACTTGTGGGTTGAAAGAAGGGTTGGAGATCGTTTCCTCTTCAACTGCCTGGAAAGATAAGGATAAAAACAAGAAAGACGGTCCGGTGGTCCGGGGCGTTGGCATATCCGGCACCTCTCATTTGGGTGGCGCCCGCCAACGGGGTCACCAGTCTTGCGCTGCCATTGTGCGCTTATGTGAAGACGGCACGGTCAATTACCTCACCGGCGCCAGTGATGCCGGCCAGGGATCGGATACGGTCTTGGTCCAACTGGTCGCCGAAGAGCTTGGCCTGACGATGGAAGACGTCACTATCCAGCGGGTCGATACGGCGGTGACGCCGGTTGATAACGGCAGCTATGGCAGCCGGGTAACGATATTGGCTGGCCAGGCAGCGCAAAAAGCTGCTCAGGAAGTCAAACGCCAATTGGCTGAAGCCGCCGCCAAAGTGTGGCAGGTCGATGCTGAGAAAATCCTGTTTAATGACCGCACGGTCTTTGTTGATGGCGATCCCGATAAATCCATGCCGTTCAGAAAACTCACCCAGATCGCGTGTTATTCCGAATCCGGCGCTGTCATCATGGGTAAAGGCTATTCCGAATACGGTATCGAAAAAATGGATTTTGAAAAAGGCTACGGCAATCCGGGGGTAAATTACAGTTTCACCTCACAACTTTCCGCCGTCGATGTCGATCTCGAAACCGGCATGGTCAAAGCCAAAGACTTTCTCATCGCCCATGATTGCGGCCGCCCCCTGCATCCGGTGAATGTCGAGGCACAGACCCAGGGTGCGGCCTCGCAAGGCTTGGGCCAGGCGCTCTACGAAAATTTCAAAATGCATGAAGGCCGCACCATGAACTCGACGATGGTCAATTACATGATGCCGCTGTCAACCGAACATCCGGATTTCGAGCTGCACGATATTATTACCGATGATCCGCATGGCCCTTTCGGCGCAAAAGAGGCGTCTGAAGGCTCAATCATCTCAACCCCACCGTCGATCGTCAGTGCGATCCACGATGCCACCGGTATCTGGTTCACCAAGCTGCCGGTAACGCCGGAAAAAATTGTGCTGGCGCTCAAAGAGAAGAAAGAACGCGAGAACGCCCAGAAGAAGGAAAGTGAATAATGGAATATCCCTTTGACGACGATCAAAAGACTTTTAGAGAGCATCTGTCCCGCTGGGTCGATGAACGGCTGATCCCTCGCGCCGAGGAGCTAGATGAAAGCGGCGATTTTGCCAGGGATTTGTTTAAGGAGCTCGGCGAGCTAGGTTATCTCGGTATCAAATACCCGGAAGAATATGGCGGCGCTGGATTGGACCAGCGCTATGTCTATTACACTATGCTGTGTGAGGAACTGGCGCGAGGCTCGATGGGCTTTGCCGCCACCGTCGCCATGCATGGCTCGGCGGCTTCACACATGTTGTTCGAGGATGGCACTGAGGAACAAAAGCAAAAATACCTGGTGCCGGCGCTCAAAGGCGACATGGTCTGCGCCTTTGCCATCACCGAGCCCCAAGCCGGCTCCGATGCTGCCGCCATTCGTACCCGCGCCGAACGCACTGATGATGGCTGGGTTATCAATGGCAATAAAATATTCACCTCAAACAGTGTTTATGCCGACTTTATCACCGTGGTTGCCAAAGTCGACGGCGTGGCGGGCGCTCAGGGCATGGCGTTATTTTTAGTCGACACCAAAACCCCCGGCTTTAGTGTCGGCCGCCAAATTGAAAAATTCACCACCCATTGCTCAGATACTGCAGAGCTGTTTTTCGAAGATATGAAGCTGCCCCTTGACTGCCGTTTGGGTGGTGAAGAGAGCGATTTTAAAAGCGCCTACCGGATGCTGACCGTGGATCGAGTCATTACCGCCGCAATTGCGCTCGGCAACGCCAAAGCAGCCTACACTGCTGCCTTGGAATATGCTCAAGAACGCGAGCAGTTCGGTCAAACCATCGGCAGCTTCCAAGCGGTGCAGTTTAAACTGGTCGATATGCTGGCAACCCTCGAGCAAGCGCATCTTTACACTTATCATTGCGCCGCCATGGCGGACCGGGGCGAAGACGTCACCAAGGAGGCGGCGATTGCCAAAATTGTCGCCGGTGATGGCGGCAATGAAATATGCCAGAAAGCGCTTAATATATTTGGTGGCTATGGGCTGACGATGGAATATCCCGTCCAACGCTATCTCCGCGATTCATACTTCCCGCTGATTGGCGGCGGCACCAGCGACATCATGCGCCTTATCGCGTCACGGAAAATGGGGTTGTAGGTAAAACCGGTTAATACTAGTTCCGCACCCAGAAGTGGCCCACTTTAATCACTCGGTAAGGAAAACCAGCATATTCTACACCCAAAAGCGGATATTAATGTCATCGGTGCAAAGAGACCGACAATGGCTAAATACTGGGAAATGGTAGATGTAATAGTACCGCTTGTTACCTCAGATTGTTAATTCTAAGTTGATGGATTTTGCTTAATATGCCATCGTAAATTGAGTTATTTGATTTAGGGTTTGAATTTAAACCACTTGAATAAAACCGTTGTAGTGAGTTTCATTTAACCATGAAAGAATTTTAGATTTGTCAGTTGCCTATAATTTTTCTGAAATTACTTTATTTATCGTTGAGGAAAATCCGTTCCTCCGTGAAATGCTGTCGGACCTGTTAAAGCAATTTAAACCCAAAAGAATCTACACCGAATCCAAATGTGATATCGCCGTGGAGCGCATAGCTGAAATTATGCCGGATATCATATTTGCCAGTTGGACTCCCATGTCCGATATTATTCATCTCTTCAAAAATATCAGACACAGTCCAAATGAAAATCTGAGCGAAATACCGATTATTGCCATCACTTCATATACTGAAAAGAAATACGTGATTGCGGCGCGAGATTTAGGTATGAGCGAATATCTCGCTTTGCCGTTATCCGCAAAATCGATATATGCCCGCATCTGCAAGCTCATCGAGAATCCCAGACAATTTGTCCGGTCAGAAAACTATTGCGGCCCCGACCGGCGCGTTAAAAAAATCGTCTTCCCAGGTGAAGACCGCCGCAAACAAAGCGAAGAATCAGAAAAATCAGAGGACGGGGAGTAAAGCAGCTCCCGGCTTAAATTTCCGAGCCACTCCACCTAATTTGTCCAGATTCCCGTCAAATTATGCCACTTATACGATTTTTCATTGAAAATTAATATTCTAATCAATATATTACGGTTAATACGTATTAGCCAACGTGTATATACGTATATTTAGCTAGGAATCGTAACCGAGGGGCAAGTACAGATACTCTGGTAAATAAGGGGATTAACATAATGTCCATACCATTAGACCTAAAGTCTGACATCGAGAGAACCTGTCTTGAGCTAAATTCTATCGACCAAAAAATTTCACAGACCATGAAGATGGAGACCCTATCAAAATATTTAACAATATTTCTGGTCTTCGTTTCGGTTATTTATTTTTTTAACCCTGATCAAATTTTTTCCGACACCAGACCAACGACGAACATTGCCTTTGTTATTCTTGCAATTGGATCGGGGCTACTTTGGTTGGAGAGAGGGAACACAACCAAATCTTTCCTGACTGATTCATTCAGGCTTGAAGATAAATATTTGGAACATGGATTTATAGTCAACGAAAACGGTTCAACAATTTACTGGACGGATCAGAAAGGTGAGCTTGTCCAAGCCTTTGATCCTTTCGATCCCCAAAGTTATACTGACCAGCAAATGGAAAATATTGACGGCCATGATTCCGACGCCGAAAATAATCAGGAATGGGGTGTCGATATCTCAAATTCTAAATCTGTCAGTGAGCTCGTTGAACGTGGCACCGAGCGACGCAGAGAGCGGCTGAAAGCCTATCAAAGCATCAACCGCCGCCAGCGGCCTTACGGACGGCGCGAAAACGACAATCCCAACCGATCAGTTTGGTAACAATGTCCACGTAGGGTCATTAAGACGATGGCAGGCTAATATCAAAGTCCAATGGAATGTCTAGTCGTATTTTAACTTCTTCCATCGTACGGCAAGCATAGCGTTCAACATTATTGTTATGTGACATTCTCTGACTGAGAATTGCTTGGTGGATAATTTTGTACTGTCCACCCCCTTTGTGGATCCAGGCCAATTTACAATCACTAACTTTTTTCCAATAATCTTGCACTTGTTGCGGCAGTGGCCGATGGAAATAGCTAAAATCCCATTCCGGAGGAAGAATTGCTTCCCTGGTGTCACGAATTAGATTCATGCCTACCCGATATTCAGGATCGGCGAACATGTCACTGAATTGTTTTAACGCTTCATCGGCTTCCATTTTTCCATAATGAAAAAAATACACCACGTTAATTTCCGGGAAGATACGAGAATGGTAAGGCATGGTGATCAGAATAATCAATTTCCACATTAAACCAACATGAAAATATTGATGTCCGCTCAAGGTCATTAGCGAAATCTTTGAACCGGTCTAATTAACGTCAGCATTGAGATGTTAAGCTGCCCTAGAATCCTTTAACAGTTTCCGCGATCAGTTCGTCAACGACGGCGTGGAAAGCCTTTTGCTCGTCGCCCGAAGCGGCTTTGATTTTTTCAAACGTCGCTAACTGCCGGTGCGCGCTGGTACCGGCCGCGATAATACGACGGGCATGATGAACTTCCTCGACGCAATCCAGTGCTTCAGCATCCTCTTGGATAAGCTCGATAAGCTCTTCCAGCAATTCATCAAAAGGCACGACCGCGCCTTTGCCAAAATCGACCATGCCTTCATCGATACCGTAACGCTGCGCCCGCCAGCGGTTTTCACTGATCAGCATATTGGTATAGGTGCGCCATTTTTGATTGCCCCGCCGCAACCGGTAAAGCAGGCGGATGATACAAACATAGATTGCCGCAATGCAAACTGCGTCATCAATCCGGGTGCAGACATCGGTAACGCGCATTTCGAGCGTCGGAAAGGTGGCGCTGGGCCGGACATCCCACCACAGCATCGTAGCATCCTCAATCAACCCGGCTTCGATCAGCACGGCGACGTGACGGCTGTATTCACCGTAAGATTCAAAGCGTTCCGGCAGGCCCGAACGCGGCAATTCATCAAATACACAGAGACGGTAGGATTTAAGCCCGGTAAGTTCGCCCCGCCAAAACGGTGACGAGGTTGAGAGCGCCAGGAGATGCGGCAGAAAATAAGCGATTTGGCTCATCATTTCGATCCGCATTTCATTATCTTCGACACCGACGTGCACATGCATGCCGCTGATCAAAAGCCGTCGCGCCACCGCCTGCATATTTTCCGCTAAAAAATTATAGCGCGCCTTATCCGTATGGTATTGGGTCTCCCAGGTGGCGAAAGGATGGGTCGAGGCAGCAATCGGCGCCAAATCATATTCGCCCATAACTTCGGCAATGGTGGAGCGCAATTCGACCAACTCTTGGCGGATATCCTTGATCGTGCCGCAGACGCTGGTCGCCACTTCAATCTGGGATTTCATGAATTCCGGTTTCACCAGGCCTTTGAGGCGATCACTGCATTTGATAAAGGCTTCATCCGGCGGCTCGGCGAGATCGCGGGTAACCGGATCAACGATTAGATATTCCTCTTCGACCCCAATGGTCAGTGCCGGTTTAGAAAACGGCATTTAAAAGTGCTCCACTTTATGCAGCTCGTCGATACTCAGGATGTCGCGCAAAACCTCGGCCAGTATTTCAGCCCAATATCCGGCGCCACTTGGCGTTGTCACCAAATCCTGGCGGATTTCAACGGCGCAATGCGGCAGACCGGCGCCGCCGGCATGCATATCGAGCGAAAACGCAATATCTTTGCCGGAATATGGCTGATTATCGCCAACGTGGAAACCTTCGCCATGATCTCGCAGTTGATGAATGAGTGGCTTAGCCATGCGCGGATCGCGGTTCCACAAAACGCCGATATGCCAAAGCCGGTCCTCGCCGTTCATCGACGGCGTAAACGTATGCACGGAAAAGACCGCCGGCGGCAGACCGTTTCGCCACAAATGCGCAATCGCATCGGTGATCGCATGATGATAGGGCCAAAAAAATTGATCCGTCCGGGCGATCTGCTCAGCCTCGGTTAAATTTTGATTGCCGGGAATGACAATGTCGTCACTGGCAGCGGGAATGCCAGTGGGATCGCCGGGCTGGCGGTTATTGTCGATCACGAGGCGCGAATAACCCGCCAGCACAGCCATGCAATTCAGATTATTGGCCAGCTGCCGCGCCACCGCTGCGGCGCCGATATCCCAGCCGACATGTAAATCCATGGTCGCGTCATCGAGGCCCAGATTATTCATCTCACGCGGCACCGCTTTGCTGGCGTGGTCGCAGATCAGCAGCACCGGCAATTCGGACTCGGGATTAAGCAGCTCAAACGGCGCCGGATCACCCGGACCGATCAGCGCTGTATCACTCGCGGTGTTTTCTACGGTCATGGTAAAAATATAGAGAAATTATGAGCCGGATAAAGCGCTTTGTCGATCACCACTCAAGACACAGTCTGGTGCAAAATCGGCACCGGCGGTGCCGGGATTGGCGGTCGGATTGCTTCATAAGCCTTGCCGATAGCCAGCAATTTCGCATCGTGGCCAAACGGACCATCAAATCCGATCGCCGCCGGAAGTCCCGCAGGCGTAATACCGGCCGTGATGGTGAGCCCCGGACTGCCGCCGATGCTGGCGGGCTGGACGTTGTGACCGGAGGCGGCAAAGTCCGAAATTTCCTCCCCCTTGTGCATATGCGTTCCCGGCTCCTGCAGCATGTATGGCAATATGAGCGTTGCCGGAAAAATCAGAGCGTCGAGGCGATTGGCTTGGAAACAATCTGCATAAACCGATTGCAGTGCCGGGCGTACTTCATCCATAGACGTACGATAATCGGCTTCGGAAATCGCTTCAGTCCCACACAGGCCGTCCAAACGGGCGCTGAGGCCACTGGCCGCAATGTTGCTGAACACCGCATCCAAGGTTACTCCCGACCCGCTTTCAACAAGATAGCGGGGCAAAGCGCGGATTATTTCATACATGGCAATCCCCTGCCCCGCGGCGCCAATCAACTCCTCCAAGCCGGGAATCTTCACATCGACGATTTCGGCTCCTGCGGCAGTAAGCCTGTCAATTTCGCCTTCGAATATGTCAAGGATATCAGCATCAGCGTCGGTGCAAAAAAAGTCCCGGTCGAGGCCCAGCCTAACCTTGTCTAACTCAGCGACTGGCGGCTGGCTTTCACCGGTAATAATGCCATCAAGCAACACCAGATCGCCGATACTCCGGGCCATCGGGCCAATGGTGTCGCGGGTCCAGGAAATCGGCACGACACCGGTCTGTTCATAACGTCCTATACTTGGCCGAAACCCGGCGAGGCCACACCAGGCAGCTGGATTGCGCACACTGCCGCCAGTGTCACTGCCGAGTCCCGCCGGGGCGACTTGGGCGGCAATGGCGGCTGCGGTCCCGGTTGAACTGCCGGCGGGTGAGCGCTTTAAATCGTAGGGATTGCGGGCGGCGCCATGGGCGCCGTAGATGATCTTTCCACCACCTTCGGGTGGGGTGATACCCGGGCTAAAAGCCAGTTCGTGCATATTGGCCTTGGCCATGACAATCGCCCCGGCGTCACGCAAAGCTCGCACGACCGGCGCGTCGTGGCCGGGAAAATGACCGGCCAGCGCCGGCGTAGCCGCAGTTGTCGCAAAGCCGGCAACGTCGATATTGTCCTTCACCACCATCGGCAAACCATGTAAGGGAGCCAATGGACCGCCTGCCGCTCGCTTTTCATCCGCTGCCTGGGCCGCCGCCAGAAAATCGTCGCCATTAAAATTCACCAGCGCATTGACCGCCTGCCAGCGCTGCGCCTGTTCAATCAAAGCTTCAGCCAGCGCGGCGGCGGTAATATCTCCAGCGGCGATGGCGGTGACCGCCTCAACCGCGGTGAGTGCTGTCAGTTCGATGGTTCCCTCCTGCATTTAACGCTGCGATTACGGTTTGGAGTTAAGCTAGCAAGCGTAGCTACATGTAAACGCGACGACAAGGGATACTGGCCGGAAATCGGACAGATAAATGAAAACTGAACTTTATTGAAAATGGTAGGCACGACAGGATTCGAACCTGTGACCGTCCGCTTAAAAGGCGGGCAATATGCTAATAGCTTGAGAGAGGTTTGGCATTCCCCACAATTTGATCCTGGCGGAAATTGCAGAACTTTCTAGAGATTGTGCCAATCTATTTTGAGCGCATATGATTTGCCTGAGGGAAATCACAATGGAAAAATACAGGTCAAATTAAATACATTCATATGGGTTGATCCGCATAGTCGATTACGTATCCTGTGGGTATCTCAAGCCACTCTTTGGCTTTCTCAATATCACGAAATGGCCGACGCTCAACGACACTTGTATTTAACCGATCGACGACACTCCATTGGTGGATCACCTTAAAATCCCGTGGATTGCTTAAGATCCAGGCCGCTTTCCGCCCTCTGCCTAGGTTAATATCCATTGTTTCAGTTGACTCTTTTCGAACGTTCTCACGAAACCATTGTAAATCATACTCATCGGGTAATGATAACTGTGTAACGTCATGCAAGACGTTCATGTCCTTTTTGTGGGCCGGGTCTTTCAGAACACGCTGTAGTACTTGAATTCCCTCACCGCTAGTGAAGGATTCGTAATGTTGAATAAATACACAGTTCACGTTGTCATCAATGAGCACTCGGCAAGGCATGCCATAGTATTACCAAACGATTGGCATTAGGACAATTGCTACAAAAGGAAGTTGGAGAAAATGGTAGGCACGACAGGATTCGAACCTGTGACCGCTCGCTTAAAAGGCGAGAGCTCTACCAACTGAGCTACGTGCCCCCAAAATTTGACTAGAAGAGTCAAAACGTTGCCAATCAGAAATGCTTGGGAAGTGACAACGATTTACGTATGAATTACGGGGCGCAACATAAGCAGGCGGACCTGCTTGGTCAATACTAGATTTCGCCTATTTCCCGATTATCAGCGCTCACTATTCAGAATTCTTTTCAAGCAGCTTATCCCGGACGTTCGAGGCGACAAAGTGGGTGATATCACCGCCCATGCTGACGATTTCTTTGACCAGCGCAGATGAAATAAACTGATGCTTTTCGGACGCCGTCAAAAATACGGTTTCAATTTCCGAATTGAGTTTCCGGTTCATGCCGGTCATCTGAAATTCATACTCGAAATCGGAGACCGCCCGCAATCCCCGGACAATCAGCGAGGCATTACAGGAGACAGCAAAATCGGTCAGCAAACCCTCAAATGGCTGCACGGACACGCGTTCGCTGGCGCCATCGGGAAGCTGCAATATCTCATGCTCGACCATG
Organism: uncultured Rhodospirillaceae bacterium; assembly: GCA_913020445.1. Taxonomy (GTDB): domain Bacteria; phylum Pseudomonadota; class Alphaproteobacteria; order Rhodospirillales; family UBA2165; genus TMED23. Next base: position 21,105 of record CAJWAR010000015.1, read on the forward strand.
GCGACGCGTTCTTCTAAGGAAAACAATGGCCCTTTACCGGCATTGATGGCAACACCAATGATCAACTTATCAACGACGCGGGTGGCGCGGGAAATGATGTCCATATGGCCATTGGTAACGGGATCGAATGTACCGGGATAGATACCTGTGCGCGGCATTTGGGGTCCTTTTATATTAGCTATTCCAACTATTCTTCTTCATCGGGTGGAGTATCCGTTGGATTTTCAGCGTTTTCAACCTCTTCCGCAACTTCTTCAGCCTCAGCAGGTTCCGGGGCTGCATCACCCTCATCATCCTCACCATCGCCTTCAACATCGCGGAAGCGGGTAACCGAGACGACACGCTCTTCTTCGGCAACTTTAAAGAGCGTCACGCCGCGCGACGCCCGGCCGGTAAAGCTGATGCCATCAACCGGCAGGCGAATGAGCTGACCGCCATCGGACACCATCACCAATTGATCTGTATCGACCACCGGAATGGTCGAGATCACTTGGGTCGGGTCATCTTTGCCGCGCTTGACGTCCATACTGTCGATGCCTTTGCCGCCGCGTTTGGAGATACGGTAGCCGTAAGCGGACGAGCGTTTACCGAAGCCATCCTCGGTAACCGTGAGGATAAACTCCTCCTCGGCGCCCATTTCCTGGAACAGTTCTTTCTCAAGCCCAGCCGCGAGGGCTTCATCGTTCGCTTTATCCTCGTCGCGGTCGGTATAATCGCCGCCAACCAAACGGCGCGATGCGTTGACAGATTTCAGGTACTCATCTCGCTCAGCGACCTCGACCTTGATATGTTTAAGGCCGGACATGGCGATGACTTCATCTCCCTCGGCCAGTCGAATACCCCGGACACCGGTTGAATTGCGGCTGGCAAAGACGCGCACATCGGAGACCGGGAAGCGGATACACTTACCTTTTTTCGTCGCCAGGAAGACATTGTGATCTTCTTCAAAGACGCGGACACGGACCAAATGATCACCCTCGCCGAGCTTCATGGCGATCTTGCCATTGGCATTCACGTTGGTGAAGTCGGAGAGCTTGTTCCGCCGGACACCACCGGAGGCGGTGGCAAACATAACAAACAGATTATCCCAGGTCTCCTCATCTTCGGGCAGCGCCATCACGGTCGTTATGGTCTCGCCTTCATCCAGCGGCAATACATTGACCAGCGCTTTGCCCCGCGCCTGCGGCGTGCCTTGCGGCAATTTGTAAACCTTAAGCTTGTAGACAATACCAGTCGACGAGAAAAACAGCATCGGCTGATGGGTATTGGCGACAAACACCTGGGAGACGAAATCTTCCTCCTTGGTGCTCATGCCGGCCCGGCCTTTGCCGCCCCGGTTCTGCGCCCGGTAGGTCGACAGCGGCACCCGCTTGATATAGCCGCTGTCACTGACGGTGACGACCATATCTTCGCGCTGGATCAAATCTTCGATATCGCCTTCAAACTCGGCGTCCTCGATGGTGCTGCGGCGGTCATTGCCAAACAGCTCCTTCATGCGCGCCAACTCACTGACCAGAATTTCGAACAATAATTTCTTGTCGCCGAGAATCTTTAGATATTCCTCGATCTTGGCACAAAGCTCTTTGAGATCGGTGGCGATTTTATCACGCTCCAGCCCGGTCAAACGCTGCAAACGCATTTCGAGAATGGCTTTGGCCTGCTCGGCTGACAATTTGTATTTGCCATCAATGACTTGATGTTCCGGATCATCAATCAGTTTGATCAAGGGCTCGACGGTGCCGGCCGGCCAGGCTTTAGCCATCAATTTAGTTTTGGCTTCGTCGGCGTCCTTGGCTTTGCGGATTAACGCGATCACCGGATCAAGATTTTCAACGGCAACCGCCAAGCCGGCCATGATATGGGCCCGGTCGCGTGCTTTTCTGAGCTCAAAAGCTGTCCGGCGGGTGATCACTTCTTCGCGGAAATCAATAAAGGCCACCAGGATTTGCTTGAGGTTCATCTGTTCCGGCTTGCCACCATTGAGCGCCAGCATGTTGACGCCGAAACTGGTTTGCAGCGGCGTGAACTTAAACAGCTGGTTGAGCACGACCTCGGACATCGCGTCACGTTTGATCTCGACGACAACGCGCACACCATGACGGTCGGATTCGTCACGCAGATCGGAGATACCCTCGATCTTTTTGTCGCGCACGCATTCCGCCATGATCTCGATCATGCGGGATTTATTTACCTGATAGGGCACTTCGGTGATGATGATCGCTTCGCGGTCTTTGCCGAACGGCTCGACATGAGTGCGGCCCCGCATGCGGATTGAGCCGCGCCCGGTGTGGAACGCCTGCATTGCCCCGGTGCGGCCGAGAATAATACCGCCGGTCGGGAAATCCGGCGCTGGGATATATTTCTCAATCAACTCGTCGATGCCGATATCGGGATTATCGATCACGGCACAGCAAGCGTCGATCACTTCGCCGAGATTATGCGGCGGAATATTGGTCGCCATGCCGACAGCGATGCCACCGGCCCCATTGACCAGCAAATTCGGAAACTCAGCCGGCAGCACGGTCGGCTCACGCACGCTGTCGTCATAGTTGGGCTGAAAATCAACGGTGTCTTTATCAATGTCTTCGATCAGCGAATGAGCGGATCGCGCGAGACGGGCTTCAGTATACCGCATCGCCGCCGCCCGGTCGCCATCCATCGAGCCGAAGTTACCTTGGCCTTGGATCAGCGGCAGCCGTAGTGAGAAATCCTGCGCCATCCGAACGAGAGAATCATAAATCGCGGTATCACCATGGGGGTGATATTTACCCATGACATCACCGACGATGCGGGCTGATTTACGGAACGGCCGGTTATAGTCATAACCACCCTCCTTCATCGCGTAGATGATGCGGCGGTGCACCGGCTTGAGACCATCCCTGACATCCGGCAGCGCCCGGCTGACGATCACGCTCATGGCGTAATCGAGATAGGACGTCTTCATCTCGTCTTCGATACTGACCGGTATTATATCGAAATCGGACGGCGGTCCGCCTTCTCCGTCGTCTGGTCCGTCTTCTTGCGGCGCGTCTTCGGGAGGGATCTCATCAGGTGGTGGGGTCAAGGCATATTCCGTTCAATTTATAGGCATTTTAACGCTGTTTTCAGCGCCAAATCGCGGGTGATATTTATCCTCTATTTATAGCAAATCACCCCTGTTTTAACAACCAAATCAAGGGGTTTTTAAGGAGATATTATTGGCTGTAAGTTGTTGATACTGTTATATTTTATTTCTTCGGGCTGGTAGACCTAGAGGTTTTACAATTCGGCCCGATGATATACCTGAAATATGCCCAATTTTCACCGAATCTCAGCTTAAATTCCTCCACCCGTAATTAAGGGGACAGTTTACTTAATTCTAAAAATCTTACCCGGATTACTTTATTACAATATTATCTTTTGAATTAAGTAAACTGTCCCCTTAATTACCCAAGCTTCCAGTGGGTCGATGCTTGCAAGTCATCATTTGATCACGTAAAGCTCGCGGATGGACGAAGCTGCGAGTTCTTCCCGCAATACCAAAAATGTTGTCGTGCTGTCGATTTGTCAGGCGCTGTTTAACAGTGGCCGGACGCTGACCTTTATCGCCGCCTCACTGGTTGCAATTACCATGCTCGGCGACAACCTCACATTTGTCACCGCCCCAATAACCATGATGTTAATCGGCACCGCTGCCAGCACCCTGCCTTCAGCCTATATTATGCGCCAGCTCGGACGAAAATGGGGCTTTGTCATCGGCGCTTTGGTAGGCACAATAGGCAGTGGCGTTGCTGCACATGCGGTCGCCATTGATAGTTTCCTGCTCTTTAATCTTGGCATATTTTTATTTGGCCTTTATGGCGGCACGGCGCAGCAATACCGCTTCGCCGCTGCTGACGCAGCACCGGAGCACATCAAAGCCAAATCCGTCTCCATTGTTATTTCTATGGGCGTGGTCGGCGCCTTTGTCGGGCCGGAAACCACGCTGATGACCAAGAACCTGCTGAGCACCATACCCTTCGAAGGCACGTTCTGGGCGCTTGGTGGTTTCTGCCTTGCCGCTGCGGTGATCGTGCTCGGCATCGATATTCCCAATTTGACCAAAGAAGAGATCGAAGACAGCGGTCGCCCGTTAGGCGAGATCGTCGTAATCCCCACCTTCATTGTCGCCCTGGTTGCGGCATTGTTTGGCTATGCGGTGATGAACCTTTTGATGACAGCGACGCCGGTGACCATGCGCATTGATGCCTTCACCGATAACAACATCGCGCGGGTTATTCAGTGGCATGTCGTCGGCATGTTTGCGCCAGGTTTTTTCACTGGTCATTTAATCAGAAAATTTGGTGTCGTGCGCATTATTGTCGTCGGCAGCGCGTTGTTGTTGGGCTCGGTTATTATTGCGCTCAACGGCGATAGCTTTATCCATTTCTTTGCCGCCTTGTTTTTCTTAGGCGTCGGCTGGAATTTTGCCTTTACCGGCGGCACCGTACTATTAACCGAAGTCCATACGCCGTCGGAACGCGCCAAAGTGCAGGGCATGAACGACTTTATCCTTTTTACCGGTCTCGCCATGTCGTCCCTGTCCGCCGGTATGATTTATCATTTCTTTGGCTGGATGTGGGTTAATTTGGCGGCCATGCCGCTTATTCTGACAGTTCTGCTGTCTGCCATCTGGCTGCGTTCAACTCGGCGCAAAGCTCACGCCGCCTATGATGAGGTAGCGGCAGATGAGCAACCTAGGCGTTCAGAAATTCTCTAACTGCTTGCACAAAAGCTTGCGGATTATCGGCGTGAAGCCAATGACCGGCATGGGTCAGATCAACCACCCGGGAATTGGGGAATAAGCGGTCGATTTCTTCATGATGATCCGGCTCGATATAGTCGGATTCTGCACCGGCGAGAAATAACGTCGGACCAACGTAACGCGCTTCCTCCGCATGGGCCGGAAAGCCGTGGAGATCGTCAATGCTGGCTTTGAGACCTTCGAGATTAATCCGCCATCGATAGCCATCGCCGTCCCGCCGTAGATTTTGCAGCAAAAAGGCCCGCAACATGCGATCAGAAATATGCGCCGCCATTTGCGCTTCAGCGTCATCGCGGGATTTGACGCTGGCGAGATCGACCGCCGCCAACGCCTCAATCACCTCAAGATTATCATGGTCATAAGGTACTGGCGCAATATCGGCGACTATCAAGCGGCTGATCAGTTCGCCCTGCGTTAGCGCCAACGTCATCGACGTCTTGCCACCCATCGAGTGGCCGAGCAGGGTACATCCCTGGAGGTCGTGCTGGGTCAAGAAATCTGCCGTCGCTGCGGCCAAGCCCTCATAGGTCACCGTATCAGTCCAATCAGAGGCCCCATGATTGGGCAGATCAACGGTGATGACCCGGTAAGTATCGGCGAGCGCTTTGGCAATCGAGGCCCAATTGCGCCCGGAGCCAAACAGCCCATGCAGAATGACAAGAGGCTCCCCGCTACCAACTTCGGTGTAGGCGAGGGTCATGGCTTACTTAGAACGGAATTTCGTCGTCGAGATCATCACCGGCACCGCCGCCACTCGGACCGGAGCCGTAATCAGGTTCCTGCGAACCGCCGCCACCGCCACCGCCGCCGCCGCTATCACCGCGGCCATCAAGCATGGTCAGCTCGCCTTTAAAATTGCCGAGCACGACTTCGGTGGTGTATTTCTCTACGCCCGAATTATCGGTCCATTTGCGGGTTTGCAAAGCGCCTTCAAGATAAACCTTGGAGCCTTTTTTGAGGTATTTCTCGGCGATATCAGCGAGGTGTTTATTAAAAATAACGACCCGGTGCCATTCAGTTTTCTCGCGCCGTTCGCCCGTGGCTTTATCGTTCCAGGTTTCCGAAGTGGCGATCGATAAATTTCCAATTTTGTCGCCATTTTGAGAAAAACGGATTTCCGGATCGCGGCCCAGATTGCCAATTAAAGTAACTTTATTCACGCTGCCTGCCATAGGAGCCCCCTTTGATCTTCGTTAGAATGTATGTACCCGACTTTGGGCATCTGTTCACGCCTAAAATCGCCTATTGCAGGTTTATGCGGGCCCCAGAGAGGTTTTTTTCTGACGACGCCAAAATAAATTGCGTAAGGCCGGAAAAAATCAGCGAATCTGTAGATAAACTATATATCCAACACCAGTTTCTCACCCGGCTTGGCGCGGGAGACGCAAACCTGAATGAAGTTTTCGCGGTCGCCTTCGTCCAAAAATTCGTCGCGGTGGTCCACTTTGCCGGATATCAGCCCGACCTTGCAATTGCCGCACCAGCCGTCTTCACAGGCATACATCACATCGACTTCATTGGCCCACAAAAGCTCGATGATGGATTTGTCCGCCGGCACAGTGAAGGAGATACCGCTTTCTTTGAGTTCGACCTCGAAAGGTTGATCGCCGGCGGCCACTTCGGCTTTCTCGTCCTCGGTTTTAGCGCTGGCAAACAGCTCGAAATGCACCGTGCCGTCACGCCAATGAGACGCCGCCTCACGCGCGGCAGTGATCAGGCCACCAGGACCACAGAGATACAGATGCTGGCCGTCTTGTTGAGCGCTCAGAACTTCCTCCAGTTTGATGCCTTGGCTTGGATCGCCGCCATCATGGTGGAAGGTTACACCGTCACTGCCAAAAACGTCTAAAATCTCGTCGTAAAAAGCCGTATCTTCTTTCGACTTGGTGCAATAATGGAGATGAAAATCTGCGCCCATATCTTGCAAGCGATACCCCATAGACAACAGCGGCGTGATACCGATGCCGCCGCCGATGAGCAGATGGCTGGCGGCTTTCTCATCCAACGGAAAATGATTGGTCGGCGGCTCGGCAATGGTCAGCTCATCGCCGACCGAAACCTTGTCGTGCATAAATTTGGAGCCACCGGTGCCGTTTTCTTCACGTAAGATAGCCGTCACCCAGCGTTCCGTATCACCCGGCTTGTTCGCCAAGGAATAGGAGCGGCGCATATGGCCGTCGATCTCAATGTCGACATGCGAGCCGGCTTCCCAAGACGGCAGATGTCCATGATCCGCCGAGACCAATTCAAAACTCTTGATATTGTCAGTAAGTTGCTGGATATCCGCTACTTTGAGCTTAATCTGGGACATCGCTGGTTCCTTCCGGTAAATAAAATGCCAAACACTTGTTGGTAGGCCGAACAGTGTATATAGGAGAAAAGTCCGTCTTGTCCATCAGGTTATGCTCTTATTTGGTATTTTTCCAGACTGCAAATTGGTTTGACCTAGCGGCATGAAGCTTTATTGATCAACTATGCCGCAATTCCGTTTCAACAATACTATTTTCATGATTGTCGCCCTAACATTTACGTCTCTGTTGGGATTTCCGGTCATTTCCCCGGCCCTGCCGGCGGCCCGCGATGCTTTGAATATTTCGACCGAAAATATTGGCTGGGTCATGGCATCCTATTCACTGCCGGGCCTTTTATTTATGCCGTTGAGCGGCTTGCTGGCGGACCGTTATGGCAAACGCCGCGTTCTCTTTCCATCGATGTTTATATTCGGCTTGGCTGGCGGCGCATGCTCGCTGGCGCCGGATCAGGAAACGCTATTTGTTCTGCGCTTTATCCAAGGCATCGGCGCGAGCGCGCTATCGACCCTCAATGTCGCCATGGTCGGCGATCGTTTTAAGGGTCCGGACCGGGTACGGGTGATGGGCTTTGTCGGCGCGACGCAAAATATCGGCAGCGGCCTGTTGCCGTTGCTCGGCGGCGCCTTGGCGGCAGTCGCCTGGTTTTACCCCTTCGGCGTCGCCATGCTGGCCATCCCGCTTGGCCTTTATATGATTTTTACCATGGAAGGGGTAAAACGCGAGAACCAGCCGGAGAAATCCGGTGCCCGGGCTTTCTTGGGCCATGCCTGGTCGCAATTAAACAACCGCATCGTTTTAGAACTCGTCTTTATGACCGGCGGCTTTATCTTTATCGGCTTCGGCGCCTTTATTACCTACATACCATTGTTTCTAAAAGATACGTTCGACTCGCCAGCGTTTTTTATCGGCTTGATTATCGCCTCCCGCTCAACCATGGGCGTCTTGACGGCCTCGCAGCTCACCCGGCTGACCCGGCATTTTTCCTACCGTACTCTGATTTTCAGTGCCTTTTTCGCCATGTCCGTCGGCATGGCTGCGGTTCCCTTTGCCGATAATGCCTGGATGATAATTTTTACCGCGATGTGTTACGGCGGCGCATTCGGCATATTGAGACCGTCGTTGCAGATTATTCTGCTCGACCACGCGCCGGAGGATTTGCGCACAACCTTTGTCTCGGCGTTAAACCTGGGACTACGCATTGCGCAAACCGCAGCGCCGGTTTTCGCCGGTCTATACCTCATAGTCGGCACCTACACCGGCCTTTATATTACCGCCGCTGTACTGGCCGGCCTGATGGCGCTCTATGCCTTGACCGCGATCTCGCTCAGGCCGGTTAAGGAAAGCGGGTAAATAAGGCCGGCGCTTTAACTTAGGGACTCGCTTTTTCCGGCTTGCCGGTCCATATATCTGGGTATGGCAGAGATTAAAATTACCGGTGCCCGCGAGCACAATTTAAAGAATATCGACGTTGCGATCCCACGTGACTCCTTGACCGTAATTACCGGTTTGTCGGGTTCGGGCAAGTCGTCGCTCGCCTTTGATACGATTTATGCCGAAGGCCAGCGCCGCTACGTTGAAAGCCTGAGCGCCTATGCCCGCCAATTCCTCGAACTGATGCAAAAGCCGGATGTCGATTCCATCGAAGGTCTGTCACCGGCGATCTCTATTGAGCAAAAAACCACCAGCCGTAATCCGCGCTCCACTGTCGGCACGGTTACCGAAATCTACGATTATATGCGGCTGATGTTCGCCCGCATCGGCATCCCCTACTCGCCCGCCACCGGCCTGCCCATCGAAGCACAGACGGTGTCGCAGATGGTCGACCGGGTGATGGCCATGAAGGAAGGCACGCGGCTCTATTTACTGGCGCCCATTGCCCGCGGCCGCAAAGGCGAATACCGTAAAGAATTGCAGGACCTCGCCCAAAAAGGCTATCAGCGGGTTAAGATCGATGGCGAGCATTACGAGATCGACGAAGCCCCCACCCTCGAAAAAAACTTTAAACATGATATCGAAGTCGTCATCGACCGCCTGGTGATCCGTGACGACATCGCCCAACGCCTTGCCGATAGTTTCGAGACGGCTTTGCATCTGGCCGACGGGTTGGCCTTTACCGAAGACGCTGATACCGGCGAACGAGCCACTTTTTCGGCCAAATTCGCCTGCCCTGAAAGCGGCTTCACCATTGATGAGATCGAGCCTAGGCTGTTTTCATTCAACAATCCGTTCGGCGCCTGCCCGTCCTGTGACGGCCTCGGTACGCAAATGTATTTTGATCCTGAACTGGTTGTGCCTGACGACCGGCTTGCCCTATCTGAGAGCGCTATCGCGCCTTGGGCCAATTCAAGCTCGAACTATTACCACCAGACGCTGGCCAGCCTTGCCAAGCACTTTAAGTTTGACCTCACCACACCGTGGCGGAAGCTCAAGAAAAAACAGCGCGAAATTATTCTCTATGGTTCGGGCAGCAAAATCGTGCCGCTCGCCTATGATGACGGCAAGCAGGAATACGAAATTAAAAAGCCGTTCGAAGGCGTCGTGCCGAACATGGAACGGCGCTGGCGGGAAACTGATTCGTCCTGGATACGCGAAGACCTGGCGAAGTATCAAACCGTGACGACCTGCGATGTCTGTGAAGGCTATCGCCTCAAACCGGAAGCCTTGGCCGTCAAGATCGATGGCAAACATATCAGTGAGATCACCCGACTCTCGATCAGTGATGCCAAAAGCTGGTTTTCTGGATTGCACAAAAATCTCAGCAAGAAACAAAACGAGATCGCCCGGCGAATTTTACGGGAAATTAATGAGCGGCTCGGCTTTTTAAATAATGTCGGCCTAGAATATCTGACCCTGGCCCGATCATCGCGCACCTTGTCCGGCGGTGAAAGCCAGCGCATTCGTCTGGCTTCGCAAATCGGCTCCGGCCTGACCGGCGTGCTCTATGTGTTGGATGAGCCTTCGATTGGCCTGCATCAGCGGGACAACAACCGGCTGCTCGATACGCTCAAGCGGCTGCGCGATCTCGGCAATACGGTGATTGTGGTTGAGCATGATGAAGACGCCATGCGCGCGGCCGATTTTCTGGTCGATATTGGCCCGGGCGCCGGTATCCACGGCGGCAAGATCATCGCCATCGGCTCACCCGACGACATTATGCAATCAACCGAGAGCCTGACGGGTCAATATCTCACCGGCTTCCGGCAGATCGAGATACCCAAAGAGCGCCGCCCCGGTCATAAAGGGCAAAAAGTCAAGATCTCGGGGGCCGCAGAAAACAATCTGCAAAATATCAGCATCGACTTTCCGCTCGGCACTTTTACCTGCATCACCGGTGTTTCCGGCGGCGGCAAGTCATCGCTGGTGATCGAGACACTCTACAAAGCACTGGCCCGGCGGCTCAACGGCACCCGCGTTCATCCCGGCAAGCACGATAAGCTGTCCGGCACCGAGTTCCTCGATAAAGTTGTCGATATCAATCAAGCGCCAATTGGCCGCACGCCGCGCTCGAACCCGGCCACCTATACCGGCGCCTTTACCCATATCCGCGACTGGTTTGCCGGGCTGCCGGAGGCCAAAGCGCGCGGCTACAAGCCGGGCCGGTTCTCGTTCAATGTCAAAGGCGGGCGCTGCGAAGCCTGCCAGGGTGACGGCGTCATCAAGATCGAGATGCATTTCCTGCCGGACGTCTATGTGCAATGCGATGTCTGTCAGGGTAAACGCTACAATCGGGAAACCATGGAGATCATGTTCCGGGGCAAATCAATTGCCGATGTGCTCGATATGACGGTTGAGGAAGGGCTCGATTTTTTCAAAGCCGTGCCGCCGATCCGCGATAAAATGAAAACGCTTTTTCAGGTCGGGCTCGGCTATATCCATATTGGCCAGCAGGCGACGACACTTAGCGGCGGCGAAGCGCAGCGGGTTAAGCTGGCCAAGGAATTGTCGCGGCGGGCCACCGGTAAAACGCTCTACATACTTGATGAGCCGACCACCGGACTGCACTTTGAAGACGTTAAAAAACTGATCGAGGTGCTGCAGTCTTTGGTTGATCAGGGCAACACCGTCATTGTCATCGAGCATAATCTCGAAGTCGTCAAAATGGCCGACTGGATCATTGATCTCGGCCCGGAAGGTGGCGACAAGGGTGGCCATATCGTTGCCGCCGGCACGCCGGAAGATGTCTGCGACGTGGCTGAGAGTTACACCGGCAACTACCTCGCCCCGCATTTAGGTCTCGGTAAAAAGAAAAAGCGGAAGAAGGCGAGTTAAATTTAGTACCTCTTGAAAATGTCCGCTTCACACCCGAAAGCGGACGTTAAATTCAATGCTCAAACGGGTCCGCTTGTAGCCAAAAGCAGTCATTCGTTGCGCAAGGCCCTTGTAGATCAGCGCATTCTATGAAATACCTCCTACACTTTCCACATCGCAATTCACAGTTACTACTCCGTTATATAAAATTGCGTGGATTAACCTGGACAATCCAGAGAGCGTAAACGTCAGGTAGACGGCCCCATCGCAATGTGTGATGCGCGGTTTTAGAAAAATGTTAAAGGAAGTAATTATGGCTACAGGTACTGTAAAGTGGTTCAACCCAGCTAAGGGTTTTGGTTTCATTGAACCTGAAGATGGTGGGGCTGATGCCTTTGTTCACATATCTGCTGTCGAGGCAGCTGGATTAAATACGCTGAACGATGGGCAAAAAGTTTCCTATGAGCTTAAGCCGGGACAAAATGGCAAATCGTCTGCCGAGAATTTGTCCATCGCCGAATAGCTGCGCAAGTCAACGTCCCCAACTTTCGTTGGGGCGTGTCTTCGCTTGCCAATGATAAGGTCGAGTATGGAGGGTGGCGCGGGCCGTTCTCCATTTAAGATGGAGGTTGAGCTATGGCTCGCAAGAAGTCCAAGAGCAAAAGCGCCTCGTTCATGGTGTTCAACGTAAACTATGAAGACGGCATGGTGACCTCAAACCGACGGGTGCCGAATGAACTGCTCGACCAATCCCTGGGCGATTCGCTTCAAGATTTGGCGCAAACAGCTATCCAGAGCCAGGACAACGAGATTGCCCAACGCTCCGGCCAACGCCGTGCCAAAATCAAGTCTATCACTCTGGCTTGATGTTCGTTTTACCCACGAGCTTATTTAGTCTGGAGGTGTCGTACATTACCCGGGCCAAATACAAGTGGCACCAATCGCAATAGTTCAAGTCGTGTAAAAGGAAACCTCTAGATGTCTAAAACGGTAAAGTCGCGCGCAGAAGAACAGTTTGCGGCAAGTCAGAAGAAGGCAAAAGAAGCATTAAAGGAAAAGGACCAAGCTGCGCGAGAGAGATCAGAAAAAACTGCGCGCCTAAAAGCATTGCGTCTGGCAAAAGAGGCTTCCGACGCGGAAGCTTAGGGTCAAAAGGAGACTCTTTTACCTTATCCCGTTTATGTCCGCTTTCAGGGGTAAAGCAGACGATCAGCCTCACGGTGCCTCGGGTACCACATAATAAAATATCGAAAAGAAATGGAAAGCACTGCCACCAACGACAAACAGGTGCCATATCGCATGGCCATACGGTATTCGCTTCCACACATAGAAGATGACGCCGATGCTGTATGCGATCCCGCCAGCAACCAGGAGATCGAGACCCTTTGTCGGCAATGATCTAAAAACATATTCGCCGGCCCATAGAATGGGTATCCAAGCTATCGCGAGATAGAAGATATAGGCAATCCGCTCATAGCTGTCGCTTCGCCTGATTAAGAATGCCACCAACTGGACAGTGATACCGATCAGGGCGAGGCCCCAGATAAAGGCCAGTAAAGTCCATCTCCGCCCAGGCGGCATGAGAAGGCAGAAAGGTGTATAGGTTCCAGCGATAAGCAGATAGATCCCGCAATGATCGAGAATGAGAAAAGTATGCTTGATACGCGGTAGAATGGCGACGTGATGCACGGATGAGAACAAGAACAGCAGCACCAGTGCTGCCCCGTAAACAATGACCGCAGGCAAACTGCCGGCACGTCCCACGCTGTTTGCCTGATTGATCAACAAAACCAGCCCGACAATACTCAGAAACGCGCCAAAAAAATGGGCTGCCGCACTTAATCGTTCTTCGGCACGCGGGTAACGCTCGACGTACATAGACAATCCAAATCTATTCCTGTGCTGCCATTTTAGAAGAAGGTGTTTTGATAGTAATAATTTTAGGTCAATAGAGCTAGTGTCCGCTTTGGGTTAAGACCTCAACCGGTCCATGCGGTGCCTGAAACTGGATTCCGGCTTGCGCCGGAATGACGGAGTCTTAGAATAAATAATCGACAGTCGATTAATTATTTCGACGCGAAACCTTCGATCTCGACCAAAAACTCGGGACGGGCGAGGCCGGCAATCACCAGCAACGTATGTGCTGGTTTAAAATCGCCAAGGATATCATTACGCACCTCCCGGAAGGCCGTAATATCCTCGGACCGCACCAGATAGGTCGTCATCTTCACCAAATCGGTCAATTCCATGCTGGCTTCCTTCAGGATCGCCTCAATACTGGCATAGGCGTTGCGCATCTGACCTTCGATATCGGCTGGAATATTACCCTCAAAATCAGCGCCTACTTGGCCCGAAAAGAAGATCATGCGTTCGCCTGCCTGAACTTCTGCGCCATGGGTATAGGGCCCTGCCGGTGCGCCCATAACGTCAGGATTATAAAGTCGTGCCATAATTTTTCCCCTGTTTTGTTTACATAAGAAGGACGGGGAGCCAAAGCCCCCCGCCCGGGGTCTGGAGGAGTAACCAGAAACCTAGACCGTCGGCATTATGCCATTGGGGTCGTATAGCTTATCCCCCTGGTTTAAGTTCCTTCCAGACTTTCTTAGTGACATCGGTCATCGCCGAGTCGTGATAAATTCCCAGGCAACTGCGCATGCCGTCCAGGCCGTGCCGGTTGAAATCTCCCCTGCAGACACGGAACGCTTTGGAGGCATGATCATAGGCCTTGTCGGAAACACGCCAGGCGCGCTTGCCGATTTCTTTTTGCCACAGGCCGAGCCGCGTCGCTTCGCTGGCATCGGCATTTTTCGGCAACGCATTGACCATCCGCGACACCAATCGCGCGGCTTCGATATTGGGATTCTTTTCCGCTGAAACCCGATTTGCATGGCCACGCAACGGCCCTGTATAGGCAGCGGCTTCTTGGGCTGAAATCGGGTGAGGGTCCCCAGCTTGCGCGACCGGAATAAGCGACGCCAATTTGCCGACCGACAGGCTCGCTGGTCCAGCGCCAAGGGATCGCACGAGCTTCTCAGGCAGAGAAATCTGCACCGCGGTAAAATTGCGGATAGACATGTATTTGGCCTCTGCTTGCAAATTCATATGCTGGCCCGCAACCGACAACGTCAGCTGGGTTTTCTTGGACGGCAAATAGGCGGTGCCGGCGGTTGGCGATTTGCGGTGCTCCTGCAAACAAAAGGCTGAAAACTCAGCCGTGCAAACGCCGTTTTCACATTGTAATTTCGTCGGCTCAACCGACGCCACGAGACCCAAAATTTGTGGCGCTGCACTGACCGGTGGCGCCAAGGCGACAAATAGGCCGAGCAAGCAACTGGCTAATAGAGCTGGATATCTCATCATTTTCTACTTCTCCTATGAAACCTAACCACCTGGGCCTAACCCTTGCCATACCTTCGACGTTATCTCGCGCGCGAATTCATCATGCACCATTTCAAGACAATAGCGCATGCCATGCGGCGCGGCGCCACTCGTTTTACTGCTGGCGGAAAGATCACTGCAAAAGGCCAATTCCTTAGCCGCGTATTGCAGTCCACCGGCGTCACCTTTGGTTGGCGCTTCGTTAATAACCTTTTGCCACAGCTGCGCAGCTTCTTCCGGCTCTGCCGGCTTGTTGCTCTCCAAGTGATTGAGCAGCTTGTTCATGGTGGTAACGATGGTCGACGCACGATCTGATCGACCGGTAATTTGTTCAGCGATCTGGCGCAACGGACCGGCATAGGCCTGCAATTCCGCCGTCGTAATTGGATGAGGATCATTGGGCTTGGGATTTGGCACCAAGGAGACAAAATTACCAATTGAGATATAGGCCGTAGCATTGCTTGATTTTTTCAAAAATCTTTCCGGCACGGAAACGCGCACAGCGCTATGACCACGCAAACTTTTCAAGGTGGCAAATCGGGCGGCGTTAAACTTACTGGCTTTGCCTGCTTTGTCGCGGGCGAATATTGTAACATTCGGTGTCGCTGCGAATTGATAGACCGTCCCAATATCCGGCGCATACCGGTAGGATTGCAAGCAATAAGCGCTTAGCTCAGCCGAACAAATACCGGCTTTGCAGGTTAAGGGGATGGGCGTCGCCGAGGCCAGCAGTCCGAGCATTTGCGGTGCGGCAGCGACATTAAGGGACAGCCCTGCTACCGCCGAAAAAATAGCAACACCCCAGCAATGTGTATGAATATTCTTAAGGAAATTCTGTACCTTCAACATGACGACCTCCGTCGAAGCATAGGCTCATTTCCACGATAAGAAGTAACGAGGGTCTCACGCCTGCGATTTCAGGTCAACGCCAGATTGATCAAAAAAAGTGAATTAAAGTAAAGGTCCGGTGTCGAGACCTTTGGCACCACGCAGATCAGCTCCTTTAAGCTTAGCGCCACCAAGATCGGCATTGGTCAGATCGGCATCAACCAATTTAGCGCCGCGCAAATCAGCATTACGGAGATCGGCCTTACATAAATCCGCCCCCTCCAGATTGGCATTGGTAAAATTAACGCCGTTTAATTTAGCGCCGCGCAGTTTGACAAATTGCAGATTGGCGGGCCAAGTGCCGCCGTGCTCATCGGACGGCAAACCTTCAAATTGAGCGCCAACGAGATTAGCGCCAGCCAGATTTGTCCGCTGCAATTTAGCACCGCGCATATTAGCGCTGTTTAAATTTGCATTGCGCATATCGGCAAAGCAGAAATCGGTCATCATAAAATTGCCTTTGGAAAGATCGGCGCTTTTAAGGATACAGTAGGACATATCTGCCGCCGCCAGATTGGCTTCGCGCAAATCATAGCCGCCGAGATTGACCTCGCTCAGAATGGCTTGCTGGCCGTTTTTACCATCTGAATTCTGCCATTTTACATGATCGGTAATGATATCGTCGATTTCTCGGTTAAGCTTGGCGACATGGCGGGGCATCCGTGCCTGACCGATATCGACGTTGCTCATATCCACCGAATCAATAATGGCGCCGGACAAATTCGCCTTATCCAATATGGCATTGTCCAAAATAGTGTGGGTGAGAACGGCACCGTGGAAGATCGCGCCGGACAAATTGGCCTCGGTAAAATCCGCACCATCCAAAATGGCGCCGGTAAAATTGGCAAAGCTGAGATCAGCCCGGATAAAACGCGCGTTACGCAAAATCGCGTCCGTCATATCGGTTTGCACAACAAAGGCGTTCGACATCCGGGCATTGGTGAGGTCAGCCTCTTTCATGATTGCTTGATCGATTGCGGCAGCTTCCATTTCGTTCATCACCGGGACAATTTCGCCGCGTTCGATCGATTTCATTAACAAGCCATCACGCAAATCTGCTTCGGTTAAATTGGCGCCGGTAAAATCAGCCCCGCGCAAACAGGCCCCCCGTAAATCCGCCCGCGTTAAATTTGAGCCCATAAAGGAAACAAAACGCATATCAGCGGCATAAAAATTTCCGGCCATCAAAATGGCGTCTTCCATGCTGGCATGCTCAAAACGCGCGCCGGTGGCATCGGCTTGGGTGAGATTACATTCGTTGAAATCGAGATAAGACATGTCGAGGAATTTCAAGACGGCTCGTTTGGCGCCGAGCATACCGTCCATATGCCGGTCATGTTCGGCCAACATCTCATCGAGCTGATCTTGCGAGATTTTAGTCCAGAAGGCGTCATCGTCTTCGAGAATATCTTCGAGCTTACCGAGCGCCTGACCAATGTCTACGCCGTCATCATCGTCGCCGTCATCAAATATATCTTCGTCTGCCGCACTCACGCGATAACTCCTCTACCAGTCATATCAAACCTTGCCTGGGATCCGGGAACATTTAAACTCTAATAACATGTGGGAGCGATTTCAAACTATACCATAAGATGTTAGCGAGCGGTTAAAGTTGTTTGCGGTCAGACAATGTATTGCGCCTGTAAGCCTTTAAGGCTATCTGTTCGGCGCGATGGCAGCAGATCATTCAAACCCTATTCATGTGCCCATTCACGTTATCGGCGGCGGGCTGGCAGGCTCGGAAGCAGCCTGGCAGATCGCCCGCTGCGGCCTGCCGGTTGTCCTTCATGAAATGCGCCCAGTGCGCTCAACCGATGCGCATCAGACGGGCGGCTTGGCGGAACTGGTGTGCTCCAATTCATTTCGTTCAGATGATGCCGAGCACAACGCGGTCGGCTTATTGCATGACGAGATGCGGCGGCTGAATTCGCTTATACTTAAATGCGCTGACGCCCATCGCGTACCAGCCGGTGCCGCCCTGGCGGTTGATCGGGATGGCTTTAGCCAGGCGGTGCAGCAGGCAATCGAGGCAGAACCCTTGATCACCTTGGAGCGCGAGGAAATAACCGCCCTGCCCCTGGACGAGTGGGGCCATATCATCATCGCCACCGGCCCCCTCACCTCACCGGCGCTGAGCGAAACCATAATTGAGCTTACCGGTGACGACAGCCTGGCTTTTTTCGATGCGATTGCGCCGATTGTGTACAAAGACAGCATTGATTTTGACAAGGCTTGGTTTCAATCCCGCTACGATAAAGGCGACGGCGCCGATTACATCAACTGTCCACTCAATGCCGAGCAATACGCCACCTTTATTGAGGATTTAATCACCGGTGAGAAAGTGTCTTTTCATGAGTGGGAGGAAAACACGCCTTATTTTGAAGGCTGCCTGCCGATCGAGATTATGGCAGAGCGTGGCCCGCAGACTTTATCGTATGGACCGATGAAACCTGTTGGGCTGACCAATCCGCACGATCCGGAACACAAACCGGCGGCGATTGTGCAACTGCGCCAGGATAATGCCCTCGGCACGCTCTACAATATGGTCGGTTTTCAGACCAAGCTGAGCTACGGCGAACAGAAGCGCGTTTTCCAAAAAATACCCGGCTTGGAGAAGGCGGAGTTTGCGCGTTTGGGTGGTCTGCATCGCAATACATTTATCAATGGCCCCAAACTTTTAAGCCCGACTCTCGCCCTTAAATCGCAGGAAAAAACTGTGGCAAATATCAAATTCGCCGGCCAGATTACCGGCTGTGAAGGCTATGTCGAAAGCACGAGTATTGGCTTACTCGCTGGGCGATTCGCAGCTTTTGAATGTCTCGGGTGGGAGCACCCCCTGCCGCCCGCTGAAACAGCCTTGGGCTCTTTGTTAGGTCACATTACCGGTGGTGCAGAGGCCGCAACCTACCAGCCGATGAACGTCAATTTCGGCTTATTTCCACCTCTCGATCTGCCGCGTGTTGATGAAAATGGTAAGAAAATCAAGCAGGCTCGTATCAGGAAACAGGCCCTGATAGGAGTGAGTGTGTGGATGAAATAAAACTGCCAACGTATGGCGTCAGGTATCAATGGCGATATCTCCGGCAACTTGCGTTGACAATTAGCATAATTGGATTGCTGGCATTTAATGCCGGTGCATTAAGCACGGCTGCAAATGCAGGACCAGAAGAGGATTTGCGGGCTTCGCTGAGCGAATTGCTGTTCAAAGCCGTTACGTCTAACGATTTGAATGCAGTACGCACGGTTGTCGAAGCCGGCGCTGATCTTGCGCGCGTCAATTTAAAAGGCAAAACCGCAATGGATATCGCCGTTGACCGCAGCCATTTTGACATTGCGCAATATCTCGTATTTGCCCGCCGTATCGAGCAGCAGACCGCTATAAGAACCACGCCACCCGTTGCTGACATTCGCCAGTCTTCGCCGGAAGCCGTGCCCGATATCAAAGTCGCCGTAGCGCCGGCACCAAAAAAGCCGGAAAAACTGGCCAAACCCGAGGTCGTGGAAAAAGCGGTCCCGGCTATGCCAAAGGCAATTTCAAAGGAAATACCAAAAGAACCCACTTATAGCGAGTTAATGAGCACGGCCAAACAATTGGCGGCAGCAGCGGAAGCGATCGCTAATAAATCGACACCGGAGCCGGTCGTGTCTTCTCGCAAACTGGCCAATAATGAGGACCAACCCGAACCGGCAACTCAACCGGAAGCGGTTCGGCAACCCCAACCTAAATTAGCCACCGCGCCAGCGGCGCCGGTTTATATCATCGGACCGAATGGCCAGTTATTTCGAGCGACACCTGATCAAATAAAACAGGCGCAATTGACGGCGCAAAATCTGGAGCTCCGGAAAGTTGCGCGTTTGGAACCTGCCGTCGAGCCGCGGAAATCCTTTTTCGTGCCAAAACCACGGCACAAACCGAGCAGCCCACCGCGCACCGCGGAACAAGCGGCCCCGGCGCAACAATTTGCGACGACAAAAACCAAATCCGCACAGCCTGCTTTACCAACATCCAGAATACCTAAAACGTCGACGCCACGGATCGAAGTGCCGCCTTTCGCCAAGCCGTCAATCCCACGGATATCTGAAGGCACAGCGCCTGAGACCGTTAGGATACGCCCAACCCGCCGCATCTCTCCGCAATTGCTGGAGAAACTGCGCCGTCGTTTGCGGACCACGAATAAACGCAAAAAATCCGTTTCTGAAGTTATGCCACCGCTGGATCCAGACGCACCGCAAGTAAGACCACCTGCTCTGCCGAAAGCCGTAAGCA
This sequence comes from uncultured Rhodospirillaceae bacterium, assembly GCA_913020445.1. Classification (GTDB taxonomy): domain Bacteria; phylum Pseudomonadota; class Alphaproteobacteria; order Rhodospirillales; family UBA2165; genus TMED23. Next base: position 40,981 of record CAJWAR010000015.1, read on the forward strand.
TCACGCCGCTACCACCCGTCAAAAAGGTGCCCGAACAAGCTTCTTCGGTAGCTCCTGTTACGCCGCCACAACCGGTGGCAAAGGCGGAACCGGCCAAAGATACCGGAACGGTAGAGAAAATTGTTAACCGGCTCGGCAATTTGTTTGGTTTCAAAAAGTCCCAACCAACAGCAAAGCCAGTAGTTAAGCCGACAGTAAAGCCGGCTGACCATCTGAAATCGCCAGCCCAATTAAAGCCAAAACCAAATTTGGAAATCGCTGCAGCGAAACTAAAAGAACAAATTGCCCAAGTGGAAATTGCCGCACCGCCGGTTAAGGCGTTGCCGCAAAATACGCCCGTTGGATTTGAAACCCGTAAGGTCGCGCCAATGGTGACCCCCAAAACCCCACCTATTGAGGTCGCGATTGCCGCACCGGCAGCAGCCCCGAGCCCACGCATTGAGATTCCTCTTGTCAAACCTACGAGGAAACCGGCGGCCCCCAAACCGTTTGCGATACCGGTTCCCAAAACAGCTGCACCCGGTGTGCTCAGTGGTATAAAAGAGCTCTTGCTGCCGTCAGCCAGCAGGCAGGCAAAGATCGACGCCTCAATTTCTGAAACCGCCAAGGATAAGGAGAGTGATTCATCACTGCGCCGTGTTACCCGGCAAATGCCGCTGAGCCGGTTGCGCAAGCCGCTTAAGAATGTGTTGCTGACACTCGGTGATTCAGTCACGACCGGGCAAACCAAATTACCGCGCGGGATGGCCGAACCCGATGCCTGTGTCCGCAAACGGCGGGGTAAAATTTTCTTCTGTATTGTACCGGTCGATTGGCCGCGGGTCATTGAGCCGTCATTTTCCGTCAACACCAACCTATATCAAGGGACGCGCGCTATTGCCCGTTATGACAATGGCAAGGCCAGCCATTTCCATGCGCTTTACGACGCGGGTGATCACAAAAAAATCGTTGATTTTCTTAAAAAACGCTACGGCCCGCCAACCGACATCTGGAAACGCATGATTGCTCCCTTTGGTGAGCCGCGTCGGCCGAATCCGACCTATGTGTGGCGCAGCCTCGATAGCGAGACCGATAAAGTAACGATCCTGGAGATTCGCAAATTCGATGATTCCCGATCAGTATTCCCGGATACGGATCATGGTGCGATCCGCCTGTACGCCGCCGGTGGCCCGCCTGTGTTCCCGATCATCACCGCCCACGATATCATGTCAATTGATTGGGCAGCACGCTCAGATCATATCGATGGCGCCTCACCGGCACTCGCTAGAACGATCCGCGTACAGCCTTAAGCGTTAATTTGATCTGGCGCAGCGCGCGCGCCTCTTCTATCTTCGGACTAAAAGGATTGTAATCTAGCTTTTCGATACGCCGGAGATAAAATTCGGCTAAGGACGCCTGCAAGAACACGGCGAGGTATCTCTTATCAACTTTGCTGCCCAGGAGCGTGCGAGCCTGGCTGATTTCGGCGCGGGCAAGTCCAACCATATGTTTGGTGGCTTGCTTGATTTCAGGGGTCGATCGACCAGCGAAAAATATATACTTATCAAAACCACAGGCCTGCATCACTGTTTGCGGAATCATGACCCGCTGGGTGCCGGCATGCGAGGCGGATGCCCGCACTAACCCGGTCAGCGCCCAGGCAACACCAACATGGTCGGCAGCCGCGATGAGTGTTTCAGTCAGACTCTGACCGGTTGGCCGCAATATTTCCATAAACGATGTGTTCAATTTTGCCGCCGTGCCCATCGTATAATCTCGCAGTTCGGCTTCGTTCTCGGGCGGCTCGTCGATCATGTCCCGCGCCCGTGCATCAATCAGTTGATCCAAATTTTTACGGCTCAGATTGAAGTGTTTGATATTTTTCGCCAGTTCAGCCATTACCGCGTGGTCGTCGAAAACTCCATCCGGTTCGCTATAAATGCGCTCGATGGCGTCGCGCCACCACTGCAAACGGATTTCCCCCAGCAAAGGTTCGCTCACGACCTCGCGGGATTTGGCAATCTCGGCGTTGAAAGCGAGTAGCGTATAGAGCCCCTCCCGCGCTTCCTCGGGTGCGAAAAGCGTGCATAAAAAGCGGTCTCGATCCTGCTTGCGGGCTTCGATCGCCATATATGAAAGTGCACTCGCCATTTGGATATGTCATATAGTATTCCAATAGAGAGACCAAGCAGCAGCACAGAGGCAGTAAGTTGGCGACAAATCTTCAAAGTGACAGCGGCACAGTCTATATCGCCGGCGCCGGTATGGCCGGTCTAGCGGCTGCCGTTGCCTGCGTTCAAAGAGGCTTCAAAGTCTCGCTGTTCGAAGCCGCCAAGCACGCTGGTGGACGCTGCCGGTCCTTTGAGGACAGTGTGTTGGAGCGGGTCATCGACAATGGCAATCATCTAATTCTTTCCGGCAATACCAACATCAAGCGATATCTCGACAGCATCGATGCGATCGATAATTTTAAACCGGTGGATCCCGTCCGTTTTGAATTCGTTGATTTGGATGCAGATATCAGCTGGTCGCTGACGCCGAGCGCGGGCCGCATTCCCTGGTGGGCGTTACTGCCAGGCAAGCGCATTCCCGGTACCAGCCTCGGCGATTATCTCGCCATGGGCAGTTTAAAATCAGCCGGCGACCAAGCGATTGGGGATTTGATTGACCCAACACAGCCAATTTTCGAGCGGTTTTGGCAACCGCTTTGCCGGGCCGTGCTCAACACCGACGCCCAAGAAGGCTCAGCCGCCTCAATTTGGACGATGCTGTCGCAAACATTGTTGCAGGGCCGGGCAGCCAGCTGCCCCATGCTGGCGAAAGATGGCTTGTCTGCTGCGTTGGTCGACCCAGCGGTCGAGTACCTCACCAAACATAATGCTGCCCCGCAATATGCCACGCGTCTCAGGGCGATTGAGTGCTCGGGTGAGCGCGTGCATTCGATCACGCTGAATGATCAGGAAATTGAACTTGGCCCGCAGGACCGGCTTATCATTGCGCTACCGCCGCACGAACTTTCCACTTTGCTGCCTGACATTCCTGTACCGACCGCGACTCGCGCCATTGTTAATGTGCATTTTCGCCTTGAGGATCCACCGAATTTGCCGAACCACGCGCCTTTCGTTGGACTGATCGGCAGTACCGCGCAATGGCTGTTTAAACGCGGTGATGTGTTTTCGGTGACAATCAGCGCGGCGGATGAACTGGCCGAAAAATTAAGCGAAGAGATCGCCGCAATAGTCTGGCAGGAGATCGCAAAAGTGATAGGCCGTGATGGCGGCACGATACCGCCGGTCCGCGTTATCAAGGAACAGCGTGCGACAATTGCCCAAACGCCAGAGCAAAATCGCCGCCGACCTGATTCGTCAACGAATTGGCAAAATCTCTATCTGGCGGGTGATTGGACCAACACCGGGCTGCCCGCAACGATTGAAGGAGCGGTGTATTCTGGTCAAAAAGCCGCAGAATTACTCGAAAAATAGCGAAATCTGTTAAGTATTCGGTAAGCATCTGCCGAATAATCTTTTGATTGTGTGTACTTATCCGGCTGTTTGGAATTAAAATAGCCGGGGGTAAACCCTTTTGGTTTAACAATTAGCTCAGGAGAAAGAGGGAGAATTATGGGAAATCCACTCGATTCATTAACCGGCACAGTTATTAGTGGCCTTATTTTAACCGTCGTGATGGTCTTATTGACCAACGCGATTGCATCATAAATAGCGAAGAGGAGGTCTAATCATGGAATTTGGAATGGAATATTGGACGTTCATCGTTCGCTGGCTGCACGTTATAAGCGGTGTGATGTGGGTCGGTTTGTTGTGGTACTTCAACTTTGTACAAACACCGACCGTACCGACCATCCCGGATGAACTAAAACCAACGATACCAAAACACATCATGCCAGTGGCATTGTTCTATTTCCGCTGGGCTGCACTTTCGACGTTGGTTTTTGGTTTATTGCTGGCTTGGATGAACGGCTATATCGGCGATGCTCTGGCAATCGGTTTGACCAGTGGCGCTGCCCGTGATGCATCTATCGGCTTTGGTATGTGGATGGGTATCATCATGGCCTTCAACGTCTGGTTTATCATTTGGCCCAACCAGCAAAAAGTTATCGGCTTGGTTGAAGCCAGTGACGAAGAAAAGCCGAAAGCTGCACGCGCAGCCGCTTTGGCGTCACGGACCAACACCATGCTGTCGATCCCCATGCTGTATTCAATGGTATCGGCACAAAACCTTTATTAGTCACCAGACTTTAAGACTAAAAAGAACGGGGTCGCTATGGCGGCTCCGTTTTTTTGTGCCGCTATTTCGGTGGCTATTTCGGTGACAGTTTACTTTTAGTATAAAAGGTTAACAAAATTAATGTCTCCCGGGAGACATTTTTAAAATTAACTTTTGCAAAAAGTAAACTGCCACCGAAATAGCCTGTGACCTCCATCATAGCGAAATCCAACCGCACCAACTATGCTCCTGAAAATTACAAAACTATTATATCCAGTGGCGGAGATTCTAATTGAGTATTTCAGGCGTACTCTCAACGGCAGTTACCGGCCTTCATGCCAGCTCGGTTCAGTTTCGAACGGCTGCCAATAATATCGTCAATGCCAATACGCCAAACTATGAAGCCAAGGAAGTCCGCACCATCAGTCAGGTGGCCGGATCAGATCAAGGCAATACAGGTGGCGTTACCACAACCATCATTGAAGGCGGCGATGTTAGTCTGGTGTCGGAATACATCAATATGACCCAGGCCAAAATCTCTTATACGGCCACCGCTGAAGTGATCGCAACCTCCGAGGAACTTGTCGGCTCGCTGCTCGATATTACGAGTTAATACTTCCACATCTTTCCAATTTGCTTGCATTCACCGGCCTAATTATTGATCCTGTGATCAATAAGCGGGAGGGACGTGATGCACGAAATTTTCATCGAAACTGACGAACAACGGGCGATTCTTGACACGGTACAGCGTTTTGTCGAAGCCGAGGTAACGCCACGCTCGGCCGAGCTCGACGCCAACACTGATCCGGAAGAAAGTTATTCCTGGGAAATTGTCGAGAAAGCGCATGAAGTTGGCATCCGTCAGGCGACGCTCAGCGAAAAATATGGTGGCATGGGCCTCGATTCTTTAACCACTTCGATGGTGATTGAAGAGCTCGGCAAGGGCGATCTCGGCGTCTCGGTTATTTTTGCGCAGACGCTTAAAATCGCTAGAATTATGGAATCAGCGTTGAACGAAGAGCAACGCGAACGCGTGCTGCCGATATTCGCAGAAGATCCCCGTGGTATGCTGGGAATTGGCATTACCGAACCGGATAACGCCTCGAATTACTTTATCCCTCATCCGACCCCTTTCCGCACGACGGCTGAAAAAACCGACGGCGGCTGGATCGTCAACGGCATGAAACATTTTATCTCCAACGGCAATCGGGCGAGCTTCTATCTGGTGTTTATTCAGACCGAGAAAGGCGTGCCGCTGGCCGAAGGCAGCACTTGTTTTCTATTGGAACGCGACCGCGAAGGTTTTTCGATCGGCCGCGTGCACGACAAGATGGGTGAACGGTTGGCCAATAATGCCGAACTGGTCTTCCAGGATTGCTTTCTGCCGGATGAAAATGTCGTTGGTGGTGTCGGTAACGGCTTTAAAGTGTTGTCTGAATTTCTGCCGGCAAGTAACGCCTATGCTGCTTCCAGCATTCTCGGTGTGGCCGAAGCCTGTTACGCCAAGGCCGTCGACTGGGCAAAAATCCGGGTGCAAGGCGGCAAACCTTTGATCGAACATGATGGTATCCGAGCCCAACTGGCGGAAATGCGGATGCTGATCGATGCCTCGCGCTCCTATATTCACCGGGCCTGTTATCTGGCCGATCATCAGGATGAAGGGTGGGATAAAACACTCGGCGCACTGCCCAAAACCATGGCTTCGCAAGCAGCCTGGAAGATCGCTACGTGGTGCCTCGAGATTCATGGTGGTCATGGTTATATGAAAGAGTTCGGTGTCGAAAAACTGGTGCGTGATGCCGCTGCGTTCCTGCATTCCGATGGCGTCAACCGGACGCTGTTTTTGAAAGCCGCCAACTTTATGTTTGAGGAATAAGTCATGAAAGCGATGGTGCTTGAAGCCGCTAACACGCCGTTTGTATTAACCGACGTTCCTGATCCCGTTGCAGGTCCCGGCGAGGCGGTTGCCAAGGTCTATGCCTGTGGCTCGGGCCTTACCATCCAGCATTTTAAAGCGGGTCGCACGCCAGCTGTCTTTCCGCGGATCATTGGTCACGAAATCTGCGCTGAAATTGTTGAGATCGGTGATGGCGTCGACAGCCTCTCGGTTGGCGATATCGTCACTTCTTATTTTTATATGAATTGCGGCACCTGCAAATATTGCCGCGCCAATCTGCAGCCGCTGTGTGAAAATCTCGGCGGTTATGTTGGCCGGGAAATTGATGGCGGTTACGCCGAATATATCAAACTGCCGGAACGCTGGTTCGTCAGATTACCGGACGGCCTCGACTGGGAAGACCAGCCCGCTCATGTCGGCGTCGCCATGGATGCGCTGGCGACACCTTATAAAGTCCTGCGCCGGGCGCGCATCCGACCGGGCGAAACTGTGGCCGTCTTTGGCGCTGGCGGCGGTCTCGGCATTCATCAATTGATGCTGGCTAAATGGGCGAATGCGCGGGTCATCGCGGTCGACACCAAAGCCGATAAGTTCGCTACCTGCCGCGAAGCCGGCGCTGACGAGGTGGTGGATGCGTCGAGCGAAAACGTTGTCGAAGCCTTGCTGGATTTAACCGGTGGCCGCGGCGTTGATGTCGCGGTCGATTATGTCTCGGCTAAGGTGACGTTAGAACAGGCGGTGCGAACACTTGGTAAGCATGGCCGTATGGTGACCCTTGGCGGCGCGGGTGAAACATTCGACGTCGATGCCAAGCACTTATTGAGCAATGAAATCGACGTCCTCGGCAGCCGCTATGTTTCGCCGTTAGAGATATTGGAAACCTACGATCTCATGGTGCGCAAAGAGGTCTGGCCGATTGTGACGGAAATCAGACCCTTGGAAGAGGCCGAGATTGTCCACGAAATGGTCGAAAAAGGCGCAGTCACCGGCCGCGCCGCTCTTTTGATCGGCTAAATTTCCAATATTACCTTGAGGCGCTCATCACTTGGCGCCATTAACAGCTTGATCGCTTCGGAGAGCTCGTCCAGCGGATAAGTGTGGGTGATGAAGGGGGCGAGATTAACCTTACCTTCCTCAATAAGTTTAATACTGGCCGGAAAATCACTCGGCAGGGCGGCGCGGGCATTAATAATATCGAGCTCTTTAAAGTAAAACTCATAAAACGGCAGCTTACCTTCGAGCGCGGCGTAGATACCAAACGGAATGATGCGCCCTCCGGTGCGCGCCAAATCCATCGCTTCGGCGAGCACGGAGATATAGCCGACCGCCTCGATCACCACATCGGCGCCGCGGCCATCAGTGAGCTTTAAGACTTCTGCTTTGGCCGCCTCGCCATGTTCAACCACGACATCAGCGCCCATTTGTTTCGCCAGACCACGTTTATGGGCATTGCGCGAAACGCCAACAACGGCTTTGGCCCCAAGCGCTCGCGCCACTTGAATTTGCAGCAACCCGGTAACGCCTAGGCCCAGCACAACGACAACTTCGTCGGCTTGAATATTAGCGCGATTTTGCGCATGCAGCACCGTTGTCATCACCTGAATGAGCGGTCCTTCGGTCATATCGATGTTATCACCGAGCGCAAAAACATTGCCAGCGGCGCTAAGAAATTTTTCGGCATAGACGCCATCGGTTTCCCGGCCCAGCAAGCCACCGTTTTCACAGAGATGGGTATCGCCTCTCGCGCAGAAAAAACAATCGCCACAATAAAGCACCGGATCAATGATCACGCGATCACCCGGGCCAGAACCGTCGGCGGCTTGACCCTCGATAATTTCGCCAACCCCCTCATGGCCCATGACAACGGGATAGTTTGCCGGGATACCGCCATCATAAATTTTGGTATCGGTGCCGCAAATGCCGACATGGGTAATGCGAACGAGGACTTGCCCGTCACTGCATACGGGTGTGGAACGGTCGGTTATCGTAACATCGTTGGGTCCGTTTAGAAGGGCTGCTTTCATTTTTATACTCTTATAATAGTTCAAATAATTTGGTGCTTAATTCTGCCATGCGGTGGGCTACCGTGTGCTCAGCAAGAAACCGCTGACGGGCCGCCTCGGCAATTTTCTGACGTTCTGCCGATGCCTTGATATAACGATCAATCAGCGCCGGCAGCTCATCAAGAGATTTAAAATAAACGGCTTCGACATCCGGTTCAAACAAAGTTAGCGCATCTTCCCGCCAGTCAGTCAAAACAAAGGCCCCGCTCGCGGCAATTTGAAAGAGGCGATGATGACAAGAGCGCGGCCATTGGGTGAGGTTAAGGTTTATAGCCGATGAGCAAAAAAGTGGTGAGAGATCATGCCATTCCCTTCCCTCATGCATGATAATGTTGTCACGGTTGGTGGTGGCAGAGCCGATGCCGGTGAAATGGAGCTCCTGATCGCCAACAGCATGAATGAGAAATTCGCGGGCGAGAGCTTTTTGCTCATAATGCATGGCATGGGCAATCTTTGAAAATTCGTCTGAGTTTGCTCCCCAGGCGTCGCTAACCACCTCGAAGACATCGACATAGTCTTTGGCCGCCCGGCCCTGTTCAACGATGATATCCGCCGAAGCATTCATCTCGTCTGACCAGCCGTCCCGCCATTTAGCCCGTTCGGCTTCATAGGAAGTAATAGTGGCGGCAAAACTTACATCGAAACTCAGTTCCGCAACCGGGTTCACCGGCTTGAATATATCGGGATCGATGTGCCAGGGCGGCAGATAAAACACGTTCTCCCAGCCGAGACTTTTAAGCTGCTCGATCGCCAAGGTATCCGCCACAAACATCGCCTTGTGATTGGGTGTTTTGACCCGATTGAGCAGCGGCAAATGCTTGTTCGGGTGATCGGTCCACAGGCTGACATAGGGCAAGCCTTCTTCATCAAGAAAAAACGGCCCGTCAAAGGAATTGAGAAAATTCTGCAGCGAACTGCCCCACAATACAGCAACATCGAATTCCAGACGCTGCACCAGCTTGCGATAGCCGTCTAACGGCAACAGTTCATCGACATAGACGACTTCGTGGCCAATATCGGCCAGCGCCTGTAACGCCGGCGCACGCTGATGATCCCACTGGCCGCGCAAGATCGAGAGAATGCGGAGCGGCTTGGCAAGGGTATTACCGGTTCGATTTTCTATGATTCGCATATACTAGTGACCTGAACGCCAATCCGATTCATCCGTTGGTGAGCTGTCTTTTAGCAACTCAGGATGAACATAACATTTATCCAGATCGAGATAATTGTCGTGCAGAACCCAGTCTCGAAATGCTGCATCCTCAGCAAAGCTTTGGAGATGGGTGGCAATACCCTCAATTAGACCGTCCTCAATGATTTGCAAAAGCTCCCCCGGTGCCTGCTCGGGATCGCGGAAGTAACGCAAAGCCATCTGGCGAAATTCTTCCTCGCCCGGCAGTTCATAGGGCCCTCCCATTTGACGCAGGGTTTGAAATGACCGCGTGTAGCCGGTCGTAGTAAATTTTGATTTTATTGAGTCCAACGTGACGCGATTGCTGGCCAGATTATGGACCACGGAAGCTTTAGGATGATAAAGCACCTCATGCCCGAGCGCTTCGACAGAGCGGCCGACATGGATTTCACCATCGCCATGGAACTTCAACAATCGGCCCGGCATGGCGCAGGGGTGAAAGCCATGAACTTCTTCAAGGCAGGATTTCCGCACCGAAAAATTCGTCCCCCAAACAAAATTGCCGGGTATTTCGCGAATTTCGCTACCGCAATCCAGCAAGCCGAAAGCCGGCAAGGTCTGGGCGCCGGGCTCGCCGAGCGTCAAATGGCGGAGCCAGTCCGGCGGCTCACTTTCAAATTCTAGTTTAATCGGCCCGGGTACCAAACCCACCTCGGGGTTCTGATACGCCTCATGAATACCGGCTAGCCAGCTGGTATCCGGACAGACATCATCATCAATGAAACAGGTGATCTCCCCTTGAGCAATTTCCAACGCCCGATGCCAGCCAACCAATTGGCCCGGCCGCGCATCATAGATAAAAGTAAAATTCTCGAACTGAGATGAGAATTTGTCACAAACTTCTTTAGTATGATCGGTCGAGCCATTATCGGCGACAATGACTTCAAAATCTGCTTGTGGGAAATCTTGACCGGCAAGGGCTTGGAGGCCCGCTGCCAATTGATCGGCGCGATTGACGGTCGTTATGGTAACGGTGATATCCATAATGACGCTAGTTTGCCGCTTCTTGTATCATCTGGTCAAATGCTTCGCCGACCCAGCCTTCGAGCAGCTGTCGGTGTTCGCGGATTACCGCCACCGCATCCGGATCGAGCGGCAACGGCTCGCCCCCCGGTTCCCGCACCCGCAAATGAAATAAAACCCATTGCTGCAATAGTGAAGCGGCCTCGCTCTCCCTGCCTTCGGCAAGTTCGGCGGTAACGCCAAACGGCAATAACAATCGCAGTTCCGGCGGATACAAATTAACCGCCTGATAGAAAGCAGCGAGAATTTCCGACTGCTCCGCGTCGAGATGCGAAAGAACTTTGGTCAAATATCGAATGGCGGGAAAGTTTATCGGCGAAAGCGCGACAGCTTTCTCAAGGAATGACCGGGCTTCTTCCGCCTGATCCGTTTCGAAAGCCAGCACCCCAAGATAGGTCAGGCTTGAGCTTTGGATCATAGCTTGCGCTTCGGCGGGATCGTTCAGCGCCGCTTGAAAATAGTCACCATAAGGAAACATATCTGACAATGGCTGCAGGCGGTGGCTGAGTAACGCGTCTTTCGAGTTAAAACTAAGCGGCTCGCTTGAACGCGCCAGTTCACCAAACAGCACTGAAGCCTCAGGCTTGGCGCCAAATGTCCAGAGCGCCCGCGCCGCATTGAACTTGAGCACCATATTGTCTGGGAAAGCCTCTTGCCCAAGGTTGAAGGTATCAAGGGCAAAACGGGCGAGCTGTTCATTACCGGCCCCCATAGTCGCCGCATAGAACGCAGCAGCAGCGGCAAAATTGAAATGGGCAACGGACTTTTCTTCCTGCGCTAAATTGAATTTGGCAATTGTTGTATAGACTTCAATCGCCTTTTCAGGACCGTATCCACGAAGTTCGGCCGGCAGAACCGGCGTCTTATGATCTGCTATTTTAGGACGATCCGCCAAGATCGATTGGAACAGACAGAATTTAACCAGCCGCTGTTCGAGTGCCGGACGCGGCCAGAAAAGATCAGTGAATTGATCACCGAAGTGATCCGCCTCGCGAACATAGGATTGGCGGCGCTCTGCATAAGTGTTGATTTGGTCACTCGCCTCTTTTTCCGGCGTTTTCGAGTTGACGCCAACGAAACCAGCCTCATCGCCCCCGAGTAAGTTGCCGGTGGTTAATTTTTCCGGCGACAATACAAAGCTCCGCTGTCTGAGAGCATCGATCGCGCGGGTTTGCAGCCCACCGGCATAGCGCCAATAAAGCGGCACAAATTTGCTGTGCCGCATCACTTCGACAAATTTTTCTTCTTCGAGGTAACCGTCACGAATAGTGATGTTTAAGGTGGGATCATTCAGTGTCGCCAAACGATAGAGAAACTGCGCCTTGTCCGGCATATAAGGCACAAAGGCGCGCCCGGTATAGCCGATATCAAATTCTTTTTGATCACTCGGTGCAGGATAATCATCGCTGCGGCCATAGGTCTCGTGGCCCGGGAACGAGGTGATGCGCGCCGCATAATGCTCAGCCAGCTCACCATGCTCGGCAGCGCTGTTGGCAATCAGCACCGAAGCCCGCGCCATATCCTGTTCGCGTGTGGTATAGAAAAAATCATGATCGCCAACCCAAAAGACAGTCGGGCAATCTTGCTCGAACACATCTACCGGTAAATAAGCGCCAAAGGCGCCCAGGCTTAGAATTAAAGTTAACCCGGGATAACTTTTTGCCGTAGCGTCACCAAAATTCTCCGGCTTGATGATTTCATGGGTAATCTCGATGTTGTCAAAACTCTCGATGCTCTCTGCGTGCGGCATGGTGTAGAGCAAAACGTCAGCACCTTCTGAAATAAACTTGGCGAGCTGGTCCGATGCGTCGCTGTCTAATTCTGCTAACACCTCCAGTGCCGCCTCATCCTCGCCAATGCACCAGAGCCCGTAGCTTTGGATCAATTTGGTTTGATCAGATAGCGTGTCGACTTCTGCCAATTCTGCAAGCCCACCGTCGATCGCGCCGCACATGATGCGTGCGCTGGCTTTGGTCTCAGGCTCGTTTGCCAAGTGAAAAGCGTAGGCGTAGTTACCACCTTCCAGCAATTGCTCGGCGGTCTCACGGGTCTCTGGCAATTTGGGCAGATTTAGGGCGGGATCAATCGTCACAGGAAACTACTCGACCGGGATCAGCGCTGCGGCAACCCGCCGGTCTTCAGTCGTCAGCACATTGAAGGTCCGGCACGCCGCACCCGTATCCATGGGTTCGATCACAATACCGGCTACTTTTAACTCGTCGCGGAGAGCGGGAGGGATAAGCGCCATGCTTTTGCCGCAACCGATCAACAAGATATCAATGGCGGGATCGGCCGTCACCACAGCCGACAGATTTTCAGCACTTAAGTCATCAATCGACGACACCGGCCAAGCCACCGTCTCATCAGGAAATACCAGAACGGGAGTTTCAAAGACGACATCACTGACCCGAAAGCGATGATCGCCATAACTTTGGATGATTTGCCGGCCAACGGGAATTGACGGTGTAATATCAAGTGACATGGGCCGTCTTCTCCCTTTTCTAAAATATTGGCTGAGCGTCTAGGAGGATATCTCTTTAGCGACCTCTTGGTCACTTTTTACCCGTGCTGTGCCACGATTTACATTGAGGTAGAGCAGCACTGGCACAGCCAGGCAAATCGAGGAATAAGTACCGACCACGACGCCCCAGATCATGGCGAAACTAAAGCCCCGAATAACCTCACCACCTAGAATATAGAGCGACAGCAATGCCAGCAACGTGGTGACCGAGGTCATCACCGTCCGGGACAGAGTTTCGTTAATCGAATTGTTCAACAACTCAGGTAGCGAAAGCGTTTTATATTTGCGCAGATTTTCCCGCACCCGGTCATAGACCACCACCGTATCGTTGATCGAATAACCGGCAATCGTCAGGATCGCCGCCACGGTCGACAGGTTAAACTCGATGCCAGTCAGGGCAAATATGCCGATGGTCGACAGCACATCATGGGTCAGCGCAATAATGGCGCCCAGGCCAAACTGCCATTCGAAACGGAACCAAATGTAAATCAAGATACCGATCATCGCGAGGACCACGGCCAAGACGCCGTCGCGGAATAATTCTTCACTGACTTTGGGCCCGACGAACTCAGTGCGGCGATACTCGACGCCCGGCCCGAGCGATTGCTTGACCTTGTCGATTGCGGCTTGTTGCGCTTTCTCCCCGCCTTCCTGCTTTTGAATACGGATCAGGATATCGGTCGGCGCACCAAATTCCTGCAAGGCAACTTCACCCAAACCAAGATTTGAAAGTTGCTGGCGCATCTCGCCCAACTTACCAGCTTTATCGACCCGGACTTCGATCAGAATTCCGCCTTGGAAATCGATACCGTAATTGAGGTCGCGCGCCACAAATAACGACAGCGAAGTCAAAATAAGTACAATTGAAAAGGCAAAGAAGATCGTGCGTTTACCGATAAATTCGAGATTTGGCTTAACGGAGATCAGATTTAATGGTTTCATCAATCCTCTCCTATATCGGTACTTCGGTGACGCGGCGGCTTCTAATCCACGTCACAACCAGTAAACGGGTGAGCATAATGGCGGTAAACATTGAAGTCACAATACCGATAGAGAGCGTTACGGCGAAACCACGTACCGGACCAGAACCAAAATAGAACAGGATTAAGGCCGCGATCAGTGTCGTTAAATTGGCATCGATAATCGTTGTGATGGCGCGGCTATAGCCGGCATCGATGGCCGAGATCGGCGTTCGCCCGGCGCGCACTTCTTCGCGGATACGTTCAAACACCAAGACATTCGCATCCACCGCCATACCGATGGTCAAGACGATACCGGCAATGCCCGGCAAGGTCAGCGTCGCTTGCAGAAGCGAAAGTCCACCCAGGATCAGCACCATGTTCACCATCAAGGCAACATCGGCAAAGACGCCAAAGACGCCATAGGTTATCACCATAAAGATGACGACCAAGATCAGGCCAATGATCGAGGCGACTTTACCAGCTGCAATAGAATCGGCGCCGAGACCCGGACCGACCGAGCGTTCCTCTAAGATCGTCAAAGGTGCCGGCAGCGCGCCTGCACGGAGCAATAAGGCTAAATCCTGCGCTTCGGCGATGGTAAAGTTGCCGCTGATCTGTCCGCTGCCACCAAGGATCGGTTCGCGAATAACCGGTGCGGTAATGACTTTGCCATCCAGCACCACCGCAAACGGCCGGTTCACATTTGCCCTGGTAACGTCAGCGAATTTCTTACCGCCCAAAGTATCAAAACGAAAGTTAACGATTGGCTCGCCGGTGCGACTATCAAATGAGGGCTGAGAATCGATTAGACGATCACCACCAACAGAAACGCGTTTCCGCACCAAATAGCGCTGCGCCTGACCACGATCCGCAGTTGCTTGAGACGCTGGCAATAACATGGAGCCTGGCGGAATACGCCCCTGCATGGCTTCCGCCATCGAGCCTTTATGATCCAATAAATGAAAGGACATTTTAGCCGTCCGGCCGAGCAAGCGTTTTACCCGCTCCGGATCATCGACACCCGGCAATTGGACAAGTATGCGATCCTGACCCTGGCGCTGAATGGTCGGCTCCCGTGTGCCGGTTTCATCGATACGACGGCGGACGATTTCAATACTTTGATTGATGGCGGCGTTTTTAATATCGCGCAAAGCCTGCTCGGTAAAATTAACCGTCACCCGGTTGCCTTCGGCGAGAACTTCCAGATTACTTTCAACGCCTTCGGCTAATTTACGGGCTTTTTCCAGCTCAGTTGATTTCCGCACCATAAAGGTCACGGTCGTGCCTCGTTGACCCAGCCCGGTATAACGAATGCGATCTTTACGTAATGCTACGCGAATGCCGTCGACCATACCTTCCAAGCGCTCGCGCACGACACTATTGACTTCGACTTCAAGCAACAGATGAGAGCCGCCTTGCAAATCAAGGCCAAGATTGACCTGTTCGTGGGGCAGCCAACTCGGCAGGCTTTCCGCCGTCGTCCTATCGAGCAAATTCGGGGCGGCAAAAGCCAAGCCCAGAATGACGATCCCGAGAATGATGGAAATCTTCCATTTAGAGAAATGAACCATGCGGAGGGGCCAGCTACTCTACTTCTTACCGCCGCCCAGCAATTTGCCAAGCATTCCAAGAGGCCCACCGCCTGCGTCATTGGCTGGGGCTGGGGCAGCATCGCCTGATGCCGGTTGAGATTTCGATTGAACGCTGGCGAGTAAAGAACGTTGCACCCGAATTTTGATACCTTCGGCAATTTCAACGGCCAATTCATCGTCGTTCACGACTTTGGTAACCGTACCCATAATGCCGCCACCGGTGACAACTTTGTCGCCACGACGAACGGCGCCAAGCATTTCACGGTGTTGTTTGGCGCGTTTTTGTTGTGGTCTGATCAACAAAAAGTAAAAAACCACAAAAATCAAAACCAGCGGCAACAGTGTCGCGAAACCGCCGTCTGCCCCACCTGCGGCTTGCGCATAAGCTGGCGAAATAAACATGTATAACTCCCTAATCAATAGCGATGCGCGGAATATAGCCCGCTACGCCATCATTGCAATCGTAAAGCGCTGATTTTCACGAAAAATTGGCAAAAAGCAGATTTTACCGAGGCGCAAAAAAAACGAGGTGAACATTATATCCACCCCGTTTTATATCAGTATGTGATGCCTATTTCATGGCGCCAATTTCTTTGTAGTATTTTGCCGCGCCCGGATGAAATGGCATGGCAAATTTTTGCGTCGCATATTTCATTGTGACGTCTCTGGTCCATGGCGCATTGGCGCGAATTTTTTCCAATGCCGGCCAGAAAGTTTTCATCATTTTGTAAGTCGTTGCATCCGGTAAGCTGGCCCGTGCGGTAACACCAACAACCGCGCCATTCACATAAACCGGCGTGTCATTGACTTGGTTCTTGCCATAGGCATCCGGTGCGATACTGGTCCATTCCCGTCCCGGTATCCAATACTTTTTCAAGCCTGGAATGGTTCTGCCATCTTTGATATCTGTGCCCAACATGCGAATTTTAGAAGTCGCCGTTAGCTGCTGTAATTGGGCGCACGGATCGAGACAGCCAATTGTATAAACATCAATTTGGCGATCCTGGAAACCCTGGAGAGCGGCAGAGAAACTGGCTTTAACATTTTTATAGTCGGATTTAACTTTGTAGCCGGTTACACCCTGAAGAAAGGTCCTGGCCGTGGCCCACTGCCCACCACCGGGAGGGCCCAAAAATACTTTTTTACCTTTGATATCTTTCAAGGTTTTAATGCCGGAATTGGCATAAGTGACGTAGTGATACGGTCCAAGCGGGAACCAAAACAGGATGCGCAAATTCTTCGCTAATTTTGGGGCTTCTTTGAGTTTTTTGTACATCGCAATGCCTCGGCTCATCAACATGTGAACCGTCGGCGACGTCATCGACATATCAATTTTACCTCGCCCGACATCGACCATATGTTTGGTTGCCGCACCCGTTGCATCAACTGAAATTTCAATGTCGTTTTGGTTTTGGTTAATCAGATTAGCCATTGTCGTCATCACCAAATACATCGACGTACCCGGCGCAATTGTTGACATTTTTAGCCTTTCTTTTGCCGTTGCCGGCATAGCAGTCATTGTTAGCGCGATAGCACCAACAGCAGCAGCCATCGTTACTTGTTTAAAATTTAACATTGCTCTCCCTTTCATTTACTGACCTCATTTAAGATAATTCAACATTTTGATCGATATGTGAAGGTGTCATTACCCGCTCTAAGGAAAATGCCGCTATCACAACAGCTGCACCGGCGGCGGCAATCCAGAAATCCGGCACTAAAACCGCAATGCCGCCGGTAAATCTGACAACCCGTTGAACGATACCGATCTGGTCAAACGAATATGCTCCCAACGCCGTGGCCACACCGGCTGTCGAGAACCCAAATGCCGCCAAAGCCCAGGTTAAACTGACAACATCAAATCCTTCGAGTAGCACGATACTTGGATGGTAGACGATAATAAATGGGATAAGAAACCCGGCAGCCGCCAACCGGACGGAGACAAAACCAGTTTCTATCGGTTTCGATCCTGCTATCGGGGCCGCCGCAAATGCGGCGATCGCCACGGGCGGCGTTATTGCCGATAACACTCCATAATAGATGACGAATAAATGTATCAACAATTGCGACAAACCCAGTTTATTAAGCGCCGGTCCGATTATAAGTACGATGATTAAATAGGCGGCTCCCGTGGGCACACCCATGCCCAAGACCAAACAACCAATCATCACTAAAACAAGCGAAAGGAAGAGACTTTCTCCCGCCACAGATAATATCGCAGCTGCAAATTTAATACCGAGACCTGACATATTGACGGCGCCGACGACAAATCCAATTGCCGCTACCACGATCATGATGGACGCGCAGGTTTTGCCGGCCCGGGTCAGACTACCGATAATTTTTTTAAATGAGCGATATTCCGGATACAGCAACAACGACAACACAAAAGCCGATGTCAGGCCGAAGAATCCAGCATTTTGAGCGGTGCGCCCGGTCAGCAGGATGGCAACGATAATTCCCAGCGGTACAACAAAGGCAATTGAACGCACCCAATCTTGAGAATTTAACCGTTCCCGCTCTTCCACGGGTATAGATTTGATACCGAGGCGTCGAGCTTCCAGCCAGACAACCGAAAACAGGCTAAGGTAATAAAGAATGGCCGGTATAGCCGCCGCAACAATGATGTCGACATAGGGAATGCCGGTGATATCCGACATCAAAAAGGCAACGGCGCCCATGATCGGCGGCATTATCTGGCCGCCCGTCGAAGCGGCCGCCTCAACGGCGCCGGCAAATTTGGGTTGGAAGCCAGTGCGCTTGATCATTGGTATGGTAAAAACACCGGTGGAAACGACATTGGCCACCGCCGCACCGTTCATGGTGCCAAACATCGCACTGCCGACAATTGCAGCATGTGCCGGGCCGCCGCGCAATCTGTTGGTCGCAGCAAAGGCAAATTTTAACAGGGTCGCACCGGCGCCACTGGTTTCCAGCACGGCGCCAAAAACAATATACACCAGCACGATTTGACCGACCACGGCGGTCGGCCGGCCAAAGACGCCATCAAAGCTGTACCAAATATTTTCCGCTACCCGCGTCCAGCCCAAATCCGGGATGGCGACAGCATCAGGCAACACATAGCCAAAAGTGATGTAAAAGAATGAAAGCAGGCAAACGACCAGCAACGGCATGCCGTAGTGTCTGAATGTCAGGAAAAAAATGATCCCAATACCGATGAAGCCTAAAACAAAATCACTGTCTTGAAAGTCGTTGAACGCCTCTTCCTGCTCTAGCATCAGCGTGATCCAATAATAAAAGACCACGGCTAACACGACGAGAAGCACAAGGTTTAACAGAATGGCCTTCAAGCCGACTGTTCCTTCTTTAATATCCAAATTTTGGCTGGAAAAAGAAAACAATGAGATGAGTAACGCCAGACCGACTGTACCGGAACGCACCCAAACTTCATCGAAAACGCCAAATCCGGCAACATAAATTGCCAAGGCGGTAAGGCCGATTGCCGTCAAATCCGAGAGATATCGGCTAAATTTAACAATCAGCTTGGTCAATTGCGATAATGCCCTCTCCCACCTGCAGAGCAATAAAGCTTTCGATACTCAATGTCTGCTATATATCTGTTATTTACCAATATTCGTTTTGGTTACGAACATACTCCCTGTTTAAATGAACATTTTCAATAGTTAATATAGGTTCGTCATTATTGACCAATTGCATACGTATGGTAGGGTCCCGCCGCCTAAAGAATAAGGCGAATTTGGAGAATTTTTAAATGCCGAAACACGAGCTTGAGCCTGTTTTAGTGCGCATAGCTGATGCGCTGGACCGCTTGGCGCCGCCAGCCGGTAAAGCCCATGATTTGTCCGTTGCGGATGCGTTCGTGTGGCATTCAAATCCGGAAATTCTTGAGCCGATCCATAAAGTTAATCGTATTGAGCTTGATCTCCTGCAAGGGATCGATCAACAGATCGGTATTTTACGCGACAATACGGAACGCTTTGCCAATGGCTTTCCTGCCAATAATGCATTGTTATGGGGCGCGCGCGGGACCGGCAAAAGCTCGCTGGTCAAAGCCATTCATGCCAAGATCAATGAAAACAATAAAAATACCTTGGCGCTGGTTGAGATTCACCGGGAGGATATTCCGACCCTGCCCCGCTTGTTGCATGTGTTGGCGCAAACGGACCGGCGCTGCCTGCTGTTCTGCGATGATCTATCGTTCGAGATGGAAGACGCGACGTTTAAGTCTTTGAAGGCTGTACTGGAAGGCGGCATCGAAGGCCGCCCGGAAAACATCATTTTCTATGCAACCTCAAACCGCCGCCATTTGATGCCACGGGATATGATTGAGAACGAGCGCTCGACCGCCATCCACACAGCTGAAGCCGTCGAAGAAAAAGTCTCGCTGTCGGATCGTTTTGGTCTCTGGCTCGGTTTCCATCCGGTCAAACAAGATACCTTCTTTGAGATCATTGACGGCTATGCCAAGCGTTACGGCCTGGAAATGGATCAGAAGCAGCTCCACGCTGAAGCCCTGGAGTGGTCGATGACCCGGGGCTCGCGCTCTGGCCGGGTTGCCTGGCAGTTCATCCAGGATCTCGCCGGCCGCCTCGGCAAGCACATAGATTAATTTATTACATTTGCGCGCAGACGTTTTAGGTGCCGGAGCGGATTGATGGCGCGCTTGCCTTTGCGGATTTCAAAATGCAATTGCGGTGAGGCGACGTTGCCCGACGCGCCGACTTTAGCCACCACCTGGCCTTTACCGACTTTGTCACCGCGTCTTACCAAAAGCTTATCATTATGGGCATAAGCCGTCACCCAGCCACCGGCGTGTTTAATCAACAGTAAATTGCCAAAACCACGAAGCTCATTTCCGGCATAGGCAACGACACCGCTACCGGCAGCGCGCACCGAAGCGCCATGAGGCGCAGCAATGTTGATGCCGTCATTGTGCAGCCCTTCACCTTTTGAGCCGTATATCGACAACAACCGGCCGCGCACCGGCCAATTAAACCGGCCGGATGTTTTAACCCGCGGCACCGGTATGGTTTTTCGCGCTGTCGTGGTTGCCTTAGGCTGCTGGCGCGGCGCTTTGACGGCAGGTTTCGCAGGTTTCCGTGACGGTGTTGGAATATCCGGTACCGGCGCAGCACTTTGTTTAACCGATGGCAGATTGTCCGATTTTACCGGCTCTCGCTTGGCCACCACAGTTTCTTCCGGCATGTCCGATGCGCCGGAAGACGGCAGCACCAGTTGTTGGCCGACATAAATCCGATATGGCGGGCGGAGATAGTTCAGCCGCGCTAATTCGTAGGCATCAACGCCGTAGCGCCGGGATATCTTATAGAGCGAATCACCGCGCACAATGCGATGGATCCGTGGGCGCGGCAGGATGAGCGATTCCCCCTGCTGCAAACGATAAGGCGGTGTGAGATCGTTGGCTTCGATAATCGCCCGCGCCGAAACGCCATAACGCCGGGATATAATAAACAGCGTATCACCAGTCCTCACCCGGATAACACCGCTGGCCGGAATGTCAGCGCGTTGAGATACAAGGGTAGGCGGACGGGACGTGGTTGGCGCAATGCGCTGATTGCCGGACTGGCTCGGCGGCGGCCATTGCAGATTGCCGCAGCCCGATAAAATTAGGACGACGCCGAAAATAATTAATTTCTTAAAGTTCTTTTCCATAGACGCATCTATGTTATCAAAGTTTTATGTACCGGTCGCTTCTTCCGGAATTAACGGCACAAAACGAACATCCCGCAACTCATCGGTTTCAAGACCGTGATCAGTTTTGACAACTTTCAATATGGTTTGGAAGTCGTCGGTTAAGCCAATTGGCACGATCATAATACCACCAAGAGAAAGCTGATCGGCTAAAATCGGCGGCACATCCGCTGCCGCTGCCGTCACAATAATGCGCTCAAAGGGCGCCTGGGCATCCCAGCCCAGCGTGCCATCGCCGACTTTGGTGGTGACATTGCGAATACGGAGTTGCTCGAACCTTTTTTCCGCTTCTGCCAACAACGGTGCATGACGTTCTATCGAGTAAACACGGCGACATAATGGCGACAAAATCGCTGTCTGATAGCCGGACCCGGTGCCGACTTCGAGCACTTTTTTGCGGTCATCCAGTTCGAGCGCTTCGGTCATCAGGCCGACGACGGCCGGCTGGCTAAGCGTCTGATGGTGGCCAATTGGCAGGGTGATGTCTTCGTAAGACTTATGTTGAAAGGCTTCCGGAACGAACGCTTCCCGGGGCACGCCTTCCATTGTCGCGACCACATCCGGATCAGTGATGCCGGCCCGCCGGAGCGCCAGCACCAGCTCCATTTTCAGCTTCTCAGCCACACTTATTTTTTGACTAATATCGTAATTCACAACTTCTTCCCCTCGTCAGGCTCTTACTTCTTAAAAGCCTCCTTCAATGTGCGCATCGTTGCCCGGTGGGTCAGATCGAGCGAAAGCGGGGTCACCGAAACTGCGCCATTCTGGATCGCCGCCAAATCCGTGCCAGCCGGATAGCGGGCAGAATTTTGCTGTGCGCCGATCCAAAAATACGGCTCACCTCTCGGATCACTGCTCTCGATAATCTCATCGCCAATCTTGCGGCGCCCCTCCCGGGTGATTTCGATGCCAGTTACCTTAGTCTTGGGTACACGGGGAAAGTTAACATTTATTAAAACATCGCGTGGCCAGGCGACAGAAGTGACTTTTTTGATGACTTTTGCCGCATATGCCTCGCCGGCGGACCAGTCTACCTTGGTTTTTACATGGTCTTCGTCAATATCCTGGCTAAGGGCAATCGCCGGAATACCAAACAACGTCGCTTCCATCGCCACCGCAATGGTGCCGGAATAGGTCATATCTTCGCCGACATTAGAGCCCCGGTTAATACCTGCCAGTACCAGATCAGGGCGGCAATCGCGCATCAAATTGTTCATCGCCATCATCACACAGTCGGTCGGCGTGCCGTTGACGCTGTAGCGGTTTTTACCAGCGGCCTTAATCCTGAGCGGTGAGCGGAGCGTTAGCGAGTGCCCGGTGGCGCTTTGCTCTACTTCGGGCGCCACCACCCAGACTTCGTTGCTAAGTTTTTTAGCAATTGCCTCAAGCTTTTTAAGTCCGGGCGCATTAATGCCGTCGTCATTGGATATCAAGATACGTGATTTTTTGAGTTTGAGCGGTGCGTCAAACATCAGTTTGCCGTTATGACTTCAAGCCCGCCCATATAAGGCCGCAAGGCTTCCGGCACAGTGATAGAGCCGTCTTCCTGCTGGTAGTTCTCCATAATGGCGATCAGGGTACGGCCGACGGCGAGACCCGAACCATTCAATGTATGAACATGGATGGTGCCTTTGCCTTCGTTCGGACGGTAGCGTGCTTTCATGCGGCGCGCTTGAAAGTCGCCGCAATTGGAAACACTGGAGATTTCCCGGTAGCGCTTTTGCCCTGCCAGCCACACTTCAATGTCATAGGTTTTGTGGGCAGAAAAGCCAAGATCACCGGTGCACAGCGTCACCACCCGATACGGCAATTCCAGCCGCTTAAGCACTTCTTCGGCACACGCGGTCATGCGCTCGTGCTCTTCTTCTGAGTCTTCGGGTTTGGTGATCGCTACCATTTCAACCTTGGTAAACTGGTGCTGGCGGATCATACCACGGGTGTCTTTGCCGGCCGAGCCTGCTTCTGAACGGAAGCACCAAGTCATGGCGGTATAGCGCTTAGGCAGATAATCCTCGTCGAGCAGCGCGTCGGCAACAATATTGGTCAGCGGCACTTCGGCGGTCGGGATCAAGTAAAACCCCTCGTCCATCTTGAACAAATCTTCTTCGAATTTCGGCAGTTGGCCAGTGCCGTAGAGCGCGTTATCCCGCACCAATGCCGGTGGATTTACTTCCGTGTAGCCGTTCTCAGTTGTGTGCAGATCGAGCATGAAGGCTGAAAGTGCCCGCTCCATCCTGGCCAATGCTCCCGACAATATGACAAAACGCGCGCCCGACATTTTGGCAGCGGTTTCGAAATCCATCTGGCCGAGGGCCTCACCGAGATCGAAATGCTCTTTCGCCTCAAAACCGAGTTCTGTCGGCTCACCCCAAGTGCGGATTTCGAGATTGTCGTCTTCATCGGCACCTTCGGGGACATCGTCCGCCGGAATATTGGGGATTTCACTCAAAATCTCATCTAACTCGTCACCCGCAGCTTTCGCCGCAGCTTCCGCTTCAGCCTGCGCCTCTTTGGAGTCCGACACTTCTTTCATCTCAGCGTCAGCGTCTTCGCCGTTGCCCTTTTTCTGGCCAATGATTTTCGATAATTCGTTGCGCCGGGTTTGCAGCTCCTGCGCAGTCGTTTGCGCCTGGCGCCGCCGCTTGTCGATCTCGATAAGTTCTACCGCCATGGGCCCCAAGCTGCGCCGGGCGATCCCCGCATCGAAGGCGTCGGCATCTTCACGAATGGCTTTAATATCGAACATTTAAAATTTCCAATTTTATTTGTGAGAAACTTATAGGGCGCACGGATCAGGAGAACAAGAGTTCGATGGATAGCCGGGTCAAGCCCGGCTATGACGGGTTTATTTTGGAGATATCTCTACTCCTCGTCATGCGCGGGCTTGACCCGCGCATCCAGCTTAAAATCTACGTCGTATTAAAATCAGTTTCTTCGATGATTTCTTCTTCCTCGTCATCCGCTTCGGCTTCGGCTTTTTTCTTTTCAACGGCGCGGACGGCGATGATCGAAATCTCGTAGAGTATAATGATCGGAATGGCGAGGCCGACCTGGCTGATGATATCCGGCGGCGTCAAAACAGCAGCAGCGATAAACACCATCACCAGCGCGTATTTACGTTTCGCTGCCAGCCCCACCGAGGTCGCGATGCCGGCTCGAGCCAATAAAGTCAAAATGATCGGTAATTGAAAACTAATGCCAAAGGCGAAAATCAGCCGCATGACAAGTGAGAGATATTCGTTGACCTTGGCTTCCAATTGGATCGGCAATCCACCCGCCAGACCAGCCGTTTCAAAGCTCAGGAAAAACTTCCAGGCCAAGGGGAAAATAAAATAATAGACCAAAGCGCCACCGGCGAAGAACAGGATCGGTGAGAGCGCAAGATAGGGCGCCAACGCCATTTTCTCATTTTTATAGAGACCGGGCGCGACAAACTTCCAGAACTGCATGGCGATAAAAGGGAAGGAGACAAACATCGCCGCCCAGAACGATACTTTAATATAGGTGAAAAAGGCTTCATGCAGCGCAGTAAAGATCAACCGCCGGTTTTGCCCGGTTTCAGTCATGATATCGGCCAGCGGCTGAACCAAAAAGGCGTAGATATTTTCAGCAAACGAATACGCGGCGACAAACACGACAAATATCGCGATCACCGAATACATCAGGCGATTGCGGAGCTCAATGATATGATCCATCAGTGGCGAGGTATTATCTTCGACCGGATCGCTCACGCTTTGTCTTCCTTATTCGCCACTTCAACCGCCGCCGGTTCTTCTTCCCGTTCTATCTCCGGCATCCCTTCAGGCATGTCATCAGGCAATTGAGCCGGTTCATCTTGATCCAACACCGCCGTGCCGTCGGGATCATCATCTTCGTCGTCGTCATAGGATGGATCGTCCAGATCGGTGGGATTGGCAAACTCGTCGCCGCTAAAATCAAAAGCGTTTTTAATCTCGCCGTCGCCGTCGATGGCTTTTTCAAGGGCGTCATTGGCATCGAACGAGCCGGCGGACTCGATTTGCTTTTTAACCTCATCGAGCTCGGTGTCCCGGATCATATCGTCGACATGGCCGCGGAACTCACGCGTCATCGCCTTGGCTTTACCAACCCATTGGCCGACCGTTCTGAGAACCCGCGGAAGGTCCTTAGGGCCAATGACGATAATCGCCACGATTAGTATGATGGTGATTTCGGTCCAACCGATATCAAACATTTAAGCTACCATACGTGATGTGAAAGTTCGTTTATCTGACCGAACATGCGGCCTATTGAACGATAAAGATCAGCTTTTCGCTGAATCTTCTTTATTTTCAGCTGATTCTGAAACTTGCGCTGTGCTGTTTTCCGCAGGCGCAGATTCCTTATTAGAATCAGTTACTTCTTCGGCCATCCCAGATTTGAAATTCTTAACGCCTTTGGCGACATCACCCATAACTTTGGGCAATTTACCGGCGCCAAAAATGATCAAAACAATCACCAGGACGAGGACAACCTGCCATACTCCAATCCCCATTCTATAAACTCCTACTCTTCATAAATTCGAAGGAGCGGATAATGGCAGACTCGAAGGCATAGAGCAAGATGATGACAGAAAAGCACTGTAGTAATAAAACTCCTTTTCTTTACTCGTCCTGGCTATACATGGTGTAATGGCTCTAGTTCCAGAATAAATAGGATTAAAAAATGAAATCCGGAATGATGGTAATCCCCGCCGCGATATTTACCTTGGCGCTCAGCTCCTGCTCCGATCCGGACTTTGCGGAAATGTGCCTTGAATCGGTAACTAAAAAAATCCAGAAGAAAGCATCTATCAGCGTAACCAAGAAAAAAGTCGTCAAGCAAGGACTCAGCGCCACGGTGACTTTATCCCTGACGTCAGCAATTAAGAAAAAAGATGGGAATGATAAGCTGACCTATTACAACGCCAGTTGCATAATCAAAGGTGACCGCGTCGCGCGTTCGTTCTTGCGTCCGGTAGCCGGCTAAATCTAACCCTTCCCGCCACCGAGGCATTCGGGCGATGGCATAACTTCCCGGCCCTTCTCCGTCCACTCTTCAGACGTTAAAGTTTGGATCGCCAAAGCGTGCACTGAACCGGCCAATTCCTCAGCCAATACTTCGTTCACCCGCTGATGACGCTTGACCAGACGCTCGCCTTCAAACTCATCTGAAATGATGACCACTTTGAAATGAGATTCCGAGCCCGGCGGCACATTATGCATGTAGCTTTCATTGATGACTTCCAATCCCAATACGGGGATCGCATCAATTAATTTTCGTTCAATGGTTTCTTGCATATTCATGAGTATTTCCAGTGCTCAAAATTTGGTACGATAAATTGTTAAAATTGACAAAACAATATCTTGTGACAAGCGACAATTAACCCAAACCCCACCTTATAATCTGGATATTAACATATTAGTTGAACTGGTTTAGAGTTTATGCCCAATAAGATTTTTGACATTTGAATACGAAGGTACCTTCAGGCTCATTTATGACAATCCAATCCAAATATCAAATCCTCCCAGACGTGAATATTGTCTTTATTGAACGCATTGGAAAATTCGACCCTGGCACGATGCTCTCAACATTCAAAGAAATACTAGGCGACCCGGAATTTGCCACTGGGATGAATTTTTTAGTCGATTCGCGGCAGGTTGACTATGGTAAAGCAAATTTTGTGACCTTATCAGGCCAAAAGAAAGCGTGGTCCTTAACTCATAAAAATATGGGCTCCTGCAAAGTGGCCTTTCTCCAACAAGACGCCACCAATTATGGCATCAGCCGCCAAGCCACCAGCTTGTTTTTTTCCGATGTTGTTGAACGTCAACCATTTCTAAATAAGAGCGAGGCCTTGGAATGGCTGGGACTACCTGCCGATACCAAATTGCCAGACCTGTTTTAGTCACCTGAATGGAGCTTACTTGGACAACCACTAAGATCGCGAATCACACGAAGAATTCAAATGACAGAGTCCACCGAGTTTAGGGACTATACGGAAAACCAGTGGTTTCGGTACAAGCAACAAACCTGAAGTTCGAATACTTTGAATTGATCTCAATCATTTACCTAAGCTGTAAGTTTCTCTAATATAATGCATATTGAAGACTGCTCTTAGATGGAGGGCTTGGTTTATGGTTGTTGGTCAAATTGATGCTGAAGATAGACCTACGTATCCACTGAAGACGCAATTTGATGAAGATCACAATCTGATACGCTCCTTACTTGAAAAATTGTATAAATCTGCTGAGGAGAATGAAGATTATGCAGTCTTATTGGAATGCTTTCGCTCGTTTGAAGAATGCATACTCAAGCATTTCGACATGGAAGAAAGTGAAATTAAAAAACTCGAATGGAATGATGATGTTGCGGCCCATATTGAAGGACACAAAGCTTCTCATGATTCCCTCCGTAACGCTTTAATATACACCTCTGACCAATTCGACAAAAAACGCTCTTCCAAAGAAATTCCCAACGTTATTGTGTTGTTACCTCAAACATATTTCGATGAGTTAGAAAGTTGGGATATTGAAATGGAAAAATTGCTTTGTGGACATAATGAGGCCAAGTGTACCGATTAAATAAGCCGCCCCTGTAACTAGCTTATCGACATACCGAAACCAACTGTTTTCCGTACCCCCTCTGAACCAACTCTCAAATCGCAAGTTTCAGCAACCCTAATCCGACAGCCAGCCCTGCATCCGGGACTGCACCTGGGGTGAGAGAAAATCCTCGATTGGCCCGAGGAAAGATTTTAAATGCAGCAACGTTGTCGCATCACCGGTTGAAAGTTGGGCGACCATCAGCTCAAGAGCTTTATAGGCAGCCTCGATAAAACGATCAGCCTCACCACTTAAACCCTCCCAATCACCCTCGTCATCGGCAATAAAGTGAATGGCTTGATCCATAAACAGGCGATGGCGAATATTGCTATTGTTTAAAATGAAATGCGCCATGCGGTCGATGGATGGCGAATCACCAATCTCATTGTCAGCCAAATAGGCCGCCGGGGACAGTTTGCAAATTAGAATTTCGTCCGAGCTTGGCGACAGATAAATGGCATCATCATCGGCGACGGCGCGCAGAGCATAGTCATAATCCATCGTTGAAAAATACTTGCTGGCGCTCTCGCCACCCAACGGGTCCGGCATCACCATGAGCGGATGGGGAAACAGACAATGGGTGACAACGCCACTCACGTTATCTTTTTGGCCGACCCGCCAGTTCAACTGCGACGGATAGGATGTCGGCTGTGCGGCATCAACAAAATAGCCGGCAAAAATCGGATGCATGTGATCAAGGCAGAGACGCACCAAGGCGCGCGGCGACAAATGGGCGGATAAATTCTGGCGTAAAATCGGCGCTGCACTATCCTGATCGAGACGCATAAGCATCGTTGATACGGCGCGCTTTCCCTGTAGCCGTAATTCATGCAGCCGCGCCAATGAGCCATCGGCAATAATAAAATCTGAATCCAGCAAAATCGCCGTCGCATCTTCAAGGCGCGACAGCATGTGCTGGGCGGTGATGCGTTGCACATTGTGCTTGATTGTTGATGGCTCGGAATTAGCGATGGCCTGATCCAAGCGCCCGCCGCCATAGGGAATTTCATCATAAAAATAGAAATGCGGCTCGGCAAACTTGCTGAGGGCGTCCAAAGCGGGCTCAAAAAAATCGCGCGACTCCCGATCCGTATAGATGTGGTAGTGAATGTCGGCTTGTTCGGCGAGAGCCGGAATATTGCCCGCAGCCAGTTGAGAGCCTAGCGAAAATTCAACGAACTTTTCGACGAAGTCCTGTCCCCACACTGTGACAAAGACATCGTAGCGCATGATGTTGCCCTACTCGGCTTCAAGCGATGCGAGGTCTTCCCCATCATCCGGATCAAGCGGGTCTTCGTTCATGACTTCCTGCTCGGGCACTTCTTCCAGTTCATCGGGATCGGCTGCGGGTGCCATATCGGCCCGGGTGCCAAGTGTCTGGATGGCCGGGCGTTTATCGATAAGTCCGGCGGCTTTGAGCTCTTCCATCCCCGGCAGGTCCTCCAGGCTTTCCATCGCAAAGTGATCGAGGAAACCCTCGGTCGTGCCCCAGGTAACGGGCTTACCGGGCGTCCGGCGGCGGCCCCGCGGCCTGATCCAGCCGGCCTCGAACAAGACATCCATCGTGCCTTTGCTTAAACCCACACCCCGAATTTCCTCTATCTCAGCCCGGGTAACAGGCTGATGATAGGCAATGATCGACAAAGTTTCGACCGCCGCCCGCGATAGCTTACGGGTGATTGTCCGATCCACCAGCAGCGCCTGAGCCAGGTCCGGGTCGGTCCGAAATGCCCAGCCTTTACCAATATGAACGAGATTGACGCCGCGGTCTTCGTATTGATTTTTAAGCTCTTCAAGCAAGGCCTCAATCTCGGCACCGTCCGGCAGCCGTTCTTCCAGCACTTTCAAAGGCACTGGTTCTGCCGACGCAAATAAAAACGCCTCCAGCAATTTCAGATGATGTCCGTCCACATTACTCATATTCTATCGGTCTCTATTTTCTTCATTAATATCTTCAATGTTTTCCGGCGCGCGCTCGGCGTCCCTAACGAAAATTGGCTCGAAGGAGCCACCCTGGCGCATTTGCATTTTGCCTTCTTTGGTCATTTGCAGAGCCGCGGCAAAAGTCGATGCCAGCGCTGAGCGGGAGATAATATCGCCGCGCAGCTCGATCGGCAGGAACTGATCCAGTGCCGCCCAATCCGGAAATTTGCCGATCATGCCCATTATACGTTTAACAGCATCATCCGGCGAAAACAGATCGGAGCCCTGGATATGCAGAGTTTTTACATTGGAACGATGGGTATGCTCGCCATAAGCGCTCAACAGTTCAAACATCGTCACTTCAAATATCGAGGTCGAATTATAACCAAACTTTTCCGGATCGGCCCGTTTGAAAAAGTCTTTACCCAGTTGCTGACGGGCCATTAATCGCGCCCCGGCATCTTGCATCCCTTCAAGGCGGCGCAGTTGGAACTGGAGTGCAGCCGCCATCTCCTCACCGCTCGGCTCATCCTCGGTCGACATATCGGGAATCAACAATCTTGATTTCAAATAAGCCAGCCACGCCGCCATCACTAAATAATCGGCGGCCAATTCGAGATTGGTCCGGCGAATCTCGGCGACCCAGTACAAGTACTGATCAGCCAATTCAAGAATGGAGATTTGCGTCAGGTCGACCTTTTGATCGCGCGCCAAAGTCAGCAGAACATCAATGGGCCCTTCAAAGCCACCGACATCCAATACAAGCTCAGTGCCGGGCGCCGCAATAACGCGTTCCTCGTCTTCAAAATCATCGACGCTATCGTTGATGTCTTCGCTCATGCTTTAATTAAAGCCCACCATATTAATAATAAATCCCGCCAATTCAAAAGCTGGGATGCCGACGATCCACATAAATATATTAAGATCAAGCCCGACGTAATTCCCCAACCAGGGCAGCAAAAATAACGCCCCTAGAATAATGGCAAAGCCCGCGCGTTCCAACCGCGCTAATCGCTGACCTAAACTGGACGGCAAAATACCTACCGCCACCCGTCCACCGTCAAGTGGTGGAATCGGAATCATGTTGAAAATACAAAGGATTAGGTTGAACAGAATTGACATCGTCAGATTTGCCGCCAGCCACGGCTGAACATCCCGCGGCACCCAGTCAATAAGGTGAAACAACGCCGCCGAGACAATTGCGAGAATCAAGTTGGACCCCGGGCCTGCCAGCGCTACCAGCACCATGTCGCGGCGGGGCTTATAAAGCGCCCAAAAATTCACCGGCACCGGTTTCGCATAGCCAAACGACAACTTCCCGCCAGTGGCAAATAATAACAGCGCCGGCAGCAAAATCGTGCCAAACGGATCGATATGCTTGAGCGGATTGAAGGTAACGCGCCCTTGAAGGTAGGCGGTATCATCACCCAACTTCCAGGCGACCCAACCATGCGACGCTTCATGCAGGGTGACAGCCAGGACAATCGGCAAGACCCAGGTGGAAATTCTAAAAATGAGGGATTGTTCGTCCATTAGTGATCCAATTATTTTGGCAGTAGTTCGTCCAGTCGTTGGAGTGCTGAAACTTTATCCACGGTTTCGTAGTGTTCAATGAGAGACAACGTGTTTTGCATTTTTTCCTGCGCCGCCGTAGACAGTGCCGAAGCCGCACCGGTGATTTCCTGCATTTCCGTCATATCGCCACTGCAATGCAGGACAAAATCACAGCCCGCATCGAGAGCGGCGACTGTCCGTTCGGCAAAACTTCCGGCCAACGCCTGCATTGATAAATCATCCGGCATCAAAAGACCATCAAAGCCGATCTCACCCCGAATAATCTCCTGCACCACACGCGGCGATGTCGTTGCCGGCCGGTCGGCGTCAATCGCTTGATAGATAACATGGGCCGTCATGGCGAACGGCATGTCGGCGAGTGCTTTGAACGACGCAAAATCTGTTGCTGATAATTTCGACCATTCAGCGTCGACCCGCGGCAAGGCTTCGTGGCTATCAACCGTGGCGCGACCATGCCCCGGTATATGCTTGATCACCGGC
This sequence comes from uncultured Rhodospirillaceae bacterium, assembly GCA_913020445.1. Classification (GTDB taxonomy): domain Bacteria; phylum Pseudomonadota; class Alphaproteobacteria; order Rhodospirillales; family UBA2165; genus TMED23. Next base: position 72,702 of record CAJWAR010000015.1, read on the forward strand.
AGCACCCCTTCCTTGAGAAGCGCGTCGCACGCCGCCCGACCCAAGGCCGCCACTTGCCCCGGCTCTGTACCGTAAGCGCGATCTCCGATGACGAGGTCAGCATCTGACTGCGGAATATCAAGCACCGGCAGACAATCGACATTGATACCAAGTTCGCGTAATTCCTGGCCGATTAACCGAACATTTAAGGTCAATGCCTCAAGCGCTTGTTCCATATTGCGCGACGCCATTTCAGCAAACACTTGTGCCGCCGGAGCATTTCGCCAATGCGGTGGTCGGAGACGGGCAACGCGACCGCCTTCCTGATCGATCAGGATCGGCGCGTTGGTACTTTTGACGCAATCGCGAAGTTGGCTGGTGAGATGACGAACCTGATCAGGTGTTTCGCAATTCCGGGCAAACAGGATGAACCCAACGGGATTGGTTTCAGCAAAAAATTCTGCTTCTTGGGGAGTGAGTTCGAGGCCGCCACAGCCAAATATTACAGCGCGAGTCTGGGTCATTTTATCTACCCGGTCGAATGACGAGACAGCCAACTTTTAATTTAGCCAGCGACTGGCAGAGCGATTTGGCGGCGGCAAGGTCCGTAACCGGGCCGGCACGGAGGCGATAAAAAATGCCTTTTTTGCCAAGATCGGCACGCTCCACATTGAGGCTCAAGGGGCCCAGAACGCTATCATACTTTTTCTGCAAGCGAGCCCATTCCCGCTTTGCTGCGTCAGCGTTTCGGACCGCAGCCAGCTGAATTTGATAAGATTGTTTGGTGATCGGCTTGGTCACTGGAGTCACTAATTTTACCGGCGCAGCTTTAACCGGCTCGGCGGGTTTCGGCTCAACTTTAACCACCGGTTTTTCAATTTTGGGCGGCTCTGGTGCGGGCTCAGGTTTTTTGACCGCTTTAACCTCTTCGGTGGTCGGCGGTGAACCGGCAGATTTTGGCTCTTCCGGTTCTATCTCTTCTTTAGGTTCCGGTTGCGGCGTCACCTCTGCCTTATCTTGCGGTTTTGGTGCCGGTGGCGTCAGCGGTACTTCCGGACGCGGTAAAAGATTTTCGGTTTTTTCCTCTGGCGGTTTTTTCTCAAGACGGTCATAAACCAATTTATCACGGTTCGGGATATCGATCCCACCCGGTGCCTCAGGACGCACTTTTAAAGGCGCTTCCGGGGCATGAACGACCGGCAGCTCATCGACATTACGGCCCAATAATTCGTCGCCCCATTGCGACCATGCGGCATAACCACCACCACCTATGATGAGTAAAATAATAAGCAACTTTGAGCCACGGCCCTTAGGTTTGGCGCGCCGGTTAATCTGTTCAAACTCAAGCGTATCCGCCCGCAAATCTTCACGATCAAGCTCAGGTATTTCCTCGAGCGTTACCTGATGTCCATTTTCATCCACGCTCGGCTGATCAACCGAGGCATTCCCGGCATTTAAGTCTTCGTCATCATTGATCGGCGTGTCACTTGGAGCCATTACCGCATCTCCTCAACCGGTTCAACGCCCATTACTTCAAGACCGGACGCAATCACCGTCGCCAGTGCTTTCACCATTGCCAAACGCGCGACGGTCAACGGCCGGTCCTCCTCTGATAAAAACCGCAGCGATGTATCTTCTTTACTTCCTTTGGTCCAAAGCGCGTGAAAGGCGGCAGATAAATCATGGAGATAATACGCTATCCTATGTGGTTCGTGAGCCTCGGCCGCGCTTTCCACGGTCTCGGGCCAGGCTGCCATTATCTTGATCAAAGCAAGCTCTGCTGAATCGGTCAAGCGTTTGAAATCTGCTTTCTGCATTGCTTCCACTGTAATTTCACTGGCTTCGAACATTTCCGTAGCGTGGCGCAAAACGGAACAGCACCGCGCATGAGAATATTGCACATAGAATACCGGATTGTCGCGGCTTTGTTCCATAACTTTTGTCAGATCAAAATCCAGCTGGGCATCGTTTTTACGGGTCAGCATGATAAAACGGACGACATCTTTGCTGACTTCATCAATGACTTCGCGGAGCGTCACAAAAGTTCCAGCGCGCTTGGACATTTTAACCGGCTCGCCTTTATCCAGCAAATTGACCATCTGGCAGAGTTTAACATCGAGCGTGCCGCCCTCTTCGGTCAGTGCTCTGACGCCAGCTTGCATGCGCTTGACGTAGCCGCCGTGGTCGGCGCCCCAGACATCAATCATGTCGGCAAAGCCGCGATTAAATTTATCCAAATGATAAGCCATATCAGTGGCAAAGTAAGTCCAGGAACCGTCGGATTTCTTGACCGGGCGGTCGACATCATCGCCGAACTGCGTTGCCCGGAAAAGCGTCTGTGGGCGTGCTTCCCAATCATCCGGCTTTTTGCCTTTGGGTGGCTCAAGCACACCGGTATAAATCAAATCCCGGTCTTCAAGGGTCTTCATCACCGCATCGACACCGCCGCCGCCAACTAATTTGCGTTCCGAGCTAAACACGCTGTGCTCAACACCTAAGGCCGCGAGATCTTCTTTGATGAGTTCCATCATCGCATCGATAGCAAAGTCGCGGAGCGGTTCCAGCCATTCTGTTTCATCAATATTTTGCCATTTATCGCCGTCGCGCTCGGCCAAAGCTTTACCGGCGCCAATTAAATACTCGCCGGGATAAAGACCTTCCGGTATCTCACCAATATTTTCACCCAGCGCTTCCCGGTAACGTAAATGAAGTGAGCGCGCCAAGACATCAACCTGAGCACCGGCATCATTGATGTAATATTCTTTGGTCACATCGTAGCCGGCTTTGGCCACCAGATTTGCCAACACATCACCGATCACTGCGCCCCGGCCATGGCCGACATGCATTGGGCCGGTAGGGTTGGCCGAGACATATTCGATATTAACGCTTTTGCCCTGACCGAGCGTCGAAGTGCCGTAATTGGTTCCGGCAGCCAGAACTTCGCCCAGCCGATCATGCCAAAAATCATCCTTGAGCACGATATTGATAAATCCCGGTCCGGCAATTTCGGCTGATTGAACGGCATCGACGTCTTCGAGGCCGGTAACGATCTGCGCCGCCAGATCATGGGGTTTCAACCCAGCTGACTTGGCCAGCACCATTGCCGCGTTCGTCGCCACGTCACCATGCTTGGGATCACGGGTTGGCTCCACTGAAACGCGCGTAAAAACTGTATCTGCCGGCAAGGCGCCACCCGCCACAAGATCGCTTAAAATTCCAACGACACAGTCCCGCATATATTCAAAATGGTTTAAGGCATTACTCATATTTTTTATCGACTATTTATCAATCAGTTTAGCGTGTTCGTCATAGGCAAAACGGTCAGTCATTCCGGCAATATAATCAGCGACCACCTGCGCCGTCTGTTCGTTATTTTTACCATCAATATTATGCTGCCATTCGTCTGGTAAATTTTCCGGCTCGGCCAGCAACAGATCAAACAAATCGCTCAACACAAGACGCGCCTTATTTGTCATTTCGTTTACCCGGTCGTGGCGATACATATTTGAAAATAGAAAGTCTTTGAGACTTCTATCGATCTCATGCATTGCTGCAGAAAACGAAACGACCGGACGCCCGAATGCCCGGATGTCAACAACATTTGACGGTGCGGCTTCTTTTAACCGTTGCTGGGTTTCTGTCAAACAATCTGTCACCATCGCCCCGATCAGATCGCGAACCGCTTCATGACGCTGCCGCGATTTGCCGATATCTGGAAAACCAGCAACCACTTTTTGAAAAATCTCGCCAACGCCCGGGAGATCAAATAAATCCTCCATGTTAAATAATTCGGCCCTTAAACCATCATCGATATCGTGGTTGTTATAAGCGATGTCGTCAGCCAGGGCCGCAACCTGCGCTTCGCCGCTGGCATAGGTCGCAAGCTTTAAATCATTTTTGGCGTTGTAGTCTGTAATCTCACGCGGCAGCGGCTTATCACTCTCACTGCCAACAAGCGGGCCGTTATGTTTGACGATACCCTCCAGGGTTTCCCAAGTCAGGTTCAACCCGTCAAAATTGGGATAGCGGCGCTCCAGTCGCACGATTACCGAAAGGGATTGGGCGTTATGGTCAAAGCCGCCATAAGGCTCCATCAAATCCGACAAGGCGTATTCACCAGCGTGTCCAAACGGTGGATGGCCTAAATCATGGGCTAGGGCGAGGGCTTCCGCGAGGTCTTCGTTTAATCCCAAACAGCGTGCCAGAGTGCGGGCGATTTGAGCGACCTCTAAGGTGTGGGTTAAGCGCGTGCGATAGTGGTCGCCCTCATGATTAACAAAAACCTGGGTTTTATACTCAAGGCGGCGAAAAGCGGCGGAGTGGATAATGCGATCCCGGTCGCGCTGAAAACAGGTGCGGGTTGCGCTTTCCGGTTCAGGATAAAGCCGTCCCCTGCTGTCCTCAGGATGACACGCGTAAGCCGCCAATTGGCTATCATGAGTAATTACAGATTCCATAGCCGCCAACTTAGCCAATAATGCTTAACAGGCCTATAAGAGTTATTTACCTCCGTCATTCTGGCAAACGCTAGAATTCAGAAGCAACTCCGCAAGTCCGGGGTGACTGAATAAGTGCCAAAAGGAGAAAGAGAAACAGAGGATCTCCGATATGAAATGCAGGTGGTTTTGGTACACTAAAATGTCCGCTTTGCCCCCTAAAGCGGACTCTTTTCGTTCCTACGGATAATGTCTCCTTCTGACCCAAAGCGGACATTTATGGCTATACGGAATATTCCTTTACGCATGCATATCGATCCAATATACAAAATGAGAAACTTGGCAGCTTCGAAATAAAATAATCAGGCGATATTCTATGTTTGCTATCTACGATATTACAGGTCGCAGCTTTCGAGACACGCTTGAAAATTTGCGTAAAGTACAAAAAATTCAAGCTACTCAGAGGTCGTCATTACGCCTGGACGATAAGGAAATAGCTGACCATCATCCGCTTGCCCGTCAACCTAGGGCGGCATATTCGGTTCAGGCTTATCGAGATAAACTGCAAATCAGTGAACGCGGAGCCATTATTCACGCGCATCAAATCATGAGCTTTCCAGTCGCAACCATGCAAATGTCATTGAGTATTGTATCCGCTTATGAACGCTTCCGTAATCAGCGCTACCACCAATTGCCAGTATTGGATAAATCACAACGGATCGTGGGTATGCTCACGGAACGCAACTTGCAACGGTTTATGATCGACAACAAAGATCTAATTAAAAACGAGAGCGGCAAAACTGTGGCGGACGCCATGTCAGCGCCAGTAATTGCAGCCGATCCAATAACGGATGTGCGCCGCATAGCAAAAGTCATGTTAGATTACCACCAGAGCGCAGTACCCATCACTAATGATCAAGATGAATTAATTGGGCTTGTGTCACGCAGTAATATTCTACAAGCGGCTGCTTCTGATCCTCCTTTGAGCTTATGGACTTGAAATCACAGAATAAGCTTCAGCCATAACGAATTAAAGTCAGCTTTGCCCTCAGAAGCCGACATTACCCAGATTTTACAAAAAAGAATCCGCTTCCAATCCAAACTGGGCACTTCGAAAACATACTTAACCGATGAAGCACTTGCACCTGTTGATTAAAATCAATGATACACAAATTCAAATGCGCTAGGACTAAATCTTCGTTCTTAATAGACCCCTAAGAATAAACCAGTGCCGATTGCCTTTAAAGAGGTGTGCATGGGTGACCGAGACAAAATAGTAAACCATTTACGGACCGAAGTCGCCGCGCTCGAAACTCGATTGGATTCCAATAATCAGCTCATTAAAGCTTTGCGTGAGCAACTTGAGGCCCATGAAACAAACAAAGCTGATGAGCGGAGATCCCAGGTGTTTCGACGCGCCGCCATCGACGTCATTCCTCAAGAAGCCTTAAGAGAGTTCTCGGAATTAGTGCCTGTCACAACCAAGGATATGGGGGACGCCCTAGTCGCCCTTGGTAGCCGGCTTGATCATAAGTTCGCCGAAATTGAGGCACTCAACGAACTCACTGAGCGCTTCAATGCCGGGGTGTTTTTCGATGATGTGCTGGAACATGTGTTTAAGCACTTCGAAGTCCTGATCCCCTATGACCGAATCAGTGTGGCGTTGATTGAAAAAGGTGAAAAAGGGCAGACCTTGGTGCGCTGGCCGTGGGCGCGTGCCAAATATGAAGCCTTGTATGTTAGTAAAGGGTATACCGCTATTCTAAATGACAGCAGTCTCGAACAGATTGCAGAGCAAAGAAAGCCGCGAATAATTAACGATCTGGAAGATTACCTCCGCAAAAACCCGAAATCACCGTCGACAGAGTTGGTCATGAAAGAAGGAATTCAATCCAGCCTGACCTGCCCACTTGTGGCCAGAGACAAGGTAATTGGCTTCATCTTCTTCTCCAGTCTCAAGGTGAACGCCTATGAGGACCAGCACATCGAGCTTTTTTTGCAGATCGCCGGAGAACTTGCGCTCTGCCTCGAAAAAAGCCGGGCTTATGAAGACCTCTATCTGCGAAACGAATTTATCAAAAAGGTTTTCGGCCAATACGTGACAAATGAAGTCGCAGATGCAGCGTTGAGCTCTGACGGCCCTTTGATATTGGGTGGAGATCGTCGAATGGTGACCGTTCTGATGGCCGATTTGCGAAGCTTTACGCCGATGACGGAGGAATTACCCCCTGAGGAAGTTGTTGATGCGCTGAATATTTTTTTGGGAACTATTGCGGACTGTGTAATGAAGCACGGCGGTAGCGTCGATAATTTTATTGGAGATGCCATGATGGCTGTTTTCGGCATCCCTGTTGCCAAACCGGATGACGCTGCACGGGCGGTGGCCTGCGCGGTCGAGATGCAAAATTCAATGGATTATGTAAACGCTGAAATCCAAAGCAGAGGTTTGCCCAAATTATCAATGGGGATTGGCCTAAGTACAGGAGAAGTTGTCGCTGGCAATATTGGTTCCGAGGCAAGGGTTAAATACAGCGTCATCGGTAAAAACGTGAATCTCGCTGCCCGAATAGAAGGGGTTGCCAGCGGTGGGCAAATATTCGCCTCCGATTCCACGTACAAAGAAATCTCTAATATCGTCCAAACCGCTGGACATCTAAACGTGAAGCTTAAGGGATTGAGCAAACCAGTTCTGATCTATGAAATTACCGGAATAGATGGTTTCAATACAAATAATTATTTAGATTCTATCGATTAAAACTAATGAATCGGACGGTCTACCAATGTCTGCTTTTGGC
>CAJWAR010000016.1 GCA_913020445.1 uncultured Rhodospirillaceae bacterium
CCCCATCCCAACCTTCCCCCGCCCAATAAATTGGGGAGGGAAGGGGCTTATTGTTGAAATGCATTTGATCTAATCCCCTCCCTCCTTGCGGGGGAGGGTTAGGGTGGGGGGGTAACTACCCCAACGCCTTCAGCACTGCGTCAAACGGTAGCAGAATCGCGCCGTGGCGGGGTTTGGCGTCTTTGGCCGGAGCGAGCGCTGAAAGTTGAGCCCAGTCGCCATCTGGCGCTGCCGAGCCTTCCTTGAGCATCGCTTCGACCTGATCACGCACGCTTTGAATATCGTCTTTTGATTTGCCGATAACGACGTTAGCCATCACCGAGGCGGCTGCCTGACCGAGCGCGCAGGCCTTAATCTTCTGGCTATAAGCGGTGACGACGTCATCATTGGTATTTAAGGCGATTTCGATGGAACTGCCGCAGAGCGGACTGCGCAGCGAAATCTTCGCATCCGGATGTTCCAAGGCCTCCAGTCCGCCAATATTGGCAGCAAGGCGGAGCACGTCTTTATTATAAATATCGTCAATCATGATGGTAGGAATATAGTCGCCTAGAAGTTTGCCCGCCAGCATCTAATCCGCTAAAGCACAGACATGAAAGTTTCGGATTTTGATTTCGACCTGCCCCAGGAATTGATCGCGCAACATCCCCTAGAGCCGCGGGACGCTGCGCGGCTGTTGCATATTGGCGAAAGTCTCAGTGATTTCACCGTTAAAGACCTGCCGGGGTTGCTCAATCCAGGCGATATAATGGTCTTTAACAACACTAAAGTCATCCCGTCGCGCTTGACCGGCAAACGCGGTGAAGCCACTGTCGAAGTCACGCTTCACAAGCAAGAAAACGACAGCAATTGGTGGGCCTTTGCCCGTCCGGCCAAGCGTTTGCGCCCGGGTGATGAGTTGATCTTCGGCGAAGATTTTGGCTGCCAGGTGGAAGATAAGCGCGATGGCGGCGAGGTGCTGTTATCCTTCGGAGGCGGCTTGAGCACGCTGATGGCGGGGCTCGATCACTATGGCTATATGCCGCTGCCACCTTATATCAAGCGCGATAAGGGCGGCAGCGCAGAAGACAGGACAGATTATCAAACGCTTTATGCCGAGCGTGATGGTGCGGTCGCGGCCCCCACCGCCGGGCTGCATTTTACCGACGAGCTTATGGCGACGCTTGATCGGAACAGCATCGAAAAGGTCTTCGTCACGCTTCATGTCGGGGCAGGCACTTTCTTGCCGGTTAAAGTCGAGGATACCGACGAGCATGTCATGCACGCTGAATGGGGTGAGCTTGATCAAGCCATTGCGGATAAAATCAATGGCGTGCGCGAAGCCGGCGGCAATGTTGTTCCGGTTGGCTCGACGTCGTTGCGCTTGCTCGAAACGGCCGCAGATGCCGAGGGCGTGCTTCACCCCTTTACCGGTGAGACGGATATCTTTATTACCCCAGGCTATACTTTTAAAATTACGGATAAGATGGTGACCAATTTTCATTTGCCGAAATCGACCTTGTTTATGTTGATCGCGTCGCTCGCCGGGACGGAGCGCGTCAAGGCGGCCTATGCGCACGCCATTGCAGAAAACTACCGGTTTTTCTCTTATGGCGATGCGTGCCTTATAGAAGGTGTCCAGTGACGAATTTTTCTTATTCGGTCAGCGCAACGGATGGCGCCGCGCGTTTGGGCCAAGTCAACACCGCCCACGGCGTGATTGATACGCCGGCTTTTATGCCCGTAGGCACGGCAGGCACGGTCAAAGCCATGATGCCGGACTCGGTCGCTGAAACCGGGGCGCAGATTGTCTTGGGCAACACCTATCACTTGATGTTGCGGCCTGGTGCCGACCGGGTTGAGCGCTTGGGCGGCTTGCACAAATTCATGAACTGGCCGGGGCCGATCCTGACTGATTCCGGCGGCTTTCAAGTGATGTCGCTATCGAAGCTCAGAAAAATGACCGAGGACGGCGTGACCTTTCAGTCTCATATCGATGGTCGCAAACACGAACTCACCCCGGAAACATCGATCGATATTCAGCGCAAATTGGATGCTGATATCACCATGCAGTTGGATGAATGTCCGGCGCATACGGATGATAAAGAAATTATTGAAACGTCGATGCAGCTTTCACTGCGTTGGGCGGAACGTTCCAAGGCTGCGTTTGACGATCGTCCTGGATATGGCGTGTTTGGCATTGCCCAAGGCGGTGTCTTCGATGATCTCCGGGAACAATCCGCTAAAGGCCTGACCGATATTGGCTTTCACGGGCTTGCGGTCGGCGGCTTGGCGGTTGGTGAACCGCAAAACGTGATGTTTGAGGTGTTGGACGGGTTGATGCCGCATATGCCGGCAGAAAAACCCCGCTATTTGATGGGTGTCGGCACGCCGGCGGATATCGTTGGTGCCGTGTCGCGTGGTATCGATATGTTTGATTGCGTGATGCCGACCCGCTCGGGCCGCACCGGTAAAGGCTTTACGCGGCAGGGTGAAGTTAATATCCGTAATGCCCGCCACGCTGATGATCCGCGTCCGCTCGATGAGCATTGTAAATGTCCGGCTTGCACAAATTATAGCCGCGCCTATATCCATCATCTGGTTAAAGCGCAGGAAATTCTCGGACCGATGCTGTTGACCTGGCACAACATCCAGTATTATCAGGATTTGATGTGGTGGCTGAGGAAAAGTATCGGCGAAGGTACCTTGACCGAATTTATCGAGCGCTTTCATAAAGACAAAGAGCAAGGCGATATCGAGCCGTTGTTAAAGGAGAGATAGATGATCACGATTAGAAAAAGTGAAGATCGCGGCTTAGCGGAAATGGATTGGCTCCATAGCCAACACACGTTCTCCTTTGCCGATTATAGTGACCCTGAGCAAATGGGATTTGGTAATCTCCGGGTGATCAATGAAGATCAAATTCAGCCCGGCACTGGATTTGGTACTCATGGTCATCGCGATATGGAGATTGTCTCCTATATTCTGGCAGGCGAGCTTGCTCATAAGGATGACATGGGCAACGGCTCGGTTATCCGGCCGGGCGAAATTCAGCGTATGAGCGCTGGTACCGGCGTACGCCATAGCGAGCACAATCCGTCGGAAGATACCCGCAATCGTTTTTTCCAAATCTGGATATTGCCCGAAAAAGGAGGCATTGAGCCGGGTTACGAACAAAAAGAAATCCCTGCAGGGGCGCGTGAGGGCAAGTTATTTCTCGTGGGATCGCCTGATGGCCGCGGCGACAGCGTTACCATCCACCAAGACGTTGAGCTTTATGCCAGCATTCTGTCTGACGGCGACAACGTGACCCATGAAGTGGCCCCAGGGCACGGTGTTTGGGTCCAATTAGCGTCGGGTGCCATTGACGTGAATGGCACTGCCATGGCGGTTGGTGATGGCGCCGCAATTACCGAAGAATCTATTCTCGACATTTCAGCTTCTGAACAGAGCGAATTTCTGCTTTTCGATCTCGGCTGAATTATTGAATGTTTAACCTTTGCCGCGTAAGTGATACCTAACAATAAAATTGAATTGGTGGACCGAATGGTTTTTGCGGCATGATGTATTTTCTCGTAATCGGCGGCTTTGTTCTGCTCCTGGTTGGGGCAGAAATTATGCTGCGCGGCGCGGTTGGTCTGGCGGAAAAATTCGGCATTTCAAAACTCGTTGTCGGTATGACCGTAGTTGCCTTTGGCACTTCTGCTCCTGAATTACTTGTTTCATTAAATGCGGCCTTGTCCGGGTCTTCAGGTCTGGCGATCGGTAATGTCGTCGGCAGCAATGTCGCCAACATTTTGCTGGTCCTGGGTGTTGCCGGTCTGCTGATGCCGATTGCCAATGAACCGGGTGCGCTCAAGCGGGATGGCTGGATGCTGCTGGTCGGCACTGGGCTTTTTATGGCGCTCACCTATCGGGGAGAGATTGATCTAATTGGTGGTTTAGTGCTGCTTGTCTATTTCACCGGCTTTCTTGTGTATTCTTATATGCGCGAAAAACAGGGCGCCGATGCGGCCGGCGAAATGTACGAACACGAAGTTGATGATATTGAAGGCGTGCCGCATAGCCTATTGAAAATAATGACTTATTTGGTGATTGGCTTTGCCGGATTAATTTATGGCGCCGATATTCTGGTCGAAGGTGGCGTCGCCATTGCGCGAACTTTCGGCGTCGACGAAGCGGTCATCGGGTTGACGGTTATTGCCTTTGGAACCTCATTACCGGAACTGGCGGCATCGGTTGTCGCGGCGATCCGTAAACACGCCGACGTCGCTGTCGGCAATGTCGTCGGCAGCAACATCTTTAACGTTGTCGGCATCGTCGGTGTCGTTGCAGTGATTACACCGATGGAAATTCCGGCGCGGGTGGTTAATTTTGATATTTGGATTATGGCGGCAGCAACGTTGATCCTGATGCCCTATATGATTGGCCGCCGCGAGCAGCTTGGCCGCCTCGAAGCCGGCTTGTTCTTCGCCGCTTATCTCATTTATATCGCCGCTATTGGTTATGGGGTCGAGACTCTAATTCCTGCATAGCTTTTTCGTTCGGGCTTGCCATCTCGGGGATGATCTCTCATTCTCTGCTCATGAATGATGGTTCAACCGGCACAGTACTTGTCACCGGCGGCGCCAAACGGATCGGCCGCGAGATTGCTTTTGCCTTGGCCGAAGACGGTTGGCAAGTGGCAGTGCATTACAACGACTCCTCCGTGGATGCCGACAAAGTCGTGCAGGAAATTTCAGCTGCCGGCGGAACAGCAATTTCCCTGCCGGCGGACCTTACCGATGAGTCAGCCGTGGCAGCGATGATACCGGCGATCGCTGACCAGCTTGGCCCGGTTACCGGCGTCGTCAATAATGCGTCCATTTTCGAGGAAGATAGCGTTTTAAGTGCGACAAAACAGACCTGGGACAGCCATATGGCGGTTAATTTACGGGCGCCGTTCCTATTAATGCAAAGTCTGGCAGAAAATCTGCCGTCAAACGAAAAAGCCAATATTATCAATATTATAGACCAGAGAGTCGAGAACCTAACACCCCATTTTACGTCCTATACGGTGAGTAAATCAGCGCTTTGGACGTTGACTCAGACGGCGGCGGCGGCGCTTGCGCCAAACATTCGGGTAAACGCCATCGGGCCCGGTCCAACCTTACCCTCAACGCGCCAATCGGATGATCAATTTGAACGCCAAATCGAATTGACGCCCTTGCAAATTCAGGTCGACCCCAAAGAAATTTCTGCGGCAGTGAGATTTATCCTTGCCACGTCCTCAATGACAGGGCAATTGTTGTCTTTAGATTCTGGCCAGCATCTCGGCTGGGCCCAGCCCGGCCAAACAAGATTACCTGATGAGTAATTAGGAAAATTTTTTATGACAAATTCTGACTCAAATGTCGTTCATGCTTTTCGCATTGCCGATGCACATACATCGGTTCGTCACGTCTTTATCCGGGATCTGATTCTCACCGGACTTATTGGCGTCCATACCCATGAAAAGAAAAAGCCGCAGCGACTACGCATCAATCTCGATCTGGCGGTGAAAGAAACACCGACCGCGATTGAAGACCGGCTGTCCGATGTCGTCAGTTACGAGGATGTTGCCGATAGGATTCGGTCCCTGGTAACAGACGGGCATGTCAATCTAGTTGAGACACTAGCCGAGCGAGTTGCCGATATGTGCCTAAATGATGAGCGCGTGCAAGCGGCCCGGGTTCGGATTGAGAAGCTCGACATCTTTGAAGATGCCGCCAGTGCCGGTGTTGAAATCGAAAGATTTCGTTCGGAAGAAGCCTAATTTTGCCAATCAGATTCTGTTACAAATCCGCCAAGTCCTTATTTCATTTGGATTTTTTCTGATTTTTTTTAGCTTTTACCGACGGCCAATTCGTTAAGTTTTGCACAACCTGCCTTTTTTTGCCTTATTTTATGCATTTTTAACTTTGTTACAGTTTGTAACAACATAATGTCAATTGAATGTGGTATTCTCCATTAGAAACAATGACTTACCGAACGTGCATATTTTATGATCGAATTAAAAAAATCGAAACGGAAATTGAGGAATTCCCTCGGTGGTGAATATTTTCAACAAAGTTATCCACAAGATTAGTGGATAGTGTTGGGGATATTTCGGGCGAAACTAAAATTAATTTACTAATCTGCTGGTTGAGATGATCGAAACAAACGAAAATATGGATCAAGCGAGCGCCGAAACCGGTTCGGCCGTGGAGGCTTCCATGCTGGGCGTTGAAGTAATTCGTGGCCATCTCAAAACCTTGCCCGGCAGTCCCGGCGTTTATCGTATGATCAGTGACAAAGGTGATGTGCTCTATGTTGGTAAAGCCAAAAATCTAAAAAAGCGGGTAGCCAATTACACCAACCTCAATCGGCAATCAATTCGGATCAAGCGTATGATCAATATGACACGCTCGATGGAATTCGTGACGACCCATACCGAAGCCGAAGCTTTGCTGCTCGAAGCAAATCTGATCAAAAAATTGGTGCCCCGTTATAATATTTTGCTGCGTGACGACAAATCATTTCCGTCAATTTTAATCACCGGTGATCACGACTATCCGCAAGTGCTCAAACATCGTGGCGCTCGTAAGCGCAAAGGAGAATACTTCGGCCCGTTTGCCTCCGCCGGTGCGGTCAATCAATCACTGGCCGTTCTCCAGCGCGCCTTTCTGTTGCGCTCATGCACCGATACGGTTTTTGCCGCTCGCACGCGGCCGTGCTTGCTCTATCAGATCAAACGCTGTGCGGCGCCCTGCGTCGATATCATGGACCAATCGGATTATCTCGGTTTGGTCGATCAAGCACGGGCCTTTTTAACCGGAAAATCGGTCGCCATTCAGAAACAATTGGCGGCAGATATGCAAAAATCCAGTGATGCGCAAGAGTATGAAAAAGCGGCGGAAATCCGGGATAGAATACACGCCATGACCTCTATCCAGGCGCATCAGGATATCCATGCCGCCCAAGTTGATGAGGCGGATATCATCGGCTTGTACCAGGCCGGTGGTCAAACCTGCATTCAGGTGTTTTTCCTCCGTGCCAATTGCAATTATGGCAACCGCGCCTATTACCCGAGCCATCCATCGGATGCCGACACGGGGCAAATCCTCGAAGCTTTTATCGGCCAGTTTTATGCCAACAAAGTGCCGCCCAAACTGCTGCTGCTGAGTGAGGCCGTGCCGGAAAAAGCCGTCCTCACCCAAGCCCTGACTAATCGGGCCGAGCGCAAAGTCCGCGTCGAAATACCAAGCCGGGGCGAGAAGAAAAATCTCATTGGCCTGGCGCTGGAGAATGCCCGCAAAGCACTTGGCCGCCGCATGGCGGAAAGTGCATCACAGCGAAAACTATTGGACGCGCTGGTTGAGCCTTTTGCTTTGGAAGCACCGCCGGATCGGATCGAAGTTTATGACAACAGCCATACCGGCGGCACCAATGCGGTCGGCGGCATGATCGTTGCCGGGCCTGAGGGCTTTATCAAAAACGCCTATCGCAAGTTTAATATCCGTACCGTCCTGCCGGATGCTGCGCCGGGTGAAGCGCAGGCTGGTGACGATTATGCGATGATGCGGGAAGTGCTGACCCGACGATTTTCGCGGGCTTTGAAAGAAGACCCCGAACGGAATGCGGGCCAATGGCCGGACCTCATATTAATAGATGGCGGCGCCGGTCACCTTGGCGTAGCCCTCGAAGTCTTTGAAGAACTAGGTATTAGCGACGTTAGCGTTGCTGCCATCGCCAAGGGTCCGGATCGAAACGCCGGGCGGGAGCGGTTATTTTTACCTGAGAAAAAGCCCTTTAGTTTGGACAGCCGTGATCCTGTCCTGTACTTTCTGCAAAGGTTGAGGGATGAGGCTCACCGCTTTGCGATTGGCACCCACCGGGCGCGCCGTGGTAAACGAATAGAGCGATCTCCCTTGGATGAAATTCAAGGTGTTGGCGGAATGCGTAAAAAGGCGCTATTACACCACTTCGGTTCAGCCCGCGCCGTGGCTCAAGCTGGACTGGCAGACCTTGAATCAGTTGATGGCATCAGCCGGGCGATGGCGGTTAAAATTTACGATTGGTTCCATCCGGAAGAATAACAAGCACGTAATAGGATTTTACAGGTAATTAGCGATGCTAACGAATATTCCCAACCTTCTGACGCTCTCACGCATCGCGTCCATACCGCTATTGGTGGCTACGTTCTATCTTGAATCGCCGCTCGGCAATTGGCTTGGCCTGGCGATCCTTACATTTGCCGGAATTACCGATTTTTTTGACGGCTATCTTGCGCGCGCGATGAAGCAGCAATCGGCCTTCGGTAAGTTTCTTGATCCGATTGCTGATAAATTATTGGTGTCGTCACTGATATTGATGCTGGTTGCTTTCGACCGCATTCCCGGGATCGCCATTCTGCCGGCGGTAGTCATATTGTGCCGGGAATTGCTGGTCTCGGGCTTGCGCGAATTTCTGGCTGGCGCTCAGGTCGGCGTACCGGTGAGCCGTTTGGCGCAATATAAGACAACGCTGCAAATGCTGATGCTGGGATTCTTGATGGTCGGTCCCGCGGGGCCGATGTTTGGTCCCTTATCCACAACCGATGTCGGCGTGCTCGGTCTCTGGATTGCAGCACTTCTGACTTTAATCACCGGCTATGACTATCTCCGCGCTGGCCTCCGTCACGTTGATGATATGGATAATCAACAAAAGGCGACGACCACAGTTACTGATCCCGTAACTGATACAAAAGAGAATCAACCGGCGGCATGAATATGAAGATTTTTGGTCTCGCCGGATGGAGTGGCAGTGGCAAGACGACGCTGATCGTCAAGCTCATCCCGGAATTTGTCAGCCGTGGATTGACGGTTTCGACAATGAAACATGCTCACCATGAATTTGATATTGATGTACCGGGCAAGGATTCCTTCGAGCATCGCAAAGCCGGCGCCAGCGAAGTGATGATCTCAGCATCGCAAAGATGGGCCATGATGCACGAAGTAAAAGATGAGGACGAGCCCAGCGTTGATGAACTCATCGCCCGGATGACTCCCGCTGACCTTTTATTGGTCGAAGGTTTTAAATGGCATTCTCACGCCAAAATGGAAATCCACCGGCCATCAATTGGCAAACCCTTGCTTCAAACTGATGATCCGGAAATAATCGCTGTCGCCAGTGACGAAGGTCTGGCCGGCTTAGCCGTACCGGTGCTGGATTTAAACGATGTTAACGGTATCGCTGATTTTATTCTTGAACGCTGTAGTTTAAAGGCGGCCTAAGATATGAGTGAATTGGACGATTGCTTTAGAGCCTCTGAAGAACCGATTACGGTTGCCGAAGCGATTGCGCGTTTTTCAGACGTGCTCGGTGGCACCGCGCAAAGTGAAAAGGTCCCGGTGCGTGAGGCATTAGGCCGCATCTTGGCGAGCGAGCTTACCGCTCAGCACGATATTCCGCCGCACGACAATTCAGCCGTCGACGGCTATGCGGTATATTTTGATGATCTCGATAAGGATGCGGAAACAAAATTGCCGGTTACCGGTCGGATTGCCGCCGGGCATCCGTTGGATCGACCCGCCAAGCGCGGCGAGGCGGTGCAAATTTTTACCGGCGCGCCCGTTCCCGAAGGTGCAGAGGATGAAGGCCCGGATACTATCTTTATGGTCGAGGATATTAAGGTTGAAGGCGATGACGTCATTTTGCCGCCGGGGATTAAACAGCATGCCAACCGCCGGAAAGCCGGTGAAGACATCAAAACCGGCGATGTTATTTTGAAGCCTGGGCACAAGCTCAGGCCACAAGATATTTCGATGGCGGCCTCGTTGGGCTATGCAGAAATTGAAGTTTGCCGGCGCTTGCGGGTTGCTGTTTTTTCGACCGGTGATGAAATTCAGGACGTCGGCGCACCACTTGAAGCCGGCTGTATCTATGACGCCAATCGCTATTCAATTATTTCAATGCTGGAAAGACTGGGCTGCGACGTCACCGATGTCGGTATTTTCCCGGATATTCCCGGCGATATTCGGGCCGGTCTTTGGCAGGCGGCGGACGATCACGATCTCCTGGTGACCTCCGGTGGTGTGTCAAAAGGTGAAGAAGATCACATCAAAGCAATTGTTGAAGATCTCGGCGCACTGAATTTTTGGAATTTGGCGATTAAGCCGGGCCGGCCCATCGCGCTTGGCCATATCGAACGGGAAGGGGTGCAAGTTCCTTTTGTGGGGCTGCCGGGAAACCCGGTGGCGGTCATGGTGACCTTTTTGCGGATTGCCCGGCCGCTTATATTGCTGCTATCCGGTGCCAGCGAGCTTGAGCCCCATTTGTTTCAGGTGCCGGCGGGTTTTGATTTCAAGAAAAAACCGGGGCGCCGGGAATGGCTGCGGGCCAGGCTCGAACATGATGGTGGCGGTAAGCCGATCGCGATAAAATATGAAGCGGATGGATCGGGCATTATTTCGTCGATGGTGGGAAGTGATGGCTTGATTGAACTGCCGGAAGAATGTGAGGGTATAACTGAAGGCGAATTGGTCGACTTTTTGCCCTTTAGTGAGGTTATGTAGCATATGAAAATTCTTTATTTTGCCCACTTCAGGGAAAAGGCGAACATTGCCGAGGAAGATGTCGACCTGCCGGAGGGCGTTGCCGATGTGACTGGGTTGCTCAATTGGCTCGAAAGCCGTGGCGAAGGATATGCTGATGCGTTTGCTGATCGCGATCATATCCGGGTTGCCGTTAATCAGGAACATGTCGAGTTTGATGCCGCCGTCAAAAATGGTGATGAAGTTGCCTTTTTTCCTCCGATGACAGGTGGCTGATGACGATCAAAGTTCAAACTGAGAATTTCGACGCCGGTGCAGAAATTGCCGAGATCTCTGCGAAATCTACCAATATTGGTGGCGTCTGCAGCTTTGTCGGGCTGGTGCGCGACTCTGATGACAATAAATCTATTACGGCGATGACCCTTGAGCACTACCCCGGCATGACCGAAAAACAATTGGCTAAAATCGAAGCGGAAGCCCGTGCGCGCTGGCCCCTGGACGATAGTCTTATTATCCATCGCTATGGAAGATTAGAGCCGGGCGATCAGATTGTCCTGGTGGTAACCGCCTCGGCCCACCGCAAGGCGGCCTTCGAGGCGTGCGAATTCTTGATCGATTGGCTTAAGACCAAAGCACCGTTCTGGAAAAGCGAAGAAACCCCGGATGGTACCAAATGGGTTGACGCTAAAGCCGCCGACGATGCCGCCGCTGATAAGTGGGAAGAGTAAATAAATAAACCGTCATGCGCTGGCCCATCCAATCTCCAGGCCGCGTATCCATCGTCACCCATCTTCAATTTTGAGAACAATATTTGTCACAGCATCTATGGCACGTGCCTTTTTTGAAGTAGATGCCAGCGGAGTATCGAGCGCAGCTTGCAAGGCTTTATCGATAGTGTTGGGATTATTAGCTACTTTTCCGTAATATATCCACACACCCTGTTTGTCTTGAATCTCAATCAATGCCTGTTTAGCCACTGTAGTCTTCCTCCGGCAAAGTTATCCTGTTGAAACTCAGTTACTCAATTTCCTTTGTTCAGGCGACACTGTTGTCGCCGTTGAAATCTCCGTTGTACCCAAGGTGGCAGGTCAACAGGAGACAATATTTAGAGCGACTATTTTCGATCGCTTCGTCTTCAAGAGCGGACATAGAAGCCGATACCGAAACCAACTTCTTTCCGTACCCGTTGTTAAAAGTGTACTTCATCTGAGAATTACAGCCAAAGACTAAATTTAAATCACCCCCTCCCTGCCTCCCCTTCAAAGGGGAAGGGGCCTATTTAACCCTCTGTGATCTCTGCGGCCGCTGTGGTAATTTAGAGCCAGAAACCAATACGGGATACTTAAATGCCAAAAAAGCCAACCAAAAAAGCACCTAAAAAGTCACGCTATCGCACAGTCAAAGCCTATAAAAACGAAGAGTTTCTCAGCTCCCGAGATGCCCGGTCGCTCCGCATTCAGGCGGAGTATTTGGAACCCGAAACCCGCTTTGAGAATTTTAACGTTAAAGACACCATCGTGTTTTTTGGCTCGGCCCGGACAAAATCCCGCCGTCAGGCAAAAAAAGCTCTGCGGGACGCACGAAGTTCTGGCGCTTCGTCGAAAGAAATTGCCAAAGCTGAACGCGATCTGAAAATGTCGCGTTATTACGAGGAGGCCCGTGAGCTGGCCAAACAATTAACCGAATGGTCGAAGGATTTAAGCGAGGAAGGTGGCGAGCACCGCTTTATTATTTGCACCGGCGGCGGCCCTGGTATTATGGAAGCCGCCAATCGCGGCGCCTCTGAAGCCAAAGGCATAAATATTGGGCTTAATATTTCGCTACCCTTTGAGCAACATGACAATCCCTATATCACCCACCATTTAGGCTTTGAGTTTCATTACTTCTTTATGCGCAAATTCTGGTTTGTGTATTTGGCCAAAGTGATCGTCGTGTTTCCCGGCGGTTTCGGCACGTTGGATGAGTTGTTCGAAGTGATGACGCTTGATCAGACGGGTAAATTAACCAAGCCCATTAAAATTGTGCTTTATGGTGAGCACTATTGGCGGGACATCATCAATTTTGAAGCCTTGGCTGAGTACGGCACAATCAGTCCGCAAGATCTCGATATGATGTATATTACTGATTCTATCGGCGAAGCTTTTGATTATATAACGACGGAATTGACCGAAAACGCTTTGGATCATCCAGGTGGTGTTTTGTAGTGTGGTTATTTCCTGGTAATATTCCGTTTACTATTTGCTGTTAGACCGAATTATTAGATTGAGTAATTCTACTGAGATAAGGATATAGGAACGTGAGAACCTTACCGGCCAAAGCCAAACAACATATGTTTTGGGGAACTGCAGGAATAGCCCTCGGTGTTGCTGCTGTAATGCTAGGGTGGGATTGGAAGCCAATGGTTCTCGGTTTTGGCTTTGGGATCGTTTTGTTCGGTCTGGGTATTTGGACGATCATGTCTGATCGCCGCATCGAAGACTTAAAACGCCAGGTTAAAGAACTGGATCTCGAAGAATAAATTCCGCCGCCTCAGAAATTATCCGTTAAAAACCAAACTTCCGTTTTAACCGGTAACATTGACCGGTTGAGCACAACATTGTCTTTTTCCAAGAATTTGACTTTGTATTTCTGCCCGGCAATCGAGGGGAACGCAGCTGCTTCGCCAAAGGCTGAGAGATGCATCGGCATAATGACGCGGGGATTGATCTGGCCGATTATATGGAGCGCTTCTTCGTGGCTGAGCGTATTGACGCCATCTATCGGCACATACAGCACATCGATACGGCCGAGCTGCGCCACTTGTTCCTTACTCAGGAAATGATGCAGATGGCCGAGATGCGCCATGCAGAGGCCGCCGGCTTCATAGACGAAAACTGAATTACCGTTTATCGCACCTTTGCCGAAATTAAAAATATTGGTCGGCAGATTATAGATACGCATATCTTTAAATCTGAGATGATGACGGGCGATACCGCCAGCCGGGTCCCAGCCGCGCAGCACGTGGGTGATTTTAGGGTCGATAAAATCCGTCCAGTGACTGGTATGAGAATTGTTCATCGTCACAATGTCGGGTATGCGATCCGGTGTTTGCAATCCGGCGTAATCGGTCGAAACCGCGACACCTTTGGGGGTTTCCATCATAAATGTCGAGTGGCCGACAAAGGTGATTTTAACGCTGCCACCCGGCACGTCCGCCAGTTGCAGCGACGCCCGCTTTAACAGGTTGTTGTCAACCAGCCCGAGACCACAGGGAACATATTGTTTAGCCTGGGGTTTTGCTTGGGCGTAGAGCGGTGCAGCCGTTACTGCTCCAGTAAACCAGAACATGCTCAACGTGATTGTCGTAAATAGCAGGCGTAATTTCATCGCTTTGAAATTCCCTAAAATTGTTCGCCAAATGAGGATTTCGGGCTCATCAGAAGAACTTCGGTTTTGCGTGGTAACGTCGCACGGCTGAGGATGATCGAGCTCTTGGTCGTGCGCTTAACCGGGAAGATGCCGCTGATTTGAGCCAGGAACTCTTCGGCTGTAAACATCGCATTGAAATGCATCGGCACGATCATGCGCGGGCGAATGCCTTTAATATTATGAATAAGCTCTTCAATACTTTGCGTCACGCGCCGGTCAATCGGCACCAGCAATACATCAATGCGGCCAATTTTTGCAAATGCTTTGGTGTCCAGAATGTGTCTGAGATGCCCCATATGGCCGACGCATATACCGCCCGACTGGACAATAAACATGGAACTGAAATTCGAAAAACTTGTACCAAAATCCTGCAGATTGGTCGGCAGATTATAAACCCGCACATCTTTGAAGGCGATATCGTGACGCGGTATGCCATGACCGATATCCCAGCCGCGCAGTGCAAATTTGATGCCGGGCTCAATTAAGCTGGTGGAGTGATTGCCACGATCTATGTTCATGGTCGCAATGTCGGGAATAAATTTTGAACGATAATAATCATTATAATCGGTGATAACTTTAACGCCTTGAGGCGATTCGATGAGAAAAGTCGCATGGCCGATAAAGCTCAAACGCAGGGCGCCGGCTTGCACATTAGCCAATTGAAAGGATGCTTTATGGAGCAGTGGGTTCGTGCTTGGCTGGAATTGCTGATTATGCACAAACCCAGAGCCACAGGGCGCTCGCACCGGTTTGGGAGTCGTGCCTTGGGCAAAACTGGGCGCCGATAAAAATATTGTCGAAACAATAAAAGCGAGTAATCCGAAAACGATTCTGAGCTGTTGCATGATGCGTCCCCACTTAAATCATTATGTTTTTCGGTATTTGGAAAAATTTTCCGTCAAGTTGGCGGCGACGTCAAGAGGGGAACTATCACGCCTGCGTGGTCACTGGTTAATTTCACGACAGTCGGAAATTAACTATTTGAGGATATCGCCATCAAACTGATATTTCCCAGCCGGGTCTTCAATCTCGAGGATCCAGAGATCAGGATCATATTTCT
Organism: uncultured Rhodospirillaceae bacterium; assembly: GCA_913020445.1. Taxonomy (GTDB): domain Bacteria; phylum Pseudomonadota; class Alphaproteobacteria; order Rhodospirillales; family UBA2165; genus TMED23. The sequence continues at coordinate 14,980 of CAJWAR010000016.1, forward strand.
GCTGTTTTTCGAGATATTCATGGGCCGCCGGATCGTCCATCGGTTCACCGCCGCCGGCTTGCGACCAGGCGATTTCACCCGCCATATCGCGGGTCTGCGAATAAATGCAAGACGTACCATCCAGCGCATTGAGGCGGAGAAATATCGCACCCGCGTCGGCATCGCCTTTTTTGACCACATAGGCCGCCAAATGAGCGATCGCGCAGAGACGAATTTGAGCTTGAATCCAAATGCCGGATTTGAGGCGATCCCGCTCCATTTAGAGAATTAGGCAGCCGAGGCGGCGTCTTCCGAACGGCCAACCAGTTTCTCATAGTCAGCGCGCAAATTTTTGGTGACTTCGCCGACGGTCAGTTCGAGATCATCGATTTTACCGACCGGGGTGACTTCAGCCGCTGTGCCGGTAACAAATATTTCGAGCGCATCGGGCAATTCTTCCGGCTTGATATGCCGCTCAACCAATTTGTAGCCACGTTTTTTGGCTAGCTCAATAACGGTTTGGCGGGTGATGCCATTTAAAAAGCAATCCGGCGGCGGTGTGTTAATAACATTACCGTCGGTGATCATAAAGAAATTGGCACCAGTGCCTTCAACAACATAGCCGCGCCAATCAAGCATCAAGGCATCGTCATAGCCGGCCTCTTCCGCTTCATGCTTGGACATCGTGCAGATCATATAAAGACCTGCGGACTTGGCGTGAACGGGGGCCGATTCCGGTGGCGGGCGGCGCCACTTCGAAGTTTTCAGGCTGATCCCCTTGTTGCGGGCTTCCGGCGAGAAATAAGACGGCCATTCCCAAACGGCGATGGCCAGATGGATCTTGGTTTCCTGGGCCGATACGCCCATCATTTCGCTGCCGCGCCAGGCGATCGGGCGCACATAGCCGTCGATAATATTATTAACTTCACAAGCATGGATACAGGCGGCATCGATCTCATTAGCTGAGTAGGGAATTTCAAAGCCCATAATTTCGGCTGAATTAATCAGCCGTTCGGTGTGTTCCCGGAGTTTGAATATATTACCGGCATAAACGCGTTCCCCCTCGAACACGCTCGACGCATAATGCAGGGCATGCGTTAGCATATGTAGGTTGGCATCGCGCCACTCTACCATTTCCCCATCGTACCAAATCAACCCGTCACGGTCGTGAAAACCCTCGCTTGGCATGTAATTATCTTCCCAGATTTTATTGTTTTACGAAATGATGTTGCTTCAAATAGCGTTATCTGGCATATATGTCAATAACACTGACTTATTTTTTTAAATTTCTCTTATTATTGAAAAGGTTCTGAATGGACGCGTCAACTCTGGAGACGGCAAAAGAGAAAGCTGAAGCGGCATATTCGGATGCCGAGCTTCGCGATGCGATGGAGCTGCTTTTTTTCTCCTATCGCGATTTTATCGGCGAGCCGGACGCCATTCTCGGCGACTATGATTTTGGCCGCGCCCATCACCGCGTCGTCCATTTTGTTGGCCGCAATCCAGATATCACCGTCAGCGATTTACTTGGCATTCTGAAAATTACCAAGCAAAGCCTGTCGCGGGTGCTAAGTCAGTTGATCCGCGAAGATTTTATTAGGCAGGAGCAGGGGCCGAAAGACCGCCGGCAACGTCTGCTATCACTGACCGAAAAAGGCTACGCTTTGGAAGAAAAACTATCGGCCCATCAACGCAGCCGCATTGCCGAAGCGTTTGAAACCGCCGGACCGGCAGCGGTCGACGGTTTTTACCAAGTGTTATTAAATATGATGAACAATCCGGAAGAATTTAACAGACAAGAGACATCTTAGCGAAAGGCTAGGCTAAAGTGAGTGTAGAGAACGCCCATATCCTCGTTATTGATGACGATGACCGTCTTCGGGATTTGCTGAAAAAATATCTCAGTGACAACGGCTTTGGCGTCACGGCAGCTGAAGACACCGCGGCGGCGCGGTCAAAAATGGCAAGTGTTGCCTTCGATCTTATTGTGCTGGATCTCATGATGCCGGGAGAGACCGGACTTGAGTTCGCGGCCTCGCTCAGACAATCGGGCAACCCAGTAAGCGATGTGCCGATCCTAATGCTGACCGCAATGGCCGAGACCGATGACCGGATAATTGGACTCGAAGCGGGTGCTGATGATTATCTGATCAAACCGTTTGAACCGCGTGAGCTTTTGTTGCGGATTAACAGTATTCTTCGCCGAGTGCCTCGGGAAGTTGATGAGATGACGCCGACCGAGGCCCGTCTGGGCGAATTTGTGTTTGATCTGGAGCGCGAGGAATTACGTCACGGTGACGAAATGATTGGCTTAACTTCAGCTGAAACACGGCTGCTGAAAATTCTTGCCGAAAAGCCGGGCGCCATATTCAGCCGGGAATATTTGATGAAACTGGTGGTGCCGGACGGCGGCGAGCGGACGGTTGATGTGCAGGTTAACCGGCTCAGGCGCAAGATTGAGCCGGACGCGAAACTGCCGCGCTATTTACAAACCGTGCGCGGGCAGGGCTATATTCTGCGGCCGGATTGATTGTAAGACATGACAATGACGATTACTAAAGTGATTAAACGCTTTTTACCCAAAAGTCTTTTGGGGCGGTCGATTCTGATTATCGTGACGCCGCTTATCTTGCTGCAATTGGTGTCGGCCTTTGTCTTTTATGAAAGCCATTGGGATAAGGTGAGTGAGCGTTTGGCGCGGGGACTGGCCGGCGATATTGCTGCTATGGTTGATTTACTCGCTCAAAACAAAACACCTGAAGGCCGCACCGCCGTCCTTGAGCTTGCGTCAAACCGCTTTGGTCTGGAATCTCGGATTATTGATGGCGAAGTATTAGCCAATGAAAAACTCAAGCATGTAGGCATTGGTATAATCGAAGCAGTTTTGTTGCGCTCAATGAACGAAGCGGTCAAAAAACCGTTCAAAATTGATGGCAATAAAATCGATCGCCATGTCGTTATTTCGGTACAATTGCCGGAGGGTGTTTTGGAAATCGTCTCCAATCGCAAGCGCTTGTTCAGCTCGACCACTTATGTGTTTGTGCTCTGGATGGTCGGCACGGCGATGATCTTATTTGGCGTCGCAACGATCTTTATGCGCAATCAAGTGCGCCCGATCCGACGTCTGGCCGCAGCAGCGGATGATTTCGGTAAAGGTCGTGACACGCCCCGCTTTAAGCCCGAAGGCGCCACCGAAGTGCGCCAGGCGGCCTCAGCCTTCATCTCAATGCGCGACCGCATCCAGCGCCAGATCGGTCAACGCACAGACATGCTGGCCGGCGTATCGCATGATCTCAGGACGCCGCTTACCCGCATGAAGCTCTTATTGGAAATGCAAGCTGAGAAGGATGGTGGTGACGAGATCAAAGAGGACATCGCCGAGATGGAGCATATGCTGGAAGCTTATTTGGCCTTCGCGCGCGGTGAAGGGGACGAAGCACCCAAAACGACGGATTTATCGGCAATGTTGAACGAAGTTGTCGGCATGGCGCGGCGCAAAGGAGCGGCTGTTGATCTTCACACTGAAGGCCAGATCGAAGTGCCGGTGAAGCCCAACGCCTTCAAACGCTGCGTTACCAATTTGGTCGAAAACGCGGATCGTTTTGCCGATCACGTGTCGGTAAGAGCCGGCCAGCGCGGTCAAGCAATTGAAATAACCATCGATGATGATGGGCCGGGCATCCCGGAAGAGTTCCGCGAAGATGCTTTTAAACCGTTTTACCGCTTGGAAGATTCCCGTAATCCGGAAACCGGCGGAGTTGGGCTTGGTCTGTCGATTGCAAGGGATGTCATTCGCGGCCATGGCGGTGACATTGCCTTGGGAGATTCTCCTTCGGGTGGCTTGCGCGCCCGGCTGACGCTGCCTCTTTAGAACAATTTGCCGCCGTTCGGCACGTCGTGACTGGGCGAGATTAACACCACTTCACCCGCTTCATCCGGAAAGCCCAACACCAGACACTCTGACATAAACGGTCCAATTTGCTTGGCCGGGAAATTAACCACGGCGGCGACTTGCTTACCGATGAGGCTCGCAATATCGTAATAATGGGTGATCTGAGCGGATGATTTGCGCTCACCGAACTCGGGCCCAAAATCGACCCAGACTTTAAATGATGGATTGCGTGCTTCCGGGAATTCTTCTACGCGAGTAATGGTGCCGACGCGGATGTCGACCTTGTTGAAGTCTTTGTAGTCTATTTCCATGAGGAGTCTCTTTTAGGCGGCTTTGGGTTGATTATACTTTTTCGAGCGCGGAAAAATTTGGGCGAGATTTTCGATCTTAGCTAAACCGTCGTCCAAAATAGCCATGGTTTTGGCCATATCAGCGCTGTCATCTTCCAGCCAGATTTTAAAACTGCGCAAATAAACTGCTGCCAAAGCCTTGGTTTTGATGCAGCCGAGCGGTGTTTTGCTTTTTATGCCGAGCAAATTCAGTGCGGATCCCATGCTGCGCATGACAGCACTGAGGCCGCACAGGCTGGCTTTAGGATCAAACGGCACCGTTTCCCGCAAAATCGCTTTGATCGATTCTTTATGCGGCTGCAAAGTATCGAAACGCGACATCAGAATATCGAACAACTGATCACGCACAGTTTCGTTTTCGGATGCTTCGCCAAAAGCTGCCGCCACTTGATCATCAATTTGGCGATTAAAACCGTCGAGAATAGCCAATTTTGAGGTAAAATGCTGTTTGAGTTCCTCGGGCTTGAGTTTCACCGCCTCGGCGATGTCAGCCATCGTAATTTCCGGCCACGGCCGCGCCGCCGCCAGCTTGAGCGTGACGGTGATGATTTTATCAGGTGATGCCTTTTTTGGCTTGGCTTTGCGTGCCATACCGTTCCATCCACAAAAAATATCGATTCACATGATAATATCGCTTTTTGGTGCAATACGGAAGATTTTCACAAAAAAAATTTTAATCATAGCAATTTAGCTATATGATCAATTTTACGTTATTTGAAGGTTGAACGATGGCTATAGAAGACCGGAAAATGAGTAAAATCTTCGCGTTTCTCGAAAAAGAAGAAGAACGCGAACTCGCTTTGCGTGCCGGCCAGGGTGATAAAGAGGCCACTGACCGCCTAATCACTAGCCACTTTAATTACGTGGTGAAGCTCGCTAAAGGCTATCGCCGGTCTGGCGTGCCGATGGCGGACTTGATCCAAGAAGGCATGGTTGGTCTCGCCCAAGCGGTAAAACGGTTCAACCCAGAAAAAAATGTCCGATTATCAACTTATGCGATGTGGTGGATTAGGGCCTCGATGCAGGATCATATTGTCAGATCCTGGTCGATGGTGCGTCTTTCAACAAGTTCGGCGCAAAAATCCTTGTTTTTGAATTTACGCCGTATGACAGCCGATCTAATCGACGGCGCCGATGCGCTGAGCGACGATATTGTCAGCCGATTGGCGGAACGCTTTGAGACCACGGCCGCTGATGTGCGTAATTTGTCACGCCGGGTGACGACCAAGGATCTTTCACTGAATGTCCAAGTGTCCGAGGATAGAAATGAAAGCTGGCTGGATCTGTTGGCCTCTGATGAACCGACGGCGGAAGAAGTGCTGGCGGCTGAGGGCGATCGGTTGCAACTCAGCGATATCATTGCCAAAGCACTGGCCAATTTGCCCGACCGTGAACAATTTATTATCCGCCATCGCTATTTTAGCGAAGCCAAACAGACTTTTGCGGCGATCGGTCAGGAGCTCAATTTGTCGAAGGATCGGGTGCGTCAGCTTGAAGCACGTGCCCTGCTAACGCTCCAGGAACTGCTTGAGCCAGTGCTCCGTGGGCATCAATTGTTTTCAAAATAATTAACCCGCTAATTCTTTAGAACGTGCGACAGCTTTGGCGACAGCTTTGCTCATGAGGTCCTGCACGCCGTTCTTGCCCATCAGGACCGAAAGTGCAGCTTCGGTGGTGCCGCCGGGGCTTGAGACATTTTTGCGCAATGTCTCGGCATCGCTATCTAACTGAACCAGTAATTCGCCTGATCCCGCCACCGTGTGGATAGCGAGCTGAGTTGCTAAATCAGGGCTTAAGCCCGCCTCAATAGCGGCCTGGGTCATGGTTTCGGCAAGCAAGAAAACATAGGCGGGACCCGAGCCGGAAACCGCCGTCACCGCATCAATTAGACTTTCATCATCAACCCAACTGGCCTCACCAACCGCCGCTAAGAGTTCGAGGCAAGTCGCTTTGGCGGTATCACTGACCTGGGCATTGCCGCAAGCGACGGTAATGCCCCGCCGTATTGCCGCCGGGGTGTTCGGCATAGCGCGAATAATCGCCGCCTTGCTGCCTAGGTTATTTTCAAAAAAAGCGATGGTTTTACCGGCGGCGATCGAAATAAAGGTCGCACTGCCTGCATATCGTTTATAAGCCGGCGCAACATTGTCCATCATCTGCGGTTTGATGGCAAACAGCACAAAATCCGGTTCAAAGTCTGACCCCAACTCTTCGGGCGAGTTATGAAACGTCACGCCTTGCTCGATAAAAGGAGCGGCAAAGTCCTGGAACGGCTCAACGGCGTGGACATTGGCCCCTTGAATACCTTGATCGAGCCAGCCACCCAGAAGCGCGCCGCCCATCTTGCCGCAGCCAACGAGAAGTATCTTGCTATCCATTAAGCCTCGCCGATCGGCTCCAAAATCGAAGCTTCAATCGCCTCTGCCGGGTCTTTGCCGCCCCAAATGACATATTGAAAGGCGGGGTAAAACTTCTCGCACTCGGTGATCGCGGTTTCGAGCAAATCTTCCACCTGTTGGGGTGAGATGCTGTCGGTGCCCCGCAAGGGGAAGGCGTGGCGATACATCGGCAAAGCTTCATCCTGCCAGATGCAGAAATGCCCAAGCCACAATTTATCGTTGACCAAGGCGAGCAGATTATTGATTGCTTTCTGCTTGCGCTCCGGTACGCGGATATCAAAAGCACAAGTGAAGTGCATGGCGCAAAATTCGTCCGACCAGGCAAAATGAAGTGAATAATCACACCATTTGCCGTTATATTCGGCCGCTATTTCTTCTTCACGCACGCGGTTCAAACGCCATCCCTGGTTGCTGACCACCTGCTCGACAACGTCGAGTGGTGGCACTTCTGGAGTATCTTCAAGATAATAATCGACCTGAGCCATGACAGAAGCCTCCGGCAATAATTGACGTCACGGATGGAGAAGTAAGAAATCCAGTTAAAATACGAACATAACTAGATGTAGTAGCCTACTCCCCCTTGAGTACTATCAGTAGCCTGCCAGAAGCGGAGTCAGCGCGCAAGAGGGATATCGCCAAACAAGTGAATTTTTCTGTGGATAAGCGCGAAACAGTATATTTAACCGAGAAAAACTAACTTTTTTTGGTCTTGCCGGTGGTGCTGGACTTCTTGGTCGGTGCTTTTGCGCGCTTGGTTTTCGGTTTTTGCGTGCTTAATTTCGCTTCAAGCTTAACGATTCTCTTTTCGAGCCGTTCCTGTTCCTCGCGCGCTTTAACGGCAATTGCTTTGGCGACCTCAAATTCTTCACGCGTGACCAAATTCATGTCGCCGATAAAATTCTCAACCCGGCTCCGCACCATCTGCTCAACTTCGTCTTTCATACCCGCCACCGTGCCGGCGGCACTATTGGCGACTTTGGCGAGATCATCAAAAAAGCGATTACGTGTTTGCATGGCGCCATTCCTTAACAGTGGTCGTGGTTGCGAGACTTTATATATAAGCCGCTATTACGCACACCGCAACTTGCCTGCGTGACTCCGGCACCCTATAACACGTCCATGATTCTCGTGACCGGCGCTGCCGGATTTATTGGCTCGAACTTAGTTTCCGTCCTGGCTCAACGTGGCGAGCGGGAAATTGCCGTTTGTGACCGGCTGGGTGACGACGATCAATGGCGTAATCTCGCCAAGCATGATTTGGCGGACGTGATTGAGCCTCAAGACCTGCTGAAATATCTTGATGATAACATTGGTCGAATCAATACGATCTTCCATATGGGGGCAATCTCGTCGACCACCGAAACCGATATTGATCTGATCATGGATACCAATTACCGGTTATCACTGGATATCTGGAATTGGTGCGCCGAGCATCAGGCGCCATTTATCTATGCCTCTTCAGCGGCTACTTACGGTGATGGGGAAGCAGGTTTTGATGATGATGGCTCTTGTGATGGCTTGGCCAAGCTGCAGCCGCTGAACGCCTATGGCTGGAGCAAACATCTGTTTGATCGCCAGGTCGCCCAGATGGTTGCCGATGGCGCCAAGACCCCGCCGCAATGGGCTGGCCTGAAGTTCTTTAATGTCTATGGGCCGAATGAATATCACAAGGGTGGCCAGATGAGCGTGGTGCCGCAAATATATGGGCAAATTGAGGAAACCGGCAAAGCTAGATTGTTTAAGTCACATCATCCGGACTTTGAAGATGGCGGCCAGATGCGGGATTTTATCTGGGTCGGTGATTGTGTCGATGTGATGCTGTGGCTCTATGAAAATCGCGAGGTCAGCGGCCTGTTTAATTGCGGCACCGGCAAAGCACGGGCGTTTAAAGATTTGGCTGAGGCGGTTTTTGCCGCTTTAGACAAAGAGCCCGATATCGATTACATCCCGACGCCGGAAAATATCCGCGACAAATATCAGTATTTTACCGAAGCCAAGATGGCCCGCTTGCAGGCGGCCGGTTATAATGGTGGATCGACCTCATTGGAGGAGGGCGTTAAGCGCTACGTCCAGGATTACCTCGCTGCTGAGGATTCCTACATTTAATCAAAACCAGCCGCGATACAGGCTTGGCGCAATCTTTCCGTTTCACTCTCGACAAAAGCCAATGCATCTGCCGGTGATGCGCTGGGATTAACCTCTGCGGCTTGTTCGGCCAGCGTATTAATGACATCCGGCTGGGCGCAGGCTTTGTTTGCCGCGTTAAATAGCACGTCCTCAATGTCGTCAGGTATGCCAGCGGGCGCAAACAGTCCCATCCATGAGCCCGACCCGGTTGAGGTCAGCCCCAGTTCTTTCATGGTCGGGACGTATGGGTAAACATTGGTGCGCGCGGGGCAGATGGCGGCAATGGCAAAAACATCTTCAGCCTGAATGCTTTCCAGTAGGCGAGGCCCGGTCGTGATGGTCAGGTCAATATCGCCATCCAAGATGGCTTCAATGGCGCCTTCGGAACCGCCTTCCGGCGGTACCTCTACCAAATCAATGCCGGTTTCGTTGATAAAGGACTTGAATTCCAGCCGGTGAATGCTGCGCTCATTGATCGCATGGTAGCGGATCGAGCCGGGATTTGCTTTGGCGGCAGCGATTAAATCATCCAAGGTCGCGACACCGAGTGACGGGTTGGCGACCAATACATTTGGCGTGTCGGCTATTTTGAGGACTGGCGTCAGGTCGGTGAGCGGGTCGATGCCGTATTCCGGCATGATATGCGGCAATAAGGCGATATTGCCGATGGTAGCCATTAACAGCGAGTAGCCATCCGCCTCAGCTTCCGCCGCGGCGCGGGGGCCGTTGGCGCCACCCTGGCCACCGGTAATATGCTCAAATACGACTTCTTGGCCTAAAGTTTCCGCTATATGCGGACCGAGTGCAAAGGCAACCCGGCTGGAAAAACCCGGCGGCCCAAACGGCAGGATGATGCGGATCGGCTTATCTGGAAAGCTCACGGATGGTCCCCTTTATGGAAATAATTATGAGGACAGCTTACTTAATTCATTAACGTTCACAATAAAATTATGCGAATTTATTTGGCCTCAGCCGCGCTTTCGGGTAGATGATCAGGCATGACATTCACCATCGCCTTTCCGAACATCGATCCGATAATCTTCGCCGTCGGGCCATTTGCCGTTCGCTGGTATGCGCTCGCGTTTATCGCCGGACTGCTGATTGGCTGGAAATATATCGCCTGGTTTGTCAGCCAGCCGCCGCATGCGATGGACCGCAAAAATGTCGACGATTTTTTAGTGTGGATTACGCTAGGTGTCGTGCTGGGTGGCCGGCTGGGTTATGTCGGGTTTTATAACGCTGAGTTTTACCTATCAAATCCGCTCGCCATCTTGCAGGTTTGGCAGGGTGGTATGTCGTTTCATGGCGGTCTGATCGGTGTCATCGTTGCGGTCATATTGTTTTGCCGTCAGCGCCAGCTCAACTATTGGGCGGTCGGCGATACGGTCGCTTGTGCTGTGCCGATCGGCTTGTTTTTTGGCCGCATCGCCAATTTCATCAATGGCGAGCTGTTTGGCCGCGTGACGGACGTGCCTTGGGCAATGGTGTTTCCGCACGGTGGCTCGCTACCCCGCCATCCGAGCCAGCTTTACGAAGCGATGCTCGAAGGCCTAGTGCTGTTTATCATTTTGTACCTGCTGTCCAAAAACGAGCGGCTACGGCTGAAGTCGGGCTTTCTCTCCGGCGTCTTTATGATTGGCTATGCAGCGGCGCGCGGTTTTGTCGAATTGTTCCGCCAGCCCGACGCTCATATCGGTTTCTTGTTCGGCAATTTCACCATGGGACAGCTGTTGTCGGTGCCGCTGGTGCTGTTGGGTCTCTATTTGATTTTCCGCCCGCAAAAAACCGCCTAATATCGCTCTATGAATGAGCTGCTTGATCATCTGAAAAAACGCATTGCCGCCGAAGGGCCGCTCTCGGTCGCCGATTATATGGCCGAGGCCCTGGCCAATCCCAAGCATGGCTACTACATGACCGGTGATCCATTGGGTAAAGCAGGGGATTTCATCACCGCGCCTGAGATCAGCCAGATGTTTGGCGAGTTGATCGGTCTCTGGTGCGCGGTGGCTTGGCAGCAGATGGGCAGCCCTGAACAAATCAAGCTCATTGAAATTGGCCCCGGCCGCGGCACGCTGATGGCGGATGCGTTGCGGGCGCTGCCGATGGTGCCGGAATTTTTGGCCGCGATTGAAATTCATCTGATTGAGACCAGCCCTTCATTACAAAAACGCCAACAGCGCAATCTCGCCAGCTTGGACGCAAACATCGTGTGGCATGAGGGCTTTGCCGATGTACCGGAAGGCCCGTTTATTCTGTTTGCCAACGAATTGTTCGACGCCTTGCCGATCCGCCAGTTTGAAAAGTCAGTTGCCGGTTGGGGCGAGCGTAAAGTCGGCTGCGATGATGCGGGCGATCTGATCTGGCTGTTGGATCAAAGCGCTGCTATTCCGCCGGCGTTTATTCCGCCCAAATTAGCTGACGCGCCGCCAGGCAGCATTGCCGAGTTTTGCCAAATGGGCGTTACCTTGACGACAGCCATCGCCGAATCGATTGCCGAATTTGGCGGCGCGGCGCTCTTTATCGATTACGGGCATGATCAATCCAGCATCGGTGACACCCTGCAGGCTGTCAAAGACCATCAGTTTCATGACGTCTTGCTCGATCCGGGCGACGCCGATTTAACCGCCCATGTTGATTTCGAGCGATTGGCTGAAAGCGCACGTGGAGCGGGCGCTTCTGCATTTGGCGCGATCACTCAGGCGGACTTTCTGAGACGCCTTGGCATTGAGCAGCGCGCCCAACAATTGAGGGATGCCGCCTCGACACGGCAAAAGACAGAGATTATCTCAAGCTTAAATCGATTGATCGGCGCGGATGAAATGGGCACTTTGTTTAAAGTATTGGCGATCACCCATCCCGATCAGCCAATACCAGAAGGATTTAGCGGCTAACACGGTTCGAGCGAAACCAGTGATTATAATTGACGACTTAACCAGCAATCCAGCCATTCGGCATGGCTTTTTCACCCGTGAAGGCGGGGTGAGCGCCGGCCTCTATGGATCGCTCAATTGTGGCTATGGCTCGGATGATCAGCTGGAAAACGTGACAGAGAACCGAAAGCGCGTCGTCCGGGAACTTGGCGTGCCCGATGCCGAGCTGGTTACTTGTTATCAGCAACATACGGCGACGGCACTGGTGGTCGAAGAACCGTGGTCGCCCGAAGATGCCCCGATTGCCGACGGCATGGCCACCCGCCGGCCGGGTCTGGCGCTTGGAATTCTGACCGCCGATTGCGCGCCGGTGTTATTTGCCGATGAACGCGCAGGCGTGATCGGTGCTGCGCACGGCGGCTGGCAAGGCGCGTTGGACGGTATCATAGAAGCAACACTGGAACGGATGACGGAATTGGGCGCCTCCATCGGTAACATTAAGGCGGCAATCGGCCCCTGTATTGCGCAAGATTCATACGAAGTTGGACCGGAATTTCACGAGCGTTTTATCAAAGAGTCGGCGCACAACGCTGACTACTTCCAGCCCTCGACCAAAGACGGTCATCATATGTTTGATCTTGCTGGCTTTGTGGCCACGCGATTACGGCAAGTTGGTGTCGCCGGTATCGGTCAAACCGGCTATGATACTCTTCAAGACGAACACCTGTTTTACAGCTATCGCCGGTCGGTACTGCAAAGTGAGAAAGATTATGGCCGCGAAATTTCGGTCATCGCGCTGGCTGAGTGATGGTCGTTCTTGAGGATGAGTGATGCCGCATATTGTGATTTTGATGTTTTTCGTTTTGGCAATCATGCTGGTGACCTGTGTGGCGTAACTTCGTTCAACTAATTGCCGTTGTGAGCTGCGCCGGCTTGCTGGCGGGTTGTGGCGGGTTGCCGAAACCGTTCGCCCATGATGGAGCGGTTAAAGGTAATCCGCTAATTTCACTCGCCGGCGGTGGGGCAATCCGGGTTGAGATTGATCCGAGCCTGCCGGAATCGCTGGCCAAACCCTTAGCCGAGAACATGATCAAATCGCTGTGGGCGGAAAACGTACCGGCGAGTGATGAGGCTAATTTTCGCCCCCGATATATCCTTAAAGGTCAGCTTAAAATCAACTACCCATCGGTTTTTGATCCGGAGGAAGCGGAAATAATCTGGACGTTGACAGATTCCAGGGGAAATAAGCTGGATGCATTTGATCTGAGAATAGCCGGTGACCGGGCCGGCTGGTTGTTTCTCGACCAGGAACTGTTGGCTGATTTGAGCGCTGACACCGGTAAGGAAGTTGTGCGCTTGTTATATGCGCAGCGAAAACCCAGACGGGCAGCTTTGCGCATTCCCGAAACCAGCAAAACTGTGGCGCGTGAAACGGTGAAGATATCACCTGATTCGGTTATTTTAGCCAAAATGCCGAAAATTTTTCTGGCCCAAGTCATTGGTGCCACCGGCGACGGCAATATTTCACTGCATAGAAATCTGCAGCGCGCGCTAAAAATCGCCGGTGCCGAACTTGTCGCCGAACGTCCTCAATCGGCGTTTTTGGTGAAGGGTTTTGTCAATATCAGTCCACCCTATAGTGGCTCAAATGACGTCGCCATTACCTGGCTGGTAGCGACAAAAGATGGGAAAGAACTTGGAAAAATCACGCAAAACAACAAGGTGCCGGTCGGCGCCTTGGCGGGCCGCTGGGGTGATATAGCGCATGTCATAACGCAAGCTGCCAGCATCGGTATCATCGATGTTGTCGAGCGGCAGAGCGCTCCCAAAGACAACAAAAAACCGCTGCTCGTTCCGTGACCGCAGCAGAATCCTGATTTAAGGAATCTATTCCGTTTACATCAACCTGACTCACTGTTAAAAAAAATCGAGTTTCCGGTTGGAATGGTTTTGCCAAATACCATTTACTTCCATAGGGGTTTCCAGCCCGTTCTATCTAAAGGGGTCCTGCCAGGATGAAAGTCCTCAGCTGTAATAGTAATCGCCCGATCGCTGAAGCGATCTCCGCCTACCTTAATCTGCCTTTGACCAGTGCCAGTATTCGCCGCTTCTCCGATATGGAGGTTTTTGTTGAGATCAACGAAAATGTCCGCGGTGAAGATGTCTTTGTCATTCAATCCACTTCCTATCCAGCCAATGATAATCTGATGGAATTGCTGGTGACCATGGATGCATTGCGGCGCGGCTCAGCAAGGCGGATCACGGCGGTGCTACCCTATTTCGGCTATGCCCGCCAAGACCGCAAATCCGGCCCAAGAACGCCGATTTCAGCCAAATTAGTGGCTAATCTAATTACCGAGGCCGGCGCTGACCGGGTTTTAACCCTCGATCTCCATGCCGGGCAAATTCAGGGTTTCTTTGATATTCCGCTCGATAATCTATATGCGGCACCGGTGTTTTCCAAAGACATCGAAGAGAAATATAACGGCGATGATCTCATGATGATTTCACCCGATGTCGGTGGTGTTATACGGGCCCGGGCTTTTGCTAAGCGGCTCAATACTGATCTCGCTATTATCGATAAAAGGCGGGAGCGGGCTGGTGAGTCCGAGGTTATGAACATCATCGGTGACGTCAAAGACCGCCGCTGTATCTTGATTGATGATATTGTCGATTCAGGCGGCACGCTTTGCAATGCTGCCGTCGCCTTGATGGATCAGGGCGCTAAGTCTGTTTCGGCCTATATCACCCACGGTGTTTTATCCGGTGGCGCGGTTGCCCGCATCTCGTCCTCGCCGCTCGAATCTTTGGTGTCGACCGACAGTATTATGGCCACTGAGGCGATGCGCGTTGCCCATAATATCTCACAAATTACCATCGCCCCGTTGATTGCCGAAGCGATGCGGCGGATCAGTGACGAAAATTCCGTTTCAAGCCTGTTCGATTAAGCCCCTTAAACTCGACTGTCTGTGTTGACAGGGCGTCCATAAAGCTATAAATCCTCGCCTTTCCAAAGCGTTAAATCCGCGTGCTTGGCACCCCTGGAGGCCAAGACGTCTTAACGCATTAATTTGAGGAGTTTAAAATGGCTGAAGCTATTGGTATCACCGCCGAGGCGCGTGATCGGGCCGGCAAGGGGGTGGCACGAGCAACACGTCGCGAGGGCAAAGTCCCAGCGGTTATTTACGGTAATAAACAAGACGCAGTTATGATTTCCATTGATGGTAAAGAACTGACGCGTCTGATCCACAACCCCGGATTTTTTACCCATATTTTCGACATCGAAGTGTCGGGTCAGAACCATCAGGTGCTGGCGCGTGATTTGCAGCTTGATCCGGTAACCGACAAGCCGATGCATGTCGACTTTTTGCGGTTTAGTGAAAATACCAAGATCGTGCTGGAAATTCCAGTGGCCTTCTTTAATGAAGAAGAGTCACCCGGTCTGAAACGGGGTGGTGTGTTGAATATTGTGCGCCGTGAAATTGAATTGCGGTGCTCTCCAATGAATATCCCGCAAGATCTGCAGATTGATCTCACCGGTATGGATATTGGTGATTCGGTACATATTTCGGCGATGAAACTGCCGGAAGGTGTCGAACCAATTACCGATCGAGACTTTACCGTCGCCACCGTCGCTGCTCCGACCATTATGGAAGAAATAGAAGAAGAAACCGAAGACGAAGAAGGTCTCGAAGGCGAAGAAGGTCTCGAAGGCGAAGAAGGTGTTGAAGGCGAAGAAGGTGCTGAAGGCGCCGAAGAGTCTTCGGAAGGTGATGACGCCAAAGGCGAAGGCAAAGATGAAGGTAAAGGTAAAGACAAATATAAAGACTAGCATCTCCGTATCATATCGAGGTGCGCCTGTTGAAAAAAATACGGGAGAGTTCTCATGTACCTTCTGGTTGGACTCGGTAATCCCGGCTCAGACTATGCAGGTAATCGTCACAATATAGGTTTCATGGCGGTGGATGATATCCATCGCCATTATTCCTTTGCACCCTTTCGCGCGAAATTTCAGGGCGAAGTGGCGGACGGCACAATCGCGCAAGAAAAAGTCCTCATTCTCAAACCGGCCACTTTTATGAACGAATCCGGCCGCTCGGTTGCTGAAGCCACGCGATTTTACAAAATTGAGCCTGAAAACGTCATAGTCCTTCATGATGAGCTTGATCTGGCCCCAGGGAAAATCCGCGCCAAAAAAGGCGGCGGGCTGGCTGGTCACAACGGGCTCAAAAGCATTGCCGCACATATTGGCCCGGAATTTCATCGGGTGCGCATCGGCATCGGTCACCCCGGTGATAAAGACCGTGTCACCGGTCATGTCTTAAAAGATTTCTCCAAATCCGATCAGGATTGGGTAACGCCGCTGCTGGATGCGATGACAGTAAGTATTGATAAGCTAATCGATGGTGATGATGCCGGTTTTGCCACCAAGGTCGCTTTGATTCTTAACCCGCCAAAAGAAAAAGAAGATAATAAGGAAAATAACGAGTAATGGGATTTAATTGCGGTATCGTTGGTCTGCCGAATGTCGGTAAATCCACTCTCTTTAATGCCTTAACGGAAACCATCGCAGCCGAAGCGGCGAATTATCCGTTCTGCACCATCGAGCCTAATACCGGCCGGGTCAATGTGCCCGATAGCCGCTTGGATGAGATCGGCGAAATCGCCAAATCCGCCCAGATCGTGCCGACCTATATCGAGTTTGTCGACATCGCCGGCCTTGTTAAAGGCGCCAGCAAAGGCGAAGGTCTCGGCAATCAGTTTCTGGCTAATATCCGGGAAACCGATGCGATCCTCCATGTGCTGCGCTGTTTTGAAGACGCAGATGTCACCCATGTAGATGAAATCATTGACCCGATCCGTGATGCTGAAACCGTAGAAACCGAGCTCATGCTGGCGGACCTCGAAAGCCTCGAAAAACGGGTTGAGCCGTTGACCAAAAAGGCGCGGGGCAATGACAAGGATGCGGTTCAGCAGCTCGATATCATTGAACGCGTGTTGGCAGCTTTGCGGAAGGGCAATCCGGCCCGCACCGTCAATATTTCTGCCGATGATCAACGGCTCTTTCAAATGCTGCAATTGCTGACGTCGAAGCCGGTGCTTTATGTTTGCAATGTCGATGAAGGGGATGCGGCGAGCGGTAATGACTTTACCGTGCGCGTCGATGAATATGCCGAGGAAAATGGGGCGGGCTCCATTGTCATTTCGGCCAAAATCGAAGCCGAAGTTGTCCAACTGACCGATGAAGCCGAACGCCAGGGATTCCTGGCAGCTCTGGGTCTTGAGGAAACCGGTCTCGCGCGCTTGATCCGGGCGGGCTACCAGCTTTTAGGCCTGATCACCTATTTCACGGCGGGCCCGAAAGAAGCCCGCGCCTGGACCGTCGAAACTGCGACCAAAGCGCCGCAAGCCGCCGGTGTCATTCACACGGATTTTGAGAAGGGCTTCATCTGCGCCGAGACCATTGCCTATGATGATTTTACCGGTCTTGGCGGCGAGCTGCCGTGCAAAGACGCCGGTAAAATGCGCCTGGAAGGCCGCGACTACATCGTTAAAGACGGCGACGTAATTCTATTTCGTTTTAATGTTTAATTGTAATAAAGGTTCCAGGAACCTTTATTACAATGTTAACCAATTGGATGGCAATTAGAGCACATTCGCCCACAGCATGGCGGCGGCGAAGAACACCAGGATTGCGCCGGTAATCCAGGAAACGCTTTTTTGCACCCGAGGTGTGCCGAGCCAGTCCCGCGCTTTATCGGCGGCGACCACCAGCCCGGTCTGCCAGATAATGTTGATCCCAATCAACGCAGTTCCAAGCACGGCCAATTGAGCGCCGGTATTGCCGCGCGCGATATCAACAAAGTTCGGCATCAGCGCCAGATAAAGCACGATGACCTTGGGATTGAGCGCGTTTGAGACAAAGGCGTCCCGCCAGGCTTTATGGGCCGAGACACTGGATGGTGCGCCGGAATTACCGCCGGACGCGCCATTGTTAAAACTAAACGTTGAACTGCCGGGCAAAAACCCTTGAATACCCAGCCACGCCAGATAAATCGCGCCGGCGATGGCGACGCCTTTGAACAATGTTTCAGAAGACGCAATGATAACAGTGATGCCGAAGATCGCCAGCAAGGTGTGAAAGACCAGGCCCAACTGAACGCCGGCCATGGTCGCCATGCCGATACGGTTGCCGGAACTCATCGTATAGCGGATGATAATAATGGTATCCGGCCCGGGCGAGAGCACGATGGCGGCAGCGGCGACCAAAAAGGCGGAGAGGACAGAAAGTTCTAGAGGCATGATGGGGAGGAAGTAGGCGGCAGGGGCAGAGATGTCAATAATATTGCACACTTCATTTTCATCCCTCATAACATTGTTGAAATGTTGGGGAGATAAAATGCCAGATACAGATGTCATTCTCGTCGAGCGCGACGGCGTGGTCGCGACGGTGATCTTAAACCGGCCGGAAAAGCTCAATGCGCTGACCAAAGAAATGTGGGGCCGCGTTGGTGAGATTTTCCGCGAGCTCGATCAGGACGAAAATCTCCGCTGCATTGTCTTAAGGGGCGCCGGTGATAAGGCGGTCGGGCCGGGTGCCGATATTTCCGAATTCGCCACTGAGCGAAACAATTCAGAGCAGGCGGCAGAGTATGGCGCGCTGATGCACGCTTCCATGCAGGCGATCCGAGATTGCCGCCATCCGGTGATTGCGCGTATTCGGGGACTCTGTGTCGGCGGTGCGCTGGAGCTCGCCTTGATGTGCGATATGCGGATTTGCGGTGAGAACTCGAAATTCGGTGTGCCGATCAATCGGCTGGGTCTCGTCATGGCGTACCCGGAAATTGAAGCGCTGGTGAGTTTGGTTGGTCCCTCAGTGGCGCTTGAGATTCTCTACGAGGCCCGGGTCTTCGGTGCTGAGGAGGCTCACGAAAAAGGGCTGGTTAATCGCGTTGTCCCGGATGAAGAGGTCGATGCGGCGGTCGCTAAGACAGTTGATAAAATTTGCGCCGGGGCACCTTTGGTTAATCGCTGGCATAAAAAGTTCGTCTATAAAGTGGTCAATGGAATCCGCCCGCCGCAACTGCTCTCGCAACAGGACGAGGCAGAAGGCTTTGCCTGTTTCGATACCGAAGATTATCAGGAGGGCGTGAGAGCCTTCTTGGCTAAAGATAAGCCCGACTTTAAAGGAAAATAAACGTGTCCCAAGAACCGAAAACTCTGCTCACCGGTGTGCGGGTGATTGAAATGAGCCACGTCATGGCGGCGCCGACAACCGGGCTGATGCTGGCCGATATGGGCGCCGATGTGATCAAGGTCGAGCGTCTGCCGATGGGAGATGATGTGCGCAGATTGGCACCTTATGTTGATGACGAATCAGCCCCTTTTGCGATGATGAACCGCAACAAACGCAGCATCGGGCTTAATCTGAAAACCGACGCAGGCAAGGCAGCGCTTAAAAAATTGGTCGAAGGTGCGGATGTTTTTATCGAAAACTACCGCCAGGGCGCGATGGAATATTACGGCGTCGGCTATGAGCAGGTGAAGGAAAATTGTCCGGGACTGATTTACTGCTCGATCTCAGGCTATGGGCGCACAGGGCCTTATGCAGAGAAGGGCGGCTTTGATCTGGTTGCGCAAGGTATGAGCGGCCTGATGAGCATCACCGGTGAAAGTGCTGAGCGCCCGCCAGTTAAAGTCGGCGCGCCCGTAACAGATATAACGGCGGGAACCTTGGGCGCGATGGGTATCTTAGGGGCGCTTTTTCACAAAGCTCAAACAGGAGAGGGCCAGTTTGTCGACACCTCGCTGTTTGAGGCCGGCATCATGCACACCTATTGGCAGTCGGCGATCTTTATGGCGTCAGGGGAACTGCCGGTCGCGATGGGCTCGGCGCATCCTTTGATGGCGCCTTACCAAGCGTTTCAGACCAGCGATGGCTGGCTCAATATCGGCTCGGCCAATCAGGGACTTTGGCACAAGCTGACAGCCTTGCTGGGTGTGCCCGAACTCGCCGACGACGCGCGCTTCCGGGAGCCCAAAGACCGCATGGACAATCTGGCTGAGCTGGTCGAAGAACTCTCTGTCTTTTTCAAGACCGACACAACTGATGCCTGGCAGCAAAAACTTGAAGACGCCGGCATCCCAGCAGGACCGGTACTGAACATCGATCAAATGACGTCAAATGAGCAAACTTTGGCGCGCGAAATGGTACAGGATGTCGGCTCATCGGACGGCAGCTCATTGCGCGTGCTCGGGCATCCGGTTAAATATTCCGCGACCCCCGCATCAATCCAGCGCCGCGCCCCCGGTTTGGGAGAACATACCGAGGAAGTGCTCGAAGAATTTGGCTTTTCTGATGATGAGATTGCTGAGTTGTCGAAAGAATTAAATAACCACAAAGGGCACTAAGTTCACAAAGAAAAACAAGTAAGCTATTGATTTTATTACCTTTGTGGTCTTTGTGTTCTTCGTGGTTAAATTATTCTGCTGCCTCTTTCGGTTCGCTGCCGCCACCGATTTTGTTTCTAAAATTAGCCCAATCAGCTTTGAGGTGGGCGATGGTGATCATTGGCAGTGCGATCAGGAGATCCCAGAGCGCATCCCAGCCACCGCGCAAGACCACCGGGATCATAATCCAGGGCGCTGCTGTAATAATCGCCATATATTCCTTGGTATGGAGCTTGTCGCGGTTGGCGAGCACTTTGTCGATATTTTTTGGGAAGGCCCAATTACAGCGGTAGATCACCTTGCCGTCCGGGCTGATGACATAGACCATATTTGGCAGCTCGCCATAGGCTTTGTGCATTTCGCCGTCCAGATTATCGATCAGGATTTTGCGCGGCTCACCGTAGAACTCGCGAAGTTTTTCCGCCATTTCCAGTTTTTGCTGATCGCTTTCATGGGGGCCGAGGCGGGCGCCGGGATGGGCTTCCCGTACATAGATCAACAGAAACTCGACATCCGGATATTTGGCCTGAAGCTTTTTGATGCCCGAGATGTTTTTGACATACATCGAGCAGGTGATAGAGCCGGTTTCCAGCACCACCCACTTGCCGCGATATTGTTCGAGCGACACTTCCTTGCCGTCTTGGTCCCGGACCGTGAAGTCTTCGGCAATCTCACCGGCCTTGGCGCCTGGAAAAACCCCAAGCTCGTATTCCGACATTTTATAGCGTTTGTAGTTGTAGGTGGTCTTGGCCATTTAGAAATTCCCGAAAAGATTTTTTTCCTTATATCAGAAAAAAAGGCGAGTGATAGGCCCGCGGGGATTAACCTATGGTCACGTTTGGGTGAAGGTAGGGGTATGGATTATTTGTTCTGGCCAAATTTTCGGATGGTTTCCGTAAGCAAATGAACATTTGTAGAAGGATTGCCTCCTGGGTCGCGTTCATCGCGCCTATTACGGATAGACAACCTGCCCCGTCGAACTGCATCGTTATAGTTAGGTTTTATTAATTCATACGAAAACATTTTATTTCTTCGTGGATCATATTTCTGATCGTGCGAATTGTATTGCCGCCCTGCATGACGAGTAGAAATGTGAGCATCCTGATCTTGAAAATGAAAAAGACCCCATAGTTCGAAGCATGGATTGGAAATACCCAATTTTATGCCATTCGCTCGGGCTAATTGTTTAGCAGTGTTAGTTCGATCAGCGTCATGTTCATCATCGAATAAACACCAAACCTGATCGTATGCAATGTAACTGTCACCCAGCTCTTCGGCTTCTTTTATCGCTTCATTTATTTTATCTATCGCCGTTTCCACGAGAGTTTGTGGGTCCGTTCCTAACCCGATAGATTTCACGTCTACCAGTCCATTTCGAACGTCGGGATCGATGCTAAAGTTATTAATATAGTTAGGTTCAGTTCTGGTGCCTTCGCATATCACCAATATACGAGGAATAGGTTCTCGTGATGGACGGCTACGCTGCCGCGACTTTCTTTTTCTTCGGCTTTCTTTTTTTCTTCTTGGGGCCATCAAATATTTCTAATTGATTTAATTTCTCGAATTCTCCAAGGAATGGTATAGCACCAAAGCGCCCTTGCAAATAGCCGCGTTCCAAATTTTCAGTGTCGCGTGGTTTAAAGTCTGTTAGGGGGTACAAATGGCTGGCACCTTTTTGGTCTTTTTCAGTAAACCAAATCTCATCACGTCTTAAATTGCCAGCTCCCAAGATATTTGCACTGTGTGTTGTAAACATTAATTGGGCACTATTTGTATTAATTTTCTTTGAGGTGAATAAACGTACAAGATTATTTGCGATATGAGGATGCAAACTTCTCTCAATCTCATCTATTATTAAAAGAGAACCGGTACTTAAAGTTGATGCTATTGATCCAATTAAGGAGAAATATTCTCGCGTGCCATTTGACTCTTCCGATATCTCCAAAATAAAATTTCTACTTTTATTTCCAGTACTATGCTCGAACAAAACTTTGTATTCTGGAAAATCTATACCATTTTCTGGAAATTTAAATTTGTCATCGTTATCTACGCCAAAACTCCTCAGTGCATTCGAAATATTAGCGTATTGTTCTTGGCTAATTTTGTTTTCTCTCTTTTCTACTCTAATTCCCGAGATGCCAAAATCCGCCGCCTTAAGTAATTCCGAAACGGGTATGTCTTCCCCATTTTCTTGAATATTCATCGATGTAGTTCTAATCCTTAGTTCTCTATCTTCCTCAGATGCAAAATTAAAATTGCTCATAAACCAGTTGGAAATAGACAAAAGTAACTCATGATTGTTCTGAGAAGCAGTAGACAGGAATAAACTTCCAGACCCTGTTATTTTTCCAATTGTATTGTTTGGGCCTTTAAGGTCTCTACCAAACTTAAAAGTCGATTTTTTACCTACATTTCTTTCAAATAAAACCTTCTTTTTTGTGTTTGGGTAGGAATATAACCACTCTTCAATAAATTTGATTTTGGTGATAACAAATCCATATTGATATCTTACATTTTTAAATATGAACTCTATTTCAAAGTAGGATGGCTTTTTTGATGACCCACCCCCCAAATATGGATGTACGGGCAGAGGGGATCCTTCTTTCCAATCGGAATAGGATTCCATAATTGCTTTTATCATATATTTGAGTGCCGCAATTAAATTTGATTTGCCCGAGGCATTTGCCCCGTAAACCGCTGCAATGGGCAAAATCCCGTTTTTAAATCCTGGGCATTTCAGCACATAGGAATCGTTATTTTTTATCGGCGAGGCGACAAAGGATAGCTCCTGATCATCCTTGAAGGAGCGATAATTACCTGTGCGGAACGAAATTAACATGTCTAATATATACCTATTTTGCACACTTAAACGCGCAAAACCCTAATATTTTACTAAATAGTGGAGAAAAACAGGACTTTACGCAACGATTTTGTTACTAGATAGTTTAAGTAGTGAGGAAATAGGTCTTATGCAACTAAAAAAGTTAGCGCCTACTTCGCCCGGAACTCTTCAAAGAAGTCGTTGCCTTTGTCATCAACAACGATGAAAGCCGGGAAGTCTTCGACGTCAATTTTCCAGATCGCTTCCATGCCGAGCTCTTCATATTCGAGGACCTCGATCTTTTTAATGCAATCTTGGGCTAGCCGGGCGGCCGGGCCGCCGATCGAGCCGAGATAAAAGCCGCCGTGTTTTTTGCAGGCATCGGTGACCGCTTGCGAGCGGTTGCCTTTGGCCAGCATCACCATCGAGCCGCCATTGGCTTGAAAGAGATCAACGTAGCTATCCATGCGGCCGGCGGTGGTCGGACCGAAGGAGCCTGATGCCATACCCTCGGGCGTTTTGGCCGGCCCTGCGTAATAAACCGCATGGTCTTTGGCATATTGCGGCAGACCTTCGCCGCTATCTATGCGTTCTTTAAGTTTTGCATGGGCGATATCGCGGGCGACAATCATAGAGCCGCTTAGCGACAGCCGTGTTCTGATCGGGTGTTTGGAAAGTTCAGCCCTGACATCATCCATCGGCTGATTGAGATCAATTTTGACCACATCCTCGTCGAGATGTTCGTCGGTCACATCGGGCAGGAAGCGGGCCGGATTGGTGTCGAGCTCTTCCAGGAAAATACCGTCCTTGGTGATTTTACCCAATACCTGGCGATCTGCCGAGCACGATACACCGATGCCGACCGGACACGATGCGCCGTGGCGGGGCAGACGAATAACCCGGACATCGTGGCAGAAATACTTGCCGCCAAACTGCGCCCCCATACCAATATCCTGGGTCAGCTTGTGAATGTCTTTTTCCAATTCAAGATCGCGGAAAATCTGGCCGTGCTCATTGCCTTTGGCCGGCAGATTATCGAGGTAATGGGCCGAGGCATATTTAACCATCTTGAGGTTGAACTCGGCCGAAGTGCCACCAATGACAATCGCCAGATGATAGGGCGGGCAGGCGGCGGTGCCGATATTGCGAATCTCTTTGTCCAAGAACGCCATCAGGCTTTCCGGGTTCAGGACCGCCCGGGTTTTCTGATGAAGCATGGTTTTGTTGGCCGAGCCGCCCCCTTTGGCGACAAACATAAATTTATAGGCAGCACCCTTATCGGCATAGACCTCAATCTGGGCCGGCAGATTATCGCCGGTATTTACTTCGTCATACATTGACAGCGGCGCCAATTGGCTAAAGCGTAAATTATCGGTTTCGTACGTGCGTTTAACGCCTTCTGAGATGGCGGCTTCATCATCACCATCGACCCAGACCTGCTCACCCTTTTTGCCCATGATAATAGCCGTGCCGGTATCCTGACACATCGGCAGCACACGGCCGGACGATATATTGGCATTTTTAAGCATATCCAAGGCAACGAAGCGGTCATTATCAGAGGCTTCCGGATCATCGAGAATTTTCCGCACCTGTTCCAAATGTTCCGTCCGCAATAGATGCGAGGTATCGGAGAAACCTTGCGCGGTCAGCAGCGCAATACCTTCGGGGTCAATTTTCAAAATTTCCCTGCCGTCCACCTCAATAGTTTCGACATAGTCACTCGTCAGCAGACGGTATTTCGTGGTGTCCTCGAAGGACGGAACCATCGGGAAATAATTGTTATCGCTCATGATATTACCTTGGGTATCATCTGATTGAATTTATAAAAGCATAGGGGAATTATTTTCGGCGGATTATTTTTTGCGAAAAGCATCGAGGGCAATGACTTCGGCGGTTTTTGGCGTCTCGTCTTCGTCTTCCTCATTGGCAGACTCAGAAATGCTGTCTTCCTCGCCTTCGAAGTCGTCAGAAGCCAGGGCTTGCGCCGGCGCAAATGGCGATGGCGATTTGGCATCGGAAATTTGTTGATTGCCTGCCATGTCGTCGGTCAGGTCATCCTGGATGTGATCGGTAATATCGTCTTCATTATCGATATCACCTTGGACCTGCATCATCGCTTCATTAACCGCATTGACGCCAATTTGGAGACCGAAATTAACAGAAGGATCGGCAAATGACGTGACCGCATCAAATGGCACGCAGAGCCGGCTTTTCTTGCCACTGAACGACAATGTCACCTCAAAACCCTCATCATCGATGATGAGATTTTCGAATTGGTGCTGCAACACAATTGTTATTTCTTCCGGGTATTGAGCACGCAGGAAGCCCGGAATTTCTACGCTTTCATGGGTCGTGTTGAAATTGATAAAAAAATGGTGGTCGCCGATGGGACCATTTTCAGCCAACTGTTTTAAGGCGCGGCTTAAAACGCTGCGGAGCGCTTCATTGACCCACTGGTCATACGGAAATGTTTCTTCTGACATTTTTTCTTCTTTGTCTACTTGCGAATAACCCAACTCAATTAATAGTCACGTATCATCCTAATTGAAATTAGGTGATTCGCCAATTTAGTGGAGGGCTTCTGTTGCCAGGTGCCCTCCGAACCCCGTGGTAGGTTAGCTGTTAAGCTGCTACCGCAAATGCTTCATTATCATTAGCATTTGTAAAGTTAGCCCGATAACGGTGGTACAATGCCGGGCAAAAACTTTGCTTTTACTACGCACGTCGATCCTGTTTCGCCCCCATAACGGCCCGATAAACTCCAGAAAATTATCATCTAACTCCCTGGATTACCGGGAAATTTTGGTGGAGGCGCCGGGCACTGCCCCCGGGTCCGTTACGCTTATTCTACAAAGCGTTTATCGCCATAGCCGGTAAACCGGCAAATTCAATATAGTCCTATCGGAGGCTTATTGAAAGGGTACAGTCAACGTGTTTCTGTGATGATGAATGTCGATATATCGCGGCTTCGATTCAAGTCTTTGATCCGTTAGGCGCAAGCGGGTAAAGTGCAGCGGAATATGATTCAAATTAGGAACGCCCCTCCATGGAATTAACACCCGAACAAAAACAAGATATCGAAGCCGCCCAATCTTCAACTTCAGAAACGAGGCGGGTGACGGTGCCGGCCCTTGAAGAAGTGTTATATGAACCGATGCCGGTTTTGGATCACGGCTTTGTCCGGGTGATTGATTATATGGGCGATGATGCGGCGATTGTGCAGGCGGCGCGCGTGTCCTACGGCAAAGGCACTAAGAAAGTTTCTGATGATGCCGGTTTGATCAATTATCTGCTGCGCCATCGCCACACCACGCCGTTTGAGATGTGCGAGATTAAGTATCACATCAAGGTGCCGATCTTTATTGCCCGCCAATGGATCAGGCACCGCACCGCCAATGTGAACGAATATTCGGCGCGCTATTCCGTGCTTGATCGCGAGTTCTATATTCCAAGCGCTGACCAGCTCGCCAGTCAATCGGCCCAAAATCATCAAGGCCGCGGTGATTTGCTCGAAGGCGAAGAAGCCCAGCGCGTTTTGGACATCCTCAAAGAAGATGCGACCCGCAACTATGATCACTACATCGAAATGCTCAACGAGAACGAAAACGGTGACGTCATTGATGAAAGCAATAGTGGCCTGGCGCGGGAATTGGCGCGGATGAACTTAACCCTCAACATGTATACCCAGTGGTACTGGAAAATCGATCTCCATAATCTGCTGCATTTTCTGTCATTGCGCGCCGATGCGCACGCGCAATACGAAATTCGTGTTTATGCCGATGTCATGCTGGAAACCGTCAAGCGCTGGGTGCCGATTGCGCATAATGCCTTTATGCAATACCGGGTCGGCGGCGTTGGCTTATCAGCGGCGGCCCTGGATATCGTCAAGAAAATGCTGGCCGGTGAGAAAGTTTCTCAGGAAGACAGCGGCATGAGCAAACGCGAATGGCGCGAGCTCATGGCGACACTTGAGCAGGGGGAATAAAAAGTCCGTCTTAGATCACAGCGACTCGTCTTCAAGCGTGAAATCGAAAACAAAAATAAATAAACTTGCCCAATACGACCTCTGCCTCTGTTAGATGGTTGATCCGCCAAGCGTGGCTTAACTCTCACGAAATTGAGGTAATGATATGTACAGCGGATCAGTAAAAAATAACGAAAAAAAAATCGAAAATCTCGAAGAACAACTTAGTATTTACCACGGGCGGTATAAAGCCTATCAAGCTGAGTTATGGTCTACCTCTGACCAATCTCGGAAAAGATTCATCAAATCTGAGATGGATTGGTTAGATCGGGAAATGCAAGATATTCAAAAAAGAATTTCAAAACTTAGAGCATCGAGTGGTTATTAGACGGTCAATTATCAGCTGAGATTAGATTAGTATTTTGCAAGAATGGGTGCTGGGTTTAAAATTATTTTGTCGGCGATGTCCAGGGCAGCTAAGTATTCTTCTGCGGTTAGGTTTTTGAAGACTCGTTTTAAAGCGGAATTATTATTCTTCAAATAATTTGAACCCGCAATGATCCAGGCCGTCGCGTAAATTTCTCGGGTCCGGTCCATTGGCAGTAATCTATTTAGATGATTGCCATAATTTGACATCGCTAATCCCAGGCCAAACTCGTTCCCTTCGGAAGCATTGGATAAGGCGCGGCGATACCAAAAAATGGCTTTTGCATCATTGTCGTCTGAAATTTTATAAAGATTGCCAATATACGAAGCAACGGTGGGGTCTATCTCATAGGCTTTTTCGAACAGTTTTTCCGCACTCTCAATTCTGTCCTCGGTGTCGAGATTGAGAAGAATCTCCTCGCCTTGATTTACAAAGGGAGCAGCCTGGAGTTGCTCCGGAGTTGGCGACAACA
The DNA here is from genome assembly GCA_913020445.1 of uncultured Rhodospirillaceae bacterium. GTDB lineage: Bacteria > Pseudomonadota > Alphaproteobacteria > Rhodospirillales > UBA2165 > TMED23. Next base: position 42,732 of record CAJWAR010000016.1, read on the forward strand.
TTGTCTGCGACTTTGCATCGTTAATTCCGAAAATCACTATCGCAATGGCAATAAAGATATTGAATTTCATAATTTTGCACTTATTACGATTAAATATGAGTTGTATTTATAGCACTAATCATCTGCATTGCATAGCAAGAACGCGAATGGCGCGAGCTCATGGCGACCCTGGAACAGGGGGAGTAGGCATTTTTCCCCTCCCTTGGCGGGAGGGGCTAGGGGAGGGTGAATGCTTAAGTCCATCCACTTTTGCCAAGCAAGTCCATGCCCCATCAAGGGAGGGGAAATATTGTATTAAATCTTCGCCCAAACCTTCTCGGCGATATCGCGGTAGCTCTTCGAATGTTCGCTTTTAGGGTCAGAAACGACGATTGGCTGGCCGCTATCCGATGTTTCTCTGATGACGATATCCAGAGGAATTTCGCCCAAGAAATCCATACCGAGTTTTTCCGCTTCTTTGCGGGCACCGCCATGGCTGAAAATATCCGTGCGTTCACCACAATGCGGGCAGGAGAAATAACTCATGTTCTCGATCAGCCCAAACACCGGAATGTCCACTTTGGCGAACATATTAAGGCCTTTGCGGGCGTCGGCGAGCGCAATATCCTGGGGCGTCGATACAATGATGGCGCCGGAAAGCGGCACGCGCTGGGCCAACGTCAGGTGAATGTCGCCGGTGCCGGGCGGCAGATCGATCACCAGACAATCCAGTTCGCCCCAGGCAACATCTTTAATGAGCTGTTCTAATGCGCCGGTGGCCATTGGGCCGCGCCAGATCATCGCGGTTTCCTCTTCGATTAAAAATCCGATCGACATGCATTTGATGCCGTGGTTTTCCAGCGGCGCAATCATGCCACTGGCGGTTTGCTCAGGCTGGTCGGTAATGCCCAGCATGCGCGGGATCGAAGGGCCATAGACGTCGGCGTCTAACAAGCCGACCCGTTTGCCGTCTGCCGCCATGGCGAGCGCCAAATTAACGGCGGTGGTTGATTTGCCGACACCGCCTTTGCCGGAAGCAATAGCGACAACAGAATCAATACCCAGCAAATCCATTTTTTGGAAAGCCGCTGGTTGCTGGCTGCCAGGAGCACCGCCAGGGCCGCCCGGCGGCGGGCCGGCAGGAGCTGCTGGTTCGGGCGCGGCTTCCCGTTCAGCGGTTAGTACAGCAGTTACGGTAAGCACGCCCGGTAAGTCATGGACCGACTTTTCGGCTTCTTTACGCAACGGTTCGAGCATGGAACCACGCTCTGGATCGACTTCGATACCAAAGGCGACATGGCCATCTTTTAATTGAAGGCCTGAAATCATGCCTAATTCGACAATATTTTGATCCTTATCAGTATCTTTTACGCTTTTTAGCGCTTCTAGGACTTGCTCAGCGGTGATCTCCGCCATATCTAAGTCTCCTAATGGTTAAACATATCTTGAATAAATAACCACTCAATGCGGTAAATCAAACGTGAGACTCCGTTGCAAGCGTGGTAAAGCTGTCATATAAGGCAGGGAATGAATTTGCAAACGGCGAAAGCCGATAATTTCCGGTTTTTTAATTTGCCGGAATTTTACTAGATAAGGAAAAAAGCTATGGCGTGGGATACCCAACGCGGAGGCCCTTGGGGCGGATCAGGCGGCGGCGGTGGACAAGGACCTTGGGGCGGCGGTGGCGGCCCATCTGGTCAGCAACCACCAGACATTGAAGAGATGCTGCGACGCAGCCAGGATAAGTTTAAAAAATTTATTCCGAGCGGCGGCGGCGGCGCGCGCCGGATTGTTTTATTAGTCTTGGCGGCGATTGTCGTTTGGCTCGGCACCGGTTTTTACCGGGTGCAGCCAAGTGAGCAAGGTGTCGAGCTGTTGTTCGGCAAGTTTGTCCAAATGACAACCCCGGGTCTGAACTATTGGTTCCCGGGACCGATCGGGCAGGTGTTTACGCCGGATGTAACCAACACCAATATCACCAGCGTTGGCTTTAGAAGTATCGGTGCCAGTGGTTCACACAGTTCCTCCGTGCGGGACGTTTCCGAAGAAAGCCTGATGCTGACCGGTGATCAAAATATCATCGATATCGATTATCAGGTCCAATGGCGGATAAAAAATGCCGCCAATTTCCTGTTTAATATCCGCAATCCTGAAGCGACTGTAAAACTGGCTTCGGAAAGCGCCATTCGCGAGATCGTCGGCCAGAACACGCTGGAAGATGCGCTCGCCAAACAACGTCAACAGGTTGAAAGCAAAACCCATGACTTGTTGCAGAAAATTCTCGATAGCTATGGCGCCGGTGTCTTTATCGATTCCGTCAAGCTGCAAAAAGTGGAGCCGCCGCAACAGGTGATTGATGCCTTCAACGATGTGCAGCGGGCCAAGCAGGACCGTGAGCGCCAACAGAACGAAGCGCAAGCCTATGCCAACGACATTCTTCCGAAGGCTAAGGGTGAAGCCGAACGGATGATCCAGGAAGCAACAGCCTACAAAGAAAAATTGACCCGGGAAGCCGAAGGTGAAGCCAAACGCTTCCTCTCGGTTTACGAGGCCTATAAGGGCGGCAAGGAAGTCACCCGGACGCGCCTGTTTCTCGAGCGCATGCAGCAGGTTTTAAAAGATTCTGAAAAAGTTATTATTGATAAAGGCCAAGGTGGACCGGGTGTGGTGCCCTATCTACCCCTCCCTGAAATTCAAAAACGCAGCGGAGGAGCAAACTAATGAGTAAAGCTGTTTTAGCCGTTATCGGTGTCGTCGTCGTTGTTGCCGGTATTGTTGTCTCAAGTGCGCTTTTTACAGTGCATCAAACCCAGCAGGCCTTGGTGTTGCAGTTTGGTAATCCCATTCGGGCGGAAACTGAGCCGGGCCTCAAGTTTAAACTGCCGTTTGTGCAAAATGTCACCTTCTTTGATCGCCGTATCCTGGATCTTGATCCGCCGGCGCAAGAAATTATTTTGAACGATCAAAAGCGCATCAATGTTGATTCTTTTGTGCGTTATAAAATCACCGATCCTCTGGAATTTCGTAAAACCGCGCAAACGGATGCTAACTTCCGCCAAATCTTTGGCGGCCGGTTGAACGCTGCGGTGCGTTCCGAAGTGGGTAAAGTACTGCTCGGAGACATGTTGTCGAATAAACGCGACGACGTCATGCAGCGGATTACTGAACAGTTGAAGGTCCAGGCGCCACAATTTGGTATCGTAGTTGTTGATGTGCGCATCGGGCGGACCGATCTGCCGGAAACCACGTCACAGTCGGTCTACAATCGAATGCGCTCTCAACGTATTGCCGAGGCCGCTAAGTTGCGTGCACAAGGTGCCGAACTTAAAGTCAAAACCCAGGCCGAGGCAGATCGTGATCGGACGATTATTCTCGCCGAAGCACAGAAAACATCTCAGATTCTGCGCGGTCAAGGCGAAGGGGCGAAAACAACTATCCTGAATGAAGCGTTTGGTCAGGATAAGGAATTTTTTGAATTTTATCGCTCCATGGAGGCCTATAACGAAGCCTTCGGTGAAGGCACAACCATGGTGTTGAGCCCGGATTCCGATTTCTTCAAATTCTTTGGTGATATCGGCGGTAGGAAACCGGCGAAGTAAGGGTGGGGGTGACTGATCTTCTCACCGCGCTCGCTTTGGCCATCGCGCTGGAAGGTGCGCTTTATGCGCTCTTTCCGGAAGCGATGAAGAAATTTATGGTCCAGGTGCTGAATCAGCCTGATTCCCTATTACGGCGGGCGGGATTGACCGCAGCGATTGCCGGCGTGGCGCTCATTTGGCTGATACGGGGTTGAAGTTCACGCAGAATTTATAAGGCTTAATGGCGTATTCACCCTGTTTTTGCCGTAAATAGGTCTATATAAATGCAAATGATCTTTCGCTTCAGAGAAGCAATCGTAATTTGATCGGAGAAATTCAGAGTGACGCGTTATTTCAATAATCGGTTTCCTATATATATCGTTGCCATTTTGCTGGCGCTTGTTTTTATTGCTTCCAGCGCGATGGCGCGTTCGGCACCGGAAAGTTTTGCCGATCTGGCGGAAAAACTGCTGCCGGCAGTGGTTAATATTTCAACTTCGGCGGCGGCTAAAAAAAGCGGCAAAACACCGGAACTTCCTCAATTTCCTCCCGGCTCACCGTTTGAAGATTTTTTCCGCGATTTTTTTGATCGCAACCGGCCCCAGCAGCAGCGGAAATCAACCTCACTTGGATCAGGTTTTATTATCAATAAAAAGGGCATTGTGATTACCAATAATCATGTCATCCAGGATGCCGATGAAATTACGGTAATTTTACAAAATAATGAAACTCTCAAGGCCGAAATTATTGGCCGTGATCCAAAAACAGATATTGCCGTTCTCCGGGTCAAACCAAAAGGCGATTTGCCGGCTGTTAGTATGGGTGATTCAGATAAAATCCGCGTTGGCGACTGGGTGGTTGCGATTGGCAATCCGTTTGGTCTTGGTGGCTCGGTGACGGCCGGCATCGTTTCGGCGCGGGGGCGGAATATAAACTCCGGGCCTTATGACGATTTTATCCAAACTGATGCGTCGATTAACCGGGGCAATTCCGGCGGACCCTTGTTTAATATGGCCGGTGAAGTGATCGGTATTAACACGGCTATCTTCTCGCCATCCGGCGGCAGCATCGGTATCGGATTTTCAATTCCATCTAAGATCGCCAATGGCATTATCGGACAATTGATTAAGTTTGGTAAAACCCGCCGCGGTTGGCTCGGCGTTCGTATTCAAAAAGTTACCGACGAAATCGCCGAGAGCTTGGGCCTTGAAAAAGCTGAAGGTGCGTTGGTGGCTAGCGTTACTGAAAACAGTCCGGCGGCGAAAGGTGGCATTAAAGCGGGCGACGTGATCCTTAAATTTAATAATCGCGACGTTAAAGAAATGCGTAGCCTGCCAAAAATTGTTGCCGAGACCGAAATTGATAAAAATGTCGACGTCGAAATCTGGCGTGATGGTAAAAAAGGTACGACTCAAGTCAGTGTCGGAGAGCTGGATGAGGAACTCGTCGCCAAAACCAGCAGTGGTGAAACCGGCGAAGGCGGTAAAGACGAAGAGCTAAAAGTAACCACTTTAGGTTTGAGCGTTGGCCAGCTGAACACCAGCACTCGCAAGCGTTTTAACCTTAAGAAAAAAACTAAAGGCGTGGTTATTGTGAGCGTTGACAAAGACGGCGCGGCGGCTGAAAAAGGCATAAAGGCTGGCGATGTTATTGTTGAAGTTAGCCAAAATGAAGTCACGTCTCCCAAAGAAGTGCAAAAGCGTGTTGCCGATGCCAAATCTTCTGGCCGGAAATCGGTGTTACTCTTGATCGAAGGGCAAGCGGGATTGCGCTTTGTTGCTCTACGTCTCACCAAGAAATAAGACGCACTTTTTTGAATGCGAAAAGCGGCATCTTCGGGTGCCGTTTTTTTGATTAAGATCAAGGACTGGTATAATAGTGGAAACTAATATTTAATTAGTCACAATTTCATATAAATAAAGGGAGGTTTTTCCAAAAATGAGTGACACCGTAAAATACCTACTTGAAGAAGATAGGATGCCAAAAAATTGGTACAATATTGCTGCCGATTTGCCGGAGCCATTGGCGCCGGTTATGCATCCGGGTACCGGCCAGCCGATTGGTCCAGAAGATTTAGCGCCGTTATTTCCAATGGCGCTTATCATGCAGGAAGTCAGTACCGAGCGGGAAATTGAAATTCCTGAACCGGTGCGTGATGTTTATCGCCAATGGCGGCCATCACCGCTATTTCGGGCTCGGCGCCTCGAGAAAGCTCTCGATACGCCAGCGCGGATTTATTACAAATATGAGGGCGTGAGCCCGGCTGGTAGCCATAAACCAAATACAGCCATCGCTCAGGCGTTCTACAATAAAGAAGAAGGCGTCCGCCGTCTCACTACAGAGACCGGTGCCGGCCAATGGGGATCTTCGATTGCCTTTGCCGGCGCATTGTTCGGTCTCGAAGTTGACGTTTACATGGTAAAAGTCAGCTATCAGCAAAAACCCTATCGTCGTGCATTAATGGAAACCTACGGTGCGCGTTGTGTAGCTTCGCCTAGTACAGAAACCAATTCTGGCCGTACCATCCTTGAGCAAGATCCGGACTCAACCGGAAGTCTCGGTATTGCTATTTCCGAGGCGGTCGAGATTGCTGCCACCAATGACGATACCAAATACTCGCTTGGTAGTGTGCTTAATCATGTTCTGACCCATCAAACCATTATTGGTCAGGAAGCCATTATGCAGCTTGAAATGGCAGATGATTATCCGGATATCTTGGTTGGTTGTGCTGGCGGCGGCAGTAACTTTGCTGGTCTCGCCTTTCCATTCCTCGGTGAACAGTTCCGGGGTGGTAAAGCTGTGCGGGCTATCGCTGTTGAACCGACCGCTTGTCCGACGCTCACCAAAGGACAGTATGCCTATGATTTCGGTGATACGGGTCATCTGACGCCATTGGTTAAAATGCACACCCTCGGCTCAGCCTTCGTGCCGCCAGGAATTCATGCTGGTGGTTTGCGTTATCACGGCATGGCGCCGTTGGTTAGTCATTTGGTGGAATTGGATGCGATGGAAGCCCGCGCTTATGATCAGACGGAATGCTTCAAGGCAGCCGTTGATTTCGCTCGCTGTGAGGGCATTGTTCCGGCACCCGAATCGAGCCATGCGGTCAGAGGCGCAATTGCCGAAGCGCTGGCCTGTAAGGAAGAAGGGCAATCGCGCTCCATCCTGTTTAATTTATCCGGACACGGACATTTCGATATGCAGGCTTATACCGACTACTTTGCCGGTAATCTCGAAGATGTTCAGTACGATCAAGGTAAATTGGATGCTGCACTCGCCGAACTTCCGGAGATTGCTGCCGAATAATTTAACTACCAGCCAATTACCGGTTTAATTTGGCTGGTAAGCTTGCTAAATAAGGCTGTCGATTGATCACTACGAGGATCAAGCGGCAGCCTTTTCTTTTGGTAGGATATTTTAGTGAGTAAACCCACACAAAATTCGCGGCAAAATCATATCGTGCAGCCGTTTGCGGCACTTCGCCCGATTCCCGACTTAGCTCAAGAAGTTGTCGCGCTGCCCTATGATGTGGTGAACACCAAAGAAGCCCAGGCTTTGGCGGAAGAAAAGCCATGGAGCTTTCTTCATATTTCTAAGCCTGAAATCGATTTGCCGGAAGGTACGGACGTCTATTCCGATGAGGTTTACTTAAAAGCATCTGAGAATATCAAGCACATGGTGGATGAAGGTGTGCTCCGGCAAGACCCGGATGACTATTATTATATCTACCGGGTTCAGATGGGTGATCATATCCAAACCGGTATTGTCGGAGCAGGTTCGGTAGCGGCCTATGAAACCAATCTTATTCGCCGCCACGAATTTACCCGGCCGGATAAAGAAACTGACCGGGTCCGCCAGATTGATGCGGTCAACGCGCAAACAGGTCCGATCTTCACCACCCATAAGCCTGATGTCTTGCTGGCCGAAGTAATTCAGAAAACAATTAAGGGTGCCGCTGATTATCATGTCATCGGTGAAGGCAAGGTCGAGCATACACTTTGGGTGGTGACAGAACCCGAAGACATTGCCAAAATTACTCAAGGTTTTGACCGGGTGAAAGTCATTTATATCGCCGATGGCCATCACCGTACTGCGGCAGCTTCGAGAATTGCCGAAGCCAGAAAAGCGGCTAATCCCAATCACACTGGCACCGAACCTTATAACTTTTTCCTGATCGTTAGTTTCCCAGAATCTGAAGTCCGGATTCTCGACTACAATCGCGTGGTTAAAGATTTAAACGGGCTTTCAGAAACGGAATTTATAGCAAAAATTGGTGCTAATTTTATCGTCGAAGAGGTCGATAAATCAGCTAAACCGACAGACCGAAATACTTTTGGCATGTATCTGGCAGGTAAATGGTACTCCTTAGCGTTAAAGGAACCGGCTCCATCAGACGGCTCGATAGTTGACCGGCTGGATATCTCGCTATTGACGTCGCGTCTGCTTGAGCCGATTTTAAGTATCGGTGACCCGCGCATTGACCCGCGGATTGATTTTATTGGCGGCAGCCGCGGGATGATTGAGCTTGAGAAACGTGTTGATAGTGGTGAATGGGCGGTTGCCTTCGCGCTGTTCCCAACCAGCATCATAGAACTTATGTCAGTTGCGGACGCGGAAGAAATCATGCCGCCAAAAAGTACCTGGTTTGAACCCAAACTGGCAGATGGTATGATTTCCTTGCTGTTGGATTAAAGTGACGAGGGGGCTATGGCGAATTCGGTTATTATAAAATTTTGTGAAGATGATGATCAAATTACGGCGGCTTATCCGATCATGGCGCAATTGCGGCCGCATTTGGATGAAGCTGAGTTTTTTGCGCAAATACGCCGGCTCATGCAATCGGGGTACCGAATGGTATCGGCGAATATTGGTGACGAAGTTGTCGGCGTGATGGGCTACCGTTTCCTCGAAGATTTAGCCCGCGGGCGCACACTTTACGTTGATGATCTCGTGGTTAATGAAAGTAATCGTGACCAGGGCATCGGCGAATCATTGATGAAAGTAGCGGAGATGGAAGCTGAACGCCGTGACTGTGAAACTCTCCGCCTATGCAGCGGATTACAGCGTGAACCGGCTCATCGTTTTTATGAGGGAATTGGCATGGAAAAGTCGAGCTATGCCTTTGTTAAAAAATTAATCTAAATTTGTTATTCAAATTTCCTGATATAACTGCGCGAGGCTATGGGGGGAAATTTAGAATCTAGAGCATGTTTAAAGAATACGAAGCTACTGAGATCACTATTGCGCCCTTCCCGTTAGGAGAGGACGCTCCGGCGATACCGACTATCGTCAAGGGTTCTCGACAACACGGGAAGGGCGCAATAGCGACCGCAGGCGCCGATTCTGGCCCGTTGAGCAGCGTCTTGTCACGCTTGCGATGCGCAGGCATTGCGGTGCGCAACACTCCTTGTCAACGAACCGGAAGCGACGTCTCAGCGGTTCCGTATTCTTTAAATATGCTCTGACAATGACATTTACCTCAACCATTTTACGCAACATCAAAATTCTGACGGCGGCGCAAATTATTGCGTCGGTTGCCGGCCTTTTTTCTTCTGCGTTGTTGGCGCGTGCACTTGGCACCGATGGCTTTGGCGTGCTTGGCTTTGGCACAGCCTTTTTGTCACTGTTGGGGATTGCCGCGAGCCTTAGCACGGATACGTATGGCACGCGGCAAATTGCTCGAAATCCTATTGAAGCCGGAACCATAGCCAGTCCAATTTTAGGCCTTCGGCTGACATTATCTGTTCTCGCTTATGCCGTGTTTATCGTCATTGTTCTGACATTGGATCGCAATCAAACTGAAAAGACCGTATTGCTGGTGCAAGCGGGCGGGATTTTTGTCTCTGTTTTTATTCTCGATTTTGTTTTCCAAGGTTTGGAAAGGATGGGGATAAATGGCCTGCGTCAAATTTCTACCGCACTGATAACGCTTATTTGTATCTATTTGTTTGTGCGGGCGCCTGACGATCTCTTAACGGCGGCAATTATTCCGGTTGCAGCCGGATCCATCGCCGTTGGCGTTATTTGGTTTTATGCCCGGTCCAACATTAACGGTATCAAGCTTTCCTTCGCGCGCGATCGCTGGCGGCAAATATTAGCGGTTTCGTTACCGATGGCGGTTTCCGGCGTTATGCACACAATTATTTTTAATACCGATGCCGTTATGCTCGGGTTGATGTCGACCAATGAGCAAACCGGCTTGTATGTCAGTGCGTTTAAGATTGTCGGTTTAACGATGATTCCGGCGGGTCTCCTGATTGCGCCGTTCTTTCCTAGCCTGTCAGCCGGCTGGGAGGATCAACAAACGCGCTTTGATCGCAGCAGAACATTTGCCATATCGGTTTTGATTGTAAGCCTGCCCTTGGTCGTCTTTATCGCCATCTATCCGGAACTTATTTTACGAACTTTATTTGGCCAGGCTTATTCGGGAGCGGGAACCACGCTGCTTATTTTGATGGCCAGTATGGCGGTTATGCATCTGCGCATTATTTACGGCCACCCCCTGGTGGCCTGGAATGAGGAGCGGTTCCACATGGTAGCGACCCTCATCGGCGCTGCCTTAAACGTCATGCTGAATTTCATCCTGATCCCAGATTACGGCATTGTCGGTGCTGCCTATGCCTCGCTCATTGGTCATGCGGTAATATCAATTCTGATAGCCTATAAATTTTATACTAAAGCATCGACCATGCATGTTAGCGTCATCGGCCGGGCCGGCCTATGTATGGCGGCAGCCGCCGCCGGTGTCTGGTGGCTGTCGATCAATTATGGCGACAGCTTCGAGCAATCTTTTTATACGCTTATCGTAAATGGGATTATTTTTGGCGGTATCTACGTGGCGATGATCACTTTGGTGTTCCGGCCTAATCTGAAGCAAATATTAAAACCCTGACACCGATCTCAGATTCAATCCTATTCCGCGTTACGAATTTTAACTTTGCAAATTAATTCGCCTTACCTTAGTAATTTACTGGGTTTTTCACATTATCTAATAAAAAACGGTGGAGAATGGTTGATTCCTGAGCAGAATATCTTCAATAATTATATCGTTGAAAGTAAACGAAGCGATGATTGCGAGCAGATTTGAGTGAGTAATTTATTCAACATAAATGATTCGAAGAAATTTTTTTCTTTCAATTTTATCGGCGATGAGACTTACATCGAAGATATTCGAGCGAAAATTAGCAATGCTTTCTTATTCATTGTTTCTTTTTTGTTGATACCAGCAGTCGCTGGTCTAATTTATCGCGGCATAGATATTGGCTGGAAAACCGTTCAAGTTTCAACCTTGGCGATTATGGTTTTTTGGTGGCTGGTTGCCCTGTTTCGCAATAAGGTATCTCACCAAGTTAGATCCTACGTCACAGTCACCTGCCTTTATTGTATTTCAACAACTGGGTTGATTAATTTGGGTCTGCTCAGTATGGGCATACCCGGCTATATTGCGTGCTGTATATTAACCGCAATTTTTCTTGGTGTAGATAAATCCCTTGTTGCCGCAGCAATTTGTTTCGGCAGTATCGTTGCTATTGGCTATGGCATCTCATCGGAAATTATCCCAATCACCATCAATGCTGATATTTTTAATATGAGTAAAGGTGCCTGGACAGCTACCTCTATCATATTTTTTGTTGTCATGGGTTCGTTGATTCTTTGTCTTGCCGGCTTTACCGGAGCCCTAATGTCCCTGATTGGCAAAGTACAAGAACAAAGCGCCGAAATAGTGGAAAGTCACGATCGCCTGGAAGAATTGGTTAACGAAAGAACCGGGGAACTGACCAGAGAAATCGAAGTCCGGAAGGCGCGTGAAAAAGAAATCGAACAGAGTGAAGAGCGGTTTAAAAGTTTTACCGAGATTGCCGCAGACAGATATTGGGAGACCGATGAAAATCATAATATTTCATTTGCTCCTGTATTGACCAAGCAAACCAATAAACTGGGCATTGAAGTGATTGGCAAAAAGGCGTGGGAAACCGAATTGGTACTGTCTGATGAAGACAAAAAATCGTTGATTGAAAAATTTGAGAGTAAAGAAGACTTTAAAGGTCTGCAGATATGCTGGCGATTGCCGACAGGAGAAAATTTATATCGTCGATTGTCAGGTGTGCCGTTTCGAGACAGCAACGGTAAGTTCGCGGGATTTAGATTAATTGGTATTGTGGAATCTGCTGATAGCATGCGAAGCGATATTCCTGAAGGCCAAATTTCCTAATTAACAGCTAATCCAGGTTTGACCAGCATCAAAGACGCCTGAATGGCTATTGATCATATTTGCCTCCAAACAAGTTGAAATTGAGGATGCTTTGATGTCCAAGCCAGATAAGGAACCGATTAACGACATTGCCCATCTTGGGCATGTTGAATTATTAACCCCAAAACCGGATGAAAGCTTATGGTATTTTGCTGACATTCTCGGTATGGAAAATGTCCACCAGGAAGGCCGTTCGGTTTATCTGCGGGGCTATGGCGATTATGCCACAACAACGCTCAAGCTAACCGAGGCAGACGATGCAGGCGTTGGTCACATCTCGTGGCGCGCCGTGAGCCCGCAAGCCTTGGAGCGCCGCGTTCAGGCCATCGAAGCAAGTGGTCTCGGCATCGGCTGGACGAATGGCGATTTTGGCCACGGTAGAAGCTATCAATTTAATGACCCGGATGGTCATCTGCTGGAAATTTATTACGATGAGCAGAAATATGAGCCACCGGCAGAATTGCAATCAACCTTAATGAACTTACCAATGAAATACCCGAAAGATGGCATTGGCGCGAGGCGGACTGATCATCTGGCACTACTGTGTCAGGATGTGGAAAAGAACCGGACCTTCGCTCAGGAAGTTCTTGGCCTCAAATTGCGTGAACAAGTTATGTTCGATGAAGGGGCGACCGAGATCGGCTCCTGGATGAGTTCGTCGGCGGTTCATCATGAAATGGCGTATGTGGTCGATGTCAAAGGGCTGAGCGGCCGGCTGCATCATTTCTCGATGTGGGTGGATGACAAAGCTGAAGTGCTGCGGGCTGCTGATATCATGATGGAACACGGCATCAAAATCGAGGCTGGCCCCTCCAAGCATAATAACAGCCAGGCGTTTTATTTGTATTCCTATGAGCCGGGAGGTAACCGCGTTGAAATTTATACCAGCGGCTTTTTTGTGTTGGCTCCGGATTTCGAGCCGGTGGTTTGGGATGAAGAAGCCCGCGGTACCGGCGTCTATTGGGGCGCGGCATTACCTGAAAGTTTTCTCAATTACGCGACACCGGATATTGAAGCTGCGACCTCTGACACTACGCCGATGGTCGATCCGCTTTAAGTGTTAATCAGTGACAGTCACCTAATTAGGATTATGATCTCATCATGAGTTCTAATCCTCAAAACCCCATCCTGGTCGTCGCCGGGCCGACGGCGAGTGGTAAGTCGGGACTCGCGCTTGCGGCGGCTGAAAAATATAACGGCGTCATCATCAATTGCGATTCGATGCAGGTCTATCGCGAACTGCGCTTGCTCACCGCCCGGCCTTCGGCAGAAGACGAGGCAAAAGCACCCCATAAGCTCTATGGCGTGATCCCAGCTGAGGAGGCGTGCTCGGCCGGCATTTGGCGTGAGCTTGCAGTGGCAGAAATTGAGAATTCCTGGAAGTCAGGCAAATTGCCGATCATCACTGGCGGCACTGGGCTCTATATCAAAGCACTGATGGAAGGCCTGACAAACATTCCCGACATCCCGCCGGAGATCAGAGAAGAAGTCACCGCACGCCGGGATGAAATCGGGCCTGAGGCGTTTCATCAGGAGCTCGCCAAGTTTGACCCGGTTTCTGCCGAGCGTCTCAATCCGACCGACAGCCAGCGCGTGATCCGCGCCTATGAGGTTTATCTCGGCACCGAACGCTCACTTACTGATTGGCACCAGGATGCACCGACAACGCCGCCACTTGAAGCTAATTATCAAAGCATTATATTCGAGCCGCCCCGCGACGAGCTCTACGCCAAATGTGAGGCTCGATTTGACGGGATGATCGAAAACGGTGCATTGGACGAAGTACGGTCACTGAAGGCTTTAAATCTCGATCCCGGTTTGCCGGCGATGAAGGCCTTGGGCGTGCCCGAATTGATTGCCCATCTGCGTGATGAAATGACCATGGAAGAGGCCGTAAGTGCGGCAAAACAGGCAACTAGACGCTACGCAAAACGGCAAATGACGTGGTTTCGTGGTCAAATAGTTCAAAAACATAGGGTAAATGCGCAATATTCGGAAAGATTATTGCCGGAAATCTTTGCAAAAATTGTCATTTAAGTGTTGACGCGGTATCGCTAAAGGTATAGTTTCCGCCGAATTGCGCCACATTAGGCCGTCCACCTGGGTAATTCCCAGGAATTTTGGGGGACCTGGTGGCGCTCTGTTTTTCTAAAATACAGAATTTTAACGTGAAGGCGCCACTTGGCGCGACCATGGAGAAGGAAAATGTCGAGTAACCGATACACTGGCGGAGAGATCATTCTGAAAGCTTTGGCGGATCAGGATGTGGAAGTCGTGTTTGGCTATCCCGGTGGTGTGACTCTTCCCCTCTATAACGACCTTTATAAGCAAAACCGGCTGCGCCATGTTCTGGTTGGCCATGAACAAGGCGGTGTTCATGCTGCTGAAGGCTATGCGCGTTCGACCGGCAAAACCGGTGTGGCGATGGCGACGTCTGGCCCGGGTGCGACCAATACGGTGACCGGCCTGGTTGACGCCTTGATGGACAGCATTCCAATTGTTTGCATTACCGGTCAGGTAACCAGCCAATTGATCGGTAATGATGCCTTTCAGGAAGCCGATACGACCGGCATTACCCGTCCGGCGACCAAACATAATTATCTGGTTCAATCGACTGAGGATTTGGCGCGCATTATCCATGAAGCATTCTATATTGCATCGCACGGACGGCCTGGTCCGGTGCTGATCGATATCCCGAAAGATATAATCATGGGAATGGGCGAATATGTTGGTCAGGAAGGCATTGAGCCCCGCAACTATAAGCCACAAATCAATGGTGATCGGGAAGCGATCGAGGAGGCTGTTGACATGATAGCCTCGGCCGAACGGCCGATCATATATGCCGGCGGCGGCGTCATAAATTCCGGCCCGGAAGCATCTGAATTATTGACCAAGCTGGTCAAAATGACAGGTTTTCCCTGCACGACAACGCTGATGGCATTGGGCGCTTATCCAACAACCGATAAGCAATTCCTTGGCATGCCCGGCATGCACGGCACCTATGAAGCCAATCTCGCGATGTACGGTTGCGATCTTATGGTCAATATTGGCGCACGCTTTGATGACCGGGTAACCGGCAATACGGATTTGTTTTCACCAGGGTCGCAAAAGATCCATGTTGATATCGATCCGTCATCGATCAATAAAAACATCGCCGTTGATCTCGCCATCGTGGGCGATGCGGGCAGCGTGCTCAATGATATCATCACAGTTTGGAATGAGAAACAGCCGAAGGTTAACTACAAGGCCGTTGAAGATTGGTGGGCGACTATTGAAAAATGGCGTGCGGTTGAATGTCTCGGTTTCGAACAGGACAAGAAAGCCGACATTAAGCCGCAATATGCGTTGTCCCGTCTGAGCGAAATATTGAACAGTGATGATTATTACGTCACCACGGATGTCGGCCAGCACCAAATGTGGGCAGCGCAATATATTCAATTTGATGAGCCCAACCGCTGGATGACGTCAGGTGGTCTCGGCACCATGGGCTACGGTATTCCGGCGGCGATGGGTGTGCAAATCGCGCACCCGGACTCGACGGTGGTTTGCGTTACCTCCGAAGGCTCAATGATGATGAATGTTCAGGAAATGGCGACCATCGCCAAAGAAGGCTTGGCGGTTAAGATCCTCTGCCTGAACAACAAAGTCTTGGGCATGATCCGCCAATGGCAAGAGCTGTTCCATGAGAATAACGAGTCTGAAAGCGATTTGAGCCGCGGACCCAATTTCAACAAATTGGCGGAAGCCATGGGCTTTACCGCATTGACTTGTGATAAAGCAGAAGATGTTGATGCCTCGATCAAGCAGATGCTGGAGACCGATGGTCCGGTTTTCTTACTTATGGCGACAAATCGTGGCGAAAACGTGTTCCCGATGATCCCGGCAGGTAAGGCGCATAATGAAATTGTCCTCGGACCCAACCAGAAAATGGGGACCGTTGATGATAAAGACAATGTCATGGCTTAAGCCTGTACCAATTCGGAGTAAATTGAAGTGAACAATATGTTTAACAATAGTGTGCAGGACCATACCTTCTCGATCCTGGTGGAGAACGAGCCGGGCGTGTTGGCGCGCGTCATCGGCCTGCTGTCGGGCCGGGGCTACAATATCGACAGCTTGACGGTGGCTGAAGTGGATGATGCCGGGCATCTATCCAAGATCACCATCGTTAGCTCGGGTACGCAAATGGTGCTGGAGCAAATCCGCGCTCAGCTTGAACGCTTGGTGCCGGTACGTGCCGTCTCGGACCTAACGGTCGATGGTCCATCGGTCGAGCGTGAACTCGCTTTGATTAAAGTCGCTGGGGAAGGTGAATCTCTGAGAATCGCCGATATATTCCGAGCCCATGTTGTCGACAGTACCAATTCATCATTTGTTTTTGAGATTGTCGGCAGCACCGAAAAGCTGGACGCTTTCATTGAACTGATGAAGCCGCTCGGTCTGGTAGATGTATCACGCACTGGCGTGGTCGCTATTGCGCGCGGCCCAGAAGCCATTTGAAGCTATTTGAACTAATTTGACGAACTGAAATTAAACGTAATTGTGGGGATATAAACCATGCGTGTTTTTTATGATCGTGACGCTGATGTCAATCTGATCAAAACTAAAAAAGTTGCCATCGTCGGGTATGGCAGCCAGGGCCATGCCCATACACTGAATTTACGCGATAGCGGCGTTAAAGAAATTGCCGTTGCACTCCGCCAAGGTTCCGGTTCTATCGCTAAAGCCGAAGCGGAAAACATCAAAGTGATGGAGCCGGCCGAAGCCGCCGCCTGGGCGGACGTGTTGATGGTATTGGCGCCGGATGAAATTCAGGCTGATTTATACGCGGCGGAAATCCATGACCATCTGAAACCAGGCTCGGCGATTGCATTTGCGCACGGTCTGTCTATTCATTTCGGTCTGATCACGCCGCCGGAAGGTGTCGATGTTTTCATGATCGCACCGAAAGGCCCGGGTCATACGGTACGCGGTGAATATGAGCGTGGCGCTGGCGTGCCGTGCTTGGTGGCAGTCCATCAGGATGCCAGCGGAGCGGCGCTTGATCTGGCGCTATCATACGGTTCGGCCATTGGTGGCGGGCGCAGCGGCATCATCGAAACCTCGTTCCGCGAAGAATGTGAAACCGACTTATTTGGTGAGCAAACGGTGCTTTGCGGTGGTTTGACATCGTTGATTACGGCCAGCTGGGAAACCTTGGTTGAAGCCGGTTACGCGCCGGAAATGGCTTACTTTGAATGCCTGCACGAAGTAAAACTGATTGTTGATCTGATGTATGAAGGCGGTATCGCCAATATGCGTTATTCGATCTCCAACACGGCTGAGTTCGGCGACTATGTTTCCGGTCCGCGCATTATCGACGCCGGCGTTAAAGAGCGCATGAAAGAAGTGCTCGAAGACATTCAGTCCGGTAAGTTCGTCCAGGACTGGATGATGGAAAACAAAGTTGGCGCACCACGCTTTAAAGCGATGCGCCGCCGCGCTGCCGAACATGACATCGAAAAAGTCGGCCAAAACCTTCGCGACATGATGCCGTGGATCACCGACAATGCTTTGGTCGATAAGTCGAAAAACTAAAACCAAACAATTTTATTAAGAGCGCTCCTGCAGAAATGCCGGGGCGCTTTTATTTATATGATCAAACCATTGAGAACATTGAGGGGATGCGGAAAAGTATTATTTTCAGCGCACCCGAACCATGTCTGCTTTTTGCCATGTGTGGACATTGGATATCTAATTTAAAAGAGCGAAAGCGGTTGGCTTAGGCATGCTACGGAAAAAAAATATATGCTACACCGCGACCGTAATTATATTAAACGCCTCTTTTAATACTTTCCAACCAACCCCACATATATTGGTATGAATAAATACGCAATTAATAGCATGGCCTAAACTGAAACCATTCTGATAACATGACGGGCAAGGTTGCCAAAATATGATTTTTGACTCGATCCTCATAATGACCGTCATCGATGGTCTTATTCTCGGTTTAGTTTTGGCCGGTTTCGGATTTGCAATTTACCGCCGACGCGAAATCAAATTCGGCAGCGCAATCCTCGGAACCTTTCTCGTTGGAATGGGGCTTCTTACGGTTGGCGGTGTTCATATCTACCATCTCGCTTTGATGCATATTTTCCCACTGTTCATGCTGAAGAATGAAGCGATGGAACTTATGCGCGAACTCCACCTGACTCAAAGCTGGATCTTGAACTTGATCGCGATGGGATTGATCGTTGGCGGGTTCATTGTGTTGATCTCACGGTTGATGTCCAGCACTCTGACAACGGAGGCCAGCGAGCAGCGTTTTCGGGATCTTTCTACTGCGGCGGCAGATCGATTTTGGGAAACCAATTCTGAATTTCAGTATATTTATGTGTCCGACCCTAAAAAAAATCTGACTAACCCAACTTCAAATTTACTCGGAAGAACGCCCTGGGGGGTTGTCGGCTCCGATGAAAGTCTTCCCGGCCTCATTGAACTAAAACAAAAATTTGAAAAACACTTACCTGTTGATGATTTGAATTATTATTGGACCGATTCGTCCGGCAAAGCAGCCCATATCGCCGTATCGGCAATACCCTACACCGATGAAAATGGCACGTTTAAAGGTTATCGCGGTGTTTCAATCGACAAAACACCTGAAGTAAAGGCGCAGCAAAATTACCGTCAACTTTTTGAACAAGCCAATGATGGCATACTGCTTCGGACGATTGATACGAGGATAATGCTCGACTGCAACAAAGTATTTCTTGCCAATCTTGGCTACACAAAAGAAGAAATAATTGGCGAATCCATTAGAAAATTTTCGCCAATGCCACATGTGCCTGCTAGGGATCTTCGTATAGCTAATCTTACTCCGGGCGATAGTGATGCGGTTGAGCGAATTCATCGCCGAAAAGACGGTACCGAATTTCCGGTGGAAATAAGCAGTTCGGCGGTCATCGTGGATGGTCAAAGGGTGATGCTATCAGTTATACGCGACATCACAGCGCGTAAACGTAACGAAATGGCCTTGCGGGAAAGCGAGGATCGTTTTCGCGCTTTTGCCGAGACGTCTTCGGACTGGTTCTGGGAAATGGATGAAAACCTGCGTTCCAAATTCCAGTCGGATCGTTTTTTTGAGATCAGCGGACTCGCTCGAGGGGATTTGATCGGAAAGTTAAGGCAGGAATCCGGCCTCGACAAGGATGATGAACAGGTGCGGCGGAATATCGAAGATTTGAATGCCCATCGTCCGTTTAGAAATTTCGAGCATTCTCGAGTTCATCCTGAAGGTAACGTTGTCCATATGTCTACATCCGGCATGCCGGTTTTCGATGAAGACGGCGTGTTTAAGGGTTACCGCGGTACCGGCACCGACATCACCGAGCGCAAAAAAGCCGAAGAATTGCTGCGAAGCATCAATGAACAGCTCGAGCAAAGAGTTCAAGCACGCACCCAGGAACTGGTTGCCGCCAAGTTAGTTGCGGAAACAGCCAACCGCACAAAGACCGAATTCTTGGCAAATATGAGCCATGAATTGAGAACGCCCTTGAACGCCATCATCGGATTTTCTGAAACGCTGTCTGAAAAAATATTTGGCGCGCTGCAAAACAAAAAACAGGAAGAATATATTGATAATATTCACCAGTCTGGCCAGCACCTGCTTAACCTGATTAACGATATTCTCGATGTCTCGGCAATCGAAGCCGAGAAATTGGAACTGAATAAAACAGACGTCAACATTGATGATACCGTTGCGGCCTCGTTGCTTTTGATAAAATCCAGAGCCGAGCAAGGTGGCGTTGAACTCATCAACAGCCTGAACCAAGGTCACCTCGTCATTCGCGCTGATGAACGGCGGATGAAGCAAGCTTTGGTCAACCTTTTGTCTAACGCCGTTAAATTCACCAATATAGGTGGTTCGGTCACGGTCGGTGTGGAAGACAATGATGACGGATCATCAATTATTATTGCCGATACCGGTATTGGCATGAACGCCAGTGAGATCGCCCAGGCGATGGAACCTTTTGGCCAAATCCATCGTGATGACGAGGATGATCATGAGGGAACTGGTCTCGGTTTGCCGTTGACCAAAAAGCTTGTCGAGGCGCAGGGCTGCAAACTACTGATTGAGAGCGAACCGCTAATCGGGACCACAGTAAAAATCGATATTCCAGAAGATAAAGTTATAAGGTCAATTTAGGCATCCCTCCAATTCTCTGTGTCCTTCATGATCTCTGTGGTTAATTTCTTCTCTCATGCTAAGCTCCGCCGATGATTGAAGTCACCCCCGCCATTCGCCTGTCCGAAGACGAGATTGAGGAGCAGTTCATCCGCTCGCCGGGCTCCGGTGGCCAGAAGGTCAATAAAACTGCGACGGCCGTACAGTTACGCTTCAATGCCAGGAAAAGCCCGGCGCTCTCCAACGCAGTGTTTCTTCGCTTGAAGCCCTTAGCGGGTCAGCGCATGACAAAAGAGGGTGTTATTGTGATCGCCGCTCATCGTTTCGCCACCCAGGAGCAAAATCGCCGGGACGCGCTGGATCGGCTGGTTGAGCTCATCCGCCAAGCCGCCGAACCGCCAAAGTTCCGCCGTAAAACCAAACCCACCAAAGCCTCCAAACAGCGCCGGCTTGATGGCAAACACCGCAAAAGTGACGTCAAGAAGGGCAGGGGCCGGCTCCGTCAGTTCGATTGATTGTAATAAGTTAACCCGGGTTGCATTAATTCATTAATAGAACCAACGCCTTAGACCAAAATCTATCAATTTATCGCATAATATGGTATGTTCTCACCAGTGAAGTTAGAGGTGCCTCTTAACCCACCTGCCGCGCGGCGTGTTTGATAGGAGGTAGTGATGACTGAAGACGATAAAAAAACCTACATTTGGACGGTAGGTCTTGTTGGTGCGTTGGTGATCATTATGGCAATTGCCTTTGCCACCGGATTAATCCCAACAACCGTCTCCTAACGATTGAAAGAACCCAAAATAGTATTCTTTGGGCGTCGCTGGTTCCACCCAATAGCGGCGCCCGTTCTTTTGAATTGATACTGGAAATCTTGCCCTAAATCCTCATATATAGGACGAGAAATCAGATTTATTGCACGGGAGAGGGTTATGCAGATCATCCGTTCAGCAATTATCGTCCTACTAGCGGGCACCTGGTTTGCCGGTTCGGTTCAAACGGTCGAGGCCCAGGGACGGGCCGAGATGGCAATCCAGAAAAATGATAAGGACGGCGACGGCAAGGTCTCGATCGACGAGTGGCGTAAGCGGCGCGGTATTTTCCGGCGGCTTGATACCGATGAAGATGGTTATGTTACGCTCAAAGAATTTCGTCAAAGATTTGGTGAAACTGAGGCGGCCCGGGAAGCTGACAAAAAAGCCGTGGAGGCGAGCACCCTTGAGGGTCTAACGACGGCGAGTGCGGTCGACCGCGAAACCCTGTGTGCGATTGCGCGTGGGCGGTCCTGTAGTATCAAGCTGGCGATCAAAAAAGGCCTGTTTGAAACCGGGCTCAGACCTAAATTTCCAGACCAGGCAAATTGCCGCGATATTGATGAGCAATGGGCGATCTCCTACACCAACAAACGCGACCGGGAAGCCTATCACGGCGGCATCGATATGCCCGCACCTTATGGTGTGCCGATGATTGCGACCGCCGCCGGGACAGTGGTCGCGATTTACCGTGGTGAAAATAGTTTTCGCGGCAAGGAGATGACGATCCGTCATGCACCGGAAGACACCGGCATACCGCTCTGGATTTATACCCAATACGCTCATTTCGATGAAATGCCGAAATTCAAGGTTGGGGATCGCGTCAAGATGGGTCAGGAATTAGGCCCGACCGGCAATTCCGGTATTGGCCGCAACGGATTACAAAGCCAGCGCCGACGGCCCGCCATCCACTTTGCGGTTTTCTTTAGCAAGAGTCCGAAGTTTATCGACCGGCGCGAACGCATTGTTCAGGTCGATGGCAATTGGATGGACCCCAACGCGCTGTTCCGTAAAAAACTACCGCTCGATTCTTATTCGATGCGGGATTTGCCGGAAGCCGAAAAGCAAGTGCCGATCTCCGTTATGATGGCGGACGGTACGACCATCCCAACCGATACCAAAATCGTCTGGCCGTATAAATGTAAGGCGAACTAACCCCGCTCATCGACGAAGCGGGGGGCTTTGATGCTGCGGCCTCAACCGGTCGCTGCAACACAGGCGTTAAATCTCTTTGCTGGTGTGGTGGGTTGGTGACGTTTAAGGTGTGATTGCTCACGTGGCCACTGACAGGGATAAAATCAATTGCAAGCGACAGAAATAAAATCGCTGGCCAAAGATCTCGGCGCTGATCAGGTTGGGATCATTGGCGCAGATACCCTTGAAGCCTTCCCACCCGACCCAAGATGGCCGCAAACACCCGGTCGTATATCTCCTCATAGCAAAAGCGTTATTGTTCTGGGCAAACAGATTCCGAGCGGCGCTTTCAGGTTGCGCATGGGCACAGCGGACCGCTATCAGAACAACCTGGTAATAAGGCGCATCGAACGCATCGCCGCTGCTTTGTCGGCGAGCCTTGAGGAACGCGGTCACCCCACCTTCACGGTCATCACCAATGAGACTGACTGGTCTTTAAAGCGTGGCACCTACGGATATTTGAGCACCCGCCATTTAGCCGCTGAAGCCGGCCTCGGCACCATCGGACTTAATCTTAATCTAGTCACCCCGGAATTCGGCTCACGGGTTCAATTTGCTGCCGTGCAGTCGGAATTGGAACTTGAACCTGATCAGCCGATGGCGGAGCAGGTCTGCGTCGGAGAGGGATGCTCGCGCTGTAGTTATTGTTGTCCACCCGATGCGGTCGGCCATTTCAGTCTCGCCAAGCGCGATTGTGCCACCTGTGCGCAAGTCTACGGCTATGCCCAATTGACGGCTCATCTCGCCAACGTCATGCAGGACGAAAATATTGATGCGCTTGACGAAATTTGGACGCCGCGAAATCTCAACCACTGGCTCGCCATGACCCGCGTCGCCGGGTGCTATGGCGCCTGCATGCGCTGCTTGGCGGTTTGTCCGGTGGGCGTCGACTATACGGCAAATCTGGCCGAGGCTCATAGCGACATTCCGGAAAAAACACCGGAGAAAGTTGCCAAAGCAAAGAATTTCAAAAACGCCCGAAAAGCCGGTGCGGAAGTACCCGGGCTCAATGACTATAATATTCGCTGGGTTGGACCGGACGGCTATACCGGTCAGGCTGCCAAGGAATACCGCAAAACCCACAAAAGGATTCAAGAGTAATGAATGCCAGCAATACGCCGCTGACAGCGGCTGAGATCAAGGACAAAGCCCGGGAGTTGGGAGCTCATCTGGTCGGCATTGCAGACGGCGCTCAAATGGAGCTTTATCCGCCGGATCCCGACGACCCGCGCCGCCCGTCCGATATTACCGAGCGTGACGGAAATCGCGTCATCGTCATGGGCTATCATATCAACTCGGCAACGTCGCGGTTACCGGCATGGAATCATCAACATAAATTTTATAATGATGAGTTAACTTTAACAGCGCTTGAAGAGATGGCGCTAAATCTCGTGTTTTGGCTGGAATCGAGAGACTGTCCGGCCATCGTTATTCCCGCCAATATGGTCAATACAGATGGACCGGACATCGATCCGACACACCATCAGAAGCCGGTTCTATCGTTAGATCATGCGGCCGTGGAAGCCGGTCTTGGCACGCTGGGCCTGAACCAGCAGATCCTGACCCCCGAATTTGGCCCCCGGGTAAAATTAATCAGTGTACTTTGTTCCGCCGATGTTGAAGCCGATCAGCCAATATCGGAAGCTTTATGCCAGGGGCCGGAATGCGGACGCTGTCTTCAGGCATGTCCGGCTGACGCCGTCGGCCATTGGCAGAGGGATTGGGATGCTTGCGATAAATACCGGGTTCCCTACGGTTTCGTGCCGACCATGGAATTCCTGGAAAAATTGTTGAGCGAGCAAGATTTAGGAACCAAGGTCAGCATGCTGCGCTCCGGTGAAAGCTACCAGTTGTGGACCGGCATTATGCGGGGGGCAGGGGTGATCACCGGTTGCCGCAGGTGCCATGATGTCTGCCCCGTGGGCGCCGATTATGAAACAATGATTGGTGATGCACTTAAGGAGATCGCCGAGAATTCAGCGGCAAAGACCGAGCGCTTGGCAGAAATGGCAGCAGCATCCCTTCTCGCGGATTCGCCGGGAAAAGGCTATCAGTCACGCTGGATCGGAAAATTGCCGGCTTAGGTTTCCGACTGATTCTATTTCAACAGTGACATATTTGCTGCGTTGGTCGGTGCAATATGAAAGTGGCTGGAAGCAATCCCTGCGTCTCGGTGAGCGTGATCGTGCCGATGAGCTTGAGCTTAAAAAAGCCGCCCGCCCGGCCAGCCACCGGCGGGATTAATTAATCCCGAACCCCAATCCTTTCAGAGAAGCATGAAAGTCTGGTGTGGATCCTTTGCGGATTTCCTTGCCAACTCTTGAATTGGAAAGGATAAGGTACTCTATGGCAAAGCATGGTCGAATTTATCAATCAATACTTGAGGCGGTTTTGAATAGGCGATTGCCCCAGCCTTTTGGATCAGCCGATATTGAAAGAACCTGTCCAGGTTTTGCGCGAAATACATACAAAAATTTTCTGGCGAAGCATGCTAAAGGAAATTCAAACAACGCCACTGAACTTTTTATACGAATTGAGAGAGGAAAGTATTGTTTGGATAATGCGGCAATCCTACCTGATGAAATGGATCAACTCTACAGAGAGACAGAATCTTCCACTCCGTTTGGTGAAATGCGTGATCAGTACTTTGAGCTGTTGAAGCCCCTCTTTTTGCCAGATGACCCTGTGAGCAATGATATCATTAAGTATTTCGCTTCGCTGCTCAGAGTGCTGGGAATGGAGGATGGAGGGTGGGACCCGTACGCAGAGTCGAGGGCCATACTTAATGATATAAATGGCATCTTTAAATTGAATCTACCACAAGCAATTTTTTCGGAGCCGGACTGGACTACGTGGCGATTGGGCCTCCTTCTTTATAGCCATATTGTTGAAATGGACGCGCCGTACGAAGTGATGGCAAATTTGCTTCGATTCCAGTTAGGTAAAGGCTACAGTCCAAGCCCTTTTTATGACTTTCTTACAAGTAATCAAAAAAAATCCTTTCGAAGAGTTGGAGTTTCGGCCAGTAAGAAGATTGAGATTATAAAACAGCTGTCCGAGAGCGCTGGTCTCAACGTCGGAAAGATTTTCGATGATTTCTATGACAACCGGTTACGAAACGCTATTAGCCACTCCGACTATATTCTTGCTGAGGAGAGTTTTCGATGCCGAGGAGGAATTAGTGGAGCCCGCGCCTTTAGTATTACCTACGAGGAGCTAAATAGAATACTAGTATCTGCGAAGGCATTTATGTCAGCGTTTTTTTCAGCTGAACAACTCGCTCGTCAAGTTTGGGGAGCTGAAAAGCAACGGGCAATCCCCTACGATTCTCATTACAAGGGGCTTATGGAAGTGCTTGTCGATGATCGAGATTTAATGTGTGGTTTTGCTGTCCATTGGCCCAACAATTCGCAATCGACTTATCGACGAACCGAGCATGGCATTGAAATGATCAACTGCTCGCTCGACCTAGACAATGCTGCGATTAGTCTGTTTGTTGATCTCTACGCCAGGAAACCTGGTAGTTTTAGCCCTCTTGTGGAGCAAGGTGCCCGTCCGATATATACCAATCTTGACGGATGTGAAGAATCTCCCACCTGGTTAGCTGACGATGTTGATAAAACGTAAATCGAATACCAAATGTCTCAGACCAATGACCACGTCAGTCCAAAAGCAGACCTTTCAATCACTCAATTAATCCTCGAACCCACAATCCTATTGACTTCGGATGTAAAAACGCCTTATTACGCTTGAGTTAGGTAATTTGTTGGAACGATTTAATGTTTGTTGAACAGAAAATCAATGATGCGCGTTTAAGCGGTGCGGAGAGTGAAATCTCGGCAGCGTCGTTGGCGCGTGCCAAGTTACCTCTGCAAGATCTCTTACTGGAACTGGCCCTACGACTTAGGCGCCCCTGATCGCTCACGCTAAATATGCGGCATGTGTTCAGGGGAAGAAATCGTCTTAGAATCGTAAACGCTATTTAGAAAGGTCCAGTCAAATGACTACCAGCAAATCAAAAAACGACATTATAATTTTCGATACCACCTTGCGTGATGGCGAGCAGTCGCCGGGCGCATCAATGAACCTGTCTGAGAAAATCCGCATTGCTGAAATTCTCGAGGACATGAATGTCGATGTCATCGAAGCCGGTTTCCCGATCGCCTCGGATGGTGATTTTGAAGCCGTCAATGAAATCGCCAAAATTGTCAAAGGCTCGACAATTTGTGGTTTAGCTCGATCAAGTAAGGGTGATATTGACCGCTGCGCCGACGCCATCAAGCCCGCTGCCAGTGGCCGCATTCACACCTTCATTTCGACCTCACCACTGCATATGAAATACAAATTGCAGATGGCGCCGGAAGATGTGCATCAGGCCGTCATCGACAGTGTCACCCTGGCGCGTAATTATACCGACGATGTCGAGTGGTCTTGCGAGGACGGTTCGCGCACCGAGCATGATTTCATGTGCCGGACGATTGAGTCAGCTATTGATGCCGGGGCAACAACGATCAACATCCCGGATACAGTCGGCTATGCCATGCCGACAGAATATGCGGCGATGATCGAAATGGTGATGAACCGGGTGCCGAATATCGATAAGGCCATTATCTCTGTCCATTGCCACAATGATCTGGGCATGGCGGTAGCTAATTCGCTGGCGGCGGTTCAAGTCGGCGCCCGGCAAATCGAGTGCACCATCAACGGTTTGGGCGAGCGCGCCGGTAACGCAGCGATGGAAGAGATTGTCATGGGGCTCCGAACCCGGCCTGATCATCTGCCCTACCATACCAACATTAAATCCGAGTTGATCACCAAGGCGAGTAAGCTGGTCTCAACCGTTACCGGTTTCACGGTGCAACCCAATAAAGCAATTGTCGGCGCTAATGCTTTTGCTCACGAAGCAGGCATCCATCAGGATGGGGTGCTGAAAAATGCGCAGACATACGAAATTATGACGCCGGAATCAGTTGGTCTGAAGGAAAGCAAATTGGTCATGGGTAAACACTCTGGCCGCCATGCCTTTCGCGAAAAGCTGATCGAACTGGGCTTTGATTTGGGTGACAACGCTGTTCAAGACGCCTTCAAGCGTTTCAAAGATTTAGCCGATGTTAAAAAAGATGTCTATGACGAAGACATTATTGCCATCGTCGATGATGCGGTCATCCGCACCAACGACATAATTAAATTGGAAAAATTGGAAGTGTTGTGCGGCACCGAGCATCAACCGCCAAAAGCTTCAATGACGTTGAATGTGGATGGCGAGCAGAAATCGGCCGAGATGACCGGTGACGGTCCTGTTGATGCAATCTTCAAAGGCATCAAGGATCTGACCGGGCTCGAACCTCATCTGCAATTGTTTCAAGTTCATGCAGTGACGCAAGGGACAGATGCCCAAGCCGAAGTGACGGTGCGTCTCGAAGAAGATGGTAAAACGGTTAATGGTCAGGGCGCGGATACCGATACCATGATCGCTTCGGCCAAGGCTTATATCAATGCTTTGAACAAATTATTGGTAAAACGGGAGAAATCTGCGCCGTCTGCTCTGTCGGCTTGATAAGTTATGGTGGATTTTTTCCCACCGCGTACCAATTCATCGTTTTAGTTCCTGGAATGCCGGGGTAGTATCGCGCACTATCCCGGCTTTCTGCTGGATTATTGCCGGATTTTATACGTATCTCTTTGATTATTCTTATCGAATCGGTTAGAGAATGTTAAGAATTAGCCCCGATTATAGGTATAAATTGGGGATTATTAGAATTTTTGGATATAGAGAGACTTAATGCTGTCGCGAATTTTTGGATTTTTATCCGCCGATATGGCCATCGACCTTGGTACCGCAAATACCCTGGTTTATGTCAAAGGCAAAAATATTGTACTGAATGAGCCGTCCGTGGTTGCCATTGCCGAAGTTAAAGGCAAGAAGCAGGTCTTGGCTGTGGGTGATGAAGCCAAGCAGATGCTGGGCCGCACACCAGGCAACATTCAAGCCATTCGTCCGTTGCGCGATGGCGTCATCGCCGATTTCGAAATCGCCGAAGACATGATCAAATACTTTATCCGCAAAGTGCATAACCGCCGCAGCTTTGCCTCGCCGATGATTGTGATTTGTGTGCCGTCCGGTTCAACCGCTGTGGAACGCCGCGCCATTCAGGAATCAGCCGAGGCTGCCGGTGCCCGCAAAGTGTTTTTGATCGAAGAGCCGATGGCTGCTGCGATTGGCGCCGGACTACCGGTTACCGAGCCGACCGGCTCAATGGTTGTTGATATCGGCGGCGGCACCACCGAAGTTGCCGTGCTGAGTTTGGGCGGTATTGTTTATGCGCGTTCCGTTCGCGTTGGCGGCGATAAAATGAACGAAGCCATCATTGCCTATATCCGCCGCAATCACAATTTGCTGGTTGGTGAGGGCAGTGCCGAGCGCATCAAAGAGGAAATCGGCTCAGCCTGTCCACCGGAAGAAGGCGAAGGCCGGACGATGGAAATTAAGGGCCGCGATTTAATGAACGGCGTGCCGAAAGAATTGATCATCAGTGAACGGCAGATCGCTGAAAGTCTCACTGAGCCAGTCAGTCAAATTATCGAAGCGGTAAAAGCTGCACTCGAGCATACCGCGCCGGAATTGGCGGCCGATATCGTCGATAAAGGTATCGTGCTGACCGGCGGCGGCGCGTTGCTGACAAATATGGATTATGTCCTGCGCTATGCGACAGGTTTGCCGGTATCGATTGCCGACGGACCGCTATCTTGTGTGGCCTTGGGAACAGGACGCGCCTTGGAGGAGATGAAAAAACTCCGCCACGTACTGACAACAATGTACTAATAGGCTAAGTTACTGAAATCCGCGAATATCACGGATTTGTTGAAAACGGCGACCTCCGGTGCCATTTGATTATGGTAGTAAAATCAGGCCGTTAGAGGAAACGGAGACGCAAATTGGAACAGCGCCCTAGCGCACTTTTACGCATTGCGGCGCCGCTGAAAAGTTTGGTTCAGCGGTTCATGTACCTTGGGCTCATTGGTGCCGCCTTTGGCCTGATGCTGCTTGGCAAGGTTGATGCCGTGCTGGTTGATCGAGTGCGCGCCGAAGTTACCGATGCGGTCGCCCCCATTCTGGAGGCGTTATCGAGGCCGGTCGCGACAGTTTCCAAAGGCATTCAGAATTTCCAGGAATTGGTGGTAATCAGAGAAGAAAACGCCATTCTCAAACAACAAAATGCGCGTTTGATGCAATGGCAAACTGTTGCCCGTAAATTGCAGGCGGAAAATGTCGCGCTGCAAAATTTGTTGGGCGTGGTGCATGATCAAAGCGCTAATTATGTTTCAGCGCGGGTGATCGCCGGTTCTGCCGGCGCGTTCTCCAATATGCTGATTGTCAATGCCGGTACGAATGATGGCGTTCGCAAAGGCCAGGCGGTGACCAGTGATCGCGGGATCATTGGCCGGATTTCCGAAGTATCGAACCGGTCGGCGCGCGTCTTGCTGCTCACCGATATCAACTCACGTATTCCAGTATTAATCGAAAACAACCGGACCCGGGCGATTATGACCGGCACCAATACCAGCCGGACCAAGCTTATTCATTTGCCGCCGGGTGCGCGCGTGACGCCGAGCGATCGGATTATTACCTCTGGCCATGGCGGCGCCTTTCCATCCGGCTTGCCGGTCGGCATTGTCGCTTCGGTCAGCGACGGTGGCATCGAAGTTCAGCTATTTGCTGATTATGCCAAGCTGGAATTTGTTCGCATCGCTGATTTCGGCCTAAATGGATTGGTTGATATGAGCGTGCAGAAAAGCTCTGCAAAGCACAAGGCAAGCGGTAGAACCGGTAAAAAATGAGCATCGCCTTTTGGCAAAAACTCGATCAAACGGCGCGATCAATTACGCCCTTTGGATTGAGCCTTCTTCTCGTTATTTTGAGTGTGGTGCCCACTCATATTCCGGGCTATGCCCAAATCGCGCCGGTGCTCGCTCTGGTATCGATTTATCACTGGGCGATCTACCGGCCAAATCTGTTGCCGCTATTTGCTGTTTTTGTATTGGGCTTGTTGCAGGATTTATTAACCGGAACACCGCCTGGTCTCTACATCCTCGTTTTTTTAACCGTTTATGGCGTGGTGCTTTCCCAGCGGCGGTTTTTTGCCGGTAAATCCTTCACCGTATATTGGTTTGGCTTTGCCGTGGTTTCCCTGGTCGCCTCGGTTGAAAGCTGGGTGCTCGGTTCAGCCTGGAACTTTGCGTTACTGGATTTTAATGCCGTGACGTTTCAATATTTGCTATCATTGGGGATATTCCCGATCATCGCCTGGATTTTTTTACGCTGGCAGCAAGCGTTTTTACAGCAGGATTAGTTCGCTATGCACCGAGACGGTGACAGATATAAAACTTTTTCACGGCGCTCGATCATCCTGTTCGGCGGTAAGATTTTCCTGCTCTCTGGCCTGGCGGGCCGGATGTATTATCTGCAGGTCGTCGAGGCCGAAAAATATAAGACCCTGGCTGATGAAAACCGGATTAGCTTAAAACTGCTGGCGCCCAAACGGGGCCGGATTTTAGACCGGTTCGGCCGGCCGATGGCGGTTAATCAACAGAATTACCGGGTGTTATTGATCCCTGAGAATACAAAAAACATCGAATTCTCCCTGGCCCAGCTTGGTAAGATCATTCCCGTCAGTGAGCATGATGTGCAGCGTGCCAAGCGCGAAATTAAACGCCGCCGCCGCTTTTTGCCGATCATCTTGCGCGAAAATATGGCGTGGAACGATGTCGCCCGGATCGAGGTTAATGCTGCTGAAATGCCGGGTATTACTATTGATGTCGGCGAAAGCCGGTTTTATCCGAACGGCTCGGAAGCTGCTTCGGTATTAGGTTATGTTTCTGGTGTCTCGGAAAAAGATTTGACCGGTGATCCGCTGCTGGAACTGCCGGGATTTCGCATCGGTAAGGCCGGCATGGAAAAAGTCCACGACCTGGCGCTGCGTGGTAAAAGCGGCACCAGCCAGGTTGAGGTCAATGCGTTTGGTCGCGTCATTAGGGAATTGGAACGCCGCGAAGGCCTACCGGGAGCGGAAGCCTGGCTTGCCATCGATATGGAACTGCAAAAATTTGTCACCAAGCGGTTAGGCGGGGAAGCCGCGGCGGCTGTGGTGATGGACGTTCATACCGGCGAAGTGCTGACCCTGGCATCGACGCCGACCTTTGATCCCAACGCTTTTAATCGCGGGCTCTCACAATCCGAATGGAAAGCGCTGGCTTCAAACCCGCGGTCACCGCTTAACAACAAGGCCATTGCCGGGCAGTATTCCCCGGGTTCAACTTTCAAAATGGTGGTTGCGTTGGCAGCCTTGGAGAAAGGCATCATCACACCGAAGAGCCAGTTTTTTTGCACCGGTGAGTTGGAACTTGGCGATTCGACCTTTCATTGCTGGAAAAAAACCGGTCACGGAACCATGGATTTATTGGCGGCGATTACCCAATCCTGTGACGTTTATTTTTATGAGATTGCCAAACGCACCGGTATTGATCGCATTTCGGCAATGGCCCGGCGGTTGGGGATGGGGCAAATCCTGGATATAGAATTAGCCGGTGAGCAGCAGGGCTTGATGCCGACAAGAGCTTGGAAGAAAAAGGTCAAGCGGGTTTCCTGGCAACAGGGTGAAACCCTGCTGGCAGGCATTGGTCAGGGCTTTATTCTGACCACACCGTTGCAATTGGCGGTCATGACAGCGCGGCTGGTAAACGGCGGCAAAGCGGTGACGCCCCACTTAACCCGCCAGGTCGTGCCATTTGATGCGGCTGATCCGCCGCCGCCAAGTATTCCTGAGTTTGACACCATTGGCATTCATCCGCCCCATCTCGATTTAATTAAAAAAGCAATGGCGGCGGTTTCCAACTCCCCTTACGGCACGGCGTATCGCTCCCGCATCAAAGAGCCAGGTTTTCAACTGGGCGGCAAAACCGGCACGGTGCAGGTGCGCCGTATTTCCAAGGCCGAGCGTGAAGCGGGCGTTAAAAAGAACAAAGACCTCGAATGGCGCGAGCGTGATCACGCATTATTTGTCGGCTACGCGCCGGTTAAATCGCCACGCTATTCTATTGCCGTTGTTGTCGAACATGGCGGTGGCGGCTCATCGACGGCGGCGCCGATCGCCAAGGATATATTGCTGGAAGTGCAGCGCCGCGATCCGTCACGCGGCCAGGCAAATGGGTCAGCGGCGAAAAGACGTGCCGCACCTTTAACCGAAGTCGTGAAAAAGGGATAAGGTAGTCATGGATTTATCCCCTTTCCAGCAATCCGATATGAGCATTGGTCAGCGGCTGTGGCAGATCAACTGGTCATTCGTTTTACTGCTCGGCGTCACCGCATCGGTCGGCTTCGGCATGCTCTATTCGGCGGCCAATGGCAGCTTCGATCCTTGGGCGTCGAGGCAAATGATCCGTTTTTCCGCCGGCGTCTTGCTGATGCTGGTCGTCGCCGTCATCGATATCCATGTCTGGCTGCGTTATGCCTATGCCTTTTACGTGGTGTCCCTGGCGTTGTTGGTCGTTGTTGAATTTAGCGGCTCGATCGGTATGGGGGCGCAGCGGTGGATTGACCTTGGTGTGTTTACCATCCAGCCGTCAGAGTTGATGAAAATATCCATCATTTTACTGTTGGCGCGCTATTTTTATGCCAGCCGATTGGAGGATGTCGGCCGTATTTCGCATGTCTTTTTGCCCGTTGTATTATTGGCGATTCCAGCAGTTCTGGTGCTCCGCCAGCCTGATCTCGGAACGACAATTTTATTGGTCGCCACCGGCATGGTGATGCTGTTTCTGGCTGGGGTCCGGATATGGGTATTTGTGGTCGGCGCCGTGGCGACAATTGGCGCCGTCATCCCGTTATGGAAGTTTGTCCTGTTGGATTACCAAAAGCAGCGTCTGTTGACCTTTATCGATCCGGAAAAAGATCCCTTAGGCGCCGGCTACCACATTCTCCAATCCAAGATCGCCCTCGGCTCGGGCGGCCTGTTCGGTAAAGGCTTCCTTGAAGGCTCACAAAGTCATTTAAGCTTTCTGCCGGAAAAACAAACCGATTTCATTTTCACCATGCTGGCCGAGGAGTTTGGCCTGGTCGGCGGCATGGCTCTCATCGGCCTTTACTTGTTGCTGTTTATTTACGCCTTTGCGATCTCGCTCAGATGCCGCAGTCAATTCGGCCGCCTCATGGGCATGGGGGTCTCGACGTCATTTTTCCTCAATGTCTTCGTTAATATTGCGATGGTGATGGGCGTTGTCCCAGTGGTCGGCATGCCGCTGCCGTTGATCTCGTATGGCGGCACGGCGATGCTGTCCCTGATGTTCAGTTTCGGCTTGCTGCTCTGTGTCTATGTCCATCGGGACGTCCAGATCGGCCCTGGCGCCGCTGACGGCAATTAGCTAAGCTCATCTAACATAATTTTCGGGCGATTAGCTCAGTTGGCAGAGCAGCTGACTCTTAATCAGCGGGTC
>CAJWAR010000017.1 GCA_913020445.1 uncultured Rhodospirillaceae bacterium
TCGTCTTCTTCTCGTTTGTGGGGAGTATGCGTGAGTTTGATCAACATCGAAACGGTGAGCGCCGAAGCCGCCCGTCCGCACATGCTTTAAGAGCTTTGGATTGGCCTTGTCCTTGATGTCATAGACCTTGAAGCCGCCATCGTAATAGCCCCGCTCCCGCGCCGCATCCAAGACCGCGACTTCGCTCTCCCGGATATTCATTACCGACGCTACATTGGCATCTGAAGGTTCTTTGCCGGCGGCTGCCAGTTCGGCCCGCAGCGCCGGAATACCATCGCCGCGCCGCATATAATGCCGGTTAAACTGCTCAACATTGGTGTACATAATGTCGCCGACCACCCGAGCCTTATGGGTATGCGATTGGTCGTCGTCGAGCATGATCTCGGAAACGATCTGAGGGTTTTTTAAATCCGATATATCCAGAATAGACGTGCCATGCGGCGGGTCCATATGTCCGATATAGGCATAATTGCCAACAACCTCGACTTGGCCGGCGCCCGGCAAATCCAAATGCGAAATGCGGCTGACGTTTTCAGCAATATCCTTATCCATAGGGGTCATTGGCGGCAATTTTTTCACTTTTACCCCGCCGGTGATCCATGATGTAGGGCAGCGCCATCGAAACAACCAACAACACCCAGAGCGTATTGCCGATGTTGGACGAGAAGAGCACCATAATATCGCCTTGCGACATTTTCATCGCCCGCAGGAAATAGGTTTCCATCAGCGGCCCAAGAATCACGCCGATTAATATAGCGGCGACATGGTAGCCGGTTTTGCGCGCAACGTAACCAATCACGCCAAACACCAAGGCGAGGTTCATATCGAACAGATAGGCGCGCGGCACGAAAGAGCCGACAAGCGTAAACGAGATAATAATCGGCGCCATGTAGACCGTGGAGACGACCGTAATATTGGACATGTAGCGCGCCAACGGCAACACGGTCAGGATCATCAGCGTATAGGTGACGGCCATTGCAGTGAACGGCCCGAACGCCAGCTCCGGGCTGGTCAGGAAGAGATCAGGCCCGACCGTTACGCCATGGAACTGCAGCACAACCAGCATGATCGCCGCCGTTGCGCCACCTGGAATACCGATCACCAAAAGCGGCACCAGCGTACCGGAAGTAACACCATTGTTGGCGGATTCGGGTGCGATCAAGCCTTCGATATGGCCGGTGCCATATAGCTCCGGCGTCTTTGAATACGTCTTCGACTGCTGATAGGCAACGAAGGAGGCTATCGCGGCCCCTGCTCCCGGGACCACACCGATAACCAAACCAATTAAGCTGTTCCAGGTAATATGCCACCACCTGGAAGCGGCAATACGCGCGCCTTCAAAGGTCGCCGCCCAGCCGGGTTTGGCCATCGCAGCTTTACCACGTTCAGTTAGGATCGATTGATTTTCAATAATCGCAAAAGCTTCGGAAATCGCAAACAAGCCAACCAAGGCCGGGATCAGCGGCACTTTGTCGTAAAGTTCCAGAAAACCGAAAGTGCCGCGTGGGGTCTCGTAGACAACGTCGGTGCCGATAAAGCCGATCATCAAGCCGAAGAAACCGGCGATCAAGCCTTTCAACGTATCCTTGGCGGCGATTGTCGCTATCAGCGAAATGCCAAAAAACATGATGACAATCATCTCGACGGAATGGAGATAAAAGGCGATCTGCGACAGCCACGGCAGCGAAACCAAAGCAATCACGGTCGTCAGCAGCCCACCGGCAATTGAAGCGACAAAAGACATCGCCAATGCTTGCTGACCCCTGCCCTGTTTGGTCATCGGATAGCCATCAAGCGGCGTTGCCGCCGCCCCTGCCGTCCCTGGAATATTAACCAGGATCGCCGGAATGCCCGCCCCCATACGTGACGAAGCATAAAGCCCAACCATAAACATCAAACCCGTTTCCGGGTCCATGGCGAGCGTCAGTGGCAGCAATATAATGATGGTATTGGCGGCGCTAAATCCCGGGATGGCGCCAACAATCAGACCGAGGAAAATTGACGGTAAAATAACCCACCAAAAACTAAAGGTACGGGCGAACATTTCACCGAAAAAGGCGAGATCATAATCCAACTCCATGTTAGAGGAATCCCTTCATGAAAGTCTCAAAGGGACCAGCCGGAAATCTCGTTTTAAAGGCGACGATAAACAGTAAATAACCACCGAGCGATAAAGTAGCCGACAGAGAAATGATAAAGCGCTTCTTCCGCCAATCACTCAGTATCAGCATGGCTAAACTGAGGAATAAAAACGTGGTGATGGTAAAGCCAAGCGACGGCACGATAAAAATATAGGCAATCGTCAACGCCAACAGGCTAAGACGTTTCGGCACGTAAGCTTTCGGCTTGACCAGATTACTGAAATCAAGTGTGCCTTCACCGGTGCCG
Organism: uncultured Rhodospirillaceae bacterium; assembly: GCA_913020445.1. Classification (GTDB taxonomy): domain Bacteria; phylum Pseudomonadota; class Alphaproteobacteria; order Rhodospirillales; family UBA2165; genus TMED23. Next base: position 2,389 of record CAJWAR010000017.1, read on the forward strand.
AGCGAGCGCACCGACTTGATCAAGATCAATACAACCAGCAAAATGAGAATGGAGCCAACGATGAAGGCGGCAACCTGTGCCGTCCAAGGTGCGTCGATTATCGTGTAGAAATAATAAAGCGTGAAGAACAACGCAGCGACTGGAATAATTAATTCACTGCCAATCGACTTCGGCTTGGCGCGTTGAGCATCGGCATTTTCTGCCATCAACTTAATTCCTTCAAAATAATTCTGTGTCGTTTTATAAAATGGAAATGGGCGGCACTTCAATCAGAAGCTTACCGCCCATCACCAAAAGACTAATCGCAATTAGGACTTTTTACCCGAGAGCAATTCTTTGAACTCGGCGCCAATCCTGGCGATATTATCCGCATATTCCTTGGCTTGCGCAGCACTACGATAGCCGACGAATTCCCAAGGTGATTTAGTTTTGGCGTAAGCTTTTTTGAATGCCGGATCTGTAAAGACCGTTTTCAAAGTATCATCTAATTTTTTGAAACGATCCGGATGTTTTGCCTTGGCGGATTTCTTAATACCAAAGGCGCGCGAACCTGCGATCAAGGACGGCATATTGGTTTTAAAGTGATCGTTCATGGTCGGAGCATTTTCACTCCGTCCCGGCAGTGGATTTTTGTGCGAGAACATCAACAATACTTTGAAGCTTTTCGCCCGGTTGACGATACCGCCTGACGGCAGCGCACCAAAATCCATTTCACCGGTGGCCACACCCGCCCGGGTGTTTTTACCGCCTGAAAGTGGGATCGGATTAAATTTCGCACCGGTGTGTTTTCCCAAGGCCAGCGCACCCAAAGTTGCCGGGTGAGCCAAACGGCTGACACCAACATTTAAGGTGCGTTTCTTACCTTCAGCGACGAGGTCATCAATGGTTTTAAACTTAGAGCGGCGGCTGACAAAAATAATGCCAGGATCGCTATCGACTTGAGCGAAATATTGGAAGGTGCTGAGATCAAAGGTTGGTTTCTTGACCACCCAGTTCAAAACTTCCGGCCCCATATTACCGAACAGCAATTCATACATGTCGTCTTTGGCAAGACCCATGTATTTTTCATAACCGACACGACCGGCAGCACCTGGGAAAAAGGACGGCTCAAAATTTACGCCGAGTTTGTTTTTCCATACACCGGTAATAGAGCGCAGCAAACGGTCTGCGCCACCACCTTCGCGCGTCGGCACGTAGACTTTAAGATTGCGATCCGGAAAGCCTGCAGCAAAGGCGTTGCTGAACGGAAAACTGGTAGCCGCAGCTGCACCGGCAACTGCCATTGAGCCTTTAAGGATATCCCGACGGCTCAAGCCGGGGTCAAATTCGTTATCGTAGTTCATATTAAATTCCTCCCTTGAAAGTGTTGATGAGTTTTTTCTAATTTTTATCAAACGATCTTAACTGTCGTTTTTACGAATCACCAATGCACAAATCCGTGATTTTGCTCAGCCCGTATAAATCGGCTCAGGTTGGGTCAAAAATGTGTGCAAAATTTGATAGGCCATCAGATAATTTATCTGCTGGAAACTGGCGTGAGAAATGCCTGACATGACTTTGAACTGCTTGTCTGGATTGGGTAGCAGATCAAAGAATTTCAAGAGATCCTCCATCGACGCAATGCCATCCCATTGGCCCCGCATAATCAGTGTCGGCATGGTCATATTCGCTGGATCAACCAGCGGCAAATTTTCACACATATCGACATAGGTGCCATTGGGAATTGATGTATCCAGCGCGCAAATCGCTTCGGCGAAAGCCTCAACAACTTTGTCCTCGGCACAGCCCGGATGGTCACGGCTGAAGATCGAGCGGACGAAATCCAGATCAATAGGCCGGCGGCGATTGGCTTTAAACTCGGGCAGTTTCTTGGTGCGATTTTCAAGCGTTGGGCTGCCCTCGCCGGTCCACACCATGGCATCAAGGGCAAGGCGATTGACCATCTCGGGATTGCGCTCGGCAAACAAAGCGGCCCTTAAGGCACCGGATGAAATACCGTACATATCGACTTTGGCGACACCGCGGGTCGTTTTGATATAGTCGCAGGCTTCCTTGATATCATCGGCACCGTTGGAGATATAAAAGTGGTCGTCACGATCTTTATCGGAGCGGCCATAGCCTTCCATGTCGACGCACCAAGTATCAAAACCTTGCAGCGCGAACCAATTCATCGCCGAAGAATAGGGCCGCCCCTCGACTTGCAAATCAAAGGTCGGTTGCGACGCCATCGACGAGCCATGCACAAAGACAATGGTGCCCTTGGCATCGGCCGGACTATCGATATATTTTTCCCAAAGGAACAGGCGGATATCGCCCTTGTTGGTCCAGTGTTCTTCCCCGACTACATCCGTTTCAGGACGCATGTTTTATTCCCCGTGAGCAAACTCTTAGCTTTCTAATTAAATTGCTTATCCGTACATTGGCAATTCAAAGCGGTAGGCGCAAGCTCTTATACAAGACTCAGCGAAAAAAATACTAAGAAAGCTAAGCATCGCTGCTGTCAACCTATTTATCGACAGTCGGAAATTAACCTTTTGGCAGCGCTGATTTGAAAAATTCCTCGAATTCTAAAACAACGTCTGGATCATTGAAGAGGATATCGCTGGAGTTGCGTATCCGCTCGGATACTTCGCTGCGGTAACTCTCATCCAATCCAAGCTTCAGCGCGATCTCGACATATTCATCGAGACTATCGGCGATGCAGTCAGTGATCTTCATGCGACGATACATGCCCGCTGTCACCCGGCCGCGCATGAAATCACCATCATGGGTAACGACCGGCTTACCGAGCGCAAAGGCTTCAAAAGACGTATTACCACCGCTAAAATGAGGCGTATCGAGAATGACATCTGCGGCATTTTGCAAAGCGATAAAATCTTCCGGTGATTGCCGCGGCACGACGCTGATACGCGCTTCAACATCGGGAATGGTCACCTGCAACCGCGCCCTCACCTGCGCGGTCCAGTCAGCTACCGCACCTTCAACAACTGCGATTACGGCGTTATCGTCCCGCCGTAATATCTCACCAAATATAATATCAATATCCGGGTGATGCTTGATGGCGCTTTGCGGACAAAGATAAAGCGTTGCGCCTTCTTCGAAACCAAAATCCACGCGGGATTTTAACTCGTCTGGAAGTTCGACCGGGTAATACCGCGTCGGCAGCGATTTCAATTGGTAAAGTTTTTCACTGTAGTGATCTTCGGCGCCTTGTGGCTCGATTAATTCGCTTGAAATGAAGTAGTCAATGTTGGGGATGCCGGTGGTATCCGGATGACCCCAGGTGACGCATTGCAAGGGCGCCAATCGCGCAAAGGCCAGGAAATAAGTCCTGACATCCATACCCAGATCGGCATAAAACAAGATATCGAGCGCTTCGGCGGCGACCGCCTGTTGCGCTTCGAAAGTATCGTCCGGCAGAAAAACCACCGTGTCAGCATTGCCTTGAATATTGCGGGCAATCGGATCACGCTGGCCTTGCGGCGTAATCACCACCACTTCAAATTCGTCTTTAGAGATTTCCGCGATTAAGCCCTGCATCAGACGTCCGATCGAGTGACGGCGAAAATAAGCTGACAAAAAGCCGATTTTTATTTTGCCTTTCTTGGCAATTGGGTTCTCACAATGCGGCGCTACATAGGCTAATTTCGGACAGCATTTTAGAATGACGGCCGCCAGTTTCTGTTGCAGGTCGCGATTAAGCCTTGCCTGGTAAGCGAGAAAGAAATTGGTTGTCGAAATTTCAAGCGCCGGATCAACCAGCGCCAAATCATCTTTCAACAATTGATCAAGCCCATCGGTAAATCGTTCGCGCACTTCGGCAATATGAGCAGCGTCGCGGTAGACCACCGGCAGAGTTGTCGCCTGCTTGATCCTGACACCGTCATGAAAACGATTCCCGAGCACTTGATCATAGATCTGTATCGCTTGTTCATCCTCGCCTTGCCGCCGGTAAGTGTTGGCGAGATTGATCAACGCCCGATTATTTTTCCGGCCCGCCTTGGGATTAATATTAGCGGCTGTTTGAAAGCATTTGATGGCCTGTTCCAATTGACCATTGTCGAACAAAATATTGCCCATGTTGACCAGCGCGTCGGTGCGCGTCGGGTCGATTGATAGCAATTGCTCATAGCTCAGCAACGCGGCTTCAGGCAATTCCATCTGCTTAAAGAGTTTGGCGAGATTGTAGTAGCTTTCAGGAAAATGTTTGTCGGCTTTAATCGCCCGCTCGTAAGATGCCTTGGCCTGATCATAGCGTCCAAGGTCTTGCAGAATAACACCCAGATTAACATGATACGGTGCCTGGTTCGGCTTCAGCTGAATGGCGCGGCGGACAAATTCAACCGCCTTTTCCGGTCGATGACTTTGCGCCAGTGTGGTGCCTAATAGATTAAGCGCATCGGCGTGGTGCGGGTCGCGGCGCAAAATTTCAATATAAATTTCTTCCGCATCGCTGAACCGCCTCGCCTGATGATGTGCCTGCGCTTTGGCAAACAACTCTTCAAGAGAGGCCATTTTTTCCCACCAGATTAAATCAGGCCAGAGAGCGGCGAAGACGGATCAGCATATTTCTTGCGCGGCATGCGCCCGGCAAGATAGGCCAACCGGCCGGCTTCAACCCCAGCTTTCATGGCGCGTGCCATTTTAATCGGATCTTTGGCTTCAGCGATTGCCGTGTTCATTAATACGCCGTCACAGCCAAGCTCCATGGCGATCGCCGCATCGGATGCCGTGCCGACACCGGCATCGACCAGCACGGGCACCGAAGATTGCTCTTTGATCAGCCGAATGTTTACTGGATTTTGCACCCCCAAACCTGAGCCAATCGGCGCCGCCAACGGCATGATGGCGTGACAGCCCAAATCTTCGAGACGTTTGGCAAGAATCGGATCATCGCTGCAATAGACCATGACTTTGAAATCTTCTTTGAGCAGAATTTCCGCTGCCTCAAGGGTTTCGATCATTTTTGGATAAAGCGTTTTTTCGTCGCCCAAGACCTCGAGCTTGACCAAATCCCAGCCGCCCGCTTCGCGCGCCAACCGCAAGGTCCGGACGGCATCATCGGCGGTAAAGCAGCCAGCTGTATTCGGCAGATAGGTATATTTTTTAGGATCAACATAATCGACCAGCATCGGCTGATCCGGATCGGTGATATTCACCCGCCGGACGGCGACGGTGACAATCTCCGCACCCGACGCCTCGATAGCCGCGGCGGTTTCTTCAAAATCTTTATATTTGCCGGTACCGACCAACAGACGCGAATTGAAGGTCTGGCCGGCAACTTCGAAATTGTCATCTGCCGGCAAAGTAGTCCCTTCCGGCGCCCCGCCGCCAATGAAATGCACGATTTCGAACTTATCGCCGTCACCAATCGCAACATCACTATATTGCGATTTCGGCACAATTTCGAGGTTACGCTCAACCGCCACTTTACGGCCATCCAAGCCAAGATCACCTAAGAGCTGCTCGATGGTTGAGGGGCCGTCGATGCTGCGTTCTTCACCATTTATAATTACGTTCATTGAATTTCCGTCACAATAAGCTTCTGTCAGGCGCGTAGTATGTGCCCGAAGCCCCCTCCTTTCAACCTGATTTCACTCCCTTTTTTGATTAAGAGTTCGTTCATCGCTGTGGTTTAGAGTTGCCATAAATGCGGTTCGTGGTAAAACCCGGGCGCATAAGGAAAGAGAGCAATGACGAACTCAGTATTGATATTGAATGGTCCCAATTTAAATATGCTGGGGACCCGCGAACCTGAAGTATATGGCAAGTTGACGCTCGCCGATATTGAAGAACTGTGTCAGGCGCGGGCGGCTGAACTTGGGCTCAATGTTGATTTTCGCCAAAGCAATGCTGAAGGTGAGCTGGTGGATTGGATCCAAACTGCCGCCGCCGATCATGCCGCAATTATCATTAACGCCGGCGCCTATACTCATACCTCAATAGCCATTTTGGATGCCTTGCGGGCAGCCGGTCTGCCAGTTGTCGAAGTTCATCTCTCCAACATCTTCCAGCGAGAAGAATACCGCCACAATTCCTATATTTCGGAAGCGGCAAATGGCGTCATTTGCGGATTTGGCAGCAAAGGCTACGAGTTGGCTCTGGAAGCGGCCAAGACTCTGATCGCATAACTTAGAGATATTTCCCGATAAATTTTCTGTATAATTTGGTTTTTTCGATAATAATACTTATGTTTTCGATAGCAAAACTGTAGGTGAATGAGCATATCCCAATGACTGGTTCTAACGGTTACACAGCGGAGCAGATAAAACTAACGCCTGAAATTATTTTGCGCGCCTATGCCGCAGGTATATTTCCGATGGCGGAGAGCCGCGACGACCACGAACTTTTTTGGGTTGATCCGGAAATGCGCGGGGTATTTCCACTCGATGGACTTTACATTTCACGCAGCCTGAAAAAGCGCCTGCGCCAGCAACGTTATGAGATTAAGTATGATAGCGATTTCGCCGGAGTCATTCAGGGCTGTGCCGAATCAACTGTCGACCGCCATGACACTTGGATCAATAACGAAATCATTCACCTCTATGGCCGCCTCTTCCAAATGGGTCATGCCCACACGGTGGAATGCTGGCTGGATGGTGAACTGGTCGGCGGCCTTTATGGTATTACACTTAAAGGCGTGTTTTTTGGTGAAAGTATGTTTTCCCGTCAGACTGATGCCAGCAAGATCGCCCTGGTCCATCTCGTCGCCCGGCTGCTTGAAGACGGCTTTACGCTGTTGGACACCCAGTTCGTCACTGAACATCTGAAAAGATTGGGTGCGATAGAAATTCCCCGCGACGATTACCATAAATTGCTGGACGACGCTTTAACTGTCGATGCAGAATTTAATGCGGCAGGTTCGCCAGATGTCCATTGGGCAGAGATCGAAAAACTGCTGGACTGATTACCGGTGCGTTTTATTGGGACGTCGTATCTCCGGCATTTTTGCAGTCCAGTACCCAGACGTCGTAAACCGGATGCTCCATAGCTGCCAGCGCTGGGCTGGAGGCAAACATCCAGCCGCGATATACGCTCGCTGCCGGCTCGCCTGGCCGGACTTCCCAAATATCCAAGAAAGCAGCACTTTCCGGCGTTTCTTCCGGCGGACGTTTGTCACAGTTGCGGGCAATGATTTCCAGCGTGCCAAATTTCACCGTACGGCCAATCGGCGCGGGAAAGGTCGACACCCGCGCGGTTACTTTATCAAGCGCCTGCAAGACCGCCATATTATACGGATCAGCATTGGCACTGGCTGTTCCGAAAACCAGCGCACCAACCAACAAAGGAACATGGATTAAATATTTGATCATGCAGAGTATTTAGCAGGATGACCGCGGCACAGCAACTAGAGCACCTTCCGGCCCCGAGATATTTCCCGGCTCAATAATTATTTGGGCTTGGCGCCTTTATCTTTGCCGGAGGTGGCGAGGAAAATAATTTCGCCGACCTGGTCTTCGAGCGATCTAAAATCCTCGGTCTTGCCAATCGAGCCGCCCGGTTTAATAAATTCCTTCGAGGAGCCCGGGCGCAAGCGCACATATTTGCCGCCGATCATGCCTTCGCTGGCGATCATCGCGACCGTGTCTTTGGGCAATTTGATGGATGGCATAATTGAGAGTTCAACAATGGCGTCATAAGTTTCGGCATTGAGGCCAGTGGACGTAACCGAGCCGATATTGATACCACTGATGCGAACATCACTGCCTTTTTGCAGACCGCCTATTTTCGCGAAAGTCGCGGCAATACCATAGCCTTGGACCGCGCTCACTTGAGCGGTATTTATAAAGAAGTAGAGAAAAACCAGAGCAACAGCTAACACCAATCCCCCCATAACGGTCTCTGCGAGATTTCTACCCATTTTCTCAGCTCCCTTCCAAATTTACTTTTTGGCGCGCTTGGATTTAGCCTCGCCAATAATCAATTCGAGCAAGTCCTGCACCACCACCGAATCCTGGGTCATGGTAATTTCATCTCCAGCGGCGAGATTTTCTTCATCCCCGCCAGGTTCAAGAGTAATGTACTTGCGGCCGAATAAGCCGTCTGTATGAATGGCGGCTGACGTATCATTGGGCAGTGGAATCTCATGATCAATCCGCAAAAGAACAGCAGCGGAATAACCATCGCCTAGGGAAAGTTCAGTGACTTCACCAATGATGACGCCACCCATGCGCACATTATCGCCTTTTGACAGGCCATCGATTTGATTGAAAACCGCTTTAATGGTGACGCCCGTCGGCGCCTCGATTTGACTGCTGGAAAAGGAAATACTGCCGACCAACACCAGCACAATCAAAGTGATCATACCAACGGTGATATGCCTGACTTCTTCCTTCATATAGCCCACCAATTTATTGCACGTTTTAAACGTCGCTAAACTTATGCATGATTTTATTCTGGGGACCAAGCCTCATAGTCACCTGTTGCTGCAGCCCGTCTGCCGCCTTTGAATTCATGACCGGCCGGCCGATAGGCGTGCGCCGTGCCGGTTAAATTCGGCACATGAGCCTGCTGCCAGGTGCGCGATTTCGCTACTTCTTTGGTCAATGGCTCGGCAACCGTATGATGCAGCCAGGCATGCCATTCCGAGGGCACTTTTGACGCCTCTACCTCGCCTTGATAAACCACCCAGCGGCGTTCACGGCCATGCAGCTTTTTACCTTTGCCACGGTAATAACGATTGCCAAACTCATCGGTGCCAACGAGGTCACCATTCAGCATCGTATATATCCAGGTACGTATACTCATATTTTTGATCTTTCTTTAAGAACCAATCGCGTAGCATCTACGATGAAGGCCATCACATATATCTTAAATGAGGCCAATGTCAGTGTAAGTCAACTAAAATGGCCAAATAGTGAGCGAAATTTAGGTCACTTGCCTATTATTAGGCTTATCGGTAAACACGTTTATGGTGAATTCAACGGAAACTCTATTCAAGGACGCCCAAGCTTGCGAGAAACAAGGGGATTGGTCCGGTGCGGTGGCGTTATATCAGGCGGCCTTAGCTGAAAGTCCGGATTTTGTCGAAGCACAGCACAATTTGGCGCTGGCGTTGCGGCAGCTGGGTCAAAGTGATGAAGCGTTAAAATGGGCGCAATCGGCAGCGGCACTCCGGCCTGACCATCCGACCATTCAGTTTTCGCTTGGGCTATCCTTGGAGCAGACCGGCCAAATACGGCTGGCCATTGAAGCCTACCGGAATTCTGCGGCGCTCCGCCCAAATTATGTCGCGGCGCTAAATAATCTCGGGCGATTGCTCGAAGTAGCAGGAGATATCCCCGACTCGATTAAAATATTGGATCGTGCCTTGGCGCAGGCGCCAAGCGATCTCGGAGTCCAACTCAATCTCGCCAATAGTTACCTGCAGGGTGGGCAGCCGGAAAAATCGATTGAATTGCTGCAGGCATTGATTAGCCAAGATAACCAGATTGCCGCGGCCCACAACTCGCTCGGCGTTGCCGCCCATGTGACCGGGGACCAGCGCCAAGCCATTTTGCATTTTCGCGAAGCCATTAAACTCGACCCGCAATTTGCCGAGGCGCATGAAAATCTCGCCCAAGCGCTGTTGTTCGAAGCGGAATACGAGGAAGCCTGGGCCGAATATGAATGGCGCTGGCAAAACGACAGCAACACCCAAAGCAAACGCCATTTATCAGAACCGGTATGGCACGGTGAAAGTCTCGCGGGGCGGACGCTATTGGTTCACGCCGAGCAGGGCTTCGGTGACGTTATCCAGTTTGTCCGTTTTTTGTCGTCGATAGAGAAGTCTGACGGTCGCCTGATTCTCGCCTGCCACGCCGCTTTGGTCGAGCTGTTCTCAGACCTCGATGCTGTCGATCAAGTCGTCGATATGAAGGACGCGATTCCTCAATTTGATTGTCACGCGCCGCTATTGAGCCTACCGCGGATCCTTGGCGTCGATGGCACCTCCATTCCAAACACGCCTTATATAGCGCCCAAACTGTCTGGCAGTGGATTGGCAGCGTCAAAACTTAAAGTTGGTTTTGCCTGGGCCGGCATGCCACGCCACGAGTTTGACCCTCATCGCAATCGATCTTGCCCGGTTGAAGTGTTCGATTCTTTGACAAAATTAACTGAATTTGAGTTTTATAGCCTGCAAACCGGCCCGCAAGCAGCCGAGCTTGGCAAAATCGGAGGTTCGAACACTATTATTGACCTCGAACCTCGCATTCACAACTTCAATGACACGGCAAAGCTCGTTTCAGAGCTCGATTTGGTGATTTCCGTCGATACCGCCCTCGCACATTTGGCCGGCGCCCAGGGTAAAAAGGTTTGGATTCTTCTCGCAACCTGCGCCGATTGGCGCTGGCAACATAAAGTCACCAATAATCCATGGTATCCAACTGCTCGGCTATTTAGACAAAAGTCACCTGGAAATTGGGCCTATCTTCTAGATGATGTAATTGAGGAAATTAGGACGCTGATTCCATAGATTCGCTTGATCGCCATAAGTGCCTCTTACCATTACAAATTTTACGAATTTTGACCGAATGTGAATAACTTTGCCTAAGTCATTGTTATTTAACAGTAAAGTTATCCACAGGAATTTTATAGTTTAAAATGTTAAAACTAAAAGCCTGAATCTAAAGCATTTCCACATTATAAAATCAGCATATAGCGATTTTTTTTAAACAAATCACAAGATATTGCGATTTTCCCTTGCGTCAAAAATCCAGCGGGTCTAGATTTGCTACTTCGGAGGCCAACGTCCTACAAAATGTAGTGGCTGCGGGAAATGTAAATATTATACCGGCCTGGGAGACTAATTAGAACATAAGACCGATAAATCCTTTTGGGGAAAGGTCAAAGTTCAATAGTCGGTTTTAGCCGGGGAAGACGTCGGGGGACGCATGCAAATACAACGCTATTTTACGACAAAAGATTCAGGCCCTTATGCAGGAATAGAATTCCGCACAACTTCAAGCGAAATCCGCAATCCGGACGGATCGGTGGTGTTTTCGCACGATTCTATTGATGTTCCGGCCGACTGGTCGCAGGTCGCTTGCGACGTTTTAGCGCAAAAATATTTCAGAAAAGCAGGTATTCCCGCCGCGGCCAAGAAAATCGAAGAAAATGACGTCCCATCCTGGTTGTGGCGCAGTGTGCCGGACGAAAAGAAACTCGCGAAATTGCCCGAAGAGGAACAATACCGCGGCGAAAACAGCGCTCAGGAGGTTTTCCATCGCCTCGCCGGCACTTGGACCTATTGGGGCTGGAAAGGCGGCTATTTCGATAGTGAAGAAGACGCCCTCGCATATTACGAAGAAATGACCCACATGCTGGGCAAACAGATGTGCGCGCCGAACTCGCCTCAATGGTTTAATACCGGACTGCATTGGGCCTATGGCATCGATGGCCCATCACAAGGACACCATTATGTCGACTTTCAATCGGGCAAACTGGTGCGTTCCAAATCGTCTTATGAGCATCCCCAACCTCACGCTTGTTTCATCCAAAGTATCGACGATGATCTGGTCAACAGTGGCGGCATTATGGATCTGTGGGTGCGGGAAGCTCGGCTGTTCAAATATGGCTCCGGTACCGGCACCAATTTCTCCAATTTGCGCGGCGAAAATGAATCGCTGTCCGGTGGCGGCAAATCGTCCGGCGTCATGAGCTTCCTTAAAATCGGTGACCGGGCAGCCGGCGCGATCAAATCCGGCGGCACCACACGACGCGCTGCTAAAATGGTTATCCTGGATGCAGATCATCCGGATATTGAAAATTTTATTAATTGGAAAGTTAGCGAAGAACAGAAAGTCGCAGCACTTGTCGCCGGCTCGAAGGCGGCTGAGCATCATCTCAATAACGTCATGAAAGCCTGTCAAGAAGACGGCTCAGAAGATCGCTTTAATCCCCGTAAAAACAACGCCTTAAAGAAAGCAGTTATCGGCGCACGTAAGGCTATGTTGCCGGAAAATTACATTCAACGAACCATCGATTATGCCAAACAGGGCTTTACCGCGATGGAGTTCGAAACCTATGACACCGACTGGGATTCAGAAGCCTATTTGACCGTATCCGGGCAAAATTCCAATAACACCGTCAGGGTCACGGATGAATTCCTGCGCGCCGTCGAAGAAGGCGCCGAATGGAAGCTCATTCAACGGACCGATGGTGAGGTTTCAAAAACCATCAATGCCCGTGATTTATGGGAGCAGATTGGTGAAGCCGCCTGGTCTTGCGCCGATCCTGGCTTGCAATACGACACCACTATCAATGACTGGCATACCTGCCCGAACACGGATCGGATTTATGGCTCGAACCCGTGCTCGGAATATATGTTCCTTGATAACACCGCGTGCAATCTGGCTTCGCTCAATCTCAAGGCTTTCCAGGATGAAGATGGCGTTTTTGATGGCGAAAGCTTTTCCTATGCAGTGCGTCTCTGGACCATCAATCTGGAGATTGCGGTCTTAATGGCGCAATTCCCCTCACAGGAAATTGCCCAACTCTCTTATGAATATCGGACTTTGGGTCTCGGCTACGCCAATATCGGCGGTCTCCTGATGTCGCTGGGCATTCCCTATGACAGTAAACATGCCCGCGCCATTTGCGCTGCTATTACGGCGCTGATGACGGGTGTTTCATACAAAACTTCGGCCGAAATGGCATCGCTGTTAGGCACCTTCCCGGGCTATGAAGCAAATGCCGAGCCGATGCTCAAAGTGATGCGCAATCATCACCAAGCCGCCCATGGCGAGGCCAAAAAATATGAAGATTTAGCCGTGCTTCCGGTACCGCTCAAAGATAGCGACCATGATGAGGCTCAAGGCCTGATCAAAATGGCCCGGAAATCCTGGGATGATGCGGTCGCGCTCGGTGAAAAGCACGGCTTTAGAAATGCCCAAGTGTCCGTCATCGCACCAACCGGCACGATTGGTCTGGTGATGGATTGCGATACCACCGGCATTGAACCTGACTTCGCGCTGGTGAAGTTCAAGAAGCTCGCCGGCGGCGGTTATTTCAAAATCATCAATCGTACAGTCCCAGTTGCCCTGCAGAAGCTCGGCTATGACGAAACGCAGATCGAACAGATGATCCAATACGCTGTCGGCCATGGCACGCTCGAAGGCTCAACCGCAATAGGCCATGAGATTTTGCGCGAAAAAGGCTTTACCGATGAAGCCATAGCGACCCTCGAAGGAGCGCTCGGTGACGCTTTTGATATCAAGTTTGTCTTTAATAAATGGACCCTCGGCGTTGAATTCTGCACTTCGGTATTGGGATTCAGCGAAGAACAACTGGACGATATGAGTTTCGACATGCTGGCTGAGCTTGGCTTTACCAGCGATGATATCGCGATCGCCAACAACTTTGTCTGCGGTGCGATGACCCTCGAAGGAGCGCCCGGCCTCGAAGCAGACCATCTACCAGTGTTTGATTGCGCGAATCCGTGCGGCCGTGACGGCAAACGCTTCCTGTCCGTCGAAAGCCATATTCGCATGCTCGCTGCCGCCCAGCCGTTTATTTCCGGCAGTATTTCCAAAACCATCAATATGGCCAACACGGCGACCGTCGAAGACTGTAAAGACGCTTATATGTTGTCGTGGAAGCTTGGCTTGAAAGCCAACGCGCTCTATCGGGATGGTTCCAAACTTTCGCAACCACTTAACGCACAATTGCTTGATGAAGACGATCTGGACGAAATACTGGAAGAAAAAGTCGCCGCACAACCGGCTGCGGTTAAAGCAGAAAACATCGCTGAGCATGTGGTGGGGCGCTATATGGCGAAACGCCTCCGCCTGCCCCATCGCCGCAAAGGCTATACCCAAAAAGCAACCGTCGGCGGTCACAAAGTCTATCTCCGCACCGGTGAGTATGAAGATGGCCGGGTCGGTGAAATCTTCATCGATATGCACAAAGAGGGTGCTGCCTTCCGCAGTCTGATGAACAACTTCGCCATTGCCGTCTCGATTGCCCTGCAATACGGCGTGCCGATGGAGGAATTTGTCGAGGCCTTCACCTTCACCCGGTTTGAGCCGTCCGGCATGGTTGAAGGTAATGATTCGATCAAAATGTCGACTTCTATTCTCGACTATCTGTTCCGCGAACTGGCCGTTTCTTATCTTGGCCGCAACGATCTGGCGCATGTTAAGCCGGAAGACCTCCTGCCCGACAGTATTGGCCGCGGCCAAGGTGACGAAGAAGTCATCAGCGACGCCACCCAAGAAGTTATGGAACGCCTGACCAGCCAAGGCTACATCCGCTCGAGCTCATTTGTTGGCAATGGCGGTAATGGCGGTGGCGTTGCCGCCGCGCCGGTTCCAACGATGGCCGAAGCAGATGCCGGCGGCGGTCTACAAAGCGTTGAAATTGGCAGCGTCAGCGTCGAAGCGATCACGGTTGAAGCCACTGTCGCCAAAGCCGTTGACAGTCAGATGGATCAAATGCGCGAAGCGCGGATGAAAGGATATGAGGGCGACGCCTGCGGCGAATGCGGCAACTTCACCCTCGTTAGAAATGGCACGTGCCTTAAATGCAACACCTGCGGGGCGACGAGTGGTTGCTCGTAAACCGCGGCATTAACAATGAACGGAGTACTAGACAGAGTTTAACCAGAATTTGAGCGCCAAGCGAAAGGGAGCTCATGCAACAGTTAACCAACGAGAGAAACAACGCTTTCCTCCCTGGTGAACTTGGGGTTCGGACAGATCAGTGTCTGCTACACACACTCGCTGTTCCGGCCGACCCCCATTTTTTCAACCAGGCGGATTCTAAAGGGAAAACCCGGAAAGAATCCAAAGAGGAAAGGCCAGAGTTCCTCCCTGGTGAACTTGGGGTGCGGACGGTGCGGGCCTGCCAGCCAACTACCAAGCCGGAAGCACCCCATTTTTTTCGCCTGTGGATTCACACTAATGTTTACACGATCCTCCCTGGTGAACCTGCATAGTTGGGGTGCTCAACAGTTCTAAACATCCAGCCGTTTAGAACAGGCACCCCGTTTTTTTCATTGTAAATTTCTGTTGAGTCTCGCTGCAAGGCATTTACGCGCGCCGCTGGCGTGCTATTCTTTAAAAAAATTAATCAGCATTATGAGGAACAACATGGCTGGTATGATTGACGCGCAACTCCAAGAACTTGGTATTGAACTTCCGGTAGCAGCGGCACCGGTAGCGAATTATGTCCCCTTCATCATTACCGGTAATCTGGTCTTTGTTTCGGGCCAAATTCCTTTTGTCGATGGAGAGATTCAATATCCCGGCCGGCTCGGAGACGATGTGTCGGTTGAAGATGGCCAAAAAGCGGCCCGGCTCTGTGGCCTCAACATCATCGCCCAAGTAAAAGCGGCCTGTGGGGGCGATCTCGACCGGGTCAGCCAAGTCATCAAGCTCGGTGGCTTTGTCAACGGCACACCTGATTTTACCGATCAGGCGCTGGTCATCAATGGCACTTCTGATCTGATGTTCGAGGTCTTCCAGGACAAAGGCAAACACGCCCGGGCGGCGGTCGGTTGCGTGGCCCTGCCCTTGGGCGCGGCGGTCGAAGTCGATGCAGTGTTTGAGATTTCCTGATGGCGGCCTACAAACGCATCGATCATATCGCCTTGCATGTGAAAGATCTCACGGCCTCAATTAAATTCTACGAGAGCCATTTTGGCTTCGAGAATTACTTCGAGCATGACACGCCCACCGGCATTCAAATCGCCTATCTCAAGCTGGGCGACACCGTGCTGGAACTCGTCGGCCGCGCTGATGCTGCCAATGGCGGCTTTCATTGGTGCCTGGAAACCGATGATTTCGATGGCGCAGTGGCGGGACTAGATGCTGCCGGTGTCGAAGTACTTCAACCACCGCACAAGACATCAGCCCGCGAACCCCGCGAAGAGAACTGGCGCCGCGTTGTCTTCAAAGGCCCCGACGGCGAGATGATCGAGATTAGGGGATAAATCACCACCTTGCGACTTGCTCTCAATTGGATTGAGTCCTATCAATAATCCATGCCCGATGGCCGTGAAGAGATATCCGTTAAAGTCCTGACCAAGATCAGCGACATCCCCGCTGATGACTGGGATGCCTGCGCCGGCGATGAAAACCCGTTTGTCAGTCATGCCTTTTTGAACGCGTTGGAGCAAAGTGGTTCGGTCTCTGATCGCAATGGCTGGCTGCCGCAACATCTGATGATTGAGGACGAAAATGGTCAGGCCGCCGCCTGCATGCCGATCTATCTCAAGAACCATTCGTACGGCGAATATATCTTCGATTGGGGTTGGGCAGACGCCTATGAGCGCGCCGGTGGCAAGTACTATCCAAAGCTTCAGGCAGCCGTGCCATTTACACCGGCAACGGGCCCGCGGATGCTCGTTCGTGAAGGCGCGCCGGAGCGCTATTACGACGTGCTGATCGCCGGCATGATCCAGCTCGCCCGCCAGCATGATGTCTCGTCTTTGCACGTAACTTTTCCGCTTGAAAACGAATGGGACCGCCTTGGCCAGGCTGGATTTCTGCAACGCACCAGCAAACAATTTCATTGGGAAAACAAAGGCTACGAGACTTTTGATGATTTTTTAGGTGAACTTAATTCCAGGAAGCGAAAAGCCATCAAGAGAGAACGCCGCCAAGTTGCCGAGCAAGGCATTGAGCTCTATCCCATTACCGGCGATGACCTCACCGAAGATCATTGGGACGCCTTTTATCACTACTATATGGACACGATTGACCGCAAATGGGGACGGCCGTATCTGACCCGGGAATTCTTCTCCATTCTCGGTGAAACCATGGCCGATGTGGCTGTTCTAATTTTTGCCGAACATGACGGGCGGCGCGTTGCCGGCGCGCTCAATTTAAGAGGGTCCGACACTCTGTTTGGCCGTAATTGGGGTTGCTCTGAAGACTTCAAATTTCTCCATTTTGAGGCCTGTTACTATCAAGCCATTGACTTTGCCATTAATCACCAGCTGCAGTGGGTTGAAGCCGGCGCCCAAGGGCCGCACAAAATTCAGCGCGGCTATCTGCCCCGCGAAGTCTACAGCGCACACTGGATTGAAGATCCAAACTTCCGTGAGGCGGTCGAGCGATTCGTCGAACAGGAACGCCTGGAGATAAATTATGAGATAAACGGGCTGATGCAACATTCGCCCTATCGCAAGTCCGATACCGCCTAGCGGAAACCACCGCGTTCAGTATGGCATTTCGAGGCCACATGGTTTATTCAGATAATCAACAATAATGGGGATTTAATGGAGGTTTTTTACAATGGATATAGAATTTTTCGCCATGTCGGCATTTGCCGGTCTTATGGGGACTTACGCCTTACTTTCGTTAGCTAATTGGGCAGACAGTATCGGCATGCCACGGCTTGATTTCAGCCGCGCGATGGCCAATTGCACCTTTGCCCGAACCTTTGATAAAGGTGTCGCTCCAGGCGCCGGTGTCGAAGCACCGAACACGCCTTACTGGCCGGGTATGGCGGTTATTATGGTTAACGGAATATTCTTTGCGCTATTGTATTCATCCTGGACGCACCAGTATATCCCTGTTGACAGTGCTGTTTTCGGCATTGCGCCGAATATCGTCAAAGGTGCGATATGGGGTGTTGTGCTGTGGTTTGTCTCCGGCGTGTTTTACGTTCCGTTTTACCTCCGGGAAGGCTTTATGCTGACCGGTATTCACCCCTGGGCCTGGCTCACCAGTCTTAAAGTCCATGGCGCTTACGGCATGATGGTCGGTTGGATCGCGCCAGTGGCGGCATAAAAAGCCCCCTCAATCGCATTAAAAAAGGCGCTGCTCTACAGAGACAGCGCCTTTTCTATGCCTAGTTAATTTAATTGTTTTATCGAAAAACTGTCTCTGTGCCCCCCATAGCAAAATGAACCACAAAGTTCACAAAGGGCACTAAGATGATAAAGGATAATTACAGCAATCAAGTTATTGGGATTGCAATCGAAGTTCATAAATTATTGGGGCCTGGTCTTTTAGAATCCGCCTACGAATCTTGCCTATCCTATGAATTAATTGAAGCTGGTCTGGCATTTCGTAAACAGGCGGCGATTCCGGTTTTCTACAAACAAACCAAGCTTGATTGCGGGTTTCGCGCTGATTTAATTATTGAGAATAATCTTCTCATCGAATTGAAGGCAATAGAGAAAATTTTGCCGATTCATGAAGCTCAAGTGCTGACATACCTGAAATTAGCTGACATAAAATTCGGCCTTATACTGAATTTCAATTCAATTTTACTAAAAAACGGTATTCGAAGGTTTATCCTCTAGATAGTAGAACCTTCGTGTTCTTTGTGTCCTTTGTGGTTCAAAATATTAATAAAAAGACGCTGCTCTACAGAGACAGCGCCTTTTAATTGTCGATTCGCTAGAGCGTCGTCACATCAGGCCGAATTGCAGCAGATAGGTGCTTAAGACCGGATAGTTGATCAGCACTATCAAAGTCAGCAGCATGGTCACCGCAAATGGAAACGCGCCGGAGAAAATATCAAACAATGTTATCTCCGGATCATTGATAGTGCTTTTAATGACAAAACACGAGATACCCAGCGGCGGCGTTAACAGACCGATCTCGGCGCCGACGACCGTAACAATACCAAACCACACTAAATCAACGCCGTATGAATCGAGCGCAGCCAGAAACAGTGGCACGACAATCAAGATAATCGAGGCGGTATCCAGGATCGTACCCAGCAGCAATAGCAGCACGACATAGAGCGCCATAATTTCGCCCAGGCTCAAATTCATGCCGGTCAGCCACTCGCCAAACTGTGTCGGTAAAGCGGCCACACCCAGCATGCGGTTATACATCGTGGCGGCGATGATCAAGAACAGGATTGCCGCCGTGATATGGCCGGTTTCAACCAGCACTTCCCATAAATCTTTCCAACTCATGGCCCGCTTGAACAGAGCAATAATCAGCGCCGCCAAGGAGCCCATCGCGCCCGCTTCAACAGGTGTCACGACGCCACCGTAGATACCGCCTAAAACCACGGTGATAAGCAGGACAATCGGGAAAAGCTTTTTGAACAAAATCCACATCGACATTTTGGCCCAATCTTCATCGGCCACATTTTTAGATTCCATGCCGCCGACCCAGTTCGGCACGGTATAGGCCATTAACAGGATAAGCGCCGCATAAGCCGCCGAAAGTAAAAGTCCTGGAATGATACCAGCGACAAACATTTGGCCGACGGATTGTTCGGTGACGATGGAATAGATGATCAACATGGCGCTTGGTGGAATGAGCATACCGAGCACCGAACTACCGGCCACCACACCAACCGTAAAGCGAGACTTAAAGCCAAAACGCTTCATTTCCGGCACGGCGACGCGGGTAAACACCGAAGCCGAGGCAATCGAAGAGCCGGTGATTGAGGCAAAGATCGCATTGGCCGCAACGGTCGCGATACCAAGTCCGCCGCGAATTCGATAAAATACAAAGTTTGCCACTTCATAGACGTCTTTACCGAGTCCGGCCTTACTCACAATAAGCCCCATCAAGGCAAACAGCGGCACCGTCGCAAAGACAAATTCAGTCACAGCATCGGCGATTGATTCTGACAGCAGCGCAACCGCCATGTCCACGTTTCCGCGAATGATCAATACACCGACAAACGAAACGAGGCCGAGCGCCACCGGAATATACATTCCCAAATAAATAAGAACGACGATGAGGACGACGGACGCAATGCCGATTTCAATACCAGTCATAAATTATCACACACTATTCTATTGGATTAAGTTGTTCATTCGGGGAGCCATTACGTGGGCTTAGATATTGAATTCCCATCCGAACGAAATGAAGCAGGGTAATAATGCAGCCCAGCACGATAATAACTTTGATTGGCCATTCAGGTGCCGTAAACAGCCCCTCCTCACCAACAAAATAGTCGTTCACCCAGGCTTCGTGCATGTCAGGAATTGCACCCCACAGAACAATGGCAAAGAATACCACACCGAGAAAATCGAAAGTCGCCCCCATATAGCGACCGACCTTCGGATTACGGGCTTTCATAATATTAAAGAAGCCATCCGAGCGGGTCAGACGTCCCTGCCGAGTCGCATCACCAAGCTGAAGAAATACGATCCCCACGATCGAAAGCTCAACGAGTTCGGTTACCCCATGAAAGGGATGGTTGAACAACGTGCGCGAAAACGCATCGACATCGACCATTATCATCAGAATAAAAACCCAGATCGACCCGACGGTATTCATCACCGTCAATGTATTATCTAGGAGAGAACTAAGGGCGCCACCTCTCGGCAGCGCCCCGTTATTGATCTCGGACATATATCTTATCCGTTAAAGTAAACGACCAACCGTCTACTCTTTATCCCATTGACGGATAATCGGCTGTTTCGCAGCACGCATTGTATCCATGTAGGTTTTGAGAACAGCTTTACCCGGAATACCTTTTTTCTCCAAGCGAGCAGCCCAGCTTTTAGCAACGTTTGGCATGGTTTTGGCCCATTTAACACGCTCAGATTGAGCCATCGTATGGATTTTTCCGCCTTTAGCTGCGTATTGCGTGTTTTTGGTTTTAGCCACGTTCAAGGCAACGGAGGTTACGTGTTCGCGGTAAGCAACTGCCGCAGCGGAAATAACCTTTTTGGCTTCACCCGGGAGACGTTTCCAGGAATTAGCATTCATCGTGATTGCTTTAGAGTTCACCGTGCCGAGGTCCGCTTTCAACATGAAAGGAGCAACTTCGTACATTTTACGGTTAACCACTGATTCAGACCAAAGCATAATCGCGTCGACAACGCCGCGGCCAAGCCAGTTGTGGTATTTAACCAAGCTGCCGCCAACTCCAGCAGCACCGAAGTTTTTCAGCCACAGCAAGTTCATACCAGCAGAACCAACTTTAACGCCTTTAAAGTCAGCCAAGACTTTGATCGGTTTCTTACTATAGATCTGATAAGAATCGAGAACCGCCGCATTGGTGAGATAGTGCTGATTGAATTTTGCAAAAGCTTTTTTGTAAGCAGGATATTTATTTGCCAAAGCGTCGACAGTACGTGAAACCAAAACTGGATTGGTGGTCACGAACGGAGTTGCATAAGCAATCATTTGCAGAGGCACTTTATCACCGTGGAAAACAGTGGTCACAACGCCGATGTCGCCAAGGCCTTTTTGCATGCCGCCCATAACGCCTTTTGGCTTCACAATCTGGCCACCCCAGGCCTGATTCCATTTGATTTTATAATTGCCGGTTTTAGCTAAACCTTTATTGATTTCCGGAATGAGGAAATTAATAAATTCCTTAACCCACATCGCTTTTGGCGAATAGCCATCAATCGCGGTTAAATTAATCGTTTCCGCGGAATTTGCTGGAGTAGCAGTGCCAAGGCCCAGAACCATCGCACCTGCTATGACTGCCCCACTGGCAATCTTTTTTTGTTTGGTAAGCATTTTTTTGCCTTCCTGTAATTGGTTAAAATAATAGTGACTCGATTTATTTTCCAAGTGAGGCTTATTATTTCGAGTGCGCCTCAAAATAAGATAGGTTGCTCAAACATGTCAATGCAGGATTCTTATATAAGACTAAATTTAATACGTAAAACCTAAATTTTATAGGCAATACTAAGTGAAATTCTTTTATCCTGGGATTTAGGAACATATGCGATATTCTAAGTTTAAAAACGACGGTGTTTAAAATTTAACTTTCAACTAAAGTTGATCACCAAGATTGTTGAATAAAGTCTCCCCTTTCTGTAGTTTCCAGAACACATTCGATGCTAATTGGAAATAATATACAATTGGGGAAATAGATTTTCGCACCAATTAGCATCTTGGGGTAAAACGCATTTAAGGAGTAGGACATAATGAACGCACCCGCTAAACCTCCCATGGTTTACAACAATGAACATTTCACCGTGAAAGAATATGATTGGGACGTCTTCGGTGGACCATCGGCCGGCGAGCAATTTATTGATTGTGAATTGTATGATCTCGAAACCGGCAACAGAGTAAAATTTTCTGACTTCCAGGGTCAATGGGTCGTGCTGGAAACCGGCTCGTCAACTTGCTCGATGTATACCAAAAACATTCCTGACATGAAAAACATTGAAGAAGATTATCCTGACGTGAAGTTTCTGTTGATTTATGTCCGTGAAGCTCATCCTGGCGAACGCCTCGGCGCCCATCAGAATTGGGAAGAAAAACTCGCTGCGGCCAAACTGGTCAAACCGCGCTACAACGAGCACCGCCAAGTGTTGGTCGATGGCGTTGAGGGTGAGTTCCACCGCCAATACGGCATGATGCCCAACATTCTTTATGTCATTCGCCCGGACGGCACGATCCATTATCGCTGCAACTGGGCTACCGCCGATGATTTACGCTCGGCCCTCGCCGACCGCGAAAATTTTCACACCTACGAAAATGCTGACGTCAAAAAGCTAAAAGCTGCACGCGGCCTTTACACCACCATCCGCACCATGTGGACCGGTGGCGCTGTGGCGCTTTTTGACTTTATGAAAGCCAGCCCCGGTATGGCGGTCCGCCACCAGCGGGTCGACAAATTCTATAAGGATAATGGCGGCTTTAATAAAAAACCGGGACTGTTCTCGGAAGGCTCAACCGGGCTGCAGGAATACGAAGCAGCCGAAAAGCAACAACAAGAATCTCAACCGGCCCAACAAGCAGGCGAATAAGGACCAAGTATCCAAGCAAGACTCCTGGCGCAAGTCAGGGGTCTTTTTTGTGTGCAAAACCTTAATTAAGAGGAGCTAAATCGATGACCGAAGCGCAACCAAAAACTATGAACACCGTCACCATGAGTGCGACCTGCCCATCTCATGCGCGGACCGACCTCACAACCCGCGATGTCGAGCTGGTTTGCGACGAGCCGATTGCCAGAGGCGGCACAAATTTAGGCTTCACGCCAACCGAAACCTTTATTGGCTCGTTGATCGCCTGCACCAATGTTATCGGAGGCCGCTGCGCTGAGAAAAACAATGTCGAGTTGGAGATCGTCAGTATTGATGCGTCCTACGATTTTTATTTTCGGGGCGCGCAGATGAAAGAAGAGGTCGACCTGCCGTTTTCGGAAATTCGCCTGACAATAAATATCAAAACAGATGCCAGCCCGGACCAATTGGCCAAAGTAAGCGAAGATCTCGGGAAATACTGCCCGGTCGCCAAAATGTTCCGCCAGGCCGGCTGCAACGTTGTCGAAGATTGGAACCGGGTAAACTAGATTATTTTATTTAGCCGCGCCACCACCGTATTATTCGGTGGACGTGTACCGGGCCAAATCCTATTTAGCTTTGAGGTGACAACGCCACCGAAACCTGAACCAGCGTGCCGGAATTATCTTTTCCGCTGAGTATCTTCGCATCACCACCTTGCTGGCGGGCGATCTCCTGGACAATTGAAAGCCCCAGACCGCAACCGCTTGGATTGGAAGACGGCAGGCGGTGAAATCTTTCAAAAGCCGCTTCGCGTTCACTCTCGGGAATTCCGGGACCGTTGTCTTCCACCTCTATCACGGCGGCGCCATTTTGTTTGCGGACGCGGACCGAGGTATGACTGCCGGAGGGGCAGTAAGATATTGCGTTGTGAGTGAGGTTGCGCAGCAGCTCTTCAAACAAGGTCGGATCACCGGTGATATGCAAAGGTATATCTTCGCCTTCAAATCCGAGATCGATGCCGGCTTCAATCGCTGTGGGCACCATGGTCTTAGTCACGTCGATGCAAAGCTGGCGAATGTCAAAATCTTCTTGAATAAGGCTCCCTTCGCCGGGAGTGGCGCGCGCCAGGCTCATAAGCTGATTGATGAGCCGCGTTGTTTGCTCAGCCGAATCATGAAGATGAGAGAGCGTTTTCTGAGTTTCATCCGGGTCCTGATGGCGCAACGCAACTTCGGTCTGGGTTTTAATTGCCGCAAGTGGTGTGCGAAGCTGGTGAGCAGCGTTGGCGGTAAAGCGCTGCATCGCCTCAATACTATTGCTGAGCCGTTCCATGAGGTGATTAATCGCGCCAATTAGGTTGCGCACTTCATAAGGAACCTCGTGCTGAATCGGGTGTAAGTCAGCTGGGTTTCGGCGGTTCAGCGCTTCTTCTAGTCTGGTGAGCGGTTTCAATCCGCGGCCAAGACCAACCCAGACAATTATGGCGGCAACCAAAATCAGGAGAGCTTGGCGAAGAGCGGCACCGGTGATCAGTTCACTTATCAGCGCGTTTCGAGCTTCAACAGTTTCGGCAACCTTGATAACCACGCGAGCTGATAATTTCGGACTGGATAAAACGCGAACGACAGCGCCAATGCGAACCGTCGCACCTTTGTAATGCGCTTCATAAAAAACCGGATCGCTGCGTAGTGGGGTGAGGTGCCTGGGTATTGCGGGCAAGTCGGCATAACCGGTGATAAATTTAGCACTTGGCCCAGACACCTGATAAAAGACGCGGTCCTGTGCCGCTGAGGTCAGCATTTCCAAAGCAACATAGGGTACGTCGACGAGAATTTTATTGCCTTCGATTGCGACGCGTTCGGCAATGGCGAGGGCAGAGCCCAAGAGCACGCGGTCATAAGCTTCGTTGGCGGCTTTCCGCGAGCTGTCACGTACATCCATCAACATAAAAGCGCTCACGATAGCGAGCGGGATGATGACCCAGAGCGCCAATCGCCGGCGGAGAGATTTATTGCGCCAACTCATATTCCAGCCATCACGGTTTCTCCAACAAGTAACCAAGACCACGGACCGTTCGAATGGATATATCTGCCGATTTGATCCGTTTGCGCAACCGGCTCACATGGGTTTCGACTGCGTTTGGCGTAATGTCATGATCAAAACTCGCGAGCCCGTCGGCAATCTGATCCTTGCTGACAACTTGACCAACGCGATTGAGCAACAGTTCCAACAGGCTTAACTCGCGCCGCGGTAATTCGAGAGAGTCTTCATCGACCCAAACGCGGCGGGCGACAGTGTCAAAGCGTAATCGGCCATGTTGAATAACTGGGTTGGCCTGATCAGATTGGCGCCGCAACAGAGCCCGTACCCGAGCTTCCAGCTCGGATAGTTCAAACGGTTTGGTAAGGTAATCATCAGCGCCCAAATCCAAGCCTGCCACGCGGTCCAGTAACTGATCCCGGGCGGTTAATATGATCACTTGAACTTTGTCGCCTCGTTGGCGGAGACGGCGCAATACTTCAAGCCCGTCACAACCCGGCAGGTTTAAGTCGAGAACCAGAAGGTCATAATCCTGAATCGCAAGGACCTGATCCGCTTCCTCGCCATCGCTCAAGGCATCAACCGCGAGCCCCATTTTGGAAAAAGCGCGTGATACACCATCGGCCAATGCCATATTGTCTTCGACAATTAAAACTCTCATGGCGCTAATGTTAGTATAAGCTATGATACAAAAGAAGCACGAAGCGACCACAAGAGTTTGGATCAACAAAGATGCGCAGTTTTATTAGTCTTTTTTTATCGGCGTTTCTTGTGTTTTCAGCTGCTTCCGCCGAGATTTTCAATTTTCCAGCACAGGATGGACAGGCCAAGGTAGCTGGCAGCCAACTGGTTATTTACAGCACAACAGATATCGATGCGGCGCGTCCGTTGATTGAAGATTTTCAACTGCTGCATACTAAAATTCGCGTTGAGTATCATGATCTTCAAAGCCTGGAACTTTTTGACCGTGTTCTCCGCGAAACCGATGCCGCGAAAAAGACCGCAGATTTTGCCTTCTCCTCAGCGATGGACCTGCAAATGAAGCTCGCCAATGACGGCTATGCGCAGTCCTATAAATCACCTGCGGCGCAGGATATTCCAAGCTGGGCCAATTGGCGGAATGAGGCTTTCGGTATAACTTTTGAACCTGCCGTTATCGTCTATAACAAAAAGTTTTTTGCCGGTCGGAAAGTGCCGAAAACTCGGACAGAGCTGATCGATTTGCTGGAAAAGCAGAACGCTGATTTTTTTGGCAAAGTGGCAACCTATGATATCCAGCGCAGCGGTCTAGGCTTTCTTGTTTTGGCGCGGGATCAGGAACACTATAACGCGACCTGGAATTTAGTGCGCGCCTTTGGCCGCAGCAGCGTTAAACTCTATACCAGCACCGCCGCCATTCTGGATCGCGTCAGCGCTGGCAAGTTTGCCCTCGGCTACAATGTGCTGGGTTCTTACGCCGCGACCCGTGCCGAACGGGACCCTAACATCGGTATTATCATGCCGTCCGATCATACGGTCGTGCTGTCCCGTATTGCCTTGATCCCGCGCAATGCCCGCTCGACAAAAAATGGCCGGCTGTTTCTGGACTATGTGCTGTCCCGACGCGGCCAGCATGTCTTGGCGGAAAAAGCTGGCCTTAACGCGATCCATCCGGCGGTGACAGGTAACCGGACGGCGGCCAAGATGCGGGAAACCGCCGGTTCAAGTCTTCGTCCGATTAAAGTTGGACCTGGATTGCTGGTCTATCTTGACCAATTTAAGCGTTCAAAAATGTTGACCAATTGGGAAAACGCTCTCACCGGTCGGTAACGCACCCAATTTCATAATCAAATTATTTTTATTCCGACAGGTTTTTGACAGGTTCGCTCTATAGCGTCGACCGTCTTGAAAGCCGCTCCCCCATAAGACGGCTTCAAAACTTACGTCAATCTATACAGGAGAGTAACAATGTTTTCGCTTAAACAAAAAATAAACCGCCGTGTGTTGTTTAGCACGCTGGCCGCTGTCGGCCTCGGCGTTTCTGTTCTCGGTGCGCCGGTCGGAGCTGCTGATGTTGATAAAATTCACTTTCTAATACCAGGTGGTGCTGGTGGCGGTTGGGACGGTACTGCACGCGGTACCGGTGAAGCGCTGACCAAATCCGGAATTGTTGGCTCAGCATCCTACGAAAATATGTCAGGCGGCGGTGGCGGTAAGGCCATTGGCTTCTTAATTGAAAATGCCAAATCAAACCACGGCACCTTGATGGTTAATTCCACGCCGATTGTGATCAGGTCTCTGGTAAAAAGATTCCCGCACAATTTCCGTGACTTGACGATGATCGCCGGCACCATTGGTGACTATGCGGCCATCATTACCGGCAAAAACAGTCCTTTTAAAAACTTTAAGGATCTTGTTGCCGCTTACAAAAA
Organism: uncultured Rhodospirillaceae bacterium; assembly: GCA_913020445.1. Classification (GTDB taxonomy): domain Bacteria; phylum Pseudomonadota; class Alphaproteobacteria; order Rhodospirillales; family UBA2165; genus TMED23. The sequence goes on from CAJWAR010000017.1 coordinate 29,440, forward strand.
GAACCCTAAGAAAGTTTCTGTTGGCGGTGGCTCTGTGCCGGGCGGCATGGATCACTTGGTCGCAGCTATGGCTTTCCAAGCAGCTGGTGCGGACCCGACCAAGGTTAAATACATCCCGTATGATGCGGGCGGAAAATTAAATGCTGCCATCTTGTCCGGTGAAGTTGCTGCCGGCTCAACCGGTTTTTCCGAAGCCGTTGCTCTCGCCAAATCCGGCGAAATGCGGATTTTGGCTGTCACGTCTGACCAGCGGGTCCCTGCGTTCAAAGGCGCTCCGACGCTCAAAGAGCAGGGCTACAATGCAACTTTCGTTAATTGGCGCGGTTTCTTTGCTGCTCCTGGTTTGCCGGCAAACAAAGCAAATGCCTACCGGTCAGCGATCGCCAAAATGTACAAAACCCCTGAATGGGAAACTGTGCGGGCGCGTAATGGCTGGGTAAACATTCACAACCCAGGCAAAAAGTTCGTTTCCTTCCTGGAAAACCAGGAAACCGTTATCAAGAACTTGATGACAAAACTTGGTTTCTTGAAATAGACTTATTAGGCCGGGGCTCCTTCGCGGTACTCCGGCCTTTTAATATATTTATCGTTTTTTCTATTCGAGGAGGAACTCCATGACGCTCGACCGTGCCATTGCTGGAATTTTTCTCCTCCTTTGTTTGATCTACGGTTACACGGCCTTTGTCACCATGGAGGCCAACCTTCTGCCATTTGAGCTCAACATGACGTTCCTGCCGAACACCATGCCGAAATGGTTGAGCGTGCTGGGTGTAATTGTCGGCACCGTCGTGGTCGTTCAATCCGGTCCAACAGCCGGCGCAGAAATTGATGATGGCGAAATCGATTATCGCAACCTGCGCCAATACAAACTTGGCCAGGCGATTTTTCTTTTAGCGCTCATGGTTGCCTATGCCCTGCTGCTGCGTCCCATCGGTTTTATCGCCGCAACCACATTATTCATCGCCGGAGGCAGCATGATCCTGGGTGAGCGGAATTTCAAAGTGCTGCTGCCGATTGCGATTTTTACCGCTTTTTTTATTTGGTATCTCGTGCAGGAATTGCTGGGAATTTTTCTTCGCCCGTGGCCATGGTTTATTTGAGGAGACGGTAGATGCTAGAAGGTCTCGTGCTTGGGCTGAGCACAGCTTTTTCGATACAAAATCTTATCATGGTGGTTGCCGGCTGCTTGCTCGGCACCTTTATCGGCATGCTGCCAGGTCTTGGTCCAATGTCGATTATCGCCATCATGATCCCAGTCGCCATCAAGATCGGTGATCCGTCAGCAGCGCTCATTTTACTGGCAGGGGTTTATTATGGCGCGATTTTCGGCGGCTCAACTTCGTCGATCCTGATCAACGCCCCAGGCATTGCCGGCACCGTGGCGACCGCCTTCGATGGCTATCCTTTGGCCCGCAAAGGCAAAGCCGGTAAAGCATTGACGATTGCCGCCATCGCCTCCTTCACCGGTGGGACTGTTGGTGCAATATTGCTGATGGGGTTTGCCCCCGCTTTGGCCACCGTCGCACTGCTGTTTCATTCCGCTGAATATTTTGCCCTGATGATTGTCGGTCTTTCGGCGATCGCCGCCTTCGCCGGGTCTGGCAATGTCGCCAAGGCATTGATGATGACCGTGCTTGGGCTGATCCTGGCGACGTTGGGAGAGAGCGCTCAGTTTAATGCCCCGCGTTTTACCATGGGGATTCAAGATCTCCAAAGCGGGGTTAGTTTTATTACGCTCGCCATGGCATTATTTGCGTTACCGGAGGCACTTTATTTGGTGCTTGATCCGAAGCGCTCAAACACCGGTGGAGCGGGCGGTGAGATTAAAGACCTCCGCATCACCAAAGCCGAAGCCAAGAAGATCGCCCCTGTTATCGGACGGCAATCAATCCAAGGTTTTTTGATCGGCGTTATGCCTGGCGCGGGTGCCACCATCGCCTCATTTTTGGGCTATGCGGTTGAGCGCAATATCGCCAAAGGCGAAGAACAGGCTGAGTTCGGCAAGGGCTCGATCAAAGGGCTTGCCGCGCCTGAAACAGCGAACAACGCCGCTTGTACGGGATCATTTGTGCCCTTGCTGACGCTGGGGATACCGGGCTCCGGTACGACGGCAATTTTGCTCGGCGCGTTGATTGCCCTCAACATTACGCCGGGCCCGCGCCTAATGGTCGACAATCCATCAATTTTCTGGGCGGTGATTATATCGATGTATATCGGTAATGTGGTTCTACTGATTCTCAATTTGCCGCTGATCCCGTATATCGCCAAGTTATTATTGGTGCCCCGCAACTACCTGATCCCGTTCATCTTATTTTTCACCATGATGGGCAGCTATATCGGCCAGAACAATGCGACTGAGCTGTTGATGCTCACTGGCATGGGCATCGTCGCGACGATCATGCGGTTTGCCGGCTTTCCCTTGGCACCGATGTTGATCGGCTTTATTTTGGGGCAAATGCTGGAAGATAATTTCGCTCGCGCCATGAACCTCACCGACGGCGTAAGTTTCATGTGGGAACGCCCGATGACGACCACGCTGCTTGTCCTCGCCGTGGTGCTGATCTTCCTGCCATCGATCCGCGAGCAACTGGCTAAGATACGGCGAAGAGGTGTGGCGGACGGAGATTGAGGTAATTAAGGTGCTAAAAAAGGTGCCAAAAAAGGTGTCTGGCACCTTTTTACAATGTTAACTATTTGATCCCCCTCTAATCCCGTCGCAAATTATTAGTAAATAGGATCAGCTTCCCCCAAAAAAAACTTGGTACTCACCTGATTCATACTTACTTATGTATGTAAGAGAAGTGTTTTCGGTAAAACTGACTTTGCCATTAGCTTGGTTTAATAAACGCCAATGAAATTAGATATTCCTATTTCCCGTAAATTCGTAGCGATTGCCATCGGCCTTCTGGTACTGATTTTAAGCATACAGCCGACGTTGGCCCAAGAAAAAATAAACATAAAATTTCTTTGGGTGGAAGGTTGGGAAACCGTCGGCAAATACCGTCTAGATGTGTTGAAATTAGCCCTTTCAAAACAGGACCGGCCATACTCCGTTGTATTGGCTAAACCTTCACCTAGCCAAAGACGTGCTGCTGCCACATTACGCGATTCTGATACTCCAATAGTAATGGCTATGGGTACGAGCTCTGAAAACGAACGTACTCTATTACCGGTCTATGCACCGATTTATCTTGGAATAGGTAGCGGCTATCGACTTATGTTAACTCAGAACAGCCTTAAAACCAGGCTGCGCTCGGTAAGTTCTTTGTCCGACTTAAGGAAATTTACTATTGGCCAGGGCAGTGGATGGACTGACGTAGCAATACTTCAAAATGCTGGATTGAAGGTAATTAGCATAGGAAAAGAAAAATTACTGATACGTATGACGGCGCGTGGTCGTTTTGATCTTTATTCACGAGGGCTTTTTGAAATTTTTTCTGAATACAACGAAAATAAAGATGCTTACCCTAATCTCGCTGTCGATGACCATTTATTAGTTGTCTACAAGTTTGCAATTTATTTTTTCACCGGACCAACCCAAATGAAACTTCGTAATACCCTATTTGAAGGTATGCAAAAGGCCTATGCAACCGGCGAACTTCAGGATTTGCTTGTTACTCATAAATTGACCAAGGACACTTTAAAACTGGCAAATCTGAAGAATAGAAAACGCATTGACTTGCCTCCCTACGGCATCAGCGACAAAACAATTTCTGCCCTGCAGGCATTTCAATTTGTACCCGGTAAGAAAATTGGAAAAGCGCCGTTCTGATTTGATTAATTTTCACTCAACATGCATGGGCTTTTTACCGCCGGAGCTATTTCCGGTGCTTTATTGAGCTACCCATAGACCCCGTATTCCCGAGTGAAGTCGAACATCATTTTGACGTTTTCGTATTTAGCCTCATCCGGGATGCCAATACCGCAATCCATAATAAAGCCACCGCCTTTGCCAACCACATCAATAAGCTTTTTGCAGAATTCTTTGACATCATCCGGCGTGGCTGTATTCAACATCGATGCCGGCACGGCGCCCCGGATGCAGACGGTATCGCCCAGCACTTCTTTGGCTTTAAACACATCGGTGCGTTCAAACCAATAAATACACTTGCCAGCCGGCACGTCGGCAATGGTTTCGAGCCGGGTTTCGCAATCCCCTTCCCACAGGACGCACGGAATGAGATCGTTTTCAATTAGCTCCATGATCACTTTACGCAGCGACGGCCAGAAAAACTTGTTGAACTGATCGGGAGACATGAAACCATCCAACCCCCAATGGAGCGGAATAAAAACGATCTTACCGGGAAGACGGCTAGCGGTTTTCATCATGGTTCGAGGAATATACTCGGTTAGTATATCTAAAGTTTTCATGACACGCTCTTCATTGCGGAACATGTCGAGCATGCCGCCTTTGGAGCCGCGTAAATAATCGGACACCACATCGAACGGCGCATGACCGCTCGCCACATTAGCAAGCGGATATCCCAGTTCTGCCATCTCGGTGATAAATGAAATGGCCTCCCCCATCATCTTTTGCATTTCTTCGCCGGCCTTGATCATGGTTTCGAGCGCCTTGCGGATCGCCGGGTCTGCCATGAAGGCCAGGGCATGCATAACACGGGTAAAATAAATTGACGGAAACTCGGGCAAATTAGCGAGGGGTTCCAGTTCGCCTGCTAGACGTGGCAAATATTGGCGCAAATAAAAGCCGGTCGGATCAGTGATGAAATCATCATACTCGTCGGCCTTCATATATTCCCGGTCGATATACTGGAACGTAACATCGGGACTGAGATTACCATGGCCCGGCCATTCCAATTGCTTGTAATCGAGAATCTCCATGGTGGGGGCCAGTGACAACATTAAATGACACGGCACATAAGCATCGGGCTGCAAATCCAGGATCGCCTTGCGCATGGCATCAGACAGACCTTTGTAATCGTGCATTGCCTCTTCACAGGTCATGCCGGCTTGGTTGGCGGCCCAAAATGTCGAATGTAGCATGGATGGAACCCGGTCGGGCTCACGCAGTGCCACCGTGTCATAGATACGCTTTTCGCGTTCTGCCAAAAGCACCGCACCAGACTTTTGTTGCCCGTCCATAAATCCCTCCCCTATGATGTCCGCCAGCTGGCGAATTCATCTGTCAGGTATTTTAGGCGAAGCAGGTTTTGAAGCAACAAAATTAAAACTAGAAAGTGAAGTCGATACCCTTTCCCTGACTGAAAACCAGTGAAATTGGCCGCCCGTAGAGCCGACCGGGCAATATTGACAATAATCAATGTTAGGTTGAGCGAATTCTGCTTAGGTAAACTCAAATTTTAAAAACACAGGTACCAAAACTAATAATGACTATCGAAAACTGAACAAAGGCCGCCAGGATTAACGATTGAGGCAGCCTTGCCACTGATTTGGAGTTCATGGATCAAATGTTGGGCAAAATCGATTCGCAACTTGAAGAGCTAAAGGCGCAGCAAGAAGCTCTGACTGAAACCGAAAATGATGTGGCAGACGGTAGGCTATTATCATTTTACATTCGCATCATGGCGAAAGTCACCGATTCTGAAAGATGCAGTATCTTCATTTATGATCCCAACAAAGAAAGTGTCTGGCTGAAGGCCGGCACCGGTTTTGAAGAACGCGGAATCGAAGTGCCGGTAAAAGAATCGATAGCTGGGCAGTCTATCCTCTCAGGCGAGACTATTATCGTTTCCGATATGGCAGATCGCCCCAGTGCTTCCAAAACGATTGAGAAATTAACCGGCTTTGTAACCCGCAACGTCCTGTGCGTGCCGATTAAAAGTCCGACCCAAAATAGAGCAACGGGTGCGTTTCAACTCCTGAACAAGAAAGACGATCAGGAATTTACTGAGGAAGATATTTCGCTTGCTGAAGAAATTGCTGAACATCTGCAGATCGAAACGGACCGGATTTTTCTTGATCAGGAAGTCTTTGGGTTGGTCGAGCGGCATTTTGCGCCACCGGGAAAAATTGCCTCTACTGTGCTCGCCGGCGTCATCCTAATATTTCTATTCTCGATCTTTCTGCTGGTAGCAACCGGTATCCTCGCCACGTTCGTTGACTGATTCGTCGGCACCTTGAAACAGATCGATTTTTCGACGCCATTTTTGGCTATTGATTTTACCCGTCCGCTTGCCGATTATCATCAGAAGCTTTGCAAACATCAGCGGTTAAAGTTTTAGGAGTTAAATCATGCCTATCAATCATATTATTAAAGCCAAAAAACGACCTGACGGTACGTCGCTACCATTGTCGGGCGCGGTTCAGGCAGGGGATTTATTATTTCTGTCTGGCCAATTGGCAATGAATGCCGAACGCCAGATTGAAGGCAAAAGCATTGAAGAGCAGACCACCCAGACATTGGCGAATATCGACGCCACCTTGCAAGAGGCCGGGCGCAGTAAAGCCGATATCGTCAAGGCCACAGTCTGGCTTACCTCGACCGATGATTTCATGGGCTTTAACAAAGCCTACGCGGCTTACTTTGGCGACACCCCACCACCGGCGCGCTCCACCGTATGTACGGCCTTGATGGAACCCACCGCTTTGATCGAAATCGAAATGCTGGCCTATGTCGGTGATTAAGATGCCGGGCTTTTATTGGGAGAGAGTGTAATGACGGATTTTGATATCGAAACAGTTGATGATCTACGCCAGATTTATCCAGCGCCCAAAGGCCCGCCGGTGGAGAAAACTTTGTATGCCCTAGACAAGCATTGCCGCAATTTCATCGCTCATTCACCGCTGCTGTTGCTTGGCACTGAGGGCGATGTTTCGCCGCGTGGCGACGATCCAGGATTTGTTCAAGTGGCCGATGACAACACGCTGATTATTCCGGACCGCAAGGGAAACTCGCGAGTCGATTCGTTGGAAAATATAATACGTAATCCTACCATCGGTATCCTCTTCCTGGTGCCGGGTATGGACGTAACGCTAAGAATTCGTGGTCAAGCGAGTCTCACCCAAGACCCGGAAATATTGGAACCGCTAGCTCTCAATGACAGGCCTCCTGCTACGGCGATGGTCGTTAAAGTTACAGAAGCTTTCCTGCATTGCGGTAAGGCTTTGATCCGGGCTGATGTCTGGAACCCGGATGCTCAAGTCGCCGATGATGTTTTTCCTCCAGTCGGTCAGATGTATGCAGATCATATGGGCACGGATCGGGATAAAATGGAAAATCGCTATGACGAACACATCGCAGAAGACCTTGAGGAAGAAGGCCGAATTGTTCGCCGGCCCGGGCGTTGAGATAACATGACCATGTGGGAAGGTAAAATTCTGTCATTGCACAGTTGTGCCGGCAAAGAACAGCCGCTCCATTCTCCGGACCAGCTGGTTTGCCTGGCCGGCGTCGGCATTGAGGGCGACCGTTATGCGCTCGGAACCGGCACCTATTCAGAGCGGCCGGAAGAAGGCCGGCAATTCACGTTGTTCGAGAATGAAACTTTGGCGGCCTTGGCACGGGATTGGGATATCGAATTGAAGCCTGATCAAACCCGGCGCAATGCCATTACCCAGGGTGTACCGCTTAATCATTTGGTCGGCCGGAAATTCAGGGTCGGCCCGGACGTCGTGCTGGAGGGTATGCGATTAAGCGTGCCCTGCAAATATCTCGAAGACCTCGTGGAAATTAAGAGCCTGTTCAAGGCGCTGATCAATCGTAGTGGCCTCAATTGCCGAATATTAACCGGCGGCACGGTCAGTAAAGGTGATCTGATAAAGCCGGTCTAGAGTCAAAATGCCGTATTTGGGATTACTTTACCTGCGAATTAAAACTATTTGAATGACGGCGCAATCCAGATATGATAATCGTAAACCATAAAAATATTGGGAATAAATAAACCAATAATCATATCGGGAGCATTGCTATGGCGGATGACCATTCTGTTGCAGCTGAATCTACTGATGAAGAAGCCTACAAAATAAGATTTGAGCCGGCTTCTGAACGGGTTCGGGTAGAATTTAACGGCACTTGGGTGGCTGATTCATCCAACGCGTTGATTGTCTACGAAACCCGCGTACCACCAATGTACTACTTTCCGGTCGATGATGTCGGCATGGACTATCTTGAAAAAACCGATCATCAAACCCATTGTCCGTTCAAGGGGAATGCCAGCTATTGGACCTTAACGGTGGGCGAGGAGACGGCGGAAAATGCGGTTTGGGGATATGAAGACCCCTATTCTGACGGCGAAGAATTACGCGGCTATGTTTCCTTCTACCAGAGTAAAGTAAACGCAATATACGAAGGTGACGAGGAAGTCGCCTTCCTCGATAATCAGCAAAAAAGCATGCACGCCAATACGCTCGCTGGCTGGCTGCTGGAACAAGCGTGGAAAGCGCCGTCAGCCGATCACTTAATTTCAGAATTTTGCCGTTATTTGCATGACAACGGCTACCCGATATCCCGCATGACGGTCATTATTCCAACGCTCCATCCGCAAGTATTTGCCACCGTGCTGGTTTGGCGGGAAGACGATCCCGAGGTCAAAGTGATCCTGGAACCGCACGACATATTGTTGCAGCCAAAATTTTCGGACAGCCCGTTTGCGCCGATCATCAAAGGGGCTGGCGGCGTGCGGCGGCGTCTCGAAGGTGATGATCCCAAACTGGATTATCCCGTTTGCGTCGATCTTCACGCAGAAGGGGCGACTGATTACGCTGCCATGCCGTTCACTTTTTCGGACGGCCAAATCAATGTCATGTCGATGACGTCTTTTACCGAAGGCGGCTTTTCGACGTCTCATCTTGGCCAGATTTATGAAATTCTGCCGATGCTGGGCCGGTTGTTTGAAGTCCATGCCCAGAAAAGAACGTCGGTCACGTTATTGGAAACCTATCTGGGCCGGCGCACCGGCAAGCGGGTGCTGGAGGGGCAGATAAAGCACGGCGATGGTGAACTTATTCACGCCATTATTTGGTTTTGTGATTTCAGAGACTCAACGGCCCTTTCGGAAAGTATGGAGCAGGAAATCTATTTGGTTCATCTTAACCGGTTTTTCCATTGTATGGCTGGGGCGATCATCGAAAATGGCGGCGAGGTCTTACGCTTTATTGGTGACGCGGTCTTGGCAATTTTTCCGATTGCCGGCGAAACCTCAAAATCATGGGAAAACGCAACCGGCGCCCTTGAAGCCTGCCGAAGGGCGATTAAGGCGACGGAAATTATTTCGGAACGCATAGAAGAGGTAAATACCGAGCATGGCGATCTGCCGCCGTTGAAATACGGCATTGGCCTGCACTTGGGTGATGTCACCTATGGCAATATCGGCATACCGGAGCGGCTTGAGTTTACCGTCATCGGCTCTGCGGCCAATGAGGCGGCGCGCATCGAAAGTATGACTAAAGAATTGCAGGAACCGGTACTGATCTCCTCGACCTTCGCCGATACCTTCCCTGGAAAACTGAGGTCTCTCGGCCAATTCGCCCTAAAGGGCCTTGAGGGCGAGCATGAGCTTTTTGCGCTGCCGGATGGCTAGGGGGGTTTTCCACAGTTATAAAAAAAGACCGAAAATTTCGGTGACAGTTTACACTTAAAAGTAAACTGTCACCGAAATTCTACTAAACAAGCTCCGATTTTTTACCATCGTTGCCGCCGTCACCTTTGCCAGGGCCTTTGTCCGGCCCCTTCCCTTTGCCCTTTTTGCCGTTGCTTTTCGGTAACGCGAGTTTGGGATATTCAAAATCGAGTTTGTTGCCTTTGACCATAACTTGAACGGTACCGCCTTTAGTCAGTTCACCAAACAACAGCTCTTCAGAAAGCGGCTTCTTGATATGCTCCTGAATTATCCGCGCCAACGGCCGGGCGCCAAAGCGTCTATCGTAACCTTTTTTGGCGAGCCATTCGCGGGCCTCGTCAGTCAAGGTGATGGTGACGTCGCGGTCGCTCAACTGCGCTTCAAGTTCCATGATGAATTTATCGACAACCTTGCCCATAATCTCAGGCGACAGATTGGCAAATGACACGGTCGCATCAAGACGATTACGGAATTCCGGCGAGAACATTTTCTCAATCGCCTCTTCGTCATCACCAACCCGATCGTCGCGCTCAAAACCGATGGCAGATTTGGCCATTTCCTGGGCCCCGGCATTGGTTGTCATAATCAGGACGACATTGCGGAAGTCGACGCTCTTGCCGTTATTATCGGTGAGTTTGCCGTGATCCATAATCTGCAGCAGAATATTGAATAAATCCGGATGGGCTTTTTCGATCTCATCCAGCAGCAAGACAGCATGCGGCTGTTGATCAATGGCATCGGTCAGCAGACCACCTTGATCAAAGCCGACATAGCCGGGCGGCGCACCGATCAAACGCGAGACCGTGTGGCGTTCCATATATTCAGACATGTCAAAGCGCACCAACTCGATCCCCATGGAGCGGGCGAGCTGGCGGGCAACTTCGGTTTTACCAACGCCGGTCGGGCCGGAAAAGAGATAGTTGCCGATCGGTTTTTCAGGTTCGCGCAATCCCGCCCGGGCGAGCTTGATGGCGCCGGACAATGCATCGATGGCATTGTCCTGACCAAAGACCATGGTCTTCAGATCACGCTCGAGATTGGCGAGCACTTTCTTATCATCACGCGATACGGTTTTCGGCGGAATGCGCGCCATCTTGGCGATGACGGTCTCAACATCTTTAACCGATATGGTTTTCTTGCGCTTGTTCGGCGGCAAAAGCATCCGGGAGGCACCGACTTCATCGATGACATCGATGGCTTTATCCGGCAATTTGCGGTCATGAATATAACGCGCGGAGAGCTCTACCGCTTGGCGAAGCGCCTCGGCGGTATAGCGAACGCTATGATGTTCTTCATAATAGGGCTTGAGCCCGCGCAGAATTTTGACGGTATCTTCAACTGACGGCTCATAAACATCGATTTTCTGGAAGCGGCGAACCAAGGCCCGGTCTTTTTCAAAATGGCCGCGATATTCTTTGTAAGTGGTCGAGCCAATGCACCGCAGGGTGCCACTTTGCAGGCTCGGCTTTAAGAGGTTGGAGGCATCCATTGAGCCGCCACTGGTCGCGCCCGCCCCGATCACCGTATGAATTTCATCGATGAACAAGATCGAGTGCGGCATATCTTCAAGCTCGGTGAGCACGGCTTTAATCCGCTCTTCAAAATCACCGCGGTAGCGGGTGCCCGCCAGCAAGGTGCCCATATCAAGCGAATAGATGACATTATCGATCAGCACTTCCGGCACTTCTTCATTGACGATACGCCGTGCCAAGCCCTCGGCGATGGCCGTTTTACCAACGCCTGGATCGCCGACATAAAGCGGATTGTTTTTGGTCCGCCGGCACAGCACCTGAATGGTGCGTTCAATTTCCAGTTCACGACCGATCAGCGGATCAATTTTACCATCCGCTGCTTTTTGATTGAGATTAACGCAATAGGTATCGAGCGCCTCTGAGCCTTTCTTAACGTCTTTCTCCTCGGTCATTTCTTCATCAGCGCCGTGCACTTCGCGGGTATCCGAATAACCCGGCACTTTGGCAATACCGTGCGAGATATAATTCACTGCATCAAGGCGGGTCATGTCATGCATCTGCAGGAAGTAAACCGCATGGGCTTCGCGTTCGGAGAAAATAGCGACCAGCACATTGGCGCCGGTCACTTCTTCACGGCCGGACGATTGCACGTGAATGGCGGCGCGCTGGACCACCCGCTGGAAACCGGCAGTCGGTTTGGGCTCCGATAATTTTGCTGTCACGAGGTCACCCAGATCATCATCAATAAAACTCGTCAAATCGAGCCGCAGCTTTTCAACTTCAACGCCACAGGCACGCAGCACCGATATACCATCCTGGTCATCGGTGAGCGCCAGCAATAAATGCTCAAGCGTGGCATATTCGTGATTGCGCTCTGTCGCCAAAGCAAGGGCACGATGTAGACTTTGTTCTAAATTACGAGACAACATATTTTTTCAGCATAGTTTGTTATTCCAAACTAATCCTTTTCTATTGTGCATTGTAGAGGATGTTGGTGCTGCTGCGCCAAATCCATAGTTTGATTTACTTTCGTTTCCGCGACCTCATAGGTAAATATACCACATACGCCGACGCCTTTCTGATGAACATGAAGCATAATTCGCGTCGCCTCCTCGTGGTTCTTCGAAAAGAACTGCTCAAGCACGTGAATTACGAATTCCATCGGCGTATAATCATCGTTCAGCATGAGAACTTTATACATCGAAGGCTTTTTCGTTTTTGTGCGGCTTTTTACGGCAACGCCATGCTCAAAATCATCTTTGCCGTTACCGTTTTGTCCACCACTACCGCTTTTATCGTCGTCGTCTCGTTTCATTCTCGTACTTAATTACTTAACAGTTGATTAGGTCCCACTCAGTTTTATTTGGCAGAAAATTCGCAAATTGCAATCGGCTCCTCTTTTAAGTCCTCTCAATTATATTGGCATTTTTCACTGATTATAAAAGCTTAAATTGATTAAAAAATACCTGAATTTCGCCAAAACTCCTCATAAACTTTAGTTTATCAAGACATAGTGGCGGATTAAGCCGTCACTGCCAAACTGAAGATCAAAAAGATTGGTGTATACTTTTTCATCATTTGTACCATAAATACTGAAATTAGTGGTTTTACGCGGCGGGTTAACCGGAATATCCGTGAAATCCCAAGCACTTAGCAGTTTACCAAATTGCGCTTTTTTGAAGTTTTCTGTCGGCCAGATATAAGCATTTTGGCTGAATTTTCCGTCAACGCAGGCCGAAATCACCCAATAAAAACTGATCGAAGATATATTCTCCGCCGGCGGCCGAGAATCAAAAAACTGTGCGTTTCGTAGCGTTCTTTTGAGAATCTCAACGTCAGAGGCAGCAATATTGGTGACGGAAATTTTCGGCCGCCATGGTTTCAACAAATCAGGGTTACTGAGTTCAAGGTTGAGCCAGGTCAAATCCGCTTCACTGGTTACCCTGATTTTGACCTGATAACGCCCCTCACCTGCTGGCGAAATATCATAGGTGCGAACCTGCTCGTTATAGACAGCGTTATAGACAAATCGGTAGCGCTCACTACTCGTCTTGGCGCAGCCTTGCCTGATATCATCACCTGCGATGTAGCTGAACCAAGTAAACTTTCTAATCACCGGATGATCGCCACCACCTTTATAGGCGCAAGCCGACAATATAATCAGCATCGCGCCTAAGATAGCGACGAATCTACCCCCCGAAAGAAACCGCTTGGATTGCATCATTTACCCGTTAATCATTTGTTCATCGCGACTGCTTAAACACAGTATACACGATTTTCATCTAACACCTTGATTTTGACCCATGATTCCAAATTTGCCTGCGTTAAATACAGTTTATATCGGAATGATGTCCAAATTATTGGACTTCGTAAGGGATGCCCCCTACACTTCGGCCCCAAAGGATATGTTAGTAAAAATAAATGCTCGACTTGGGACTCGTTATTGGAAGCAAATGCGGCAACACGGAATAATCTCCCTCAAACGCCAAAAATTAATCGGAACTGCCGCATGATACAGGGCAGCAGATGGTTCTGTTTTATCCTTGGCTTTCTGCTGGCTGCATTGATTTTTGCCGGCAATCCGGTGGCGGCTAAATATGCCTCTTATGTCGTCGATGCTAAAACCGGCAAAGTCTATCATGCGACAAACGAGAATACGCGGAACTACCCGGCTTCGCTGACCAAGCTCATGACCCTCTATCTGCTGTTCGAAGCGGTCGAGAAAAAGAAGTTCACCTTTTCAACGCGTCTGTCTGTTTCGAGGAAGGCGGCGAATCGACCGGCTTCCCGGCTCGGACTGAAACGCGGCCAATCGATCCGCGTCAAAGATGCGGTGATGGCGTTGATCGTAAAATCAGCCAATGATGTGGCGTCGGTCGTCGCCGAATCCATCGGCGGTACAGAGCGGCGCTTTGCTCTCATAATGACCGACAAAGCGCGCAAACTTGGCATGTCACGGACAACTTTTCGCAATGCATCCGGTTTGCCCCACCGCGGCCAGATGTCGACCGCCAAAGATATGGCGACGCTGACTCGAGCCATCATCAATCGATTTCCGCAATATTATCATTTGTTCAAGCGTCAGGTTTTCACCTTTCAAGGCCGCACCTATCGCACCCACAATAAAGTACTAAAAACCTATCCGGGCGCCGAAGGGATGAAGACCGGTTACATCCGGGCGTCGGGCTATAATCTGATTACGACAGCCAAGCGTCATAACAGGCGGATGATTGGTGTGGTGTTTGGCGGCAATACGTCGCGCTCGCGGAACCGGCACATGAAAACATTGCTCACCCGGGCATTTAATGACGCCACGCCGCCGGTTCTGGTGGCTAAGGCCAAAAAAAGAAAAGGCGCTTATCGAACGCCAAAACGCCAAGCCAAATCAGTGGCAAAAAACAATGACCGCATCTGGGGCATTCAAGTTGGCGCTTTTTATACCCGCAAACCGGCTTTTAATATTGCCCGCGATGTTTCGAATAAATACGCCAGCGTGCTCAACGGCGGCAAAGTCAAGGTGATGCCGCTACGCAAATCCCGCAATCGAATTTTATATCGCGCCCGGATCATTGGCTTGGAGCGGCGTAACGCCTATCGGACATGCCGGCTTTTAAAGAAACATCGAAAGCCTTGTTTAGAGCTTGATCTGCCTGCCACCGTCGAAGTCGCTTCACGTTAAACTGCTTAATTTTTTTTACTTTTCTAGCATAACGGTAAAGTGATTTTTATTGAATTGATTGAATACCGAGCACAGATATAATCATAAATAAAATAAGAATATTTAGATAATGGGGCCGGAGAGGAAAGCTGCTGATGACGTGGACGTACTACGTTGACCCTGATCTAAGAATTGTATTTATTTTAGAGTTCCATGGGTTCTCATTTTCAGAACTACCGGCCCTTTACCAGACAATATTCGCCGATCCGCTTTACCGGCAAGGTATGGATATTTGCTTCGACTTACGTCAGGTTAATTTTACCGACAAAGACAAATATGATTTCAAGTTTTTGAGCACCTTATCCAGCACAATTAACTCGGATGTTGATCAACGCCTGGGCGAGTGCAAACTCGCTGTAACCGTCAACACTGCTGAAGATTATAAATTGATCCACCAATGGCTGGTGACTCTGCGAATGACATCAAGTCCGGTTGAGCGTCATCTTTTTCAGGATTACTCGACCGCCCGTGAGTGGCTGGGTGTGCCTGAAGGGTATGAGATTAAATATCCCTAACCGACAGTGCAGACGATCAGATAAAAATTAAAACAAACCACGAAGAACACGAAGGTGTTCAATTATAAAACGAATCTTTGAATCCCATTTTTTAATAGAACCGAATTAAAATTTAGGATGAGCCCAAATTTAAGGCCCGTTAATTTTAGATAAGTGAGGATTTATGCTTCATGGATGGGCAATTTCTTTTCGACGGCCTTTAACTCTATTAGCAAACTATCGCCGACAATAAGATCAGCCCGGAATCCGCAATCAAGCTTGGTATTCTTATAGACGAGGGGAATACTTTTTTGCCTTTGGAAGGATATCCCAGCTTCTAAAAGCTCATAACATAAACAAGATTCATATGCGGATTCTAATAGGCCTGGACCGAGGTTTTGGTGAACTTCGATAGCCAGTCCGATTACTTTGCTACTGTATGGATCATGAATCATTTAACTTCGTGTTCTTCGTGAACTTCGTGGTTTACTTCCTAATCAAAGTCCGCGGGAGGTTCGATGCCGCTCGCGATTAGTTGTTCGCGGACGGTATTTTTAAGGCGGGACAGGCCAGCCTCATTTGATGATTCACAACGCGCCACCAGGACAGCTTGGGTGTTTGAAGCTCGGAGCAGCCACCAGCCGTCGTCGGTTTCAACGCGCACGCCATCGATGTCATGCACAGTGATGCCGCTAACACCCGCGAGCCGCTCTTTCACTTCATCAATAACTTTAAATTTGCGCTCCTCAGAACATTCGAAGCGCAGCTCAGGTGTGTTGAGCATCTGTGGCAGGCTATCCCGCATATCAGCGATGCTTTGGTCAGATTGCGATAAAATAGTCAGCAACCTGAGCGCCGAATAGATCGCATCATCAAAGCCATAATACTTGTCGGCAAAGAAAATATGCCCGCTCATCTCACCGGCCAGCGGCGCTTTCATCTCCGCCATTTTCGACTTAATCAATGAATGCCCAGCTGCCCACATGATGGGTTCACCACCAGCCTTGGCCACTTCATCGAAAAACACCTTGCTGGCTTTAACTTCGGTAATAATCGGCGCGCCCGGGTTATCTTTTAGCACTTCGCGCGCCAGCACGACCATGATCTGATCGCCCCAAAGCACGCGCCCCTCGGCATCGACAACGCCAATGCGATCACCGTCACCATCAAAGCCGATACCCAGATCACACTCCTGCCCGGCCACCAGCTCTTTCAATTGCAGGAGATTTTTCTCCACCGTCGGATCGGGATGGTGGTTCGGAAAAGTACCGTCGATTTCCGCGTTGATAAGATAATGGTCCCCAGGCAGATGTTTGACCAGCTCCTGGACGATCTCACCGGCAGCGCCATTGCCGGGGTCCCAGGCGACGCTGAGGTCTTTGCCGGCGTCGAAATCTTCCAGCATACGCTCTATATAACGCGCTGAGAGTGCGCGTTCTTCAACGCTGCCAGTACCCTCACTAAAGTTTCCGTCGGCGACGCGCTGACCGAGCGCCTGAATATCAGCTCCAAAGAACGAATGCCCATCCAGCACCATCTTAATGCCGTTATAGTCGGGCGGATTGTGCGAGCCGGTGATCATCATGCCGCCATCGGTGGCGAATTCATGGGTGGCGAAATACAACATCGGCGTTGGACCGCGCTCGATTTTGATAACGTTGACGCCGGCTGCTGTAAGTCCATCGGCGAGGGCGTTAGCCAATTCAGGCGAGCTTAAACGGCCATCATAGCCGACGGCGACAATTGGCGTTTTGTCACCGTCAAAATTCTCGACAACGACCGAGCCAAAGCCACGGCCAATCGCCCGTACGTCATCTGCATTAAAACCATCACCGACAACACCGCGGATATCATATTCACGCAGGATTGTCGGATCCAATTGACGTTTATCGCTCATGAGACTGATGCCTTAATTGCCGTTTGAGCCATTCTTAATAGTGCGGCCAATGCAATAATACTCAAAACCAGCTTCCACCATTTCTTCAGGGTTGTAGATATTCCTGAGATCGACCATCACTGGGCTGGCCATTGAGGCTTTTACGCGTTCCAAATCAAGGGCGCGGAATTCGTTCCACTCGGTTACAATGGCAACAACGTCGGCGCCATTGAGCGCTTCATAGGCATCTTCGCACCAATTGACGCCGTCCAGCATCTCGCGTGCTTCATCCATACCTTTCGGATCGAAGGCGTGAACCTCGGCACCGCCCTCAATCAAGGCCGGTACGATTGCGAGGCTCGGCGAATCCCGCATGTCGTCGGTATTGGGTTTAAACGTCAGGCCAAGGATTGCAACTTTCTTTCCCTTAACACTGCCGCCGCAAGCGTTGGTAATTTTATCAGCCATGTGCCGTTTGCGGTTCTCGTTTACTTCAACCACGGCTTCGACAATTTTAATCGGGCTATCGAAATCCTGGGCAGTCTTGACCAGCGCTAAAGTATCTTTTGGAAAACACGAGCCGCCATAACCCGGACCCGCGTGCAGGAACTTACTGCCAATCCGGCCATCCAAACCTATGCCTTTGGCGACATCCTGAACATCGGCGCCCACTTGTTCGCAAAGATTGGCAATCTCGTTGATAAAGGTGATCTTGGTCGCCAAGAACGTGTTGGCGGCATATTTGATCAGCTCGGCCGTACGGCGGGCGGTAAATAAAATTGGCGTTTCGATGAGAAACAACGGCCGGTACAGATTGCGCATGACTTCCTGAGCTTTTTCATCCAATGCTCCGATGACCACCCGGTCAGGCCGCATGAAATCATTGATCGCCGAGCCTTCACGCAGAAATTCAGGATTGGAAACAACATCAAACTTACCGTCAGGGTTGGCCTCACGCATGATTTTTTCGACCTCATCACCGGTGCCGACCGGCACGGTTGATTTGGTCACGACGACCGTATAGCCATTCATCGCTGCGGCAATCTCTCGCGCAGCATCATAGACATAAGAGAGATCGGCATGGCCATCACCCCGGCGGCTCGGCGTACCAACAGCAATAAACACACCATCCGCACCTTTTACCGCTGCCGGCAAATCGGTGGTAAAAGTCAGCCGCCCGGCTTGGGTATTTTTCTCAACCAAGCTATTGAGCCCCGGTTCATAAATCGGGATTTCACCAAGGTTCAACTGGTCGATTTTTCTTTCGTCTTTATCGACGCAAACAACATCAACACCAAACTCAGAAAAACAAGCACCAGATACGAGGCCAACATAGCCTGTTCCGATCATCGCAATACGCATAAACTACTTCCTATAAATCTCAAAAATATTTTTTCAGCATTTCCTGAATGCCGGACCGCATTTCACTGTGATCCAGGCCGAATGCAATATTCGCTTCAATGAATCCGAGACGGCTACCACAGTCATAGCGGTTGCCGTTAAATCTCAGCCCATGAAAAGGCACATCACCAATTGTCCGCGCCATCGCGTCGGTCAATTGAATTTCACCGCCGGCGCCCTTTTCCTGACGATCGAGTTGCTCAAATACTTCCGGCTGCAAAATATAACGGCCGATAATCGAAAGCGTCGAGGGAGCATCGGCAGGATTGGGTTTTTCGACCAGGCCTTGAGCACGGGCGATCGTGCCATCGTCTTCAACGACATCAAGTATGCCGTAGCGATCCGTATGATCCTTCGGCACGTCCTCAACGGCAACCAGATTGCCGCCGGTTTCCTGATAGGTTTCAACCATTTGTTTCAGACAGCCAGGCTTGGCTAAGATCAGATCATCGGCCAGCAACACGGCAAATGGCTCATCGTAGATGAGGTGGCGGGCGCACCAAACAGCGTGTCCCAAGCCTAAGGGTTTTTGTTGCCGGGTATAAAATACCTGCCCCGCAGCCGGTATAATATCCTGGACCGATTTGAGGATATCAGATTTACCCCGGTCTTCCAGCGAGCGTTCAAGCTCATAACTATGATCAAAATGATCCTCGATCGCCGACTTGGCACGGCCGGTAACAAAAATAAACTCTTCAATGCCCGCCTCACGCGCCTCGTCGACGGCATATTGAATCAAAGGCTTATCGACCACCGGCAGCATTTCCTTGGGCATCGCTTTAGTCGCCGGCAGGAAGCGGGTTCCTTGGCCAGCAACGGGAAAAACGGCTTTTCGAACAGGTTTAATCATCATTGCCTACAGTAGTGCAAAATTTGCACAAAAGATTCGCGCCTTATTGCCACAGGCGGCCTCCACTCGCAAGTCGAACATCCATTTACTTGCCACTTAATTGCGATCTACTTCATTGATTTATCGTTAAAAATCAGCGTCGCTGGTGACGATTTTTCAGGCTAATCTCATCCCGCCATTGGACCATTTGACGCTGCGCTTCAGGACAGAGTTTCAGATATTGGGACCCTTTCATAATGTCTGGCGATCCGCCAACGAGTTTGACGGTTTGAATTTCATTCTCCGTTGCCTCGCATTCGAAAGCGATATCCTGAATGCGTCCAGTTTTAGTTTTAACGCCCCGGTACCAGCGATTGGCATAATCCTGCTTGGCGCTCATTTCACCTTTAAGTTTCTCGGCTTGAGTTGAATCCCCCTTCCCCTCAGTTTGCATACGCGTCAGAACCGCCTTAATCCTTTGGACGTCATAATAATCTTTAAAAGCTTTTTGATCCTGCACCGCATGGGTGCCTTCATGGATAAAAGATTGCAGAAAAAACAGCGGTGATGAATAAAGCACTTCCCGCCTGATAAACATCATCCGATGACCCTCGGCACTGAGAGACTTAACGTAAAATGCCCCTTTCGAATCGATCGTACCAAACCTGATAAATCGTTTCGACGACGGGTTATAATGAATCTCGTCAATGATATCGATGTAGCGCTGCAAGGATTTAGGCAGTCGTTCCACCATGGTGAAAGCCTGGCGCATTACTTTAAAAAAATTGCCGTTACGAATGTCGGGATAAACCGAGCCGTAAATTCGCTTCCCCATAAAAACCCGCATCAATGGATCGGCGAATTTTGAATCCGGCAATTGTTCGTAAACGCGCCGTTTGGCGGTCAGCAGGATTGCTTTAGCGAAATGATCCGGTTCTTGATCCAAAAAATTGCTTACCGATAATTTGATTATGTTGAGTTTTTTTCCTCTTGCCCGAATTTTTGGCGTCCAGCCAACATAGCGGTCGTAACGCGCCCCATTGTAGAAATCAAATTCATCAATCGCCGATAAATAAACTTTGGCGGCGCTATCGGCATGTATTGCATTTCGTAAAATCACCGGCAGTTTTTCATCAACCACCCGCACATTTTCAGGCGTGATGCTTTTATGCTTGGTGACATCATAAGCCAGCTTTACCGGTTGGGCACTTTCTGCGACACGGCCATTTTGACAGGTGATCTCACGTGCCCGCCACGCCGTTAATTGTGCTTTGAGCGATTGCCGCTGCTTAGGCGTCAGCTTGATGCGCAAGTCCGTTGACAGCCGTCGCCCAGCGCGATCACCACTGCGAAAAGATAACTCTGCCCATAAAGCTGCCTTGCCGGGAGATTTTTCCAGCCCCAAACCCTTGTCGTACATGCCGGCAATTTGGCGTTGCGCTGGCCCTAAGCCGGCTTCAGCCAGCGGCACCCAGCGCAGGAGCGCGCGATTATAATTCTTGGCGTTGAAATGCTGCAAACCGGTTTTGTAGTTATTGACAATGTCGGACAATTTGCAATTTTGCGCGACTGCTGGATTTGTGCTACCGAACACAAAACTGGCGGCAAAGACACTGCCGGCGATCATGAATGAAACTGTCCGCATGGTATTAGCCCAGCAAAAAGTCCTTCGCTTGATTTATCTGTGTTGCCAAAAAAGTAGACCCCCCATGATCCGGATGAATTTTACTTAACAAACGATGATGGGCTTCCTTGATCTCTTCCTCGGTGGCGCCGGGTTCAAGACCTAATATTTCATAAGCCTGCTCCGTCGTCATTTCACCATTGCCAGTTGATCCGGGGGCAGATCCGGCCCGCTCCCGCCATTCATCACCATGATACCGTTCGAGATAAGCGGTTAGCACTTGCACCGACTGTTCATCTTCCCGGCATTCGACGAGCAGCGCCAAAAGATTATCCAACGACAAGCTCCGGAGAGTTTGACCGCTAAAACTGCCTTGCCGCACCTCGCCGTTCATTTCTCCCGATTGGTGGTCGAGATACATATTTAAGAATTTAGTTTCAATTTCAGAAGATTGCCCCGGCGCGCCGCCAACTCCGGCATTGCCTCCACCCATACTGCCAGCCATGCGCGACCAATTTTTTGCCATCCTCGCTGCTGCCCGAGCGCGCATAAACCACGGCAGCAATACCGGCAACGCCCATAAAGCCCATAATTTTGGACCGGCAATCAGGAAAAATAGGAATATCGCCGCTGCCAGAATAATCGCTGACCACTTCAATGCTTTAACTAAAGTCGTTGGCGGCGCGTTGACATACCAGCGCGCGGCGAGCAGAAAACCAATCAGAACGGCGATACCAAGGATCAAATAAGGCATGACTTAGTTTACACTCATCTAACCCGGTTTTGAAACTTGGTTGGCAATTTGCAGGATCGCCCCGCCTTCTTTCTTCGCCATATTTTCCAGCGCCAAGCGTCCCCCAGCGGCGAACACGGCGACCGCGCGCAATAACTCGCGCAAGGTTTGAGCACTGTTCGCATCTAACCGGCAATAAGCGCCATTGGTTAATTTGGCAATCTGCTTGAAAGCAAATTCGGCAATCGGGTCGGCGCCTTCTTGAAAGACGAAAGCCGGTACGCCAAGCAATCCCAATTCACCGGCAATTGCTCCCAACGCATCAATATCTTCTTCGATACAATCACCGATAAAAATCAACGCATCGACCGAGCGTTTTTTTGTTTCATTAAGTGTATGACGCAGGACTTTCTTAATCTGGGTTTCGCCGGCCAGGCAGTGAACGGCTGTCATAAGGCGCAATAGATCATCCGGCGCATTGGCCCAGGCGCTGGCCCGAAACTCGCCGAAACCGCGATAATAGGCAAGCTGGATTTCCAAGCCGCCCAGCGCCGCCGTTTCCTGGAACATTTCGCCTTGCAAATGACAGGCCCGGTCCCAACTCGGCTCCCGGCTCGCAGTGGCATCCATGGCAAAGATAAGACGGCCTCTCTCACCCGATCCCTTGCGCACAGGCGTCGCCACAACTTTCTGCAAGAAAGCCTGAACATCTCCGTCAGATGATTTTGTCGGCAGCTTTTTATCGCTCATACAGTTCCCATTCTATCCCACCAGTACAGCTTGCCAATATACTTTTGAGATATCCCAAAAATCAACCGGGGCAAGAGTCTAACCCTGCCCCGGCTCGAAAACAACATTTCACCTGTTAAGTCTGGAGAGCACTTTACTTGGTGTGATGCAATTTTCCTTTTGGTCTGAAAGCATGGAACGTAAAAGCGAAGGTGATGTCATGCACCTCATCGACCAAACCATTACTGGTCTTGCGCTGGACAACAACATTACCAACATCCTTACCCCTGGAAATATCTCGAGTGTCGAGAGCCGAGTTTTGCCCGGCTTCCCAAGTCAAAACCAAATCGCGAATTTCAATGCGTTTTTTCTGGCGCAGCAAGGCCATGCTCCAGGCTTCTTCACCAACCGCAACGACACGCATCAGAGCGGGAATGCCGCCCGGCAGCGGTCCCCGATAGAGGAAAGGTCGAGGGGAACCATCATAACCAACATACGGATTGCCGCCGAAGCCTTTGCCCGGAAAGGCAGAGAGTAATACTTTACCATTCGGGTGCGCTTTTTTGTAGCGGCCAAAAGCCTCAATTCGCGACGGCAGCATTTTCAAAACTTTGCCGGTCATAGAACCGACAATACCTTCGCCCAAAAATTGCTGCCACCAGCTTTCCGTTTGGCGGTCATACATAACAAGATCAGAGTTACGCAATTTACCGGTGGTGCCGAAATCTAAGACTTTGCCATCGAGCCTGGCGTCAAAAACAATCGCCGCATTGCAAAGCGGACAATAGGTCACCGCCACCGGGACGCCGCCAACCCGGTCATTGACGATTTCATGGCGCATAAGAATGCCAAGGGGATAGGCCTTTGATTCGCCGTTAAGGGTAAAACTGATGACTGGTACGGTCGATTTCAGCCCTTTAACCTTACTCACATCGGTAAATCTTGGATTGTCGATTGAGGGAATACCGTCTTTCGGCGGACCACCTGACATGATTTCGCTAAATTCAACAGAAGTTTTTTTGAAATCCGTCTTTGGCCATTCAAATTTCCAGAACGATGGGTTAGCCATCGCGGCACCGGCAGAGGCCAAAAACACGATCCCCGCCACGAGGCTCAAACCGAGCGTCCGGCGGATTTGCACGTTGGATACAAAGGTCTTTTTCATCATGGTATATAAGTGGCACCACCCCATTAAAGGCGCAACTCACGACGGATCACATCTCAGTGACGGGACTATGTGTTCTAAAGTGATAAAGTCTTTTTTTCTTCGCATTTCTGATTTATTGAATTTGCTTATGGCAGCAATGGAAAAAATAGCCGAAAAAATAGAATGCGCGGTAATCGGCGCGGGTGTCATTGGCTTGGCAGTCGCCCGCGCGCTGGCGCGGCAGGGCCGCGAGGTCATCATCTTAGAATCTGAAGAAGCCATTGGCATGGGCACAAGCTCGCGCAACAGCGAAATTATTCATGCCGGCATTTATTATGATACCGGTAGCCTGAAAGCCCAACTTTGCGTGCAGGGTAAACTGGCACTTTATGAGTATTGTGAAAGTCACGGTGTCGCCCATCAGCGCTGCGGTAAAATGATCGTCGCTGCCCATGACGGACAATTAGAAAAACTCGAAGCCCTGCAGCAAAAAGCAGCCGACAATGATGTCAATGATCTGATCT
Source organism: uncultured Rhodospirillaceae bacterium (assembly GCA_913020445.1). Classification (GTDB taxonomy): domain Bacteria; phylum Pseudomonadota; class Alphaproteobacteria; order Rhodospirillales; family UBA2165; genus TMED23. The sequence goes on from CAJWAR010000017.1 coordinate 53,526, forward strand.
GGCAGGATCAGCAAACCACACTGGCAATGGAGCCGGCCCTCAATGCGGTCGCCTCCCTGCTCTCGCCGTCGACCGGCTTGATCGACAGCCATGCGCTGATGCTGGCTTATCAAGGCGATGCCGAGGCGGCGGGCACAATGATTGCCTTTAATTCACCGGTTTTGGGCGGTGCTATTACCGATAATGGCATTCGTTTGGATATTGGCGGCGATACGCCAATGGCGCTCGATTGTGATGTCGTGATTAACAGCGCCGGCCTGCACGCCCAACGCGTCGCCGGCAGCCTTCAAGGTTTTCCGGCAGAGCATGTGCCGGAGACATTTTATGCCAAGGGCAATTATTTTTCGCTTGCTAGCAAAAATCCGTTTAGCCATTTGATCTACCCGATCCCGGAAGAGGCTGGCCTTGGCGTTCACCTTACGCTGGATCTTGGCGGGCAGGCCCGATTCGGCCCGGACGTCGAATGGGTTGATGAAATCACCTACGAAGTCGATCCGGCACGCGGCGATATATTTTATGCCGCCGTGCGCAGCTATTGGCCGGAATTACCGGATAATGCCCTACTTCCGGGGTATTCCGGCATTCGTCCCAAGCTGAAAGGGCCCGGAAACCCGCCGATGGATTTCATCTTCAATGGCCCGGCAGAACATGGCGTGCAAGGTCTGGTTAATCTTTTTGGTATAGAGTCACCCGGCTTAACCGCCTCATTGGCAATTGCGGATGAGGCTATAAAGCGCCTAAATTAGCTAAGATTTATACGAAATAATGATATTATTCTTAATGGGCGGTTTATTGTGAAACGCGCAGGTTTAAATACAGCTTTTGGATTTGCTTTTTTAATCGCAAGCACGAGTACTTTGTTTGCGCAAGGCACCGTGCGCCAGCAAGGCCAGGATGTTGATCTAGGCCGACCCCAGCAAACCCGGCCAACGACAACCCTACAAACCCGAGAAGCGGTAGAACCGATCCAGGCGATGCGTGACCTGGTGCGCGATATCAGCAAATATGCTCGGCGTTTCAATCAAAATTTTGTCGTGATGACCCAAGGCGGCTTGGATCTGCTGGAAAAAGCCGACGCCGTTGACGGCACAATTCGGTCGCCGGCGACAACTTATATGAGATCACTCGACGGCGTGATCGTTCCGGGCCTTAATTTCCACCCGCCCCTAGAAGGTAAGGACGAAACCACTACCGATAAGAAAATTCGCGCCGAAATGTTGCGGCTCGCTGAGCTTGGCAAGCAGCGTGGTTTAAAGATTTTGGTGACCGATTTCGCCGCTAATGCCAAAACAGTGGAAGAATCGATAAAACTCAACCAAGCTAAAAAATTCGTGCCTTTTTTGGCTCACAATGCCGGGGCTAACTTTATTTTCGACAGAATCCCTACGTTTCCACGTCGTCCGTTAAATGAAAATCCTAGAAATATTGTTGGTCTTAAAGGGATTCAGAACTTCCTCTACCTCACGGATTCGTCGCGCTACGACCGCCAGCAGGACTTTGTTATTGCCCTCAGTAACACCAATTTCGATGCCGTTGTTGTTGACGTCTTTCACCGTGGCCGGACGCCTTTCGTCAAAGCAGCCGTCCAGGGTATGAAATTCAAGAAACTCGGCGCCCGCCGTCTCGTCTTGGCCTATATGAATATCGGCGCGGTGGAAAATTACCGCTATTATTGGAAAGACGGCTGGGGTGAAGGCAATCCAAATTTTATTTCCGGCCCGGTACCAGGTAATCCCGATAAGTTCTTTGTTGAGTTTTGGCGTCCGGGCTGGCGCCAGATGATTACCGGCAACACCAAATCCTACCTTTACGGCATTGTCGCTCAAGGATTCGACGGCGTTATTCTTGATGGTCTTGATACGGTTAAATTCTTCGAAGCCGGTTGATCCCGGTCAATTCCTTGTCTTGATTCATATGTCATATTTTTTCCTGCTCGGAAAGTCTGCCCGACCTTACGCCCTAATAAAAAGGGCAGTAATAAGCCGGCAATTCGTATCGCTGGTCTCTGCGGTCGGCTGGATGAATTATTGACCCCCGGGGGGGGGATAACAATGGATATGCCGCATAATCGCCCGGCGCTTATTGCTGATTTAGGCGCCATCATTGACGAACTGGATACCAGAGGGCGATTAGTTCGCATCAAGTCCAAAGTAAATTTAAAGCACGATCTTGTCGGCATTGCCGCCGAGTACGAAGGTAGTGACAGCGCCGTCTTATTTGAAAAGGTCGAAGGCTATGATGCCCCGGTATTTATCGGACTGTATTGGTCGCGCAGTCTGTTAGCCGATTTATTCTCCTATGACGAACTCGAATTGCCCCAATATGTCGCCGACCAAATTGGCAGTTGGCACCAGAATCCGATTTCTCCGGAAATCGTTATGCATGGCCCCGTCCTCGAAGTTATTGAACCCGAAGTTGATCTTACAAAAATTCCGATTCCGGTTCATGCGCTGGGTGACGCCGGACCTTATTTAGACGCCTCCGTCGTCATCACTAAGGATCCGGAAACCAGTGTTCGAAACACCTCTATTCAGCGCTTTCTGGTGATCGACAAAAACACCCTTGCCATCAATATCGATTCCGGGCGGCATTTGGAATTATGTTTAAATAAAGCAGCGGAACGAGGTCAGGATCTTCATCTAACAATTAATATCGGGGTTGGCCCCGGCCTACATTTTGCCGCTTCCGCACCGTCCGAAGCGGCACCGTTCGGTACCGACGAATTAGGTATTGCTTGCGCTTTCCACGGCGAGCCGCTGAGACTGGCGAAGGGTTACCACTCTCGCGTTGAGATTATTGCGGATGCGATGTATGCACTCGAATGCAGCATTACCCCAGGTGATTTGATCGATGAGGGCCCGTTTGCCGAAGTGACGGGTAATTACGCCTACCGCGAACCCCGCCCCCGCGTTAAAGTCATCAGTATTCATCGCCGCCGGAATCCGATCTTTCACACCATTTTGCCCGGCAAAGAAGTGCATAACTCAGTTGGCTTACTTGGCGAAACCAATGTTTTAAATCTATTGCAAAAGCAAATTCCCGGGATCAAGGATGTTTATTTCAGCCATGGCGGCTGTGGTTTTTACCATGCCATCGTCCAAATCTCACAAGTCCGGGCGGGCTGGGGCAAACAGGCGATTATGGCGGCTTTCGCAGCCTTTCCGCCGCTTAAGATGGTAACCGTCGTTGATGATGACGTCGATATTCGAAACCCATCCGATGTTGAATGGGCGATGACCACGCGACTTGATGGAAAATCCGGCATATTACAGATTGAGGATGTTTTTGGACACGGCCTAAATCCGACCTTTGATGATTACATCGGTACCAAAATTGGCTTTAACGCCACCCGGCCCTTCCCCTTCACCCCCCAGTTTGAACGGGTGAAAATGAAAAAAATGGATGTGTCTAAACTAAAAATCAGCGGCAAAAAAAAGAAATAGTGTGAAGAGCGAGCGCTATCTGCATTCCGCCAATTCTTGAACAACAAAGCCTTCTTCGGGTGGATAACGGCGGCCAATTAAATTCAATGCTTCTGATTCATTGGCAGCCATGACATCTTGAATCTGGGCGTCGGCCCAATGATCGCCATAAATAGTATGGCTTTGGTTTTCCTTAACGGCTGCCCTAACGTCCTTATTGTAAATGGTAACTTCAAACGCCTTCCGACCACTCATTGCATGTTGCAGCATCTTCCGGACCTTTCAATTCCGTTAAAATGATTACCCGCATCACCTAAATAGGAAATGAGGCAACATTACGTAAATTCTAAGGCGGAAAAACTTAATAAAGTGTTGAATCAGCGAGAAGTAATTAAATTAGTAAATCTTCTTTTCAATTGAATCGATGACAAATCCACGTTTCTCAGGATAGCGGCGCTGAACATTCCGGCGCGCCTCTTCCTTATCTGAACCTTCGACTTCGATATAATGGATTTCAGCCCAATCGTCTGTCAAATTCCTGTGGTGACGGCCTTCAGCAACGCGTTCACGAACGTCTTCATTGTAAACACCAATTTCATATTCTGGCATACATGTTTGCTTTCAGTACTTATCGTGGCGGAATTTCACTAACCTGATTTGGTCCGTTTTTTAACAACAAGTTCTAAACCCGATAGTAATTGATTACCGATCGGGCCACCATCGCCCTTTAACTCTTGGCTGATAACCGCATGCAGCGCATTAATATGGAGCTCAATAACTTCGTTCGACAGAGATGTTGCCTTACCCTCCAAGCTTTCAATATAGCGACAAAGCATGTCGCCAATGATCGTCATCAAATCATAGTCGAAACTGCCACCCTGGCCTTTAATATCATGAGAAATTTGAAAGACCGTATCAAGCGCATCCTCGCTGCCGTCACTTTTCAGATCATCAAGGGCTTTTTGAATTTTGACCAGATCTTCCCGCGCCCAATCTATATAGCTATCGGAAAGCTCGGTAATAACTTGTTCGGCGCGTTCAAGCGCCGCGTCGTCAACGGCACCGGGACCACCAATGGTCACCTTGTTGCTTAATTTGTTGGGAGGCCGAATCATCTTGCCGCCGTCATTGTTACTCATTGGCTTTAACTCTTTCTATTTAACTATTTCTATTAGTCCCCGATATCTTACACCAAGATAAGGCTTTCTAAACAGCAATTATCCACCCAATAATGCTTCTACTTCATCTTGTGATAATTCACTATCAGAATTTTCTAAATTAGCAATGCGTCTCTCGGGGCCCTTATAATTTACCGAAGATCGGCGTCGATCAGGCCCAAAATACGATTTCGTTTTAATAAATTCCCGTGGTTTTTCAATAATTGCCCTAACTCGGGCATATATGGATCTGGCAGAAATCGGTTTAGCAAGAAATTCGTGAACGCCTGAATCACGTGCTTCGATAACTTTAGCCAATTCGGTATGACCCGTCAGCATGATGATCGGCACAAATGGATTTGGGCTATCGCCACCTGTTCTAACCAATTTTACGAAATCCAACCCGTCCAGCGGTGACATATTCCAATCACAAATAATGACGTCGGCGGGAAAATGCCGCAGTTCTTTAAAAGCGTCCGCGCCATCACTCGCTTCGCGACAATTTTTAGCACCAAGAGCATGCAGAATAGTTTTAACCAATGCACGCATATGCTTATTGTCATCGACAATTAAGAAGTTAAGCCGGTTTAAGTTATAATTTTTTTCGCTCAAAACTCGTCTCTAATTTAGAAATATTTCCAATAAAGTTGGAAAATCAAATAGTTCTCATTCAATCTTCGCCTTGCCTATTATGTAGGAACTGATTTCCGAATTTAAATGCCTTGAGGTTAATTACACCTTAAAAAAGCCGCTCGCGGGCTATTTTGGCCCATTTTCGATCAAAAATCTACCCGAATAGGCCAAGGAAATGCCACCAGAAATAGTTTATGGGGATTAAAAATAGGAATCCAACCACCGTTATCGACAGTGTTAATTTGGCTCCATCCATCATTTTTACACCTCCCATTGCCATCGCAACCACAACTGGCGAGGCCTGATAAGGCAATACCACGTTGGTAAAACCTATAACCTGCGTCATTAATACCGTTTCAAGCGGCAGACCGGTACTGGCCGCAAAATCCTGCGCCAGTGGGCTAAGAACAGCCGGCACACCCGGATTCGTAACGACGAGAGGCAGAAAACTCGAAACCGTGGATAATAGACCATAATTGAGGATGACGGCGTCTTTGCTGAACGGAAACACCGCAAGGAAGCCCTTACCGGCAAGCGCCGCCAAGCCGGTCTTGGATAATATCACACTGAGGCCAAGCACCGCCGTCACGTAAAACATTGATCCGTAGTCAATTTTTTCACTCAATGCCCTTGCCGGCACCAAATTGAGACCCGGAACAAAAATAATTATGGCCGCCCCTAAGGCAATCCACGCAGCGGAAACGCCATGGGCAAAATCACTAACCCACAAGCCGAGTGCAGCGATCAGAATAAGCGATAACAAGCGCTCTTCGATCGATAAGGGCTTATGATCGCTGTCCAAATGATCCCGGTTTGGCTGCTCGCCAAATAACCAGGTGGTAACCAGAATAATGAACAGGCATTTGAGGATTCCCAATACCGGGAAATGAAGTTTCAAATACCCGCCATAGGTCATCGGTATGCCGTAGAGGCTGTCTGCCAAACCTGCCAATGTCATACCCGGTACCAGCGCCGGTAATATCGTGCCGGCCGAGGTAAAGGTGATTAACGACGTCGCGAGAATCATGCCTGACTGGCCTTTACTGCCGCGCTCAAAGCCAAGTTTTTCAGCCAAGGCAATAACAATTGGCACCAGTAAGACAATGCGGCCCATGCTGGACGGCATAACGAAGCCAAGAATCATGCAAACGAGGGCAATGCCACTAATCACTTTCACATATGAACCGCCAAACCGGATGACCAGAGAACGCGCCAGCCGCTCGCCAAGCCCCGTGTAAGTTACGGAAGCACCGATAGCTAAGCCACCAAATACCAGCCACAAGGCAGGCGATGAGAAACCGGAGAAAATGACGGCGAGCGGTTGGATCGAAATCATCGCGGCAATGAAGAAAAAGGCAATTGCGGTCAAACCAATTGACCAAATCGACGTCGCCCAAAAGCCAATGGTAAACAGCGTTAACCCGGCCGCGTGCATGATGGTCTGAGAAACGCCATCTGGCGGCGGCAAAATGAACAAAATTGCCGCTAGAACGACAATGACAAGAGAACAAATGGTTTTAAAACTAAAAGCCGGCCTCTTGGTCTGCTGATCTATTACCAATTCATCTCTCTCGGTCAGCCCTACATCGGGCGCTATATCAGGCCCTAAATTAAACCAAGTTCTTTAAGTTCAGCCATCATTTCAGGCGGCATATCAGAATCGATATCCGAAACAGCGCCGACGGGCAGATCAATCGGAGCGTCTTCTGGTTTAAGGTAGCGCCAGCCCTGGAAGGCTTTTTGCCGCCGTGGCTCGAGCAAAGTATGGTGTGGATTGAGCTCAATCGCGCAAAATTTACGCCCTTCATCATTGGTCCCCTGCTCGATGCCAATGATTTCCTGGCGAACCCGGATAAGGCGTTTGACCACCCAATAGATGGAGCCACCATCCGTCAGTTCGTTAACTCGGCGCGGCATATTTCGGGTATAAGTAAAAAGACGCTGACCCTTGGTCGCCGCCATACGTTCAGTCTGAATTTCTGTTAGGTGGGCCATGCTTTCGATACGCACAGCCATACGCAAAAGGTGAACAGTCATTGATGCCGTGTTCCGGGATTTTGGTTTATCAGAGTGAGTTAAGACCTAACATTCGGGCGCGATAGAGTCTAATCCGTTATGTTCCATTTAGTTTTCGCGGATAACCGTGCGCTGCGGCGTTTTATATTCGTATTCAATTTTACGTTTGTTTTCCGCTATTTGGTCGATCTCCCGGCGCCGGCGATCGGGACCAAAAAAGCTATCCGCCTCAACAAACTCACGGGGATATTCGATGATGGAGCGAAGCCGGTAAAAGACTAGTTTTCCAGAAATGGGTTTGGCGAGAAACTCGGTCGCGCCAATATCACGAGCGGCCAAGATTTCCCGGATCTCCGTATAGGCCGAGACAACAACAATCGGCACAAAGCGGTTTGCCGATGTCTGGCCAGACCGAATGGCTTGGATCAGTTCCAAACCGTTCATATCTTCCATCATATAATCGGTAAAAACGACATCAGCCGGGAAATAACTAAGCTCTTCAATCGCTTTCGTACCGCTGGTTGCCTCGGCCACACGTCTAACGCCGAATTCTTTAAGAATACCGCGCATAATTTCCAGCATGGGAGAATAATCATCGACTATTAAGGCACTAATATCCTTGAGATTATAATTTTCGGTCATAAATAAACTCGGGATCACACATAAAATCTATGAAAATTATACTCCATTACTCATTCATAAAGAGCAAGTGAAAAGAAAAGATCGAAAAATTATTTCAATTTTTCAATAGGTTATATCATTGTTTTGGTCAATTAGGATTTATACCAATTTGGTGAGCGTTTATCGAGGAAGGCTGAAAATCCTTCGATTCCTTCCGGTGTATCGCGACCGCCGGCACTGATCGAAGCAAGACGGTCAGCCAGCGCATCATCGAGCGGCGTTCTGGCTATTTCATTGATAAGTATCTTGGTATCGCTGACCGCTTTGGGTGCGCTGTGTAAAATGGCATCGATCACGGGTGCGACGGCTTCATCCAGTCCGCCAACCGGACAAATTTCATGGATCAATCCGATTCGTTTCGCTTCATGCACATCAAAAGTCTCTGCTGTTAAGGTATAGCGTCTGGCGTGGCGCACCCCGATGGCGCTGATGACTTGCGGCAAGATCGGCGCCGGCGTTATCCCCATGCGCACCTCGGTGATGGCGAACCTAGCATCTTCAGAAGCAATGGCGATATCGCATCCGGCGACATAGCCTACGCCACCGCCAAAACAGGCATTTTGAACCAGCGCGATGGTCGGTATCGGCAGAGTGAAGAGCTTTCGCATGGCCCCCGTGCCTAAATCGGCGGCGTGTTTTTTTTCGGCCTCACTGGCGACGGCCAACTCCTTAAACCAGTTTATATCGGCCCCGGCGGAAAAGTGTTTTCCAGCGCCTCTAAAGACAATTGCGCGGACACTGTTATCCGCTTCAACCTCTGCCAACGTGGCCGCTAAACTGGTGAGTAATTCTTCATTATAGCCATTGAAAACGGCCGGTCGATTGAGAGTTATCGAAGCTATTCCATCTTTATTTATATATTTTAAAACAACAGGTTCTGACATTTAATTAACCTTATTTACTAACTTACCAGCCGCCCTTTTCCAGCCACAAATCAATCATTTCCAGGCGGTCATTGCCCCAAAACGGTTCACTGCCAATAAAGAAAAAAGGCGATCCGCAAACGTTCCGTTCAATGGCGCCCGCCGTGACATCTTTGAGCTTTTGTTTGTAATTTTCATCGTCCATCGCTGCGAGACAGGCGTCACCATCCAAGCCGAGCCCTGCAGCCACACCGGCGACAACTTCCTTCGGCCGGATATCAATGCCTTTGGCAAAATATTCCTGATAGGCGGCAAGCGCGAATTTCTTGGCAAGCGCCACATCTTGATCATTAATCCAGTAAAAAGCCCGCCCAACCGCTTGGGTGGCAATCGGAAATTTTTCCGGCAGGGTCCACGGTACATCGTAGAGCCTGGCGACACGTGCCAGATCATGACTTGAGTAATCCCACTTAAGCGCCTGATCCTTCAGAGGTCTTTGGCCATTCACTTGAAACATCGCGCCCAATAAAAAGGGCTGCCAGATTACTTCTCTGCCGTGCTTATCCCCTAGCCCCTCAATGCGATGCGCCGCGACATAGGCGTAGGGTGAGGAGAAATCGAAAAGAAACTCAATTGGGTCAGCCATATCGATGTATTCCCCTACCAATCAATTGATGAGCCGTTATAACTGAAAATATTGCCCGCATCGGCTGGCGTTAATTTATCGATGATAGAACGCATTCCAGTGACACTATCGGCCGGATCTACGGCTGCATTGGGCCCACCCATATCCGTCCTTGCCCAGCCCGGGTGTATAACCACAGTGGTAATACCCCGCCCTGCCAAATCAACTGACATTGATTTGTTTATGGCATTGAGAGCTGCTTTCGTTGACCGGTAGATGTATTGCTCGCCCTCGGTGTTTTCACCAATACTGCCGAGACGGCTGGTAAGCGAAACAATAAGTTTCTTATCTGAATTGGCAACCTGTTCAACAAAACATTCCGCCATTTTGAGCGGTGCTTGGGTATTCACTCGAAAAACTTCAGACCAATCTTCATAGTCGGTCTCACCGAAAGCGGCCGCGCGCGAGCCAGGGAGTCCTGCATTATTCAATAGCAGATCGATCTTCTCGGCATGTAATATTCGGGAAACTGTTTCGATTGCCAAAAAGTCAGACACATCCAACGGCAGCACCTGTATCTCACCAGCCACAGCATTAAGTTCCGTTGCGCTTTGAGGATCTCGGCAGGTTGCAAGAACCTGCCAGCCAGCAGCAGCATATTGACGGGCGAATTCAAGGCCAAGCCCCCGATTAGCACCGGTTATGAGAACTGTCGGCATTTTTATTCCCCCATTAAATAGTCTAGTTAATACGTTCGATCGCGATCGCCGTGCCCTCACCACCACCAATGCAAAGCGAGGCGATGCCTTTGGTTTTATCGTATTTTTCCAGCGCATTCAAAAGCGTCACGATTATACGCGCGCCCGACGCGCCGACTGGATGACCCAGCGCACAAGCGCCACCATGAACATTCACTTTATCATGCGAAATACCTAAATCCTGCATCGCCGCCATGGTAACCACGGCGAAGGCTTCGTTGATCTCGTATAAATCAACGTCATCCTTATCCCAGCCGGTTTTATCGAGCACTTTTTTAATGGCGCCAATCGGCGCTGTCGTAAACCATTCAGGTTCCTGCGCATGAGTGGCATGTGCATGAATGACTGCCAGCGGTTTTAACCCCCGCTTTTCGGCTTCCGATTGCCGCATTAGGATCAGCGCCGCCGCACCATCTGAGATGGAACTTGAATTCGCTGCAGTTACGGTACCGTCCTTGGCAAAGGCCGGGCGCAGATTGGGAATTTTTTCCGGCATCGCGTTGCCGGGCTGCTCATCAATCTCAACCACGGTTTCGCCTTTCCGGGTTTTGACCGTCACCGGCACAATTTCCTTGGCAAAAGTTCCGTCTCCGATGGCCTGCCGCGCACGCTCCAACGAGGTAATCGCGAAAGCGTCCTGTGATTCTCTGGTAAACTGATAGCTTTGAGCCGTCGCCTCGGCATAAGCCCCCATCAATTTTCCCTCCTCATAGGCGTCTTCCAGCCCATCTAAAAACATGTGATCTTTAACTTCGCCATGGCCCATCCGCATGCCGGTACGGGCATTCGGCAGGAGATAAGGAGCCATGCTCATGCTTTCCATGCCGCCGGCAACCATTACGTCGTGCGAACCGGCAAGAATATTATCGTGCGCGAACATGGCCGCTTTCATGCCGGAGCCGCACATTTTATTGATGGTGGTCGCACCGATATCTTTTGGCACGCCGGCACCAATCGAGGCTTGCCTGGCAGGTGCTTGTCCCTGACCGGCGGGCAGTACAACGCCCATGACGACGTCATCGACATCTTCGGCTTTAATACCAGCGCGACTAATCGCTTCAGCTATGGCAGCAGCGCCCAATTTGGGTGCAGGAACAGTGCCAAAATCTCCACCGAGCCCTCCCATCGGAGTACGAGCGGCGCCAACAATTACAACAGGATCTGAGGTCATTTTTTGTCTCTTTTCGATTATTTAAAATATGCGGCGATTGTAGCGATCAATTTGTTTGGCACCAGAACAAATGTTAAGATATTTGGAATAACTGATAAATAAAGTAAACCGCAGATAGCGCAATAATTCCGCGAGCCAAATAACCCCAGCCTCGCCAATCCACATTAAAAGCACAGCGCCAAACGCCAACCGCCGAATAAATTGTGTAGCCGGCCAGAATTATAACACCTGGAATTTCCGGTAAGATACCAAATTCACTGAGATTTAAGACAATCGTCCAAAATAACCAGCCGCCAACCACGCCCATCAACCAATAAGATTGCCAGAGGCGCGCCTGCCCCTGCCAATTGCGAATAACGAGGTGGCGGCGTTTTATTGCTGGTTCCGGCTCGGCGTTCATTACGAACCTTTACACCAGAAAATCAGCAACGTCATGACCTAGGACGTATTCGTTTCAGCTCATCTGCCGTTTTATTCGCGGTAATCCCGCGTCCCGTCAGGACGCCCCAAGCGCTTCGAAGTTGGTCAGAAAATCGGCCGGCAGATCCGGGCCCCAATACGCAGCAGCGTCAGAATTAAGCCAAGTCTGGGCCTGCCAATCGGAATCAGCGGCGATATAATCCATATCGCAGAAATATTCCGAGATGCTGTTCCACGGATCACGGAAATAATGGAAGTAATTTGAGCCGGGACCGTGCCGTCCGGGTCCCCAGCAATGGATATATCCCTTTTCAAGCATCCGCTTGCCGGCAAGCCCAACTTCGTCAACGCTGCCCAATTCAAAACCGGCATGTTGGAAGCCCGGTTTTGATGATAGGCCGAAGGCTAAAATATGGTGATCCGAACCACTGCTCGCGCTGAAAAAATTAATAAAGGTTTCGACACTGTCTGACACTTTCATGCCCAGAACATTGGTGAAGAAATTTGTCTTGGCCTCGATATCGGCGGTGAACAACAGCATATGGGCGAACCGGCGCGGCCGGATTTCGATATCCAACGGCGGACACCCACGCGTGCCAATGCGATCATAATGTCCCGGCGTATTGGTTAGCCACGGTGGGTCATTACGCCAAGGCGCCGGTTCAGCGTCGCTAATGTGAATTAATGCATCATCCGGATCGCGGAACCATAAGCCATATTGCGGCCACTCTTTGGGTGGATCCAAGAGCTTCGTGCCCGCTGCCTCAATATTTTGTTTTAACTGGGCGAGCCCTTCTTCATCCGTGCCAAAACTCACGTGATGAAGATGCTTAGGCGCGCCTTCCAACAAGATCACCTCATCTTGGTCACGGCCATCGCAATGTGCCACGACGGCGCCGTTACGCTCAACGGCATTGAGGCCAAGATCATTATAGAATTGCCGGCCGACATTAAGGTCAGGCACGGTTAACGCAAAATGCTGGATACTGCGAATAGCCATTACTAAATCTCCCCCATATAAAAGCCTAACGCATTGTTTGCTATCCCAAGGCAGTCATCATTGATATTGGTCAATTTGGTCACATTAACCAAAGAAATTCACCACCCCTTTCGCGCCTTAGTTTAATCCCACCGGTGACTTTACGGGTGTAAATAAATCCTGTTAACTCTCGTATCGTTATGGGCGGCCTTATCGGGTCGCCCTTTTTTTACCCGATTCTCTTTATTGTCCGACCGCCTATTTTGAGGTTTCACTCAAACCCTTTCCAGGCTAACCTGAATTCAAGTCAAAGAAACATGAACAAAAACGAGACTTAAAATGGGTAACTACAACGACAAAAAAGAAAATTTCAGGGACGGTAACTCAAAAGCCCAAAAGCGTAAGCGTGGTAAATACGGTTTTAACCGCAAGCGTAAGCCAAGCATGTATGGCGCCCTTGATCTCGGCACCAATAATTGCCGCTTGCTGATCGCTCGCCCGATTGGCCAAGGATTTCGTGTCGTCGCTTCCTTTTCCCGCATTGTGCGATTAGGTGAAGGCCTCGCCGAAAGTGGCCGCCTAACGGATGTTGCGATGGAGAGAACAATTTCCGCACTGTCGATCTGTGCCGATAAATTAAAATCCTTCGGCGTCGTTCAATCGCGCAATATTGCCACCGAGGCGTGCCGCCGGGCAGCTAACTGTGATGAGTTCTTAGCTCGAATTACCCGGGAAACCCATCTCAACTTTGAAGCAATTTCCACCGGTGAGGAGGCGCGCTTGGCGCTCAAAGGCTGTCAGAGCCTGCTTGATCCAGCGACCCCCTATGCATTGGTTTTTGATATTGGCGGCGGCAGCACGGAGATTGTTTGGGCCAAGCAAAAACCTGGCCTAGCAGAATCCGACCACGCCAATTTTGAAATATTGGAAGTTTTATCTCTGCCCCTTGGGGTCGTTACGCTGGCCGAAGAATGCGGCAGCTATGAGATAAATAATGACTGCTATCAGAATATGGTGCGCGATATTTCCGAACAACTGCCAGGCTTTTGCGAGCGCAATAATATCAAGCAAAAGATTGCCGGCAATCAGGTTCAAATGTTAGGCACGTCCGGAACCGTTACGACCCTGGGCGCAGTTCATCTAGGCCTCAGCCAATACAATCGATCGCTAATTGATGGCCTCGACCTCACTTTTGATGAGGTCGACACCGCCACCCGAAAATTAACCGATCTCGACTATCAGGGACGCTCTGAAATGCCGTGCATTGGTGATGAGCGGGCCGAGTTGGTCCTTCCGGGCTGCGCTATTCTGGAAGCTATCTGCCAAGCCTGGCCGGTCGGCAGATTGCGCGTTGCAGACCGGGGTTTGAGAGAAGGTATGTTGCTCGAGTTGATGATCAACGACGGGGTACCCGTGGTCGGTAATCCAGCCGCCAATTATCGACACAACGCAGAAATCAGGCCAGCCCAGTGAGCAAAAAGCCTGCAGGCAAGAAATCCGGGGCCAAAAATAAATCCTCTGCCAAAAAGTCTTCCGGGCGAGGTGGGCGTGATCTTACCGTACGCGTCAAAACCGCCAAAGGCCGCAAAGGCTCATCAACGCGCTGGCTCCAACGGCAACTAAATGATCCCTATGTCGCCGCCGCCAAGCGCGCCGGCTTACGCTCCCGGTCCGCTTTCAAACTTGAAGAGCTTGACGATAAATTCGAATTCCTCAAACCCCATATGCGCATCATTGAGTTGGGTGCTGCGCCAGGCGGCTGGACGCAGGTTCTGGTGAGCCGGGTCGGTACGGAAAAGCCGGGCTCAAAAGCCAAAATCGTCGCCATCGATCTGGCCGAAATGGACCCGCTACCCGGCGCCGAAGTGATGCTGTTGGATTTTATGGACGATGAAGCACCTGAAATATTGAAAAACGCCCTTGGAGGTCCGGCCGATGCCGTGCTCAGCGATATGGCGCCGAAAATAACCGGTCATCCCAATACCGACCATCTCCGCATCATGGGTCTTGTCGAGGCGGCCTATGAATTCGCAACGGAAGTGCTGACGCCAGGTGGCTGCTTCGTCTCGAAGGTCTTTCAAGGCGGCACGGAACAGACCTTATTGACTGACATGAAACGCGCTTTTGCCAACGTCCGCCACGCCAAGCCGCCATCAAGCCGGAACGAGTCGGCGGAAATGTTTGTCGTCGCCCAAAACTATCGCGGCAGAAATACCGAATAAGCCCGCAAACTCTTGGTTCTAATAACTTTTCTAATTCACCACATAGCGACTTGGCTTTATAGACTTTCTCTGTATGATGCGTTGCCAACTCAAGAATTGGAGATGGCATGGAAATCCGCGACGGACTTACCTTTGACGACATATTGCTCGAACCCGCAGCATCAGATGTCTTGCCCGCTCATACCGATACACAGACTCGGCTGACTAAATCCATTGAGCTTGGAATTCCGCTGCTTTCCGCCGCCATGGATACGGTCACAGAGAGCGCATTGGCGATTGCCATGGCCCAGGCCGGCGGCATGGGTGTGATCCATAAAAACCTCGAAGCCGATGAACAGGCTGCCGAAGTTAAAAAAGTGAAGAAATTTGAATCGGGCATGGTGGTTAATCCGATAACCATTGAACCCAATGCAACGCTCGCCGATGCGCAAGCCTTGATGGATCGCAACGGATTTTCCGGTTTTCCTGTCGTCGAGGAAGGCGATAGCAAACTGGTCGGCATTTTGACCAACCGTGATGTTCGCTTTGCCACTGATCCCAAACAAAAAGTGTACGAACTCATGACCCGCCATAGCGACGACAAGCCGCTGGTAACCGTTGAAGAAGGCGTCGAATTGGAAGAAGCCAAGCGCCTGCTCCATCAACACCGGATCGAAAAGCTGGTTGTCGTCGACGACAATTTTGCCTGCGTTGGTCTCATCACTGTTAAGGATATGGAAAAGGCACAGGCCTTTCCGGATGCCTGTAAAGATGAAAAAGGCCGCCTTCGGGTCGCCGCCGCAACGGGGGTTGGTGAGGCCGGCTTGGCACGCGCCGAGCAGTTGCTTGATGCCGAGGTTGACGTGATCGTGGTCGACACGGCGCATGGTCATTCAACCGGCGTTTTGGGTGCAGTCGAGAAGATCAAGAAGCTCAGTAATTACTGCCAAGTTCTGGCCGGAAATATCGCGACGGCAGATGGCGCCAAGGCCTTAATCGATGCGGGCGCCGATTCGATCAAAGTCGGTATCGGGCCGGGCACGATCTGCACCACACGGATGATCGCCGGCGTCGGCATGCCGCAATTCTCCGCTGTATTGGAGGCCGCCGAAGTTTGTAAAAAAGCCGGCATACCCGTCGTTGCCGATGGCGGCATTAAATATTCCGGCGACATCGCCAAAGCAATTGCCGCTGGCGCTGATTGCGTCATGATCGGCTCGCTGTTTGCCGGTACCGAAGAAAGCCCCGGCGAAGTTTTTCTCTATCAAGGCAGATCGTACAAATCCTATCGCGGCATGGGCTCGCTCGGCGCCATGGCACGAGGCTCAGCTGATCGCTATTTCCAGGAAGAGGTTTCCGACAATCTCAAATACGTGCCGGAAGGCGTCGAGGGCCGCGTGCCCTATAAAGGCCCGGTCACCAATGTCATCCACCAGATGGTTGGTGGCCTGCGCTCGTCGATGGGCTATACCGGCAACGCGACGATCGCTGATATGCAGCAGAATTGCAAAGTCCGCAAAATCACGGCAGCGGGTTTGCGCGAAAGCCATGTCCATGATGTCACCATCACCCGGGAAGCACCGAACTATCGGGTTGACGGCTAGCTAGATGACCCAATTATGACACCGGGTGCCCGCGTTGCTGCGGCAATCGAAATCCTTGAAAAAATAGAGCGCTCCAAATCGCCTGCCGATGATGTGGTGTCATCTTACTTGCGCGGACGGCGCTATATTGGTTCCAAAGACCGCCGCGCCATTACCGGCCGCGTGTTCGATATCCTGCGACGTCAGGCCCGGCTTGATTGGCATGCAGCAACGCCCTCCCCGCGCCGTAGAATACTCGCCGATTTGCAGTTGAACGATAATCTGTCCAAGGATGACATTAGTGCCTTGTTCAATGGTGACGGTTATGCGCCGGGCGCGCTGACCGGGGATGAAACGGCGCTGTTGGATAAGCTTAAAGACAAGTCATTTGACGACGCGGATTACCCCGCCGCCGTTGCCACCGAACTGCCGGAGTGGCTTGCCGAGATATTGGCGGCGCAGTGGGGAGATAATTTTCAAACAGAAGCAGCGGCGCTCAACCAACCGGCCTCGCTCGATCTTCGCGTCAACACGCTGAAAGGCGATTGCGCCCGTGCCCTGCAAGTCCTGCAAAAAGACAAAATCGAAGCCGATCCAACCGCCTATTCACCATTGGGTCTGCGCCTAAAAGGCCGGGTTAATCTGCAAGCCTCGACCGCTTTCAAAGGCGGCTTTATTGAAATTCAAGACGAAGGCTCGCAAATTGTTGCACTTCTCGTCGACACTAAAGCGGATATGAAAACCATCGATCTGTGTGCTGGGGGTGGCGGCAAGACCTTGACGCTGGGTGCAGCGATGAAAGATGGCGGCCCGCTGATCGCCTGTGATCCAGATGAAGACCGGCTCAAAAAAATGAAACCCCGGCTACGGCGGGGTGGTGTCTCCAATGTGACGCGGCACCACATTTCCGGCGATGATGATCCCTGGTTCCAAGATCATGCGGGCACAGCCGAGCGGGTGTTGGCCGATGTGCCCTGCTCCGGCTCCGGTGCCTGGCGGCGCGCACCGGCCCAGAAATGGCGGCTGACACCGGAACGCCTGGAAGAATTTGTGGCGCTGCAGCAAAAAATCATGACCCAAGCAGCCGAATTGGTAATCCCTGGCGGAAGGTTGATCTATGCCACTTGCTCGGTTCTCCCGAGTGAAAACGAAGATCAAATCACCTGGTTTTTAGCCGACCACCCGGACTTTCGCGTTCTGCCAATTCCAGAAGTCTGGCAGGCGGCGATCGGCACCGATGGCCCGGAAAATTTCTATGGTGACAATACTTACCTTTCTTTAACCCCGGCACGGCATGATACCGACGGATTTTTCGCCGCCGTGCTGGAGAAGCGCCATCGCTAGAATACGCCCTGCCAAAGAAGGTGATGTTCAGGCAATTGCCGATGTCTATGTCGAGACCTGGCGCTCGACCTATGCCGGCATATTACCCGATAAAGTTTTGATCGAGATGTCGCCCGAACGTCAAATGGTGATGTGGGCGCGCGCCATCCGTCACGCTGACGGTCCGGCTGAAGAAAAAATACTAGTGCTAGAAGACGACCAAGCCAAAGTCATCGGAGTCGGCAGTGCCGGTTTTAACCGCGACCGCACCAGCACCTATGACGGCGAGGTCTATACGCTCTATGTGCATCCGGATCACCAGAACCAGGGCCATGGCGAACACCTGTTGGCGGGCTTGTTCGACCTGATGGTGGCGCAAGGCTATAACGCCGCCGTCATCTGGGTCTTAAGCCTCAACCCATCCCGCTTTTTCTACGAAGTCATGGGCGGCAAACGCGTCGGCGAACGCGAAGAAAAACTCTGGGGCGCGATCCTCAGCGAAAACGCCTATGGCTGGGAAGACCTCGAAGCCGCCCTGGATTCAGGACGACCTCGACTGGGGTGACATATTTTGTCCCCTCAGGCGCCGGGCGCTTGCCTCCGCAAGCTTGGCTTACGTCGCATAAGCGACGACCCGCAGTCGCGGGCGTTACAACGCCACAATAGATATTTGGGTTTTTACCTTCCTTTCCCCCTCTCCCCTTGAGGGAGAGGGTTGGGGTGAGGGGTGATATTAGTTAATCAAATTCAGGGACTTCAACCGGATCAAGGCCCATCGCCAGACGGCCGGTGAAGGAATGCTGCTTTTTCTCATGCAGCGGATGAAATTGACTGGCGAAACTATCCCGGAACAAGCGTTCGAGCGGTGTTACCCGCAGGTAACCGTAACCACCGGACGCTTCAATGGCCTTGGTGGTCGTCGCCGATACTGCATTGGCGATCACTGTTTTATGAGCCAGAATATCGCTCGCCATATTAGTTGAGGGCGTGAACTCAAAATCATTGGTGATGGCGACCATGTTTTTGTGCATAACCTGCGCAGTGATGAGAGAGTTTTCCATCTCACCAAACAAATAGGGCAAATGACCATCGAGCTTGTGATTCTTGGTCCGTTTCCGGGCGCTGTCTCGGACTATGTCAGCCGCTGCTTCAGCAATGCCGACATAAGCCGACATGATCAACGGCAAAGCCACCGTGAGAATGACATTCCATACCGGGTGATACTCGCCGCGCGGACGTTTAAGTCCCACCGCTTCTTCCGGCACAAAAACATCTTTAAATACAGCCATGTGCGAGCCCGTATTGCGCATGCCCATCGCCTGCCAGTTTTCTTCAATGCTCACGCCTTCAGCGGTTTTTGGGATCGGGAAGTGCAGCACCTGCCAGCCTTCTTCCGGGTCTTTATAGCAAGATGAAGTCATAAAGATGTTGCCGGCGAGTGAGCCGCTGGCAAAACCTTTTTTGGCATTAACCAGATAGCCGCCATCAACTTTGGTCATCTCACCGGAGGAATTAAGCCAATCACCAGCACCGGTACTAACCATGATCAGTTCATCGGCAACAACTTTCTCCAGCAGTACCTGGCCGGGATTGCCGTTGTGATAATTGAAACGGCTGGCGGCAATCAGATGCAGATGCATGGAAAGTGTCAGTGCGGTCGACGGGCAGTAATGTGCAATCTTGCGGATAATCGTGCACATCTCGGAATGTGCAACGCCGCCGCCACCCAATTCATGCGGCACCATGGCTGAGAAAAACTTACGTTCTTTCAGATCGGCGAAATTGTCGGCAACAAATTCATCGGTTTCATTACGAGTTGCTGCGCGGGCAGCAAAGTCTGGACCGATCTCCTCGATTATATCCAAGTAATCGGTAATTCTCATTTGTTTGGTCATGTGAGCGTCCATAGCAGTTCTCCTGTAAACAAATCGTTATCAAAATTCAGTGGCTGCATATTGCAAAGGAGAGGCTTTTTATTATAGTATGAAATTTGTAGTGTTTTTTATTGTTAAATAACAATAACTTATAGGGGAACAAGTAAATGGCACGCAAAACAGATTATGGTCAATTCTGCCCTATCGCCATGACGGCTGAGATTTTAGCCGTGCGTTGGACGCCTCTGGTGATCCGCGAACTTCTTATGGGCAGCCATCGTTTCAGCGATCTGCAAAAGGGCCTGCCCTTAATGTCGCCCTCGCTGCTGTCAACCCGGCTGCGCGAATTGGAATTTGCCGGCATCGTTGAGCGCCAGCCCGCCGAAAACGGCAAAGGCCACGATTATTTTCTGAGCCAAGGCGGCCAGGAACTGCGCCCGATTATCGAAGCCTTTGGCCTGTGGTCACAGAAATGGCTCGATCATGAATATACCGAAGAACATCTCGACCCGTCACTGTTAATGTGGGACATCCGCCGCAATGTCGATTGCCGCTTTATGCCGGATGATAAGCGGGTCGTGGTTGAGTTCGAACTGCATGGCTATAAGTCGAAGCAAAAACGCTGGTGGCTGATGTTTGAGGATGGCGAAGCCGACCTCTGCAATAAAGATCCAGGCTATGAAATTGATCTTTATGTCAAGGCGCATATTCGCGATCTCACCGAAGTTTGGATGGGCCGGCGGCGGTTGGGCGATGCAACGCGTGACGGCTCATTGAAACTTGAAGGCGACTTGCGCCAAGTGCGTAATTTCCCAAAATGGTTTTCGCTCAGCATGTATGCGCAAACCGCTCCACAGACCAATCCACTGGCGGCCGCGCGGGCATGATTAGCTCGTAAATAGCCTCTTTCCATCAAGCTGCGACTCGGGTAAGAGTCCGCTTATGACTGACCGCATATTAATTATCGATTTCGGCTCCCAGGTAACGCAATTAATCGCGCGCCGGGTGCGGGAAAGCGGCGTCTACTCGGAAATCCATCCCTTCAATAAAGTCACCAAGAAATCGATCCTCGATTACGATCCAAAGGGTATTATTTTGTCTGGCGGCCCGGCCTCGGTTACCGATATTGATACGCCACGGGCACCGGATGAGCTGTTCGATATGGATTTGCCGGTGTTCGGAATTTGTTATGGCCAGCAGACCATGGTTGAGCAATTGGGCGGCAAAGTCGCGGGCTCTGAAGAGAAAGAATTTGGCCGTGCCATGGTCGATGTGACCGATGACTGTGAGCTCTTTCACGGCGTTTGGGATGTCGGCAATAAAGAGCAAGTGTGGATGAGCCACGGCGACCGGGTCGAAGCTCTGCCTGACGGCTTTCGCATTGTCGGCACCTCCGAGAACGCGCCTTATGCGGCCATCGCCAATGATGAAAAGAAATTTTACGCCGTCCAGTTTCACCCTGAAGTCGTTCACACCCCTCATGGCGCGCAGTTACTGGAAAACTTCACCCACCGGGTAGCCGGCTGTGGTGGCGACTGGACGATGGCAGCGTTTAAAGAACAAGAGATCGCCAAAGTCCGCGAACAAGTGGGCAAAGGCCGCGTCATTTGCGGGCTCTCTGGCGGCGTTGATTCTTCCGTTGTTGCCGTGCTGCTGCATGAAGCGATTGGCGATCAACTCACCTGTGTTTTTGTCGATACTGGCATGATGCGGATGAACGAGGCGGATGAAGTCGTCAGCCTGTTCCGCGATCACTACAACATTCCGCTGGTGCATCGGAACGCAGCTGATCTGTTTCTAGGCAAGCTTGAGGGCGTCAGCGATCCGGAAAAAAAGCGCAAAATTATCGGCTCCACCTTTATTGATGTCTTTGAAGAGGAGGCCAATAAGATCGGCGGCGCGGATTTTCTCGCCCAGGGCACGCTCTACCCGGACGTCATCGAAAGCGTGTCGTTCCATGGCGGACCGAGCGTCATCATTAAATCGCATCATAATGTTGGTGGCCTGCCGGAACGGATGAATATGGATTTGGTCGAACCGTTACGCGAACTCTTTAAAGACGAAGTGCGCGAGCTTGGCCGGGAGCTTGGCCTGCCGGATGCCTTTGTCGGCCGCCACCCCTTCCCCGGACCCGGCCTCGCGATCCGGCTGCCGGGCGGCATCACACCAGAAAAAATCGATATTTTGCAACGCGCCGATGCGGTTTATCTCGAAGAAATCCGCAATGCCGGCCTCTATGACGAGATTTGGCAGGCGTTTGCAGTGCTGCTGCCGGTGCAAACGGTCGGTGTCATGGGCGATGCCAGAACCTATGATTACGTCTTGGCGCTCCGGGCCGTGACCTCAACCGACGGCATGACAGCGGACTTTTATCCGTTTGAGATGGAATTCCTCGGCCGCGTCACCAATCGCATCATCAACGAAGTCCGCGGTATCAACCGGGTGGTCTACGACACCACGTCAAAGCCACCGGGCACGATTGAGTGGGAATGACCCACAGAGATTTTATTGTTTAATATCAATGGGTTACATTATCTGTCTAGCCCCCATGTTATGTACCAGTTTGATGTAGAGTTTCTGGCACCGGTGGT